>CAWGVI010000007.1:0-258877 GCA_963826015.1 uncultured Actinomycetota bacterium | reverse complement strand
CGCGAGCCTCGGCCTGCACCTGCGCCAGGTGGTCGGGCCCGCGGAAGGACTCGGCGTAGATCTTGTAGACGTCCTCGGTGCCCGAGGGGCGGGCCGCGAACCACGCGCTCTCCGTGGTCACCTTCAGCCCGCCGATCTTGGCGCCGTTGCCGGGTGCCTCGGTGAGCCGGGCGGTGATCGGCTCACCGGCGAGCGAGGTCGCGGTGACGTCGTCGGGGGAGAGCGCGGCCAGCTTGGCCTTCTGGGCGCGGTCGGCCGGCGCGTCCACGCGGGCGTACGCCGGGTCGCCGTGCTCGGCCACCAGGGCGGCGTAGTGCTCCGAGGGCGTCTTGCCGGTGCGGGCGAGGATCTCGCTCGCGAGGAGGCAGAGGATCAGCCCGTCCTTGTCGGTGGTCCACGCGGTGCCGTCGGTGCGCAGGAACGATGCGCCCGCCGACTCCTCGCCACCGAAGCCGAACGAGCCGTCGATCAGCCCGGGCACGAACCACTTGAAGCCGACGGGGACCTCCACCATCGGCTTGCCGAGCGAGGCCGCCACCCGGTCGATCATCGAGCTCGACACCAGCGTCTTGCCGATCCGGGCGCTGTCGGGCCAGCCCGGCCGGGCGCCGCCGAAGAGGTAGCCGATCGCGACCGCGAGGTAGTGGTTCGGGTTCATCAGGCCGGCGTCCGGCGTGACGATGCCGTGGCGGTCGGCGTCCGCGTCGTTGCCGGTGGCGATCTGGTAGTCGTCCTTGCGCGCGATCAGCGAGGCCATCGCGTACGGCGAGGAGCAGTCCATCCGGATCTTGGCGTCCCAGTCGAGGGTCATGAAGCGCCAGGTCGGGTCGACGTCGGGATTGACCACGGTCAGGTCGAGGCCGTGCCGCTCGGCGATCTCGCCCCAGTAGTCGACGCTCGCCCCGCCCAGCGGGTCGGCGCCGATCCGCACGCCCGCGTCGCGGATCGCGTCGAGGTCGAGCACGGAGGGGAGGTCGTCGACGTACGACGCCATGAAGTCGTAGCGGCCGGCGCCCGAGACGTCGGCGACCCGCTTCACCTCGGCCAGCCCGGCCCGCATCAGGTCGTTGGCGCGGGCCGCGATCACCGTCGTCGCGTCGGAGTCGGCGGGGCCGCCGTGCGGCGGGTTGTACTTGAAGCCGCCGTCGGTCGGCGGGTTGTGGCTGGGCGTGACCACGATCCCGTCGGCGAGCCCGCCACCGGTGGTCCGACCGCCGTTGGCGCGCAGGATCGCGTGGCTGACGGCCGGGGTCGGGGTGAAGCCGTCGCGGCTGTCGACGAGCACGCTGACGTCGTTGGCCAGCAGCACCTCGAGCGCCGAGGTCCACGCCGGCTCGGACAGGGCGTGGGTGTCACGGCCGATGAAGAGCGGACCGTCGTACCCCTGCTCGCGCCGGTAGTCGCAGATCGCCTGGGTGGTGGCGAGGATGTGGTGCTCGTTGAAGGACGTCTTCAGCGACGTCCCGCGGTGGCCGCTGGTGCCGAACGCGACCTGCTGGTCGACGTCGTCGGGATCGGGCTCGCGGTCGTGGTAGGCCGCGAGCAGCGCGGCGACGTCGACGAGATCGGCTTCGGTGGCGAGCGTGCCCGCGCGAGGGTCGACCATGGCGCCCATCATGCACGCTGTTTCCAGGTTTGGGCGCGGTCGATCGAGGCAGGATGTCCCCATGAGGACTCTGCTGGTCACCGCCGCCGTCTCCGCCGCGCTCGCGGTCACCTCCCTGCCCGCCTCCGCGATCGACGTCGAGGGCGGTACGACGTCCTCCCGCGCGACGCCCGCACCCGTCCAGCGGGGTGGCGCCACCGGCTACCACTACGGCGCGACGTACACCCAGGCGCTCCCGGCCGACAACCTCTCCCGCGGCGTCCGCGCGACCTTCACGGTGCACCGGCCGAAGGAGGTCAAGGGCCGCAAGGGCCAGCACTCCATCGGCCAGATCGCCGTCGGCGACACCAGCAACCGCGCCTTCGTCGAGGCCGGGTGGCGCAAGTACACCGACGGCCCGCGGCTCTTCGTCTTCTGGCGGCCCGCCGACGGCAGCGGCACCTGCTACAACTTCGGCTGCGGCTTCCGCGACCGCGGCCCCGGCAAGCGCCCCGGCAGCATGCTGAAGCCGGGCTCGAAGATCACCATCGGCTTCAAGTTCTCCCACCGGAAGTGGTGGCTGATCGTGAACGGCAAGAAGTCCGGCTACTACCCCGCCCGGCTGTGGGACGGCAACTTCACCCGCAGCGACTACTCCTCGATCTTCGGCGAGGTCTTCGTGAAGCCGAGCCAGCGGCTCTGCGCCGACATGGGCAACGGCAAGCGCGCCAAGAAGCGCTCCTCCGCCAAGGTCACCAACGTCCAGTTCTACGGCGGCCCCGCCGTCCAGCTCGCCGTCAGCCCCGCCAGCGACCGCCGCAACTACAGCGTCCGCCTCACCGGCGACAACTCCTTCCGCTACGGCGGCCCCGGCCGCTGCTGACCGTGTCGTCGAGCAGCGAGCGGCTGTCGAGACCTCCGATCGACGTGGTCCGAGTCGACTCGCGCCTAGGTGGCTCGAGCAGTCGAGCGCCAGCGAGCGGTTGTCGAGACCTCCGACCGACGGTGGGTCCGGAGGTCTCGACTCGTCCTCGCCTGGCGGCTCGTCCGGCTCGACCACCTGGGTCGGAGTAGGTGGTCGAGCAGCGAGCGCCAGCGAGCGGCTGTCGAGACCTCCGATCCACGGCAGCCCGGAGGTCTCGATTCGGCCTCGCTGCCACCCCACTAGGGTGCGGGGGATGACCGACGGAGGGTTCCGCACGGCAGTCGACGGCGAGGTCGTCGTGGTCCGGCTGCCCGACCCCCGCCACGCCGCGAGCGAGGTGCGGCTGTGGTGCGACCTCGAGCTCGGGGACACCCGGTTGCGGGAGGTCGACGGGGGCTGGGAGCTCGAGCTGATCGACCTGCCGGTCGACCGGCTGGAGTACCTGATCGTCGTCGACGGCGACCACCGGCTCGACCCCACCCACGACCGACGGGTGGACGGCGCGTTCGGCGAGCACTCCTGGCTGGTGACGCCCGGCTACCGCTCGCCGGCCTGGCTGGAGGAGCCGCAGGTGCCGAGCGAGAAGGCGGGTGTGGTCGTCGAGGACACCCCGGTCGGCGACATCGAGGTCGCCGTGTGGGCGCCCGCCGACGCGGACGGCGACGAGCCGCTGCCGATGCTCTACGCGCACGACGGCCCCGAGATGGCGTCGTACGGCGGCCTGCTCGACTACGTCGGCAGCGGGATCGCGGCCGGCCGGCTGCCGCGGATGCGGGTGGCGCTGCTGTCGCCGGGCCCCCGCAACGAGCGGTACGCCGCCAACCCGGCCTACACCGCCGCGCTCACCGACCACGTCGTACCGGCGCTGGAGAAGGCCTGCCCGACCGACCACCGGCCGGTGCTGGCCGGGCAGAGCCTCGGCGCCGTGGCCGCGCTCCACGCAGCCTGGACGACGCCCGGACTGTTCGCGGGGGTGCTGCTCCAGTCGGGCTCGTTCTTCACCGCCGAGCTCGACCCCCAGGAGTCGAGCTTCGAGCGCTGGGCCGAGGTGACCGGGTTCGTCGCCACCGTCCTCGCCGCGACCACCGCGACCCCGGACGCACCCGCGGTCGCGATGACCTGCGGCTCGGCCGAGGAGAACCACGCCAACAACCGGCTGCTGCGCGAGCACCTCGCCAGGACCGGCGTCCAGGTGACCTGGGCCGAGGCCCGGCAGGGTCACACCTGGACCTGCTGGCGCGACCTGCTCGACCCTGCCCTGACCGGGCTCCTGAGGAAGGTCTGGGATGACCGAACGTGACCAGTGGGACCTGCACATGCCCGGCTTCGACCGCGACGGCACGGTGGTGCGCCACGGCCACTGGGGCCGACCGGTCGTGGTGTTCCCCAGCGAGCAGGGGAGGGCCTGGGACTACGAGAACAACGGGATGGTCGATGCGGTCCGCGACCTGATCGACGCCGGTCGGGTGAAGCTCTACTGCGTCGACTCGGTCGACGGGCTCACCTGGTCCGACCGCAGCATCCCGCTGGAGGAGCGGGCCGCGCGCCACCGGGGCTACGAGGCCTGGATCACCGACCGCGTCGTCCCCCTCATCGACCACGACTCACCCGGTCGCACCGACCTGATGGCCACCGGCTGCAGCCTCGGCGCCTACCACGCGCTCCAGATCGCGTTGCACCGCGCGGACCTGTTCCCGCTGGCGATGTGCCAGTCGGGCAACTACGACCCGGCGGAGTGGCACGGGTGGGGCGAGCGCGGCGACGCGGCGTACTTCACGAACCCGACCGACTACGTGCCCCACCTGGGCGGCGACCACCTCGACTGGCTGCGCAGCGCCTGCACGTGGTGCTCACCGTCGGCGAGGGGCCGTGGGAGACCCACCCGACCGGCTCGCTGCCCAGCGCCCGCCGGATGGCGGGGCTGCTCGCCGAGCGCGGGCTGTCCCACGAGCTCGACGTCTGGGGCCATGACAGTGCCCACGACTGGGAGTGGTGGCAGCGCCAGCTCGCCCACCACCTGCCCCGGTTCTGCTGACTCCTGAGAGGACACCCGCATGACCGACCACCTGATCGGCCTGCTGCTCGGCGCCGAGGAGGACTGGCCGCGCGCGTTCGAGGCGATCCTGCGGCGGGTCGGCCCGGTGACCACCGGCTCCGACACCCACCAGGTCCACAGCGAGCGGCTCACCATCGAGCCGTTCGACCTCACCGACCCGGTCCGCACCGACCTCGTCATCGACCGGCTCGCCTACTGGTACTACCACCCGCGTGAGTGGCTCAAGAAGTCCGCGCTGATCAACGGCAGCTATCTCCTCAACAGCCCGTTCACCTTCCAGTCGATGGAGAAGCACTCGGCGTACTGCGCGATGCTCCGGCTCGGCCTCAAGGTGCCCGACACGATCCTGGTGCCCTACAAGAACCCGGTCGACAACGCCCGGTGGGCCTACACCTCGGAGAAGTACAACCAGTCCTTCGACCTCGACGCGATCGCCGACCGGCTCGGCTACCCGCTCTACATGAAGCCCTTCGACGGCGGCGGCTGGCGTGGGGTCTCCCGGATCAACGACCGCGGCGACCTCCATCGCGCGTACGACGAGTCCGGCGAGATGCTGATGCACCTCCAGGCGACCGTCGACTACGAGCACTTCGCCCGCGCGCTGTCGATCGGGCCCGAGACCATGGTCATGGACTTCCGCCCCGATCAGCCGATGCACCAGCGGTACGCCGTCAACCACGGCTTCCTCTCCGACAAGGCCGGCCACGAGACGGCGGCGATCAGCCGGATCGTCAACGCCTTCTTCCACTGGGAGTTCAACTCCGCCGAGATGCTGGTCGCGGGCGACGAGGTCTACCCGATCGACTACGCGAACGCCTGCCCCGACGTCGCGGTCACCTCGCTGCACTACTACTTCCCGTGGGCGATCACCGCGCTCGTGCGCTGGTCGGTCTACTGCGTCGTCACCGGACGCCGCAGCAACGTCGACCTCGAGACCCAGAAGTACTTCGACATCGCCGACGACCCCGAGCGGACCTACGACGAGAAGCTGGCCGGCTACCTCGCGCTCGCCGACGCCCACTTCGAGTCCGACCGCTACCGCGAGTGGTGCGCCGAGCACCTGCCCCACCTGGAGGAGCAGGTCCACGACTGGGTCACCTCCGACGACTTCGACCGGCTGCTCCGCGACACCGTCGCGGCGACGTACCCGCCCCACGAGCACGAGCAGTTCCTCGCCCACTTCCGCGGCCTGATCGGGCTGTGGGTGGAGCAGAACCAGCCCACCTGACGGCCCGGGGCCCGGAGGTGCCCGTCCACAGGTCGCCAGCCGACCCCTTGTCCAGGCTCGACTGCCGCCGCATCGTCGGCCCATGACGGCGTACACCTACATGCTCGAGTGCTCCGACGGCTCCCTGTACGTCGGGAGCACCCGCGACCTGCAGCGACGACTGGAGCAGCACGCGCTCGGAGCCGGCGCGGCGTACACCCGGAACCGGCTGCCGGTGACGCTGGTGTGGGTCGAGCAGCACGACCACGTCGGCAACGCCTTCCTGCGCGAGAAGCAGATCCAGAACTGGTCGCGCGCCAAGCGGATCGCCCTGATCGAGCAACGGCCCGCCGACCTGCCGGAGCTGGCCCGCGGGTGGGGTCGGAGGGCTCCCGGAGGTCTCGACTCGCCCTCGCCTAGCGGCTCGGGCGGCTCGACCACCTAGCCGATGCGCCGTCTCAGGTGGTCGAGCAGCGAGCGCCAGCGAGCGGCTGTCGAGACCTCCGATCGCTGCGTGGGTCCGGAGGTCTCGACTCGCCCTCGCCTAGCGGCTCGGGCGGCTCGACCACCTAGCCGATGGCCGTCTCAGGTGGTCGAGCAGCGAGCGCCAGCGAGCGGCTGTCGAGACCTCCGACCGTGCGTGGGTCCGGAGGTCTCGACTCGCCCTCGCCTAGCGGCTCGGGCGGCTCGACCACCTAGGGAGTCGGTCGTGCCACTGTCGCTGGGGTAGGTGGTCGAGCAGCGAGCGCCAGCGAGCGGCTGTCGAGACCTCCGACGCCCCGGGGTCAGGGGTAGGAGAGGTCGACGGCGTGCTCGCTGAGGCGCCAGAGGGCGGACTGGGCGGCGGTGTCGCGGGCGAGGTCGGTGCAGCCGACGAGGCGGGGCGCGCCGCGGGACTCACCCGGGCCGCCGGGGCCGCAGTAGCTGCTGCCGGGGAGGTCGTCGGTCGCGGCCATCAGCAGCGGCCAGGCGCCGGCGGCGGCCGACTGCGAGACCGCCCGGTTGGCGGCGTGGAGGATGGCCGAGAAGGGTCCGCCCAGCCCGCCGGTCTGCCCGTTGACCACGAGGTGGGTGCCGGAGTAGCCGGGGTGCGCGGCGAGGGCGGTGACCGAGGACCCCGCCTCGCGCAGCCGCCGGTCGAGCTCGAAGGTGAACAGCAGGTTGGCCAGCTTGGTGCGGGAGTACGTCTGCCACCGGCGGTAGCGGCCGCTCGGCTCGGCCCGCGGGTCGTCCAGGGGAGCACGGTTCGCCACCCGGTGCATCTGCGAGGACACCGCCACGACCCGGGCCTCGCCCGCCGCGGCCAGCTGCGGCAGCAGCAGCCCGGTCAGCAGGAACGGGCCGAGGTGGTTGGTCGCGAGCTGCAGGTCGAAGCCGTCGGCGGTGCGGGAGTACGGCGTCGCCATCACGCCGGCGTTGTTCAGCAGCACGTGGACCGGGCCGAGCTCGCCGGCCTCTCCGGCCGCGCGTCGTACGGACGCCAGGTCGGCCAGGTCGACGACCAGCTGGGTCAGGTCGGCGTCCGGCACCTCCGACCGGATCTTCTGCTCGGCCTCGACGAGCCGGTCGGCTGACCGTCCGGCCAGGACCACGCGGGCGCCGCGCCGGGCCAGCTCGAGGCTGGCGTGGTACCCGAGTCCGCCGACCGTGCAGCCGGTGACCACGACGGTCCGCCCGGACTGGTCGGGGATGTCGTCGAGGGTCCAGGTCACGGGGTCACCGCGAACGCGGCGACCACGCGCTGCCCGAGGTCGACGTCGCCGGAGATCGCGACCGCGCCGGGCGTGGCCGGGCGTCGGCCGCCGGCCAGGACGATGAACGTTGCCGCGGTCCATGCCCAGCCGCACCGTCGGCTCCTCCTCCGGCGCCTCCGACAGCGGACGGGCCCGACCGTCGTCACCGACGGCCACGGAGTACGACGGGTGCCCGTCGACGGCGAGCACCACGGTCGTGCCGGCGGGCGCACCCACGCGCTTGCCGACCACGAAGCCCAGGCTCTCGGCGAGGTAGTCGACCGTGTGGGCCGCGGCGGGACCGTCGAGGTTGCCGGGCCGGTCGAGGGCGCGGCGCACGTCCTGCTCGTGCATCCACACGTCGAGCGGACGGTTGCGCAGCAGGCGGCCGTTGGTCCAGCCGATCAGCCCGAACACGCCCGGCGCGGGGGCCTCCGAGTCGGTGGGCGGGTCGGCCAGCAGCGCCGTGTGGCGCGTGGTCGCGGCCGACCGGATCTCGGTGATCAGCTCGTCGGGCGTCCGTTCGCGCCGGGCGACGACGCCCTGCTCGGTGAACTGGCCCATCGCGCCCCGCACGTGGTCGGGCTCGCCGATCTCGACCTGCTCGTGCTCCGCACCGGCCAGCAGCGACTCGAGGTGGGCGGTGTGTGCCGCGATCGCGCGCACGTCCCAGCCGGGCAGGTCGGTGGACGTCGACCAGTCCCCGTCGGCCACCTGCTCCAGCAGCACGGTGAAGTCGTCGACCGCACGCCACCACACCTCGACGTACCCCGACATCCGCTCGTCCATGGTCGGAGCCTAGTGATCTACCCGCGCAGCCGGTCGAGCACCTCGGCGAGGGCGGCGAGGTCGGCCGCCTCCTCCGGGCTGAGCCGACCGAGGTCGGTCCGCGACAGCCGGTCGTAGACCGCGGCCATCCCCGCGAACAGGTCCGGCGAGGCGCCGGCGGCCCCCTGGGTGGCGCTGATCTGCTCCATCTCGCCGACGAACCGGTGCGCCTTGCTCGTCGCCACCGCGATCCGCCGGCCCACGCCCGGCACCTGCTCGGGGAACGTCTCGCGGAGGTCGTCGAGCACGAGGTCGACCACACCGTGGGCGTGCGCGGTCTGCAACGCCTGCGCCCACAGGGCCGTGGTGCCCTTGTAGACCGAGGCCGTGCACATCTTCACCGCCGACGCACCGCCGACGGTGTCGCCGACGACGCGGGTGCGGATTCCGTCGGAGCCGAGACCGGCGACCTCGCCGGCCCGGGGTCCGCTCAGGTAGACCATGGTGTCGCCGCCCGGCTGTGGCGGCCCGCCGCTGATCGAGCCGTCGACCAGGTCGAGTCCGGCGTCGCCGGCCCGCGCGGCCAGGTCGGTCACGGTCTCGGGTGACACCGCGTTCAGGTCGACGAGCAGCGGCCGCGCGTCACCCAGTACGCCGAGCAGGTCGTCCAGCACCCGGCCCGCCTCCGCCGGTGGGCACACGCTCACCACGATGTCGGCGGTGCGCACCACGTCGGTCAGGGAGGGCAGCAGCTCGAGTCCCTCGGCGAGGCCACGGGTCCGCTCCGAGCGGCCCTCGACCGTCGTGACGACCCGTGCCCCGCCCCTCGTCCACGCGCGGCCGAGCGCCGAGCCCATCGCGCCCGGGGAGACGATGCCGAGGACGGTCATGGCCCCACCCTAGGTACCCGGTCCAGACACCACCGCCCGGTTCAGGCGATCCCCGGCGGAGCGACGGAGGTCGCCCCTAGCGTGCACGCATGATGACCCCCCGCATCATGGCCGCGCTCTCGTGCGCGCTCATCGTCACCGTCCCGGTGGTCTCCGCGACCGCCGCCTCCAAGGCCCCTGTGGGTCCCAAGCACGGCACCTTCACCTGTGAGGGTGCGGTGGCCGGCGAGCTGTCCTTCCTGAAGGGCAACAAGTACGTCGTCGCCGACGGCGAGACCGCCAAGTTCGTGCACCAGACCGGCCGCGGCCGGATCCGGTTCAAGACCGGCGACCTCGCGTCGTACGCCGGGAGCTACGACCGCGCCACCGACGTGGTGTCGCTCGTGCTGGTCTCCGACGGCTCAGCCGCGGGCAGCTGCGCGCGCACCGTCACCGAGGAGCCCGGCGAGGACGGCGAGCGCGCGATCGACTGACCGGTCGGTCCGGCACGCCCCGGTCAGCCCAGGGCGAGCTTCACCGCGATGCCCAGCATCGTCAGTCCGATCAGCACGTCGAGCACCTGCCACGCGCGGGGGCTCGCGAGCACCCCGGAGAACCGTCGCGCCCCGACCCCGAGGCCGACGAACCACAGCACGCTGCCCAGCGCGGCGCCGAGGCCGAACCACCACCGGCCCTCGGCGCCGTGCTGGTTGGCGATCGAGCCGAGCAGCAGCACGGTGTCGAGGTAGACGTGCGGGTTGAGCCAGGTCAGCGCGACCGCCGTCACCACCGCCGTACGACGGGTGCCGGCCGCGTCGGCACCGGCCCGGAGGGCGTCGGGTGCGCGCGCCCGGAGCAGCGAGGCGACGCCGTACCAGGTCAGGAACACGACGCCGAGCCACCGCACCACGTCGATCACGACCGGCGCCTGCTCCACGATCGTGCCGATGCCGCTGACGCCGGCCGCGATCAGGACCAGGTCGGAGATCGCGCAGATCGCGACCACCACACCGACGTGGGCGCGCAGCAGCCCCTGCCGGAGCACGAAGGCGTTCTGCGCCCCGATGGCGATGATGAGGGTGAGTCCGGTGACGAGACCGGACGTGGCGTCGAGCAGCACGAGGACGACGGTAGGGCCGGGTTGGCTGTGAAGGCCAACGCAAGTTCTGCATGATCGTGAAGCAATGCTTCATCTAGGCTGGAGGGATGGACCTCCCGGCCGGCCAGCTCGCCACCCTGCTCTCCATCGCCGAGCACGGCACCTTCGAAGCCGCGGCCCGAGCGCTGTCGATCACACCGTCGGCGGTGAGCCAGCGGGTGCGGGCGCTCGAGGCGGCCGCGGGTCAGGTCGTGGTGCAGCGCACGACGCCGTGCCGTCCGACCGCCGCCGGTGAGGTGCTGCTCCGGCTCGCCCGCCAGCACCGGCTGCTCGGCGAGGAGGCGGCGGCCGCCCTCGCGGAGTCGGTCCACCCGGTCGGGCTCGCGGTCGCCGTCAACGCCGATTCGCTGGCGACCTGGTTCCGCGAGGTCATCGGACAGGTCGCGACGTGGGAGGGGGTCGCGCTCCGCCTGCGCGTGGAGGACCAGGCCCACTCCGCCGACCTGCTCCGCCGTGGCGAGGTGCTGGCCGCGATCACGTCCGACCCGACCCCCGTCCAGGGCTGCCGGGTCACCCCGCTGGGGTCGATGCGCTACCGGCCCGCCGCCTCCCCGTCGTACGCCGAGCGGTGGCGGCGCGGCCGCGGCCACGACTGGGCGGCGATGCCGTTCGTGACGGTCAACGAGAAGGACCTGCTCCAGCACGACCTGCTGGCGGCGCGAGGCGTCACGGCCCCGCCGGTCGTGCACCGGGTGCCGACCAGCGACGACTTCCTGGGAGTCCGTCCGCCGAGGCCTGGGCTGGGGGCTGCTGCCCGAGCACCAGCTGCTGCCGGGAGAGGCCGACGGCAGCCTGGTCCGGCTCGGGTCGGCGGTGGTCGACGTCCCGCTCCACTGGATGCGGTGGCGGCTGGACTCGCCCGCGCTCACCCGGCTCGGCGACGCCGTCGGTGACGTCGCCGGGCGCGAGCTGCGTCGCGTCAGAGCTGGCGGCGCTCCTCGACGTGCGTCGTCCTCGAGCGCTGCTGGTTCATGACCAGCGCGAGGATCAGGGCGAGTGCGCCCATGATCACGCAGATCCAGCCGATGGTGTTCGCCTCAACGGCGTCGGTGACACTCTCGGGCAGGTCGACCGCACCCGTCACGAGGATCAGTCCGACGACGAGCAGCAGGATTCCGACTCCGATTCCCATGGTGTCTCCTTGCTAGAGCAGGGGGTCCCCGTAGGAGGCAGGGTAGGACCGATCGCCGCGGAATGCGACGAACGGCCCTCCCGGCGTGTGGATCAGAAGCTGGCCTCGTCGAGGTCCATCAGCGACAGGTCGATCGACTCCGCGATCCGGCGCTCGGCCGAGATCCGGGGCAGGTTGGTCTGCGCGAAGAACTGCGCCGCCGCGACCTTGCCCTCGTAGAACCGCTGGTCCTTCTCCGACACCTCGCCCCCGAGCTTGCCCAGCGCCACCTCGGCGCCGCGCAGGAGCAGCCAGGCGCACACGACGTCGCCCAGCGCCATCAGCAGTCGGGTGGTGTTGAGGCCGACCTTGTAGATGTTGCGGAGGTCGCCGCCCTCGGCCGACGCGTCGGCCGACATCAGGTCGTTGATCATGTGCCCGACCAGCGCGTTGGCGTCCTCGAGGCCGGTCGCGAGCAGCTCGCGCTCCTGCTTGAGCCGGCCGTTGCCGGCCTCGCTGGAGATGAAGCCCTCGATCTCCTTCGCGAGGTGGCCCAGCGCGCGGCCCTGGTCCTTGACGATCTTCCGGAAGAAGAAGTCCTGGCCCTGGATGGCGGTGGTGCCCTCGTAGAGGGTGTCGATCTTGGCGTCGCGGACGTACTGCTCGATCGGGTAGTCGGTGAGGAAGCCCGACCCGCCGAAGGTCTGCAGCGACTCGGTGCCGAGCAGCACCCACGAACGCTCCGAGCCGTAGCCCTTCACGATCGGCAGCAGCAGGTCGTTCACGGCCGCGGCCAGCTCGTCCTTCTCACCGGCGTGCTCGGCGACCTGGACCCGGTCCTGCCAGGTCGCGGTGTAGAGCACGAGCGAGCGCATCGCCTCGGCGAACGACTTCTGCGTCATCAGCGAGCGGCGGACGTCGGGGTGGTGGGTGATCGTGACCCGCGGGGCGGTCTTGTCGGCCGCCTGGGTCAGGTCGGCGCCCTGGACGCGGGTCTTGGCGTACTCGAGCGCGTTCAGGTAGCCGGTCGACAGGGTCGCGATGGCCTTCGAGCCGACCATCATCCGGGCGTTCTCGATGACCTGGAACATCTGCGCGATGCCGTCGTGCACCTCGCCGAGCAGCCAGCCCTTCGCGGGCTCGCCGCCACCGACGGAGGGGTCGCCGAAGGTGACCTCGCAGGTGTTGGACACCTTGATGCCCATCTTGTGCTCGACGTTGGTGACGTAGGCGCCGTTGCGCTCGCCGGTCAGCTCGCCGCTCTCGTGGTCGAAGTGGATCTTCGGCACGACGAACAGGGAGAGCCCCTTGGTGCCGGGGCCGCCGACGCCCTCGACGCCGACCGGGCGGGCCAGCACGAGGTGGATGATGTTCTCGCTCATCTGGTGCTCGGCCGAGGTGATGAAGCGCTTGACGCCCTCGATGTTCCAGGAGCCGTCGTCGTTCGCGGTGGCCTTGGCCCGACCGGCGCCGACGTCGGAGCCGGCGTCCGGCTCGGTCAGCACCATCGTGGCGCCCCAGCCGCGCTCGACCATGTGCTCGGCGATGCGCTGGTCGCGCTCGTTGCCGTTGCGGTGGACGATCGAGGCGAAGGCCGGGCCGCACGCGTACATCCAGACCGGGGCGTTGGAGCCGAGGACGAGCTCGCCGATCGCCCAGTTCAGCGTCGAGGGGGCGGGGGTGCCGCCGATCTCCTCGGGGATCGCGAGCCGCCAGTACTCCGCGTCCATCCACGCCTGGTAGCTCTTCTGGAACGACTCCGGCACGGGCGCGGTGTTGGTCGTGGGGTCGAAGACCGGGGGGTTGCGGTCGCTGTCCTCGTAGGACGCCGCGAGCTCCTCGCGGGAGAGCCGGTCGACCTCGGAGAGGATGGCGCGAGCGGTCTCCGAGTCGATCTCCGCGAACGGGCCCTCGCCGAGGACCTCGTCGCGTCCGAGCACCTCGAAGAGGTTGAACTCGATGTCGCGAAGGTTGCTCTTGTAGTGACTCACAGCTTCACCATTTCGTGTTCGGGGTCTGTGTCCGGGCGGATCGTACTGAGTAGTAGTACTCACCGGTAACAACGAGTATCACCGGGCTGCGTCACGCACGCAAGCGAACGGCCAGGACCGGTGGGGGAGATGTGCGCCACCCCACCGATCGGCATCCGGATCGGCCGGTGCCTGCGGGCGAAACGCGCTCAGGTCGACCGAGTCGGTCGAGTCGGTCGAGTCGGTCTGACAAGATGGGGGCCATGCGCGTCTCCGCCAAGTCCGACTACGCCCTGAGGGCCCTGATCGAGATCGCGCGCGAGACCGACCGGACCGCCATCAGCGCGGAGGAGCTCGGCCGGCGCCAGGACATCCCGCACGGCTTCCTCCAGGCGATCCTCGCCGACCTGCGCCGGTCCGGCGTCGTGATCTCCCAGCGCGGCCAGTCCGGCGGCTGGCGGCTCGCGCGTCCCGCCGGTGACATCTCCGTCGCCGACGTGATCCGGGCCGTGGACGGACCGCTGGTCTCGGTCTACGGGCTGCGTCCCGAGGCGGTCAGCTACAACACCGAGGCCGCCGTGCTCCAGCACGTCTGGATCGCGGCCCGCCGCTCGCTGCGTGACGTCTTCGAGCACGTGACGATCGCCCAGCTCGCCGGTGGCGAGCTCCCGTCGGAGGTCACCACGCGGACCGCCGACGAGGACGCCTGGCAGCCCCACTGACCCGCCCCGTAACTCTTTCGCTCCCCACCGCGTCTGACAGGGTGACACCGAGCAGCGGGGAGCGACATGGCCACGGGGACCGAGGACGAGTTCGAGGAGTTCGCCCGCGCCCGCGCCGCGGCCCTCTACCGCTCCGCCTTCCTGCTGTGCGGTGACCGCCACCTCGCCGAGGACCTCGTCCAGGAGACCCTCGCCAAGGTGTACGTCGCGTGGCGGCGCCGGCTCGGCAGCCGGATGGAGAACCCCGTCGCCTACGCCCAGACCGTGCTGGTGCGGACCCACATCAGCGCCGTGCGCAAGCGCAGCTCCACCGAGCGTCCCAGCGACCGGATGCCCGACCGTGGCGTGGTCGACGGCGACCACGGACTGCGGCTGACCCTCGTCGAGGCACTCGGGCGCCTCGAGCCGGTCGATCGTGCGGTGCTGGTGATGCGCTACCTCGACGACGTCAGCGTCGCCGACACCGCCGAGGCGCTCCGCGTGAGCCCGGGAGCCGTGCGCAGCAGGTGCCTGCGCGCGCTCGACCGGCTCCGCGTGCTCCTCGGTGACGAGACCCTCAGCGCCCTGCTGACCTCCTGAAAGGCCCGACCATGACCGATCCCCACTCCTTCTTCCACGAGGCCGCCGACGACCTGACGCCCGCGGTCGACGTCGACGTGCTGGTGACCGGCGGTGTCCGCCGGGGCCGCGAGCTCCGCCGCCGGCGTACGACGCTCGCCTCCGTCGGTGCGGGTGCGGCCGTCGCCGTGCTGGCCGCGGGCGTCGCGACGGTGCCGCAGCTGGTGCAGGGGAGCGGGCCGCTGCCGGTCGCGCCGGCCGGCTCGGGCGGGTCCGACCGCGGCGTCGACCCGCTGCCGACGCCGACCGTGGTCGAGCAGACCGAGATCGTCGAGGCGACCCCCACCCCTGCGGCGACCAGCGAGTCCCCCGACCCGGGCACCCCGGACGCTTCCCCACGCTGGCCGCTCCCGACCGAGACCACCGGTGGTCCCGCGTCGCCGGACACCTCGGAGACCCCGGCCACCGACCCGGCCACCGACCCCGGCGCCGCTCAGCGTGACCTGGCCGTCAGCGCCCCGGAGGTGCCCGGTGCGTTCACCGGCATCGTCGGTGGCAGCACCAGCGACGTCGAGGCCTACCCGGAGGCGAACGCCGCGCTGGCCCACTTCCGCTGGGACGGCTTCGCGACCACCGTGATGATCGAGCCGTCGCCGCAGGGGACGCCCGAGGCGCTGTGCCGGCGTTACTCCGCCGAGGGGGCGTCCTGCTCCGACGGAGCGGACGGCGCCGTCTACTCGACCTGGCAGGAGACCGGACCCGAGGCCGACGGCGGCGTCACCGGCCGCGGCATCTCGTGGTGGACCGCCGACGGCTGGGCGGTCGACGTGATCTCCTACAACGCCGCCGAGGGCAAGGACTCCGAGGTCCTCGCCGACGAGCCGCCCCTGTCCGCCGCCGAGCTCGCCGAGGTCGCGTCGAGCGGCGTCTGGTTCGACTAGCTCACGTCCGGGCGTGGGTGGCGGTCCACTCGACGAGCGGCCGCAGGGCCCGCCAGTCCTCGCGCACCCGGTCGAGCAGGCCGGGCCCGATGTCGTCGGGGTCGAAGCCGTAGCGCTTGCCGGCCATCAGCTGCTTGTGGCGCAGCAGCTGGATCCGGGGGTGGTCGGCGGCGTACCCGCGCGGGCTGGTCTTCAGCTTCTCGCCGCTGATCTCGAAGCCGGCACCCTCGAGCCCGGCCAGGATCCGCTCGAGTGCGAAGCCGGTCAGGTCGTGCGCCATCGCCTCCCGCACCGCGGTCAGCCGCGGTCCCGAGGCGTCGTAGTAGCCGGCGCCCACCCGGGTCCCGCGCGCGGAGATCTCGACGTACCAGCCGGTCGCCTCGCCGGCCGGGACGAACGCGCCCTGGTGGGTCTTGTACGGGGTCTTGTCCTTGGCGAACCGGACGTCGCGGTGCGGCCGGAAGACCTTGACCGGCAGCCCGGGCGTCGCGAACTCGGGCTCCAGCGCGGCGACGAGCGCCTGCATCGGGGCCCGGACGTCCGCGGCGTACGTCGCCTTGTGCTGCTCCCAGAACGACCGGGTGTTGTCGACCTCGAGGTCGTCGTAGAAGTCCAGCGCGCTGACGGGGAAGCCGGCGAAGTCGCTCATCTCGCCACCCTAGGTGTGGAGGTGGTCGAGCCGACCGAGCCCCTGGGCGAGGGAGGTCGAGACCTCCGACTCCTGGTGGTCCGGAGGTCTCGACAGCCGCTCGCTTCGCTCGCTGCTCGACCACCTGGGTAGGTGGTCGAGCCGACCGAGCCCCTGGGCGAGGGAGAGTGTCGAGACCTCCGACTCGTGGTGGTCCGGAGGTCTCGACAGTCGCTCGCTGCGCTCGCTGCTCGACCACCTGGGGCGGGCCCGAGCCGACCGAGCCCCTGGGCGAGGGAGAGTGTCGAGACCTCCGACTCGTGGGGGTCCGGAGGTCTCGGCAGTCGCTCGCTTCGTCGGCGGCATGGGTAGGTGGTCGAGCCGACCGAGCCCCTGGGCGAGGGAGAGTGTCGAGACCTCCGACTCCTGGTGGTCCGGAGGTCTCGACAGCCGCTCGCTGCGCTCGCTGCTCGACCACCTGAGACCCCTACTGCAGCGGTGCGGTCACCTGCTCGTCGCCGGTGGCCGTGTAGGCGGTGAGGGTGAGGTCGGTGCCGCCGCAGCGGGGCTCGGAGAGGAACGCCCTCCCGGTCGCCTCGGTCTCGTAGACGACCTCCGCCTCACCCGCGTCGGGGAGGATCCGGAGCAGCCGGGCGGGGTCGGCGCTGCGCTGCGGGTCGCGCACGACGTACGCCGCGTCTCCGCACCACGTGAGCGAGCCGGTGGTGCCCGGCCCGAGCTCGACGAGCCCGGCGCCGGCGTCGAGGAAGTACTCCGACGCCTCGACCCGGCGCTCGTTGGCCACCTCGCCCCAGATCTGGGCGGTCTCGGTGGCCACGGCCTCCCACCCACGGCAGTCGGTGACCCCGGACAGCGGGCGGAAGGAGCGGCCCTCGACCCGGTTGAGCGTGCGGCACGAGGGTCGGCCGTCGTCGAACGTCATCGCCGCGGTGCCGGCGGGGGTGATGGTCAGGTTGCTGATGCCGTGCCGCGGCGGCACGCAGGGTCCGCCGCTGCGTCGGCCGGCGGTCAGGTCGGTCACGGAGACGCAGTACTGGCGGCCGCGGGTCGCGGTGTTGGCCAGCAGCCCGGAGCCGAGCGCCCAGCTGCCGCCGACGCCGGACCCGACGTCACCCTCCAGCACCTCGCCGGTCGCGAGCTCGACGACCGTCGTGCTGTTGGGCCGGGTCGCCTGCTCGTGCTCGGCCACGGCGACGGCGTACTCACCGTCGATGAGGGCCTCGGTGTAGGCGAAGCCGCGCGGTGCCTCGAGCTGCTGCGGCTCCGGGCCGTCGAGGCGCACGGTGCCGCCACCGTCGACGAGCGTCAGCGTCCACGGGCCGCTCACCGTCACCAGGTCGTCCACCGAGCCCGTCGACCGGTCCCCAGTCGAGGGCCGCCGGCTCGCCGGTCGGGTCGGTCGGGTCGGTCGGGTCGGTCGGGTCGGTGGTGGGCGTCGCGGTCTCCGAGGGCGTCGGTGACGGGTCGGTGGGCTCCGGGTCGTCGGTCGCGCAGCCCGCCAGGGCCAGCGTGAGGACGAGGGCCGCTGGCCAGCACCGGGCGCGCACTCAGACCCCGATGTTCTGGTGCGGGTGCGCCTGGTTGGCCCGGTAGCTGTTGTACGCCCGACGCCACTGGACCCGCGCGATGTAGGGCTCGGACGGGTCGAAGCGCTGCTGGTTCCACGGCTCGAAGTAGCCGAGCAGGCCGGGCTTGCCGCCGTTCTTGTCGTACCCGCGACCGACCTGGAAGTGGCCCGACGCGTCGTCGTCGAGGTAGGGGTAGAACCGCTGCAGCAGGATCGGGTGCAGCACGACGGGCGCGCGGTAGTCGTGGACGTGGCGGAGCTGGAGCAGCATCCACTCCTTGTACGACCACTGCGAGATGTCGAGCACGACGTACTTCCCGGCGTACTTCTCCTGGTCGTAGCCGGTGGCGCTGTTGACGACCCGCACCATCTCCGAGATCGACGAGCCGGACGAGGTCGTGCCGAGCCGGTCGGCCCAGTGCCCCTGGGTCTTGCGCCGGTCCTGCCAGCCCCACGCGATCATCTGCATGGTGCTCGGGGCCGCACCAGTAGGTGCGTCGCTGGGCGCGCACGTGCTTCGGGTTCAGCACGGTGTCGCGCCGCGGGTAGTCCGCGAAGCCCTTCGGGGCGGTGGCGCGGGCCTGCGGATGGCGTGCGGCGAAGCCCTCCGGCAGCGGCTCACCGAGGATCTCGTGCCGGAGCATCGCGACCTTGGACGCGCTCCGGGCGGCCGCCGCGAGCTCGGCCCGCTCGGCCTCCTCGCGGTCCTCGGCCGGCATCGCCGCCCGCTGGGCGAGCAGGTCGGCGGTGGTGAGGTCACCGGTGGTCTCCGCGTCCGTACGCCGGGCGCTCACCTCGGCGCTCACCTCGGTGCTCAGCCGCGCCTGCTCCTGCGCCGCGGTGCGGGTGGTCCACCCGATGCCGAGGCAGTAGCGCTGCTCCTCGAACACCTCACAGCGGACCTGCTCGCCCTCACCCCGTGCAGGCTCCGCGGCCGGTGTGATCGCGCCCTCGTCCGGATCGGTGCCGCGCGGCACCAGCAGACCCACGGCGACCAGCAGGGCCAGGGCGCCGATCGCGAGCACGAGCAGGAGGGGTTTCCGAGGCATCAGGGACTCGATCCGTCCGGGGAAGGGGACGTCCCACTGTCACCTCATGTCACACCAATCGTCAACTTTCACACCTGTCACAGGCCGATCGGCGCGGCGTGTGCCTGAGAGTGCGCTGGAGCGCACGCTGAGGCACACGCGCCGATTTCGGAGCGGATGACGAGACTCGAACTCGCGACATCGACCTTGGGAAGGTCGCGCTCTACCAACTGAGCTACATCCGCGGGGCTGCGGGCAGATGCTACCCGACGGTTCGGGGACCGCTGTCACCGATGCCGCCACGGCCCGGTAGCCTGCCGTCGTGCTGCTCAGCGACCGCGACATCCTGGCCGAGATCGACGCCGGACGGATCATCATGGACCCGTGGGACGAGGCGATGCTGCAGCCCTCGAGCATCGACGTCCGGCTCGACCGGTTCTTCCGGGTCTTCGAGAACCACCGCTACCCGCACATCGACCCGGCGGCCGACCAGTCCGACCTCACGCGCCAGGTCGAGCCGGAGGGTGACGAGCCGTTCATCCTGCACCCGGGCGAGTTCGTGCTGGGCTCGACGTACGAGGTCGTCGGCCTGCCCGACGACGTCGCCGCGCGCGTCGAGGGCAAGTCGTCGCTGGGGCGGCTGGGCCTGCTCACCCACGCGACCGCAGGCTTCGTGGACCCCGGCTTCACCGGTCACGTCACGCTCGAGCTGGCCAACGTCGCGACGCTGCCGATCAAGCTCTACCCGGGCATGAAGATCGGGCAGTTCTGCTTCTTCCGCCTCTCCTCGCCCTCGGAGCACCCCTACGGCTCGGAGAAGTACGGCTCGCGCTACCAGGGCCAGCGCGGCCCGACGCCGTCCCGCTCCTTCCAGTCCTTCCACCGGACCTCGATCTGACGTTCCGCTCCGCATGAGGTTAGGCTGTCCTTACTTCGACAGCCACCGCACCGGGGAGCGTCATGACCAGCACCGCCACCGAGCTGCCGCTGCTGCTCGGGACCGTCGAGGTCCGCTCGGTCACCCGGCTCTCGCCGAGCTTCGTCCGCGTCGAGCTCGGCGGCCCGCTGCTGGCCGACCTCGGCGTCGAACGGCCGTGGTTCGACCAGCGGATCAAGCTCGTCCTCCCCGGGACGCCGGGCGTCGTGCCGAGCTTCGAGGGCGCCGACGAGGGCTGGTACGCCGAGTGGCTGGACCGGCCGGAAGCGGAGCGCGGCCACCTGCGCACCTACTCCGTGCGCGACGTCGTCGGCAGCGGTGACGACACCCGGCTCGTCGTCGACATCGTCGTCCACGAGGGCGCGACGGGGCCGGGCAGCGCCTGGGCGCTGGCGGCCCGGGTCGGCGACCGGGTCGCGACGATGGCACCGCGCCGCGGCCACGCGTACGGCGGCATCGAGTGGGACCCCGCCCCGGGTCGACGGCTGCTGGTCGTGGGCGACGAGACCGCGCTGCCCGCGATCTCGGTGATCCTCGAGCAGCTCCCCGCCACCGCCCGCGGCACCGCCTTCGTCGAGGTGCCGTACGCCGCGGACGTGCTGCCCGACCTCGACCACCCGGTCGGCGTGGAGCTGCTGTGGCTGCCCCGTCAGGGCGCACCCCACGGCGAGCTCCTGCGCGCCGCCGTCGTCCGCCACCTCGGCGACGGGCCGGCGGCGCCCGTCGTGACCGACGGCGACGTCGACCCGGACCTGTGGGAGACCCCGACGTACTCATCCTCCGGCGAGGAGGTCTCAGCTCGCCGAGGCGGAGGTCGGCCCGCACGCCGACCTCTACGCCTGGATCGCCGGCGAGGCCGGGGTCGTCACGGACCTGCGCCGTCACCTGGTGCGCGGGCTCGGCCTCGACCGCCGCCAGGTCGCCTTCATGGGCTACTGGCGCCGGGGCGTCTCGATGAGGTCCTGAGCCACCCGGCTCACTCCGGGGCGGCCTCGGGAACCGTCGGCGGCCACGACGTCGCACCCAGCTCGCGGGAGACGTTGCGCGCGCACTCCCGCAGCAGCGTCAGCACCTTGGCGTCCACGGGCTGCTGGTCCGCGGGGAACACGACGGCCACCGCCGCGATCGCCTCGCCGTCCCGGTCGGCGACGGCGGCCGCGACCGAGGCCTCGCCCAGCACCGCCTCCTCGTCCTCGAGGGCGTACCCGGTCACGGCGACCTCGTCGAGCGAGCGGGCGAGCTGGCCCGGATCGACGATCGTGTCGCCGGTCAGGCTGCGCAGGGGTCCGGCGAGCACCCGGTCGCGGAACGCCGGCCGGTAGGCCAGCAGCACCTTGCCCAGGGCGGACGCGTGGGCCGGGATGGTCAGCCCGGTCTCCGGCATCTGGCGGCTGCCGTCGGGCCGCGGCTCGTGGTGGATCACGATGACCTCGTCGAAGAACTCCGCGCCCAGCCGGACGGCCAGCCCGGTCCGCTCGCTGAGGTCGGTGGTCCAGCGCATCGCGCGGGCCCGGACGTCGAGCGTGTCGAGATAGACGTTGGAGAGCTGCAGGAGCGTGGGGCCGAGCATGTAGCGCTGGCCGTGCGGCTCCTGCACCACGAGCCCGTGCACCTGCAGCGACTTCACGATCCCGTGCACGGTGGAGGGCGGGAGGTCCAACCGGCTGCCCAGCTCGCTGACACCGAGGTGTCGCGACCCCTGCAGGGCGCGCAGGATCTGCGCGGCTCGGTCGATGGCCTGGATCACCGATGACTCCTTCTGCGTGGGGGTGGCCAGTATGCAGGTTCTCGCGGCTCTTTCAGATTCACCCTTGACGTTCGAGCGAAGTCTGAGCATCATTCGATAATGTCGAATGTTATTCACATCACACGAAAGGTCCTCTGATGGACGACAACACTGCGTGGCAGAAGCTGGCCTCCGAGTTCCTCGGCACGGCCTTCCTCGTCTTCGTCGGCGTCGGCTCGGTGCCCGCTCTGCTGATCGTGAACGAGGCGAACGGCTCGACGTTCAGCGGCTCGGACCTGGGGATCATCTCCCTGGCCTTCGCCTCGATCGTGATCGTCACGGTCTACGTCTTCGGATACATCTCGGGCAACCACATCAACCCGGCCGTGACCTTCGGGCTCGCGGCCACCGGCAAGTTCCCCTGGCGCGACGTGCCGAGCTACGTCGCCGCCCAGGTGGCGGGCGCCGTGCTCGGTGCCTTCCTGATCGCCGGGGTCCTCGGGAGCAAGGCCAGCGACGTCGGGCTCGGCGTGGCGTCGTACGGCGACACCGTGTCGACCCCGCAGGCCTTCCTCGCCGAGTTCGTCGGCACCTTCCTGCTGGTCTTCGCCGTCTTCGGCGTCATCTACCGCAAGGCCGCCCCCGGCTGGGCCGGCCTGGCCATCGGCATGGTGGTCTTCGCCGCGATCATCCCGGTCGCGCCGACCACCGGCGCCTCGATCAACCCGGCCCGGACCACCGGTCCGATGCTGGTCCAGCAGCTGCTCGGCGGTGACGTGGCGTGGTCCCAGTGGCCCGTGTACGTCGGGGCCGAGCTCCTCGCGGGTGTCCTTGCGGCCCTCGCGTTCGGCATCATCGCCCACACCCAGGTCGACCGGGCCGCCGTGCCCGGCACGCCCGCCACTGCGGAGGTCTGACATGAAGAAGCTGATCAACGACCCGGCCGACGTCCTGGCCGACGCCCTCCGGGGGATCGAGGCGGCCAGCGCCGACCTCCGCGTCGACCACGAGCACCGCGTCATCTACCGCGCCCGGCCCAAGGAGTCCGGGAAGGTCGCGCTGGTCTCCGGCGGCGGGTCCGGCCACGAGCCGCTGCACGGCGGGTTCGTCGGCGCAGGGCATGCTCGACGCCGCGTGCGCCGGTGAGGTGTTCACCTCGCCGACTCCCGACCAGGTGGTGGCCGCGACCGTCGACGTCGACCGCGGCGCCGGCGTCCTCCACATCGTGAAGAACTACACCGGCGACGTCATGAACTTCGAGATGGCCGGCGAGCTGGCCGGTGCCAGCTCCGGCACCCGGGTCGAGACGGTCGTGGTCGACGACGACGTGGCGGTCGAGGACTCGACGTGGACCGCCGGACGTCGTGGGGTCGGCCTGACCGTGCTGCTGGAGAAGATCGTCGGCGCGGCCGCCGAGGAGGGGCGCGACCTCGACGCCGTGCTGGGTCTGGCCCGGCGCGTCAACGAGTCCGGCCGCTCCATGGGCATGGCGCTGACCAGCTGCACCGTGCCCGCCGCCGGCAAGCCGACCTTCGACCTCCCCGAGGACGAGATGGAGATGGGGGTCGGCATCCACGGCGAGCCCGGCCGGCACCGGGTGCCGCTCGGGACGGCGGCCGAGGTCGCCGAGCAGCTCGTCGAGCCGGTCCTCGGCGACGTCGACTTCACCGGCGGTCCCAGCATCGTGATGCTCAACGGGATGGGTGGCACGCCCCTCATCGAGCTCTACCTCCTGTACGGCGAGGTCGCGACCCTGCTCGAGAAGGCCGGCGTCGAGCCGGCCCGGGTGCTGGTCGGCAACTACATCACCTCCCTCGACATGGCCGGAGCCTCCGTCACGGTGCTGCGGGCCGACGACGAGCTGCTGCGCCTGTGGGATGCTCCTGTCCTGACAGCGGGGCTGCGATGGGGGGTCTGACCGTGACCGACGTCGTCTCCCTGGACCAGCTCGTCTCGTGGCTGGGCTCGTTCACCGACGCGGTGCACGAGCAGAAGGGCTACCTCACCGAGCTCGACTCGGCGATCGGCGACGCCGACCACGGTGCCAACCTCACCCGCGGGATGGATGCCGTGATGGCCGCCGTCACCGGGCCGGACGTCGCCCGGGCGGACGACGCCGGTGCCCTGCTCGCCAAGGTCGGGATGACCCTCGTGACCTCGGTCGGCGGCGCCAGCGGACCCCTCTACGGCACGTTCTTCCTCCGGCTCGGCACCGCCGTCGGTGACGCGACCGAGCTCGACGGGCCGGCGCTCCTCGCAGCCCTCCAGGCCGGGCTCGAGGGGATCGTCACCCGCGGACGGGCCGAGCCCGGCGACAAGACGATGTACGACGCGCTCGCGCCGGCCGTCGCCGCGCTCGCCGCCTCCCTCGACCGTGGGGAGTCCCTGCCCGCCGCGCTGCGGCTGGCGGCGACCGCGGCCGAGGAGGGTCGCGACGCGACGTCGGAGATGCTCGCCCTCAAGGGCCGCGCCAGCTACCTCGGTGAACGGAGCGTGGGCCACATCGACCCCGGCTCGGCCTCCTCCGCCCTGATGCTGGCCGCTCTCGCCGACGCGGTCGGGTGACGACGGCCATGATCGGGATCGTCGTCGTCTCCCACAGCCCTGCCCTGGCCGAGGCCGCGGTGGACCTGGCGCGGCAGATGGTCACCGGCTCCGGCCCGGCGATCGAGATCGCTGCCGGGGCCGACGGCCGGCTCGGCACCGACGCCACCGACGTCGCCCGGGCGCTCGAGCGGGCGGCCTCGCCCGACGGTGTCCTGGTGCTGATGGACCTCGGGTCGGCCGTGCTGAGCGCCGAGCTGGCGCTGGAGCTCGCACCCTCCGTGGGCGAGGTCCGGCTCTGTCCGGCGCCCCTCGTGGAGGGGTTGGTCGCGGCCGTGGTGCGGGCGGCCGGAGGTGCCGGACTCGACGTGGTCGCCCGGGAGGCCGAGGCGGCCCTGCTGCCGAAGACGTCCGCGCTCGCCACCCCTTCCCCGGCCCCCGCCAACCGTCGGTGCCGTCGGACCGTCCCTCGTCGACCGGCGTCTCCGCGCGGGCGAGCCTGGTCAACAAGGACGGCCTGCACGCCCGCCCTGCCGCCCTGATCGCGGCCGCGGTCGGAGCCCTGGCGGCCGAGGTGACCGTCGGGTGCGAGGACCGCAACGCGGACGCCGCGAGCTCGCTGGAGCTGATGACGCTGCGGGCCGGCCTGGGCATGGAGCTGCGGGTCTCCGCCGCCGGCCCGGACGCCGAGCTGGCCGTCCGGGCGGTCGTGGACCTGGTGCAGGCCGGGTTCGGCGAGCTCCGGGCCTCCTGACGCCGCCGCCGGAAGGCGGGTCGGCCGGTCAGCGGGTCGGCCGGTCAGCGGGTCGGCAGGGTCACCGTGGACGGGTGCGCCGGCGAGGTGTGGATCGTCAGCGGCACCAGCGTCGCCGGAAGGTCCGGGACCGGCGGCAGCAGGTGCGGGACGTCGTAGGCCTGGATGCTGACGCGCAGTCGGTGGCCCGGCAGGATCGCGGCCCCGGTCGGGAACACCTCGACGTCGACCGGCGCCACCTGCCCGTCCGCGAGCGGCGCGCGGGCCGCCTTCGTGAAGGGGTGCCACGGCTGGACGAGCGCGCCGTCGAGGAAGGTGCTCCGCGACCGGTCGAGCGCGCGGTGGGAGAGGACCTGCCAGCCGCCGGTGAGCCGGTCGACGGTGCCGTCGGGCGCGACGTCCTCGACGCTCACCGACCACATGCCGTCACCGCTGGGCGTCGAGGTGAACAGCCGTGCGCTGATCGGCCCCTGGATCCGCAGCGGCTCGGTCATCGGCTCGGTCTCGAAGACCACGCCGCTCAGGTCGTTGAGCCGGTTGTCCCGCAGGCAGGGGTTGTCCGCCCACACCTGCTGCATGATGCCGGCCGTCCACTGGTTGGCCGAGCGGGTGCACAGGCCGCTGACCGGCACCGGCGGCACGACGCTCTCGCCGGCCTCGGGGCGGCCGGTGACCAGGCCACCGTTCGCGAGGACCGGCGTCGCGGAGCCGGAGAGCCGGTACGTCGTCGGCTCGAGGTCGCGGGCCAGCCACTCCCGCTTCTGGCCACCCACCGGTCCGAGCCCTGCTCGTAGTACGTGAGGGGCGGGATGTCCGCGTCGAGGGTGGGGTCGGCCTGCCCGCGGACGTAGCGGTCGAACCACCGGAGCTGGAGCTCGGCGAGGCTGCCGTACCCGGCTTCGCCGACCTCGGCGCCGGACGAGCCCTGCAGGTGGTCCCACGGCCCGACGATCAGCTTGGTGGGCACGCCGCGGGCCCGCAGCGCGTCGAAGACCATCGGGGTGCCGCGCTGGAACAGGTCGTCCTGGCCGCCGATGAGGAAGGTCGGGACGTCGATCCGGTCGACGACCTCGATCGGGGAGCGGTCGCGGTAGAACCTGCCGTCGTACGCCGGGTCCTGACCCAGCACGGCGTTCGCGAGCAAGGGGACGGTGAAGGTGGTGGCGGTCGTCAGCCGGTCGACGAGCATCCCGAAGCCGGCCTCGGGCTCCTCGGCGCCGTACGCCGGAGGGACCAGCCCGGTTCCGGTCACCAGGCCCAGCCACAGCGGGATGAAACCGGAGTCGATCTGGCCGCCGGAGGCGACCACGTCGCGGTAGACGTCGGCCGCGGGCACCTGCGGGAAGATCGCCTTGAGCCCGGCGGGTTGGCGGGAAGCGGCGAAGAGCTGCGAGATCCCCATGTACGACGGGCCGGTCATGCCGATCCGCCCGTTGCTCCAGGCGCGCTGCCGGCGGTGGGCCCACTCGACGACGGCGCCGGCGTCGCGCGCCTCGCGGCGGCTGAACGCACCCCACACGCCGCCGGAGCTGCCGGTGCCGCGGGCGTCCACGGTGAGCTGGGCGTACCCACGCTTGACGAGGTAGTCGGCCGGGGCGCCGGCCAGCGGGCTGGCGGCGCCGCCCACGGCCTGCTTGTTGTACGCCGTGATCGTGATGACGACCGGGAAGCGGCCCGGCACCGCGGTGCCGTCGGCGGCCGCGGGGAGGGTGAGGTCGCCGCGCAGGACGACGCCGTCGTCCATCGGGATCGTCAGGTCGGTGCGGGTGACCGTGGCGGAGTACTCCTCCGCGCGGGCGGTCCAGCCCGAACCGTCCGCAGGGGCGGCGTCCGCGGGTGCGGCCACCAGCCCGATCGAGGCGAGTGCCAGGGCCAGCAGGGTGCGACGTCGTCCACTCATGGGTAACCCCTCCTGGCGGGCTCAACGAGCGCCGCCGGAGGGGCTACGGGGTGGAGCGGGTCACTGCTCCAGGCGGTCGGCGACGCGACGCAGGCTGGCGGCGAGCTGGTCGCGGCGGCGGGCGCCGGTGCGGGTCGCGGCCGGGTGGTGGGCCCGGTGGGCGGCGTGCTCGGCGAGGTCGAAGCGACGGGTGAGCTCCCCGGCCTCGGTCAGGTTGCTGCTCATGACGATCTCCTCTCGGTGGGTGCGGTGGTCGGTGGGGTGGTTCGTGGGTGGTCGTGGATGGGCGCGGTGGTCAGCGGGGGACCAGGACGACGTCGCCGCTGACCGTGGTGGCGCGGAGCTCGACGTGGTCGACGCCCTCGGCGGGCTGGCCCACGCCCTGGATGGCGTTGTGGATGCGGCCGGAGACGGTGGAGATCTCGGTCCACACGGGGGTCCCGCTGGGGATCCCGATGTGGACGGACCCGGAGGCGCCCTTCGCGGCGTACCGGCCGCGGTGCGCCTGCTCGACCTGGAGGTCGCCGCTGCCGGTGGTGAGGGCGACGTCGGCGCGGGAGTCGACGATGCGGACGTCGCCGGAACCGGTCTTCACGACCAGCCTTCCGGAGGTGTCGCCCACGAGGACGTCGCCGGAGCCGGTGGACACGGCGAGCTCGGCGGTCGCGCTGCGGACCTCGACGTCGCCGGACCCGCACTTCACGCGCACCGAGCTGCGGGCCTCCTCGATCTCGACGTCGCCGGAGCCGGTCTCGATGCTGCTGTTGCCGGTGATGACGTCGAGCCGGACGTCGCCGGAGCCCGAGCGGACGGTCGTGGCGGACATCTCGCCGACCACGCCGAGGTCGGCGCTGCCGGTGCGGACCTCGAGGTCGCTGCCGGTGGGCACGGCCACGGTGACGGAGAGGTCGGTGTCGCGGCCGAAGATGCCTCCGCGGTTGCGGGGCGCGACGACCCGCAGGTGGCGGCCCTCGAGGTGGACGTCGACCTCGTCGGCCAGCCGGCCGGTGATCTCGACGGTGCTCTCGGTGGTGTCGGTGGCGGTGACGTCGATCTGGCCGGAGCCGATCTCGACGAACAGGGCCACGGGCTCGTGGGTCTCGAAGCGGTCGCTGGTCATGGGTGTCTCCAGGGTGTGTTCGGCCAGGGGGCCGGCCTGGTGCCGGTCCCTCGGTGGGGTGGGTGTCGGGGCGGTTGCGGGTCAGAGCCAGCCGGTGATGCGGCGGTCGCCGCTCTTGTTCTTGCCGAAGGGGTCGAAGCCGTCCAGGAACGGGATGCTCGAGAGGTCGATGTCGACGTTGACGGAGGAGTCGGAGGTCGCCATCCGCACCACCTTGACCAGCCAGGTGTTGAGGCTGTCTCCGGCGCGGGCGGCCTTCTCCTCGGCCCGGGTCTTGACCGACTCGGGGATCCGGAGCGTGATCCGGGCCAGCCCGCCCTCGTCGGTCTCCTCGGCCGGGGGCGTCGGCGGCGCCGGGGGTGCGGGCGGTGCGGACGGGGTGGCCACGTGCACGACGAAGTCGAGCTCGCGGCCCGCCAGCCGGACGTCGACGCCGCCGCTGGGCAGCTCGGCGGTGATCTCGGCGGCGGCCTGGCTGATCGCCTCCATCAGCGCGAGCCGGGCGGCGGGGTCCAGGGCCAGCAGGAGCCGCTCGGCGGCCTGCTTGATGTCGTCGCCCCCGGCCTCGGCCGCGGCGACGAGGTCGCGGCGGAGGCTGTCGACGTACGGCGTGATGTCCATGTGCATCATCGTGACATCACTCTGATGTCATGTCAACACCACGGCGGTGCGCGGTGATGTCACGATCACCCTTCCGGGCGAGCCCGGGGCCTGCGGCCCGGGTCTAGGCTCTTCGGGCTTGCTCGACTCGGAAGGGGAGCGCATGGACGCGCAGCTCACGGTCATGGCGGACACGTTGATCGACGCGGACGTCGTCGACTACGCGATCCTGGCGATCTACTTCGGCTTCGTGCTCGGCATCGGGCTGCTGGCCCGCCGGCACGTCTCCGACTCGGTCGACTTCTTCCTGTCGGGCCGCTCGCTCCCGGCGTGGGTGACCGGCCTGGCCTTCATCTCCGCCAACCTCGGTGCGGTCGAGATCATGGGCATGTCGGCCTCGGGCGCGGAGTTCGGGCTGCCGACGGTCCACTACTTCTGGGTCGGCGCGATCCCCGCGATGCTGTTCCTCGGCGTCGTGATGATGCCGTTCTACTACGGCTCGAAGGTGCGCTCGGTCCCCGAGTTCATGCTGCGCCGGTTCGGACCAGGTGCCCACCTGGTCAACTCGGTCTCCTTCGCCCTCGCCCAGCTGCTGATCGCCGGCGTGAACCTCTACCTGCTCGGCACGATCGTCCGCGCCCTGCTCGGCTGGCCGCTGTCGGTCGCCCTCCTCGTCGCGGCCGCGGTCGTCCTCTCCTACATCACCCTCGGCGGGCTCTCGGCCGCGATCTACAACGAGGTGCTCCAGTTCTTCGTGATCGTCGCGGCCCTGCTGCCCCTCACGCTGCTGGGCCTGCACCGGGTCGGCGGCTGGGACGGCCTGACGGCGAAGATCACCGACGCCGCCGACAACGGTTCGGGCCCGCCGGCCCAGCAGCAGCTCGAGTCCTGGCCCGGCCAGGCGCTCTCGGGCTTCGACTCCCCGGTGCTCTCGGTGATCGGCATCGTCTTCGGGCTCGGCTTCGTGCTGTCCTTCGGCTACTGGACGACCAACTTCGTCGAGGTCCAGCGGGCGATGGCCACCAACTCGATCAGCGCCGCCCGGCGTACCCCGATCATCGGCGCGTTCCCGAAGATGTTCATCCCGTTCATCACGATCATCCCGGGCATGATCGCGGCGGTCCTGGTCACCGAGATCGCCGACCTCAAGGCCGGCGAGGCTCCCCAGGGCGTCGCGACCGGTGCCGAGGTCACCTACAACGACTCGCTGCTCTACCTGATGCGCGACGTGCTGCCCAACGGCCTGCTCGGTCTCGCCATCACCGGCCTGCTCGCCGCGTTCATGGCCGGCATGGCCGCGAACATCTCGGCGTTCAACACCGTCTTCAGCTTCGACCTGTGGCAGGACTACGTCGTCAAGGACCGTGAGGACGGCTACTACGTCAGGGTCGGCCGGTTCGCCACCGTGGTGGCGACGCTGATCGCGATCGGCACGGCGTCCTTCGCGGCGTCGTTCACCAACATCATGACCTACCTGCAGACGCTGTTCGGGTTCTTCAACGCCCCGCTGTTCGCGACCTTCATCCTCGGTATGTTCTGGCGCCGGATGACGCCGACCGCTGGTTGGGTCGGACTCGTCTCCGGCACCCTGTCCGCCGTCGCCGTCGCCTACCTCAGCGTGGACGCGTTCGGCTCGCTGAGCCTCGGCGTGATCCCGGTGGACGGGCAGGGCGCGGCGTTCCTGGCGGCCTCCACCGCCTTCGTCGTCGACATCGTGCTGAGCGTCGTGGTCTCGACGATGACCACGCCGAAGCCGGCCGAGGAGCTGGTCGGGCTCGTCTACTCCGAGACCCCGACCGACATGCGCACCGACCCCGACGAGGCGTCGGCGCCCTGGTACCGGCGTACCGTCCCCCTGGCCGGCGTCGCGCTGGTCATGGTCATCATCTTGAACGTGGCTTTCTGAGGAGCTGGACATGGCTGAGAAGAAGACCGCCGGCGCGTTCGACGTCCGCTCGATCATCGGCTTGCTGCTGACGGTGTACGGCGTGATCCTCACGCTCACCGGCGTGCTCGCCGACCCGGAGGACGACAAGACCGGGGGGATCAACGCCAACCTCTGGGCCGGCCTGGGCCTGCTCGTCGTCGGCCTCGGCTTCCTCGCCTGGGCGCGGCTCAAGCCGATCGTGGTGCCGGACACGGTCGACAAGGACCTCGACCGGCCGGGCCACTGAGGTGGCCACCAACCCGCTGGTGCGGGCAACGCTGCGGCTCGAGGAGGCCTCCGCCCTCGACGGCGCCGTGGCCGCGGTGGAGCCGGTCGTACGCAGCGCCTTCGGCACCGGCGTGCGGGGCTCGGTCCTCCGCGGTGACTGGCTCGGGCACGCCCTCCACCCGCTGCTGACCGACGTCGTCCTCGGCACCTGGACCTCCGCCACCGTGCTCGACCTCACCGGTGGCCCCGGGTCCGCCGCCGCCGCGAAGCGGCTGGTCGGCGCCGGCCTCCTCGCCGCCGGCCCCACCGCGTGGTCCGGCTGGGCCGAGTGGACCCAGGCCGGCCCGCGCGACCAGCGCGTCGGCCTCGTCCACGCCGTCACCAACGCCGTCGCCGTCGGCACCTACGCCGCCTCCTGGCTCGCCCGTTCCCGTGGCCACCACGCGTCCGGTGCCCGCCTCGCCCTCACCGGTGCCGCCGTCTCCGGCCTCGGCGCCTACCTCGGCGGCCACCTCGCCGCCGCCCGCAAGGTGGCCACGCACGATCCGGCGTACGACTGAGGCCTGTCATTTGGTCACCAACGGCAGGTGGGTGGGTCGCCGGGGCGCCGTTTGGTCACCAACGGCAGGTGGGTGGGTCGCCGGGGCGCCGTTTGGTCACCAACGGCAGGTGGGTGGGTCGCCGGGGCGCTGTTTGGTCACCAACGGCAGGTGGGTGGGTCGCCGGGGCGCCGTTTGGTCACCAACGGCAGGTGGGTGGGTCGCCGGGGCGCCGTTTGGTCACCAACGACAGCTGGAGCGGTGTCCGGCCTGTCGTTCGTGACCAATCGGTGAGGCCACTCAGAGGTCGAAGAGCGATCCCGACTCGTTGATGTCGACGTCGGTCTTGGGCTGGTGGGCCTCGCCCGAGGCGGCCGGCTTCGGCTTCTCCTCCGGCTCGTCCTCCTCCGGCTCGTCCTCCTCCGCTGCCTGCCTCGGCCTCTGGCTCGGCCTCCACCTCGGGCTCGGGCGTGGGCTCGGCCTCGACCTCGGCGGTGTCTTCCGTGTCGGGTGAGGCGGCCGAGGTGGCGGCCGCGCTCAGGGCCGTCGGGTCAGGCTTGCCGCTGTCGGCGCTCGGTGCCTCCGACTCGGGCTCGGGCTCCGCTTCGGCTTCGGCCTCGGGTTCCGCCTCGGCCTCGGGCTCCGGCTCCGGGGCGGAGGCGGTCGGCTCGGGCGCGGCGATGTCGAAGAGGGAACCGCCCTGGGGGATCTCCGACGAGGACGAGGTCGCAGGCGCGGAGTCCGCTGCGGGCTCGGGCTCGGGCTCGGGCTCGGCGCCTCCGTCGCAGGCCTCGGGCTCCGGCGTGGCCTTGGCCGCGGGGGCCGCGGCGGCCTCGGGCTCGGCAGGGGTCTCGATGTCGAAGAGGGAGCCGCCGGAGGGGATCTCGGAGGTCGGGGCTGCGGCCGGGTCTGGGGTCGGGGCTTCGGGGGTTTCGAGGCTCGTCGCTGGCGCTCCTCGCACCTCAACCTCCGAAGCGTCGTCCTTCGAAGCGGCGTCCTCGGCGGGGGTCTCGATGTCGAAGAGGGAGCCGCCGGAGGGGATCTCGGCGGTCGAGGCGGCGGTCGGGGCTTCGGGGGTTTCGAGGCTCGTCGCTGGCGCTCCTCGCACCTCAACCTCCGAAGCGTCGTCCTCGAAGCGGCGTCGGCGGGGGTCTCGATGTCGAAGAGGGAGCCGCCGGAGGAGGCGGGCTTGGCCGGCTCGGGTGCCTTCTCCTTCTCCGCGGGTTCGTCGCCGCCGAGGTCGAAGAGGGAGCCGCCGGAGGACGCGGGCTCGGCCGCCCTGGCCTCCTCGGGGACGGACTTCTCCTCCGCGGCGGTCTCGGGCTCCGGGTCGGAGGAGGAGTCGTCGCCCAGGTCGAACAGCGAGGACCCACCGGACGCCTTGGCGGCGGGGCCGGCGTCGGCGGTCTCGGTGATGGTGCCCTCGGTCTGGGTGGCGTCGCCGGGCTCGGGCTCCGCGGCGGTCTCCTCGTCGCGGACGAGGGTGTCGGTTCCGCCGGAGGAGGAGGCCGCGGACGCGGAGGACGCGGCCACCTTCTTCTGGCGGGTGGCCGGCTCGCCCTTGACCGACGCCAGCAGCATCTGCGCGACGTCGAGGACCTCGACCTCCTCGCGGGCGTCACCGGAGTCCTGCATGGCGGTGAGGCCGTCGGAGAGCATGACCCGGCAGAACGGGCAGCCGACCGCGATCTGGTCGGCGCCGGTGCCCACGGCCTCGGTGGTGCGGTTCAGGTTGATCCGCTCGCCGATGGTCTCCTCCATCCACATCCGCGCACCGCCGGCACCGCAGCAGAAGGAGCGCTCGGAGTTGCGCTCCATCTCGACGAACTCGGCACCCGGGAGCACCTGCAGCAGCTCGCGCGGGGGCTCGTAGACCTTGTTGTGACGACCGATGTAGCAGGGGTCGTGGTAGGTGATCGACCGCTTGGTCGCACCCGCGCCGTCCTTGACCGGCGTCAGCTTCCCCTCGCGGACCAGGCGGTTCAGCAGCTGGGTGTGGTGGACCACCTCCAGCTCGATGCCGAACTCCTGGTACTCGTTCTTGAGGGTGTTGAAGCAGTGGGCGCAGGTCGAGACGACCTTCTTGACCTGGTACTCCTTGAACGTCTCGACGTTCTGCTGGGCGAGGCCCTGGAAGACGAACTCGTTGCCGGCGCGGCGGGCGGAGTCGCCGGTGCACGTCTCGCCCTTGCCGAGTACGCCGAAGGAGATGCCGGCGATGTTGAGCAGCTCGGCCACGGCGCGGGTGGTCTTCTTGGCGCGGTCCTCGTAGGCGCCGGCGCAGCCGACCCAGAACAGCCAGTCGACCGACTCCAGCGACTCGAGGTCCTCGCCGACGACCGGGACGTCGAAGTCGAGGCCCTGCGCCCAGTCCATGCGCATGTTGGGGGAGAGGTTCCAGGGGTTGCCCTTGGACTCCATGCCCTTGAACAGCTGGTTGAGCTCGGCGGGGAAGTTCGCCTCGACCAGCACCTGGTAGCGGCGCATGTCGACGATGTGGTCGACGTGCTCGATGTCGACGGGGCACTGCTCGACGCAGGCGCCGCAGGTCACGCAGGACCACAGCACGTCCGGGTCGATGATGCCGCCGCCGGTGGGCTGCCACGCATCACCCTCGGTCGCGCCGACCAGCGCCCGCTCGACCTCGGCCTTGAGCTCGGGGTCGGCCTCGAGCAGCTTCTCGCGCGTGGCCGTGTCTGCCTGGAGGTAGGACCCGATGTGGAAGGCGTGGTCCCGCAGGTTCATGATCAGCATCTTCGGGCTGAGCGGCTTCTCGGTGTTCCAGGCCGGGCACTGGCTCTGGCAGCGGCCGCACTCGGTGCAGGTCGCCATGTCCAGCAGGCCCTTCCAGGAGAAGTCCTCCATCGAGCCGATCCCGAGCGTGGTGTCCTCGTCCATCTCCTCGATGTCGTCGAGGGTGACCGGCCTGCCCGCCGCGGTGAGCGGCTTGACGGCGCCGAGCGCGACGCCGTCGTCCTCACGCTTGAAGAGCACGTTGAGCGGCGCCAGGAAGATGTGGAGGTGCTTGGAGTGCACGACCTCGATGAGGAACACGAGCATGACGCCGATGTGGAGCAGCAGGCCGACGCCCTCGAGCACCTCGAGGGTGTCGTGGCTCAGCCCGTCGAGGAGCCCACCCACGGCCTGCGAGCCGTAGGCGCCCATGCCGTAGGGGAGGTTGTCGAGCGCCGCGGCCGCGCCACGGAAGAAGAACATCGTCCAGATGACGTTGAAGATCATGAACAGCACGAGGTAGGCGCCACCGAGGTGGGAGCCCTTGAAGCGGGAGTCGCGGCCGAGCTTCGCGGGGGTGTTCTTGAGCCGGATCTGCCAGAAGAGGAACAGGCCGACCAGGCAGAGGATCGCGATCGAGTCCTGGGCGAAGCCGAGCAGGTCCCAGTGGCCGACCAGCGGGATCGCCCACTCGGGGTTGCGGCTGAGCATGACGCCGAACGCCTCGAGGTAGACCGTGCCGAGGATCAGGAAGGCCCAGAAGACCATCGCGTGCGCGGCGCCGGGAATGCTCCACTTCAGCAGCCGACGCTGGCCGAACACCTCGACGAGCTGGTTGCGCAGCGCGGCACCGAGGCGTCCGGTGACGCCCTCGATCCGGTCCGGAGCGGGCTGCCCGCTGCGGATCAGGCGGAACAGGAACAGCACGCGCCGTCCCACCACCGGCAGCGCCACGGCGAGCATGATCAGACCGACGATCAGGACCCAGGTCACTTCTGTCTCCTCGCAAGGCAGGCGGTACGACGCGGTGGTACGACGACGCCGGCGACTGATGCGGGCGCTCGCGTGCGCCGAGACTACGGCGCCACGGGCACCCCGGTCAGCCGTCCGGACGTGTGAGAAAGGCTACCCAGCGGTAACCGCGCGGCGGTCGGCGGTCGGCGGATACGTTCGTGGCGTGTCCGGTCCCCCTCCCGACGGCGTGCGACCCACCGGCGGCTACGCACGGACCCTCGACGGTGAGCTGTGGGACGTGGTCGGCCCCGTCACCGCCGAGCGGCTCACCCTCCGCCGCCGCGGGGGCGACGACGAGCAGGAGCTGTCACTCCACGAGCTGGGGCCGGTCGAGCAGGTGACGACGTACGGCGAGTGGCGCGGGCGGCGGGTCCGGGTGGACACGCTCTCGTCCCGGACGGCCGGCCTCCACACCTGGGACCGCCGCACGGCAGGCCCCGAGTGGACCGGCGACGAGCGCGCCGGGTGGTCGATCGAGGTGCCGCGCCCCGAGGTGACCGGGCTCCGGGAGTCCGTCACCTGGGTGACCCGGGGGTGGCCGGTCGCCGACCCGCCCGTGGACGCCGTCTCGGGGCAGGTCGAGACGGACCGGGGTGCCGTGGCGCGCAGCGTCACCGCGACCTGGCAGGGCGAGCCGGTCAGCGTCGACGCCCGTCGGGACGACGGCACCGCCCTCGTGCGCTACGACCGGTCGGCCGACCGGGCCGCCGAGCTGGGCATGACCGGCGACCGCGACCAGGGTTACCACCGCTGGGTGCCGGCGTCCGAGCTGTCGGCGATCCACGTCCGGGAGCGGCGACTGGCTCCGCCGAAGGCCCCGGGACCGGCGCCGTCGGTGGAGGAGAAGGTCGGCACCCTGCTCGGTGCCCTGGAGAAGGTCACGCCCTACCGCGGGGTCAGCTACCGCGGCATCCCGGCCGGGGCCACCTTCGGCCGGCACGAGGGCCAGGTGGTGGTCACCGAGCTCCTCACCGCCTCCTCGCGCGACGTCCGCGTGGCGACCGAGAACTTCACCTCGCACGGGCTGTACGTGATCGTCGGTCGGACCGGCCGGGCGATCGAGCACTTCTCCCAGCACCCCGAGGAGCGGGAGGTGGTGTTCCTGCCGGTCAGCATGTTCCTCGTCGTCAAGCGGGCGCGGTTCGACGACCTCCTCGTGGTCGTCGTCGAGCAGGTGAACCCCGAGCTCGGGGTGCCCGACGACCCGCTGGCGACCCTCGACGAGCTCGCCAGGCTCGCGGCGATGCGCCTCCGTGAGGCCCGCGAGCAGGAGCCGGTGTCGATCGGCTCGCCCGGCAAGTACAGCGGTGACGTCGAGTAGCGCTCAGCCCGCCCGGCGTACGCCGGAGACCCGGCCGGCCGGCGTCAGGTCGACGGCCATCCGCACCTCACCCGACGGCGACGAGGCGCAGTAGGTGTAGGTGAGCCCGCGACGCTGGAACGGCTGGCCGACCCGCTCGAGGACCGCACCGGGTCGACAGGCCCGGGGGCAGCAGGCGCTCGAACCGCTGCGCCGAGACCTGCAGCCCCGGGTTGCGGCACGGGTCGGGCGCGATGCCCTGCGCCCGCTCCCAGGTCTGGAGGTAGGCCTCCGCGCCGCGCGCCATGTCCTCGACGATCGCGTCGCCGTCGCCCTGCCCGGCGTCCGCCACCATCCGGAGGTCCTGGATCCAGTCGGGGTAGAGGCCGTACTGCGCGACGCCGTCGGTGTTGATGTCGTAGACCCGCTGGCCGGCGTGCTGCTGGTGCACGGTGACCCCGCCGAGCCCGCGGAAGGGGTAGGTGACCGGGTTGGGGACGTCCGCGCCGCGCGGGTCGCCCTGCGCGCCGAGCCCGTTCATGTCGGCGCCGTAGCCGAGGCCGAAGTAGTACTTCGGGTTGGCCCACTCGAGGTGGCGGCGCCACTTCTCCACGAAGCCGGTCGAGTCGCCGGCGTACGGCGCGATGAAGCCGCCGAGGTCGTAGATCCGCGGGTAGGCGTCGGGCGTGGACCACGAGTGGCTGGAGATGACGCCGGGGTAGCGGCGGTCCTCGACCAGGTCGAGGAGGGTGTCCCGGGCCTTGACGCTCATGTGGTCGGGGTCGACCAGCATGTTGGTCTGCACGAGCCGCTGCACCAGGTGGGCGCCGAGGTCGGTGAGGCCGCGGCTGTTGCAGTGGTCGGGTCGCGGGTAGAGCGGCAGCGCGCCGGTGAGCCCGTAGGCCTGGCCGATCGCGCCGAAGAGCGCGTCCTGCTGCTCGGCGCTGATCTCCGGAGCGGCGAGCTGGTTCTTGTCGTGCGCAGCCGGGTCGGCGGGTTCGCAGTGCTCCATGTCCCAGTAGGACTTGGTCTCGAGGAAGTTGGCGTTGTTGACGATCGCGCCGGTCGTTCCCTCGTCGCCGGCCACGCCGGACAGGGCGTTGTCGAACTTGTTGACGAGCTCCATCTGGCGCACGCCGAGCTTGCGGACCTCGGTGAGCTGCTGGTCGATCGACTCCGTGGTGCAGTCGGCGGCCGGGACGTCCTCGCCGAGGACGGCCTTGAAGGTGCAGCCGAAGGGCACGCTGGTCTCGATGCCCATGACGACCGCCATCTTGCCGTCGTTGATGACGTGGCGGGCCTCCCACGGGTTCTTCACGATCCGGTACCAGCCCCGTCCGGGGCCGCCCCACTGCGCGTCGACGTAGTCCTGGAACTGGTACATCCGCTTGGCCTGCAGGCGGATCGAGTCCATGTCGTCGCAGGAGTTCTTCTCCGGACCGCCGCCGGGGCCGAACGGGTAGAGCTGGCAGAGCTGGTTGTTCTCGACGAGCAGGTTGACGAACAGCCGCTGGCCGCCGCGCCAGGAGCGCTCCATCCAGCGGTAGTAGGTGCCCTCGTGGGTCAGCGACTCGGGCGCGGGCCAGTCCTTGAACGTCGGCCAGCCGACCGGGTCGTGGGTGGGCTGCTCGGAGAGCACGGCCTCCAGCGGGTTGGTGCCGGTCATGTGGTCGGGGCAGTCGACCAGCGCGTACGGCGCACCGAACCGGTCCCACGGCTTGCCGCAGTGGGCGCCACCGCCGAGGAACTCGAAGGCCATGCCGTGGGTGTGGGCGTCGGCGTACCCGCGGACCTCCTGGTACGGCGAGGTGCCGGCGAACGGGTCGCCACTGATGTTGATCTGCGACTCGGGGTAGGCGGCGCAGCCGTCGGTCCTGGTCAGCACGAAGCTGGTGGCGCCCTCGAAGGCGAGCCGCTCCTCGCCACGGGAGAACGTCATCCGGCGGCCGTCGAGCCGGGCGGTCCAGATCGTGCCGGCGCCGGGCTCCGCGGCCTTCTCGCCACCGGAGGTGACGAACCGCCGGTCGGCGTCGTAGAGGAGGTAGCGGCCCAGCGCGGTCGGCTTGAAGTAGAGCGGCTCGCCGCCCCGGGTCATCGTGTAGCAACCGTTCGCCATGGCGTAGCGGGTCGGCGGGTGCTCGGCGCGCGGCATGGCGGCGGGGCGGGTGGTGAGGGTCGGCGGTTCCGCGGTGCGGGCGGCGGCGACGGCGGTCGCGTTGGTGATCTTCTCCGCGGCCGAGGTCGGGTCCTGCGCCTGCTGGGTGGTCTCGCCCGCCCGCGACAGCGCGTTCTTCGTCGACGGGTCGCTGTGGTCGTGCGGTGCCGCCTCGGCCGCCACGTCGGCGGCGCGGGCGGTGGCCGCGGCCACCCGGGCGTCGTACCCACCGACGAGGTCGCCGCCGCGGTCGACGCCGCCGGCCGCCCGGGACAGCGCGCCCCCGACGACCAGGGCGGCCACCGCGGCGGGCACGACGAGGTGGCGGAGGGGGCGGGACGACGGGCTCACGGCGGCTCCTCGGTGCGGGTGGTCACCCCCTCAACGAGCCGCCACCAAGGAGGTCACTCGCCCGCCCAGCCGCTGGGTCAGGGTGCGGGCCGTGTGCAGCACCGCGTCGACCAGCTGACCGGTGCGGGGGAGGTGGTCCTCGTAGGTGATCGCGACCGCACCGACCGGGTGGCCGGAGTGGTCGCGCACCGTCGCGGCGACGCTGGCGAACCCCGGCGTCACCTCACCGTCCTCGACCGCATGGCCCCGCTGCCGGGTCTCCGACAGCAGGGCACGCAGCTCGCTGGGTGACCCGGGTCCGGCCCCGTGCCGCTCGACGAACGCCGAGCGGTCGGGGTACAGCGCCCGAACCTGGGCCGGCGGGAGGCCGGCCAGGATCGCGCGTCCGCTGGCGGTGAGGTGGGCCGGGAGCCTCACGCCGACGTCGGTCACCAGGCTCGGCCGGCCCGGTGCCCGTTCCTCGACGACGTAGAGGACGTCCCGTCCGTGGAGCACCGCGAAGTGCGCGCTCTGCCGAGTCTGGTCGACCACGGAGGTGAGCGCCCGGCGGGCCAGGCGCTGCAGCTGTCCCTGGCGGGAGTAGCCGCTGCCGACCTCGAAGGCCGCCACGCCGAGCCCGAACCGGTGTTCCTCCTCCAGGTGCTCGACGAAGCCTTCCTCGACCATCGCCTGCAGCAGGTGGTAGGCCGTGCTGCGGGGCAGGTCGCAGGCCCGCCGGATCCGGTCCAGGGGGACCGGCTCGGACTGGCTCGCCAGGAACGTCAGCACCCGGAGGCACCGGGTCGCCGCGGGAACCTGACTCATCTGGTGAGCCTAGGCCCAGATCCCGCGACGGTGCCCGGTGCCCCGGTCACGGTCCAGACCGCTCCCCGGGGAGCGTGGCGAGGAGCGCGAACCCCGGAGGGTTCGTCTCGTATCTGAGACTGAGGCCCCGGCCGCGCACTGGCGGAGGACGTCCGCGGAGAGGTTCCATGGACCGCATGAGCACCCCGCACGTGACCATCGGTACCGGACCCGTGACCGTCGCCGAGGTCGTCGCCGTCGCCCGCGGCGGAGCCACCGTCTCCCTGTCCGAGGACGCCGGGGCCGCGATCCTCCGCGCCCGGTCCGTGGTCGAGGCGCTGGCCGAGGCACCCACCCCGGCGTACGGCATCTCGACCGGGTTCGGCGCGCTCGCCACCCGCCACATCCCGCCGGCCAGCCGGGCCCAGCTGCAGCGGTCGCTGGTCCGGTCGCACGCCGCGGGATCCGGTCCCGAGGTCGAGCGGGAGGTGGTCCGCGGACTGATGCTGCTGCGGCTCTCGACCCTGGCGACCGGCCACACCGGGATCCGGCTCGAGACCGCGCAGCTGCTCGCCGGCCTGCTCACCCACGGGATCACCCCGGTCGTCCGGGAGTACGGCTCGCTCGGCTGCTCCGGCGACCTGGCGCCCCTCTCGCACTGTGCGCTGACACTGATGGGCGAGGGCGAGGCGCGGGACGCCACCGGCGCGCTGCTCCCGTCCGCCGACGCGCTCGCGGCGGCCGGGCTGGTCCCCGTCGAGCTCGCCGAGAAGGAGGGCCTGGCCCTCATCAACGGCACCGACGGCATGCTCGGGATGCTCGCCCTGGCGATCACCGACCTCCAGCTGCTCCTGCGCACCGCCGACATCGCGGCGGCGATGTCGGTCGAGGGCCAGCTCGGCACCGACCGGGTCTTCGCCGCCGAGCTCCAGGCGATCCGGCCGCACCCGGGGCAGGCCGTGTCGGCCGCCAACCTCACCCGCCTGCTCGCCGACTCCGGTGTCGTCGCGTCCCACCGTGGTCCGGACTGCAACCGCGTCCAGGACGCCTACTCGCTGCGCTGCTCGCCCCAGGTCCACGGCGCCGCCCGGGACACCGTCGACCACGCCCTCCTCGTCGCCGGTCGCGAGCTGGCCAGTGCCGTCGACAACCCGGTCGTCGTGGGTGACCGGGTCGAGTCCAACGGCAACTTCCACGGGGCGCCGGTCGGCTACGTGCTCGACTTCCTCGCGATCGTCGCCGCCGACGTCGCCTCGATCAGCGAGCGTCGTACCGACCGCTTCCTGGACAAGTCCCGCAGCCACGGGCTGCCGCCCTTCCTGGCCGACGACCCCGGCGTGGACAGCGGCCTGATGATCGCGCAGTACACCCAGGCCGCGGTCGTGTCGGAGCTCAAGCGGCTCGCGGTGCCCGCCTCGGTCGACTCGATCCCGTCCAGCGCCATGCAGGAGGACCACGTCTCGATGGGGTGGTCGGCGGCACGCAAGCTCCGCCGCTCCGTCGACGGCCTCTCCCGGGTCGTCGCCGTCGAGGTGCTGACCGCCGCCCGCGCGCTCGACCTGCGCGCACCGCTCGAGCCCTCGCCCGCGACCGCCGCGGTCGTCGCCCTGCTGCGCTCCTCCGGTGTCCAGGGCCCCGGCCCCGACCGCCACCTCTCGCCCGAGATCGAGACCGCCGTCTCGCTCGTCCAGTCCGGCGCCGTCCTCGCGGCCGCCGAGTCCGTGATCGGAGAACTCCAGTGAACGACGCGTCCAACCCCCGGCTGCCGATCCACGCACCGACCGGCCCCGAGCTCTCCTGCCGCTCCTGGCAGACCGAGGCTCCGCTGCGGATGCTGATGAACAACCTCGACCCCGCGAACGCCGAGAACCCTGCGGACCTCGTCGTGTACGGCGGCACCGGCAAGGCCGCCCGGAGCTGGGAGGCCTACGACGCCCTGGTGCGCACGCTGCGGACGCTCGGCGACGACGAGACGATGCTCGTGCAGTCCGGCAAGCCGGTCGGCGTGATGCGGACCAGCACGTGGGCGCCCCGGGTGCTGATCGCGAACTCCAACCTGGTCGGCGACTGGGCCAACTGGGAGGAGTTCCGGCGGCTCGAGGACCTCGGGCTGACGATGTACGGCCAGATGACCGCCGGCTCCTGGATCTACATCGGCACCCAGGGCATCCTCCAGGGCACGTTCGAGACCTTCGCTGCGGTCGCCGACAAGAGGTTCGGCGGCACCCTGGCCGGCACCATCACCCTGACCGCCGGCCTCGGCGGCATGGGCGGCGCGCAGCCCCTCGCGGTGACGATGAACGACGGCGTCGCGATCTGCATCGAGTGCGACGAGGCCCGGATCGACCGACGGATCGAGCACCGCTTCCTCGACGTGAAGGCCGACTCCCTCGACCACGCCCTGGAGCTCGCGGTCGCGGCCCGCGACGAGCGGCGCCCGCTGTCCATCGGCGTCCGCGGCAACGCCGCCGAGCTGCTGCCGGCGCTGCTCGAGGCCGACGCTCCGATCGACGTGGTCACCGACCAGACCTCGGCCCACGACCCGCTGTTCTACCTGCCGGTCGGGGTCCCGTTCGAGGAGTGGCAGGCCCAGCGGGAGGCGGACCCGGCCGGGTTCACCAAGGCCGCCCAGTCGGCGATGGCCATCCACGTCCGCGCGATGGTCGAGTTCCAGGACAAGGGCGCCGAGGTCTTCGACTACGGCAACTCGATCCGCGACGAGGCCCGCAAGGGCGGCTACGACCGGGCCTTCGAGTTCCCCGGCTTCGTGCCGGCGTACATCCGCCCGCTGTTCTGCGAGGGGAAGGGCCCGTTCCGCTGGGCGGCGCTCTCGGGCGACCCCGCCGACATCGCGGCCACCGACCGCGCCATCCTCGAGCTGTTCCCCGACAACGAGCGGCTCCACAAGTGGATCACGATGGCCGGCGAGCGAGTCGCCTTCCAGGGCCTGCCGGCGCGGATCTGCTGGCTCGGGTACGGCGAGCGCCACCTCGCCGGGCTGAAGTTCAACGAGATGGTGGCCAGTGGCGAGCTGAAGGCCCCGGTCGTCATCGGCCGCGACCACCTCGACTGCGGGTCGGTCGCCTCGCCGTACCGCGAGACCGAGTCGATGCTCGACGGCTCCGACGCGATCGCCGACTGGGCGATCCTCAACGCGCTGGTCAACACCGCGTCGGGGGCGTCGTGGGTGTCGTTCCACCACGGCGGCGGGGTCGGCATGGGCCGCTCGCTCCACGCCGGGCAGGTGTGTGTCGCCGACGGCACCGCGCTCGCGGCTGAGAAGATCGAACGCGTGCTGACCAACGACCCGGGCATGGGAGTCATCCGACACGTCGACGCCGGCTACGACCGGGCCGCGGAGGTCGCCGCCGAGCGCGACGTCCGGATCCCGATGTCGGAGGCTGCGGCCCCGGAGCCTGCGAGGGGGCAGTCATGAGCGGCCCCACGCCTGCCGAGGACTTCCGCGAGATCGGCGGCCGGTTCGGCGAGGTCGTGCGGGCAGTGCCGGCCGACCGCTGGGACGACCCGACGCCGGTCGAGGGCTGGGTGGCGCGCGACGTCGTCCGCCACCTCGTCGAGTGGTTCCCCGCCTTCGTGGCCGGCGGATCCGACGTCACCCTGCCCCCGGTCCCGTCCGTCGACGCCGACCCGGTGGTGGCGTGGGAGTCGTTCGCCGGCTCGGTGCAGGAGCTGCTGGACGACCCGGCGACCGCCGGGCGGAGCTTCTCCAACCCGCACATCGGCGACATGCCGCTGCCCCGAGCCGTCTCCCAGTTCTTCACCTCCGACGTCTTCCTGCACACCTGGGACCTCGCCGTCTCGACCGGCCAGGACGCCACCCTCGACCCGGCACGCTGCGCGGTGATGGTCGAGGGGATGGAGCCCTACGACGACCTCCTCCGCTCGAGCGGGCAGTACGGACCCCGGGTGCCCGTGCCCGACGACGCCGACCCGCAGTCGCGACTGATCGGCTTCATCGGCCGGGATCCCGCCTGGCGGCCGTGACGCCGCTCCTGGAGCAGGTCGCGGACCGGGTGCCGGTCCTCGACCGACCGGTGCTGGTGGCCGTCGACGGGGCCGACGGGGCGGGCAAGACCCGCTTCGCCGACGCGCTCGGCGAAACGCTGGCCGCCGCCGGGCGCACGGTCGGTCGCGGTGGCATCGACGACTTCCTGCACCCCGCCGCCCACCGGCACGCCCTCGGCCGGACACCCCGGACGGTCTGGGAGCGGACGACCGACCTGGCCGCCGTACGGCGCGACCTCGTCGACCCGTGGCGGGCCAGGACCGACGACGCGGTGCTCGTGGTCGACGGCATCTTCCTGCAGCGGCCCGAGCTGGCCGACGTGTGGGACCTCGTGGTGTGGCTGGAGGTGCCCGATGCGGAGCGGGTGCACCGGATGGCCCGTCGCGACGGCGGGGTCGACGACGTCGCCGACCCCGTCCAGCAGCGCTACCTCGGGGCGCAGCGGATCTATCGCGAGACCTGCGACCCGGCCGGCTCCGCCGACGTCGTGGTCGACAACTCCGACTGGTCGGCTCCCCGGATCGTGAGCACGTGACAGCGCGGTGGGGTATGAATGCGCGTATGGGGGAGAAGCGACCGACGCGTCCGCGCGTGACCTTGACCGACATCAGCTCGCGCGCGTGGGAGCACCCCGCGGATCGTGGGGCGCTGGTCGCCCTGCGACGGCTCAAGGGCTTCGACAAGCTGCTCAAGGCGATGTCGGGGCTGATCAACGAGCGGGCCGTGCGGCTGCTCTACCTCGGCTCGGCGGTGCGCGTGGACGACCGCCAGTTCGCCGCGCTGCACCGGTCCCTGGCCGAGGTCGGCGCCGTCCTCGACGCCCCCGAGCTGCCCGAGCTGTTCGTGCAGGCGAACCCCGGCTTCAACGCGATGACGATCGGCCTCGACCGGCCGATCATCGTGCTCGACTCCGGGTTGGTCGACCTGCTCGACGAGGACGAGCTGCGCTTCGTGCTCGGTCACGAGCTCGGCCACGCGCTGTCGGGCCACGCGCTCTACCGCACCCTGCTCATGCGCCTGCTCAGCCTCACCGGCGTGCTCTCCAGCATCCCGATCGGCGGCCTCGGCTTCCGGGTGATCACCGGCGCGCTGATGGAGTGGGTGCGCAAGTCCGAGCTGTCGGCCGACCGTGCCGGGCTGCTCGCGACCCAGGACCCCGCGGCCGCGTTCCGCACCCACATGCGACTGGCGTCCGGCGGCGACCTCGACGAGCTCGACCAGACCTCGTTCTTCGCGCAGGGCCAGGAGTACGACGACGCCCAGGACGTCCGCGACGCCGTGCTCAAGCTGCTGCTGATCGAGCAGCGCACCCATCCGTTCCCGGTGTCGCGGGCGACCGAGCTGCGGCGCTGGGTCGACGCGGGCGACTACACCCGGATCCTCGGCGGCGACTACCCCCATCGCGACACCGACGCCACGGCGCCGGTCAGCCAGGCGGCGCAGGAGGCTGCCCGGTCCTACTCCGAGGCGTTCCGCGACTCCCAGGACGTGCTCGGTCGGCTGATGCACGACGTGGCCGGCTGGGTCGGCAGCGCGAAGGGCTGGCTCGACGACCAGCTGCGGCGTCGTACCGGCACCGACGACGAGTGAGGCTCAGTCCGCTCTGAGGCCGCGGTCGAGGATCCCGATCGGTCCGACACCGCGACACCGTCGCACGCCGGGCAGGATGGGCGCATGACCCGCTCCGACTGGACCGTCGACGAGGTCGCCACCGCGGCCGAGCGCTTCGCCACCGGCCTCGCCGGCGCCGATCCGGATGCCGCCGTCCCGGCCTGCCCCGGGTGGACGGTGCTCGACCTGGTCGCCCACCTCGGCAACATCCACACCTGGGCAGCGGCGATCGTGGCGTCCGGTGGCCGGGTCGAGGAGCCTGAGCAGCGTCCGGGGGTCGTCGACCTCGATGCGTGGTACGCCGCCCGGGCCACCCACCTGATCGGGGTGCTGGCGGCGAGCGACCCGGCCGCTCCGTGCTGGAACTTCGCGCGAGTGCACGAGACGGCCGGTTTCTGGCGGCGCCGTCAGGTGCACGAGATCCTGATGCACCTCGTCGACCTCGACCAGGCCCACGGCCGGGCGACCGAGCTCGACCCGGCCACGTGTGCCGACGGCGTGACCGAGACGTTCGAGGTGTTCCTCCCGCGGCTGCACGCGCGCGGCCACGAGGCCGACCTCGCGGAGCCGGTGTCGTTCCACGCGACCGACACCGGCGACGGGTGGACGCTCCGCCCCGACCCCGGCACCCACCCGCGGCTGGACCTCGACGCCACCTCCGAGCACGTGGTGACCGGGACCGCCGAGCAGCTCTGGCTGCGGTTGTGGAACCGCGGCGGTCAGGTCGAGGCGGACGGCGACGTCGTCGTCAGGCTGCTCGGCTCGAGGCTCTCGCCCTAGACGTTGAGTTGCCAGCCGCGCCGCTTGAGTTTCCAGCCCGCCTGGAAACTCGACCGGCGCGACTGGCAACTCAACGCTCAGGTCTCGCGGGAGCGGATGGCGTCGTGGACGGTGAGGGTGCGCTGGGCGGACTCGACGTGGAGGTTCTCGATCATCCGGCCGCGGTAGGTGACGACACCGGAGGTGCGGCTCTCCCAGGCATCGACGATGCCCCGCGCGTCCTCGACCGCCTGGTCGGACGGGGCGAAGGCCGCGTTGGCGCCGGCGACCTGGCCGGGGTGGATGAGGGTCTTGCCGTCGAAGCCCATCTCGCGGCCCTGCCGGCACTCGGCGAGGAAGCCGTCCGCGTCCTTCACGTCGTTGTAGACGCCGTCGACGATCGCCTTCCCGGTGGCGCGGGCGGCGAGCAGGGCCAGCGAGAGGCCGGTCAGGACGGGGGCGCGGCCGGGCACGTGCTCGGCGTACAGCTCCTTGACGAGGTCGTTGGTGCCCATCACCAGCACCGAGAGCCGCTCGGACGCGGACGCGATCTCCTCGGCGTGGAGCATCGCGCGGGGGGTCTCGACCATCGCCCAGAGCGTGGTGTGGTCCGGGGCGCCGTGCCGGGCCATCGCGTCGACCAGGGTGAGCACGGCCTCCGCGCTGTCGACCTTCGGGACGACGATCGCGTCCGGCCCGGCTGCGCAGGCGGCGGCGAGGTCGGCGTCGTGCCACTCGGTGTCGGCGCCGTTGACCCGGATCGTGAGCTCGCGCTCGCCGTACTCACCGGACGCGGCGGCCGCGCAGGCCGCCTCCCGGGCAGCGGCCTTGTCGTCCGGGGCGACGGCGTCCTCGAGGTCGAGGATCAACCCGTCGCACGGGATCGTCTTCGCCTTCTCCAGCGCGCGGGCGTTGGACGAGGGCATGTACAGGACGCTGCGGCGCGGGCGGAAGTCACTCACCGTCGATCGCCTCGTACGCCGCCTTGAGCTCGGGGTCGACCGCCGCCAGCTGCTCGGCGAGCTCGACCATGACCAGGCACTGCTTCAGCGAGGCGTCGTCCTCCATCTTCCCGTCGAGCATCACCGCCCCGGTGCCGTCGCCCATCGCGGCGACCACCCGGCGGGCGTGCGCGATGTCCTCGACGCTCGGGGAGAACACGCGGTTCGCGATCGCGATCTGCCGGGGGTGCAGGCTCCACGTGCCGACGCAGCCGAGCAGGAACGCGTTGCGGAACTGGTCCTCGCACGCGACCTCGTCGGAGATGTCGCCGAACGGCCCGTAGTAGGGGTAGATGCCGTGCATCGCACACGCATCGACCATCCGGGCGATCGTGTAGTGCCAGAGGTCCTGTTGGAACGTCTGCCGCTGCATCGCGGGCTGCTGGGGGTCGGGATCCTGCCGGACGAGGTAGCCGGGGTGACCGCCACCGACGCGGGTGGTCTTCATCCGGCGGTCGGCCGCGAGGTCGGCCGGGCCGAGCGAGAGGCCCTGCATCCGCGGCGACGCCCCGCAGATCTCCTCGACGTTGGCGACACCGCGCGCGGTCTCGAGGATCGCGTGGACCAGGATCGGCCGCTCCAGCCCGGCCTTCGCCTCGAGCTGGGCGAGCAACCGGTCGACGTAGTGGATGTCCTCGGCGCCCTGCACCTTCGGCACCATGATCACGTCGAGCTTGTCGCCGATCTCGGCGACCAGCGTGGTCAGGTCGTCCAGGCCCCACGGACTGTCCAGGGCGTTGACCCGGGTCCAGAGCTGGGTGGGGCCGAAGTCTGTCGCCTGGGCGATCCGCACCAGCCCGGCGCGGGCCGCCTCCTTGTGGTCTGCCTTGACGGCGTCCTCGAGGTTGCCGAGGAGCACGTCGACGGTGCCGACCATGTCCGGGATCTTCGAGGCCATCTTCTCGTTGCTGGGGTCGAAGAAGTGGATGGCACGGCTGGGCCGCGCGGGCACCTCGTGCAGGGGAGCGGGGGCACCGACCGCGAGCGGCCGGAAGAAGTCCTTGGCTGGGCGCATGGCCCGGAACCTACCGAGAAGTCACCCGGGTCCGGTATGACGCATTCCACGTCGCCACCACGGCCGGCGCGGCTGGTCGCGGACCACCGCAGGTGGAGCCGTACGCCGCGACCGGCGCTCGCGCCACGCGGCCACGGTCTCCTCGACGTCGCGGGTCGGGGTGATGACCGGCGGTCCGCCCTCGAGCTGACGTCGGGCCGAGACCACCCGCGCGTTGAAGTCGTCGACCTCGCGGCGTACCCCTGCCTCGGTGCCCAGACGGTCGAGCAGCTCGTCCAGCTCGGCGTCGTCCTTGCGCAGCTGGAGCGCGGCCGGCAGCACGCCGGTGATCCGCTCCCGCTCGATCAGCCGCTTCAGCCACCAGTCCGGGTCGTGCTGCGTGCCGAGGTCGCGGATCGGCTTCCCCGCGCCGGGGAGGTCGTCGAAGTCGCCGCGGTCCATCGCCTTGCGCACCTGGAGGTCGACCCACGTGTGCTGCTGCCGGATCCGGGCAGCGGCAGCGCCGGCACCGGTGCGCCGATCCCTCGACTCGACGCCCCGGACGGTCTCGCGGGCCTCGTCCTCGTCCATCCCCGCCGAGTTTACGTGGCCCGTTTAGTGGCCCGCGAGCCCTGGTCCTCCTCGACGACGGCGTCGCCGGCACCGGGGGTGTCCTGCTCGACGGCGAGCCGGAAGTCGTCACCGTGCTCGGTGACACCGGCGACCACGGCGTCCTCGACGGCCGCCTTCGCGTACGTCGCGCGCACGACCAGCGGGTCGTTCGCGAGGTCCTTCCAGAGCGCCGCGCACAGGCCGACCATGACGACGGCGAACGGCACGGCGGAGACGATCGTGATCGTCTTCAGCCCGTCGAGCCCGCTCTTGCCGCCGACCAGCAGCATCACCGCGGCGACGCCACCGGTGGCGACACCCCAGAAGATGACCACGGCACGCCGCGGCTCCAGGGCGCCGTTCTGCGACAGGGTGCCCATGACCAGGGACGCGGCGTCCGCGCCGGACACGAAGAACACGGCGACCAGGAGCATCACCACGATGCTGGTGAACGTGGCCCACGGGAAGCTGTCGAGCATCGTGAACAGCTGCGCCTCGACGCCGCCGGCGCCGTAGATGTCCACGCCGTCCATCTGCAGCTTGATCGCGGACCCGCCGAAGATGGCGAACCAGACCAGGCTCACCAGGCTCGGCACCAGCAGCACGCCGGTGACGAACTGGCGGATGGTGCGACCGCGCGAGATGCGGGCGATGAACATCCCGACGAAGGGCGTCCAGGAGATCCACCAGGCCCAGTAGAAGACCGTGTAGTACGACAGCCAGGTCGCCACGGACTCGCCCTGGGCGTTGGTGCGGCCGGCCATCTCGGGCAGGTCGCCGAAGTACGCCGCGACCGCCGACGGGAGGATGTCGAGCACGAACATGGTCGGGCCGACGACGAACACGAAGAGCGCCAGCGCGATGGCCAGCACCATGTTGAAGTTCGACAGCCACTGGATGCCCTTGGCGACGCCGGACACGGCGGAGAGCACGAAGGCCACGGTCAGCACGGCGATGATGCCGATCAGCAGGGCGTTGCCGGCGGTGCCGATCCCCCCGACGATCTGCATGCCGCTGCGGATCTGCAGCGCGCCGAGGCCGAGGGAGGCCGCGGAGCCGAAGAGCGTGGCGAAGATGGCGAGGATGTCGATGACCTTGCCGGCGCCGCCCTCCGCGCGCTTCCCGAGCAGCGGGATGAACGCCGCGCTGATCAGCTGCCGGCGGCCCTTGCGGTAGGTGCCGTAGGCGATCGCGAGACCGACCACGGCGTAGATCGCCCACGGGTGGAACGTCCAGTGGAACAGGGTCTGCGCCATCGCGGTCTCGGCGAGCTGCGCCTGGCTCTGTCCGTCGCTCCCGGGGACGGCGAGGTCGCCGCCGTCGGCGAAGAAGGTGAGCGGCTCGTTGACGCCGTAGAACATCAGGCCGATGCCCATGCCGGCCGAGAACATCATCGCGATCCAGGACGAGGTCCGGAACTCGGGCTCCTCGTCGTCGCGGCCCAGCGGGATGGTGCCGAACTTGCCCATCGCCAGCCACAGCGAGAACACCACGAAGCCCGAGGCGATCAGGACGAAGAACCAGTCGAGCCCGGTCATCGTCAGCTCGAGCGCGGAGCCCGACGCCGACGAGAGGGAGGCCGTGCTCAGGAAGCCCCACAACAGGAAGCCGATGGCGATCGCAGCGGTGATGCCGAAGACGATCTTGTCGACGGGGAGGTCGCTGGTGCCGTGGTCCCGGAAGGGGAGGTCGAGCGCGGGGTGGCGTCGCTTGCGCGGCTTCTCGGGGGGTCCGGACGGGGAGTCGGTTGGCTTCTCGGTGGTGATGGCCATGCCTCCACCGTGCCTCCGATCGGCGGAACAGCGCAAACCGGGGGTATGTGGGAATCGGCCGGTCGCGGCGGCGCTGGAACTACTGCGCTGGAGCTACTGCGCCCAGCGACCGCGGTGCACCAACCCGTCCAGGGGCACCCGCGGGCGGCGGGACGGCGAGCCCGGGGCGCCGCTGTCGTCGGCGAGGTGGCCGATCGTGATCGCCCCGATGGGGTCGTGGCTGTCGGGGATCGCGAAGGCGTCGCGGACCGTGGCCTGACGCTCCGGCGGGATGCCGAAGAAGAGTCCGCCGAGGCCCTCGTCGACGACGGTCTGGAGGATCAGCAGGCTCGCCATCGCGGTGTCCATGTGCCAGAACGGCATCGGCCAGCGGGTCTCGTCGCGATCGGTCCAGCCCTTGTCGGGCTCGGCGTACCGGTCGAGGTAGGCGGCCTTGCTGGAGCAGGGGATCACCACGACCGGCGCGCGCAGCATGCCGCGGAGCCAGCTGTCGGGCTCCGCGAGCTGGGCGGGGTCGGTGGTCGCCTCCCAGTAGCGGCGTACGTCGCCCGGCTCGTCGAGCAGCACGAACGCCCAGCCCTGGCTGAACCCGGCGCTGGGCGCCCGGGTGGCGTTGCGCAGCGCCCGTTGCACCGCCCCGGGGTCGACGGGGCGGTCGGCGTAGCTGCGGATCATCCGGCGGCGGTCCACGACCTGCTGGAACTCCATCCGACCACCCTCGCACGTCTCGCATCCGAGACAGGCTGGCCGGTGCGCTGCTTGCCGCGGGACCGGCGCAGGGGTGGACTGGGGGCATGCGCTTCGAGGAGATGTGGGCCGACCTGGCCCCGCTGGGGCGGTCGTCCTCCTCGGGCGGCTACTTCCGGCAGCCGTGGACCAGCGTCGAGGGCGAGCTGCGCGACTGGTTCGCCGGTGAGGCGACCGCCCGCGGACTGCGGCTGGAGAGCGACGACCTCGGCAACACCGTCGCCTGGTGGGACGGCGGCGCCGGCCCCGCCGTGCTGACCGGCTCCCACCTCGACAGCGTCCTCGACGGCGGGGCGTACGACGGGCCGCTCGGCGTGGTCTCGTCGTTGGCCGCGGTCGACCTGCTGCGCGAGCGCGGCGTCGTCCCGTCCCGTCCGCTCGCGGTCGGGGTCTTCGTCGAGGAGGAGGGCTCGCGGTTCGGGCTGGCCTGCCTCGGCTCGCGGCTGGCCACGGGCGCCCTCGCGTGGGAGCAGGCGCGGGTGCTGCGCGACCGTGACGGCGTCGCCCTCGGCGACGTGGTGGACGGCTCCGCCCGGGTCCACGCTGCTCGACGGCGTCGGCTGCTTCGTGGAGCTCCACGTCGAGCAGGGCCGCGACCTGGTCGACCGCGACGTGGCCGTCGGTGCGGCGAGCGGGATCTGGCCGCACGGGCGCTACCGCTTCGACTTCGCCGGCGAGGCCAACCACGCCGGGACGACGCGGATGGAGGACCGGCACGACCCGATGCTCACCTACGCGATGACCGCGCTGGCGGCGAGCAAGCAGGCCCGGCTCGTCGGCGCCCGCGCCACCTTCGGCCGGGTCGCGGTCGAGCCCAACGGCACCAACGCCGTGCCCTCCCACGTCACCGGCTGGCTCGACGCCCGGGCCGCGTCCGAGGAGTCGCTGGCCGACCTCGTCGAGGCGGTGGGCCGGCAGGCGCAGGACCGCGCGGGCCGCGACGGTACGGCGCTCGAGGTCACCGCCGAGTCGGTCTCGGGGCTGGTCTCGTTCGACGACGAGCTGACCCGCCGGATCGTGGCGGGTCACGACTGGCCGGTGATCCCCACCGCCGCCGGCCACGACGCCGGCATCCTCGCGGCGGCCGGCATCCCGACCGCGATGCTCTTCGTCCGCAACCCGACCGGCGTCTCCCACTCTCCCGACGAGCACGCCGAGACCGCCGACTGCCTGGCCGGCGTCTCCGCCCTCGCCGACACCCTCGAACGGCTGCTGACGTGACCTCGGCGTACCGGCTCGAGCGGGCGTGGGTCGACGGTGCCGTCCACGACGACGTGCTGCGTCGAGATCGAGCACGGCCGGTTCACATCCGTCACACGAGGTGACACGTTTCCCCGGCCGACCGGGGAAACCGACGGCGCCACCCGCCTCCCCGGCCTCACCCTCCCCGGCCTGGCCAACACCCACAGCCACGCGTTCCACCGGGCGCTGCGGGGGAGGACCCAACGGGGGCGGGGGACGTTCTGGACCTGGCGCGAGCAGATGTACGCCGTGGCGGAGCGGCTCGACCCCGACGGCTACCACGCGCTGGCGAGAGCCACCTTCCGCGAGATGGTCGCGGCCGGGATGACCGCGGTGGGGGAGTTCCACTACCTCCACCACCAGCCCGACGGCACTCCGTACGCCGACCCGCACGCCATGTCCCACGCCCTCGTCGCGGCGGCGGCCGAGGCGGGGATCCGGCTCACCCTGCTCGACACCTGCTACCTCTCGAGCGGGTTCGGCGACCCGCCGCAGGGCGTGCAGCGGCGGTTCAGCGACGGCGACGTCGACGCCTGGGCCACCCGCGCGGGGGCGTTCGCGCGCCGAGGGCGTCGTCGTCGGGGCCGCGATCCACTCGGTCCGCGCCGTCCCGGCGGGTGCGATGCCGACCATCGCCGACCTGGCCGCCGGCCGCCCGCTGCACGCCCACGTCTCCGAGCAGGTCGCGGAGAACGTCGCGCTGCGTCGAGACCTACGCCCGCACCCCGGTCGAGGTGCTGCTCGACCACGGCGTCCTCGGGCCGATGACGACCGCGGTCCACGCCACCCACCTGACCGACGACGACGTCGCCCACCTCGCCGACACCGCGACGTACGCCGGCTTCTGCCCCACCACCGAGCGCGACCTCGGTGACGGCATCGGCCCGGGCCGTCGGCTGCGCGACGCCGGCGTGCGGATCACGCTCGGCAGCGACAGCCACGCGGTCGTCGACCCGTTCGAGGAGCTGCGCGCGCTCGAGCTCGACGAGCGGCTCGCCACCCAGCAGCGCGGGCACTGGTCGGTGGCCGAGCTGCTCGACCGCCGGCACGCGCGACGGCCACGCCAGCCTCGGGTGGCCCGATGCCGGTGAGATCGCGGTCGGCCACCGCGCCGACCTGGTCACCCTCGACACCGCGCAGCCCCCGCACGGCAGGCACCGGGGCCGACGGTCACACCGCTGTGTTCGCCGCGACGGCGGCCGACGTGACGCAGGTGGTGGTCGACGGGCGGGTCGTCGTACGACAGGGTGACGCCGTGGAGCACAGGGCGGAGGTCGGGCGCGAGCTCGACGACGTGATCGGGCGGACGTGGGCGTGAGCAGCACCGTCCTGACCCACATCGGCGAGCTCACGACCAACGACCCCGACCGGCCGCTGCTCACCGACGCCGCGGTCGTGCTCGACGGCGCGACCGTCGCGTGGGTCGGGGACGCCGTGGACGCGCCGGCCGCCGACCAGCACGTCGACGCCGGCGGACGGGCGGTCGTCCCGGGCTTCGTCGACAGCCACAGCCACCTCGTCTTCGCCGGCGACCGGGCACCCGAGTTCGCCGCCCGGATGGCGGGGGAGTCCTACGCCGCAGGCGGGATCCGGACGACGGTGGCCGCGACCCGCGCCGCCTCCGACGAGCAGCTCACCAGCCACGTCGCCCGGCTGGTCGCCGAGATGCGGCGGCAGGGCACCACGACCGTCGAGATCAAGAGCGGCTACGGCCTCAGCGTCCGGGACGAGGCGCGCAGCCTGGCCATCGCGCGTCAGTTCACCGAGGAGACCACGTTCCTCGGCGCCCACGTGGTGCCCGCCGACGCCGACCCCGACCGCTACGTCGAGCTGGTCACCGGCCCGATGCTGGAGGCCTGCGCGCCGTACGCACGCTGGATCGACGTGTTCTGCGAGGACGGCGCGTTCGACGTCGACCAGGCCCGGACGGTGCTCGCCGCGGGCGAGGCCGCCGGGCTCCGGGGGCGCCTGCACGCCAACCAGCTGACCTACGGCGGCGGCGTCCGGCTCGCCGCCGAGCTCGGTCTCGCGGCGGTCGACCACTGCACCTTCCTCGCCGACGACGACGTCGCGGCGCTCGCCGAGAGCGGCACCGTCGCGACCCTGCTGCCCGGCGTGGAGTTCTCGACCCGGCAGCCCTACCCCGACGCTCGCCGCCTGCTCGACGCCGGTGTCACCGTCGCGCTGGCCAGCGACTGCAACCCCGGCTCCTCCTACACCAGCTCGGTCCCGCTCTGCATCGCCCTCGCCGTGCGCGAGATGGGGATGACGCCCGCGGAGGCCGTGTGGGCCGCGACCGCCGGTGGGGCCCGGGCCCTCGACCGCGACGACGTCGGGGTGATCGCCCCCGGCCGGGCCGCCGACCTGGTCCTGCTCGACGCCCCGTCCCACGTCCACCTCGCCTACCGGCCCGGTGTCCCGCTGGTCGCGGGGGTCTGGCAGCGCGGCCGACCCCTCGGGACCACCGGCCTCTGAGGTAGCCCGCGGCGGACCGCGCCAGAACTAAGGCACCTGCCCGATGTGCCGCCCTACCTCAGACGACGAATCTCTACCTCGGAACCACGACCGAGGAGCAGAGATGAACGAGAGCGACACCACCTTCCTGCAGTACGAGACCGCCTACCGCGCCGAGCGGCTCCGGGGCACGACCGCCCCCCGCCGTGCCGAGCGCACCCGGCCCGCGGCAGCGCGCTTCCTGCGCAGCCGCCGCGGCACCCGCCACGTGCGCTGAAACGGGGCGCGCGATGTCGGTGGGCCACGCCATGATGGAGGACGTGGCAGCACGGATCACCGCCCCCCTCGTCGGACGCGACGCCGAGCTGGAGGAGCTCGTCTCCCTCCTCGGCGGCGACGACGAGGGGGGCGGTGCCACGTCCTCGTCCCGGGCAGTGCTGCTCTCCGGTGACGCCGGCGTCGGCAAGACCCGGCTGCTCACCGAGGTGCGCGACCGGCTCGACGCCGACGGGTGGCGGGTCGTCGCAGGCCACTGCCTCGACCTCGGCGACAGCGCCCTGCCCTACCTGCCCTTCTCCGAGATCCTCGGCCGGCTGGCCGCAGAGCTCCCCGACGTCGTCGAGGCCGTCGCCGGCCGCCACCCCACGCTCGCCCGGCTCCAGCCCGGCCGCCGCACCCTCGCCGGCGAGGCCCTGGCCGGCGAGGCGGTCGAGCGGTCCGCCCTCTTCGACGCCGTCCGGGCGCTGCTCGAGGAGGCCGCACTCGAGCAGCCGCTGCTGGTCGTCGTCGAGGACACCCACTGGGCCGACCAGTCGACCCGCGACCTCCTGACGTTCCTGTTCTCCCGCGAGCTCGCGGCGCCGGTGTCGCTCGTGGTGAGCTACCGCGCCGACGACCTCCACCGTCGCCACCCGCTGCGTCGTCACCTCGCCGAGTGGTCGCGCCTGGGCGGCGTACGACGGCTGGCGCTGGCGCCGTTGAGCGACGACGCCGTGGCGCGCCTCATCGGCGAGCTCGTGCCGGGAGGGCTCACCCGTGACGAGACCGTCGACATCGTCGGCCGGGCCGAGGGCAACGCGTTCTTCGTCGAGGAGCTCACCAGCGCCGCCTCCGGGCCCGGCCGCTGGGTGCCCGCCGAGCTCGCCGACCTGCTGCTGGTCCGCCTCGACCGGCTCGGCGACACCGCCCGGCAGGTCGTCCGGACCGCCAGCGTCGCCGGTCGCAAGGTGTCCCACGAGCTGCTCGCCCACGCCAGCGGCCTGACGCCGGCGGCGCTCGACGAGGGGCTGCGGCAGGCCGTGGAGATGAACGTCCTGCTGCCCCACGGCGAGCGCTACGCCTTCCGACACGCGCTCCTCGGCGAGGCGGTCTACGACGACCTGCTGCCCGGCGAGCGGGTCCGGCTGCACGACGGCTTCGCGACCGCGCTGCGCGAGGGCCGCGCCACCGGCACCGCCGCCGAGCTCGCCCGCCACTCCCGGCTCGCCCACGACCTCGACACCGCCCTGCGGGCCAGCATCCGCGCCGGTCACGACGCCCTGGGCGTCGGTGGCCCCGACGAGGCGGTCCACCACTACGACCAGGCCCTCCAGCTGCTGAGCGATCCCCGCCGCGAGGCCGGGGGCGAGGAGGTCGACCGGTCCGCGCTCGTCGTCCACCTCGCCGACGCGCTCACCGCCTCGGGTCGCCCGCACCGCGCGGTGGCGCTGCTGGGGGAGGAGCTGGCGGCGGTCCCGGCCGGCGCACCCGACGCGTGGCGCGCCCGGATCCTGGCCGCGCAGGCCTACCTGCTGATGATCACCGAGACCGAGCAGGACCCCGCCGACCTCAGCGCCGAGGCCTACCGCCTGGTGCCCGAGGGCGACACCTCCGTGCGGGCGCGGGTGCTCGCGACCCACGCCCGGATCCTCACCTCGTTCCGCCGGGTCGAGGAGGCGCAGCCGATCGCGCTCGAGGCGCTCGCGCTGGCCGAGCGGCTCAACCTCACCGACATCGTCTCCGACGTGGTGGTCACGCTGAGCCAGGCCCGCCACGCCGGCCCGCTCGCCGGGCCCCAGGACGGGCTGCGCGAGGCGCTCGAGGAGGCGATCGTCTCCGCACGCGCTGCCGGAGCCGTGCAGGCCGAGCTGCGGGCGCACTTCCTGCTCGGGCGGTCCTACGAGGACGTCGCCGACTGGGAGCACGCCGATGCGACCTTCCGGCGCGGGCTGACCCGCGGCGAGGAGACCGGGCTGCCGTTCGCGCCGTACGCCTTCGAGTGCCGGTGGCACCTCGTCTTCCAGCTGGTGATCCGCGGTGACTGGGACGCCGTCCTCGACCTGTCCGCGGATGCGGGCTCGCCGCCCAAGGTGCAGCAGGCGCTGCTCGACCTGTTCCGGCTGCAGATCGACCAGGCGCGCGGCGGCGACGTCGGCGAACGGCTCCCGGAGCTGCGCCGGCTCTGGGGCACCGAGGGCCTGATCGCGATCCACTCGAGCTCCCTGGAGATGGTCGGGGCGGCGCGGCGCGGTGACGTCACCGCCGTGCTCGCGGCGTACGACGATGCCGTCGGCGTGCTCGCCCGGCTGTGGCATCCCTGGTTCCCGGCGCGGGTCCGGCTCGCCGCCAACACCCTCGCGGCGCTCGCCACCCTGGTCCCCGAGCGCCCGGCGTCCGAGCGGCCGCGGCTGCTCGAGGAGGCCACCCGGCTGCACGCCGACGGCCGGCAGACGCTGTCCCACCAGCAGGAGCGCGCGGCCACCTGGGGTCCGGAGGGGCAGGCGTGGACCGCCCGGCTCGAGGCGGAGCTGCTGCGGGTGCGCTGGCTGGCCGGCGACCCGCCCGCCGAGGCGTCGCTGGTGGCCGCGTGGCGTCGGGCCGAGGAGCTGTTCGTCGAGTTCGGCGAGCTCCACCAGGTGGCGATCGTCCGCACGGTGCTGGCCGAGATCCTGCGCGCCACCGGCGAGCCGGCCGCGGCCCGGGAGGTCGGCGACCTGGCCCGCGAGGTGGCCCGGACTCTGGGCGCCGAGCCGCTGCTCGACGCGCTCCGGGCGCTCGGCTCACGGCCCGAACGGCACTCGGTCGGCAGCGACAGCCTCACGCCGCGCGAGACCGAGATCCTGGGGCTGGTCGCCCACGGCCGGAGCAACGGCGAGATCGGCAAGCAGCTCTTCATCGCCACCAAGACCGTCTCGGTCCACGTCTCCAACATCCTCGGCAAGCTCGGCGCCTCCTCCCGCACCGAGGCGGCCGCGATCGGCCGCCGGCGCGGGCTGCTCGGCTGACCCCGCCGCCACCCCTGTGGGGGTGTGCCACCTTCCGTGACGGGGCTAGGTTCGAGGGCATGACCACGACACCGGACGAGCCCCTGAACGACGACGACATGACCACCGGCGGCGCGCCGGAGGCCTCCTCCACGCCGAGTGCGGCCGACGCCGATGGTGCCGACGCGGACGGCACCGACGGCGACGCCACCGACGGCGACGCCACCGACACCACCGACGGTGACGGCTCGGACGCCGACGGCACCGACGCGGACGGCACCGACGCGGACGCGACCGACGGCGATGCCACCGACACCACCGACGGTGACGCGAGCTGAGCGCCCTCGACCTCCTGGCCGGTGACGCCCAGACCTTCCTCGAGAAGGTCTGGGCGTCGCGGGTCCACCTGCACCGCACCGAGCCCGACCGGCTGGCCGGGCTGCTGTCCTTCGCCGACGTCGACCACCTGCTGACCTCCACGGCCATCCGGACCCCCGCGGTCCGGGTCGCCCAGGACGGAGCGGTGCTGCCGGCGTCCCGCTACACCCGCTCCGGCGCCTCGCTCGCCGGTGAGCCGCTGTCCGGGCTGGTCGACGCCCGCCGGGTCCTCGAGCTCTTCGAGGGCGGCGCGACCGTCGTCCTCCAGGGCCTCCACCGCTACTGGCCGCCGCTGCGCGAGCTCACCGCGCGGCTCGAGCTCGACCTCGGCCACCCCTGCCAGGCCAACGCCTACCTGACCCCGCCGGGCGCGCAGGGATTCGCCGTCCACTCCGACAGCCACGACGTCTTCGTCTTCCAGACCCACGGCACCAAGCTGTGGGAGGTCCACGGTGAGGACGGCGCCGAGGAGGTGCTGCTCGAGCCCGGGGTCTCGATGTACCTCCCGACCGGCACCCCGCACGCCGCCCGGGCCCAGGACGGTGCCTCGCTGCACGTCACCCTCGGCATCAACCAGCTGACCTGGCGCGGGCTGGTGCGTCGCAGCGTCGACGACGTGCTGCGCGAGGTCCCCGACGGCCACCTCCCGGCCGGCTACCTCGACGACCCGGCCCCGCTCACCGCAGGGCTGGCCGAGCACCTCCGCTCGCTCGCCGACGCCGTGGCCGGGCTCGACGCGCAGGCCGCCGTGGACCGCGAGGTCGAGCGGTTCCTCACCACCCGCGGGGCACTGCTCGGGGGAGGGCTCGGCGACGTGCTCGCGGTCCGGGACCTCGACGACGGCACCCGGCTGCGGCGCCGACCTGGCCACCCGATGCTGCTCCGCCCGCTCCCCGACGACCGGGTCCGGGTCCTGCTCGGCGACCGTCACCTCGACGTCCCCGGCCGGCTCCGTCCCGCGCTCGAGCAGGTCCGGTCGGCCGAGACCCTCACGCCCGCCGACCTGACCGACCTCGACGCCCGGAGCCGACTGGTGCTCTGCCGTCGCCTGGTGCGGGAGGGCCTGCTCGAGGTCGTCGGATGAGCGAGCCGTTCCGCTGCGCCGTGGAGTCGTCGGGCCGCCCCGACGACCTCGCCGGCACGGCCTCGCAGGTCCGCGCGTTCCTCCTCGTCGAGGAGCCGGGTCCGTGGGGCGTCGATGCGCTGCGCGACAGCCGGCTTCCCGGTGGGCGGGCGCTCGAGGCCGCGGCTCGGGCCGCCGGGGTCCGCGCGCTGCTGGTCCGGCGCGAGGGTCGCTCCGACCTCGGCGGTGGCCGGCGGGTCTTCGCGGCCTACGCCGACCCGCACCGGCCCTGGCTCGAGACGACCGTCCTCGACGACGACGACGACCTGGCCGCGGCCTCGACCTCGCGGCCCTCGGTCGCGGGGAGTCGCCCGGGCTGACCCCGACCGACACCTCCGTGCTCGCCGTCTGCACCCACGGTCGGCACGACGCCTGCTGCGCCGAGCGCGGTCGGCCCGCGAGTGCCGCGCTGGCGCAGGCGCACCCCGAGGAGACCTGGCAGGTCTCCCACATCGGGGGCGACCGGTTCGCGGGCAACCTGCTGGTGCTGCCGCACGGGCTGTACTACGGGCGGATCGACCGGGCCTCGGCGATCGCCGTCGCCGGGTCCCACCTCTCCGGACACCTCGAGCTCGACCACCTGCGCGGCCGGTCCGGCTGGGCGATGCCGGTGCAGGCGGCGGAGATCGCGCTCCGGCGGCGACTGGACGTCACCGACCTCGGTGCCGTCACGCTGCGGCACCGCCGTCGCGACGGGGAGCTCACCCGGGTCGAGCTGGAGGTGCTCGGACGACGCTGGGCGGTGGAGGTCCGCACCACCACCGGGCCGGCGAGCTGCGCGGCTCACCTGTCGTGCGGAGCGGGACAACCCGCTGCCCCTCCACGAGATCCGGAGCGTGCTGGCCCTGTCGTGATCGCTCGCGTACTCGTAGTATGCGAAGCATGACGGCCCTCGAGGACGATCTGACCCAGCTGACCGCACGCCGCTTCTCACGGATGCGACCCCTCGGCGGGGACGCCTCGCCACGGGTCGACACCAGCGCGCTGCCGCCCGGTCCGCGGTGGCCGGTGCTCCTCCAGAGCGCGGGGCTGCTGCGCTTCCGGCACCGGTTCGTGCCGTGGCTGCACCGGCGCTACGGCGACGCTTCACGGTCCGGACCATCCCGCAGGGCCGACCGCTCGTGCTGTTCACGCGACCCGAGCACGCGAAGGAGATCTTCGCCGGCGACCCCGAGGTGTTCCACGCGGGCAAGGGAAACGCGATCCTCGGGCCGATCATGGGCGAGCACTCGCTCCTGCTCCAGGACGCCGGTGACCACAAGCGGGCGCGCACGCTGCTGATGCCGGCCTTCAACGGCCACGCGCTGCGCGGCTACGAGTCGCTGGTCACCGAGGTCGCCCGGGCCGAGGTCGGCCGGTGGCACGGCGGCGAGGAGTTCCGCTCGCTGGACCGGATGAACGACCTCACGCTCGAGGTGATCCTGCGCGTCGTCTTCGGCGTCACCGAGGAGTCGCGCCTGGCCGCGCTGCGGCCCCGGGTCCGCCAGACCGTCGACATCAGCCCCGTGATCCTGCTCGGGTGGGGTTACCCGCGATTGCAGAAGATCGGTCCCTGGCGCCGCACCGTCGAGAACGCCTACGCGCTCGACCGCCTGATCTACACCGAGATCCGGGAGCGGCGGGACGCCCCCGACCTCGCCGACCGGGGCGACGTGCTCTCGCAGCTGATCCGGGTCGACGACGGCGGCGACCGGCTCTCCGACGAGGAGCTGCGCGACCAGCTCGTGACGCTGCTGCTCGCGGGCCACGAGACGACCGCCAGCGCGCTGTCCTGGACGCTGCACGAGATCGGGCGGGACCCGGCCCTGCGGCGCCGCGCCCGCGAGGCGGCCCGCGACGGGGACGACGCCTGGCTCGAGGCGGCGCTGAAGGAGGCGATGCGGCTGCACCCGGTGATCCCGATGGTGGTGCGGACGCTGATGAGGCCGGCCACGATCGGCGGTCACCACCTTCCCGCCGGCACCACCGTGGGGCCCTCGATCCTGGTCGCCCACGCCCGGGAGGACAACCACCCCGAGCCCGACGCCTTCCGGCCCGAGCGGTTCCTCGGCCAGAACCCGCCCGCCAACACCTGGATCCCGTTCGGTGGCGGGGTGCGTCGGTGCATCGGTGCCGGCTTCTCGCTGATGGAAGGGGTCGCGGTGCTGCGCGAGGTGTTCGCGGACTACGACGTCGAGGCGCGGGGCAGCGACCAGCCGAAGGTCCGCAACATCACGAGCGTGCCGCTGCGCGGCTCCCGGGTGCGGGTGACCCGCTGACCGCCGTGCGCCCGGAATCCGGGTGCGCCACCCGGGAGCCGGTGCCACGATGGGTGCTCGTGACCTGGTCCGAGCGGCTGCGCGCGATGCGGATGGACGTGTCGCCCCTGCGCGACTCGCGTGACTTCCGGCTGCTGTTCGTCGCCGGGACGGTCTTCTACTTCGGCGCGATGGTGTCCTACGTCGCCATCCCGTTCCAGGTGTACCGGCTGACCGGCTCCAACTTCCTCGTCGGTGCGCTGGGCATCGTGGAGCTGGTGCCGCTGATCGTGTTCGGCCTGTACGGCGGTGCCCTGGCCGACCACGTCGACCGACGGCGCCTGCTCGTGGGCTGCGGACTCGCGCAGGCGGTCCTGACCACGATCCTCGGTGCCAACGCGTTCAGCGACGAGCCGAGCCTGCCCCTGATCTTCATCGTCTCCGCCCTCCTCGCCGCCGCGTCCTCGATGCAGCGCCCCAGCCGCGAGGCGCTGATGCCGCGCACCGTCCGGCACGACCAGATCACCGCCGCCAACGCGCTCACCGGCTTCGGCATGCAGATCGGCGTCCTGGTCGGGCCCGCGGTCGGTGGCCTGCTGATCGCCTTCGTCGGCATCGGGTGGTGCTTCGTGGTCGACGTGGTCGGCCTCGGCGTCGCCACCCTGATGTTCCTCGCCATGCGCCCCTACCCGCACCGTGAGGAGACGACACCCCCGAGCCTGGCCGGCATCCGGCAGGGGATCGACTACGCCCTGCGCCGGCGCGACCTGCTCGGCACCTACCTCGTCGACATCGCCGCGATGTTCCTGGCCACCCCGATCGTGCTGTTCCCGGCGCTGGTCGAGGACGTGTTCGACCGACCCGAGCTGCTGGGCCTGCTCTACTCCGCCGAGACCGTCGGCGCTCTCGTGGCGACCGCGCTCAGTGGCTGGTCGTCGCGGGTCCACCACCACGGTCGCGCCATCGTGATCGCGGCGGCGGTCTTCGGCCTCTTCATCGGCCTCGCCGGGCTGATGCCGAACCTGTGGCTGGTGGCGGTCTGCCTGGCCTGCGCGGGTGCGGCCGACATGGTGTCGGGTGTCTTCCGCGGCACGGTCTGGAACCAGACCATCCCCGAGTCGATGCGCGGCCGCCTGGCCGGCATCGAGATGTTGTCGTACTCGGTCGGTCCGCTGGGCGGGCAGGTGCGCGCCGGGCTGGTCGCCGACGCGTGGTCGGTCCGGGGCTCGATCGTGAGCGGCGGCTTCGCCTGTGTCGCCGGGGTCGCGCTGACCGCCGCGTGGCTGCGCGACTTCTGGACCTACGACGAGCGCACCGATCCGTACGCGATGGCCGAGCGGGACCGTCGGCGGGCCGCCGGCGAGGACGTCACCGAGCACTAGGCGCCCGTCTCCTCGGGCCCACCAGCTCGGACTCCAGCGCCGACTCCACCAGCTCGGACTCCAGCGCCGGCTCCACCAGCTCGGAGACCAGGGCAGGCTCCGGCTCGACGGGGTCCGGATGGGTGGCCGCCCCGGCGCCCGCCGACGGGAGGGACGACGTCGGCGCCGGGGCGATCACGGGGGAGGAGGACTGCGGGAGGGGCTGCGCCGTCGACGCAGCGGTCGGGCAGCGTCGGCGCCGAGCTCGGCTCCACCACGGGTCCGGGCACCACGGGGGTCAGGGAGCCCGGCTCGCCGTCGTAGCGCGCGACCGCCGCCCGCCAGTGGTCCTGGGCGCGCTCCTCGCTCGCCCTCGCCTGCGCCGGTCGCCCCTCGGCCCGGAGTCGCTCGGCCACCTCCAGCTCGCGGCCCAGGGCGACCAGCCCGATGGCCAGGAGGGCGACCCGCGCGGCCAGCCGGGCGACCCCCTCGGCCGAGCCGGAGGCGTGCTGCCGGAACGCCTCGCCGGAGAGCCCGCCGAAGTCGTCGCGGGATGTGCCCGCGAGCCTCCGCAGCTCACCGACGGTCCGGCCGAGCCTGTCCACGACCGCGGTCAGGTCGGCCCCGGCCCGCGCGCACTCGGCCGCGCTCATGCGAGGCCCCGCACCCGGAGCAGGTCGAACATCGCGGTCACGTCGCCGTCCTGCGTCTCGAGGTCGTCGACGAACCGGCCCAGGGCGTCGGCCAGACCCTCGCAGGTCCTCCGCGACCTGCCCCACCTCGGCCCTGACCCGGTCGAGCACGGTCGCGGTCAGCGCGCTGGAGCCGCCGGTCCGGGGCGGGTCGATCCCGCGGCCGTCGAGCCGCTGCTCCTCGCGCAGCAGCCGGTTCCGGGCGTCGAGGAGGACGCCGGGGTCCAGGGTGATGTCGCAGGTCGGGCTCATGCGGTGAGTCTTCGCCGGACCGGGGACGGGATCGGCCCGGGCGCGACGTGCGTGTGGACCGGAGGTCGGCCCGTCCGCGTGTGGAGAAGCGGCGGCCCGGGATCGCTGCGTTTGGTCCGACGGCGGTCACCCGCGACAATGGGCCGCATGGCCGACGATCTCGAGCACAGGACGCGAGCGCCCCGTCACCTACGGGCTGCTCGCCCTGGTCGGCGTCGGCATCGTCGTCGGCCTGGTCATGGGCCTCGCCGCGCTCGCGGGTGCCAAGGTCCTCGGCGTCGACGGCGACGAGGAGACCGGCGGCGGCGGCGGGCAGGCGACCATGTACCTGCCGAAGCCGGAGAAGACCGCTCCCTCGGACGGCCCGCAGCTGACGCTCGCCCCCGGCGAGGAGTCCAGCCAGGTCCAGGACCCGTCCCCGAGCGAGACCGAGAAGAGCCAGAAGCCGTCGAAGGCGATCTCGCTCTCGGCGAGCCAGACGTCGGTCGCGCCGATGGAGCAGATCGACCTCACCGGCGTCTACCCCGGTGGCGAGGGCGCGATCCTCCAGGTGCAGCGGTTCGAGAGTGGCTCGTGGCAGGACTTCCCGGTGACGGTCTCGGTCAGCGACCAGACCTTCTCGACGTACGTGCAGACCAGCCAGCCGGGCCAGAACCAGTTCCGTGTGGTCGACACCGACACCGGCAAGCCCTCCAACGAGGTCCGCGTCACGATCGGCTGACCAGTCCCGCCGGCCTGCCGGTCCCGGCGCTCGAGCCGTCCCGTCCACCGGCCCACCCACGCGGTGCCGGCCAGGCCGAGGACGCCGACCACCAGGCACGCCGTGGCCAGCGGCGCGACCGTCGCGACAGCGCTGACCAGCATCGGGCCGCCGGAGTTGCCGACGTCGCCGCACAGCCGCCAGCCGCCGAGGTACTGCGACCGCCCCTTGACCGGGGCGGTGTCGGCGCCGAGCGTCATCACGATCCCGGAGCCGAGCCCGTTGCCGACCGCGATCAGCACCATCACGGCGGCCACGCCCACGGGACCGTCGGTCAGGGGCAGCAGCAGCGCGCCGATCGCGACGGACAGCACCACCGGGACGGCGACGACCCGGCGGCCGTACCGGTCCATCGCCCAGCCGCCCGGGTAGAAGAACACGATGTCGACCAGTGCCGCGAGCGCGAAGATCAACGACGTGGTCGCGGCGGAGATCCCGATCGACTCCGACCACAGCGGCAGCAGCCCGGTCCGCACCGACCGTGAGGCCCCGATCACGACCACGGCCGAGCCGAGGGTGAGCAGCGTCCGTCGGTGGGCGGCCAGCACGGTCCAGACCGACAGGTGGCCCTCGGCGCGCTGGTCGGCGCGGCTCTGCTCGCCGAGGTCGGGCACCAGGGTCGCCAGTGCCGAGGCGCCGAGCGCCATCACGAGGGCCAGCCAGAACACCGCCGTCAGGCCGGTCCAGCCGATCAGGACGGCGCCGATCAGCGGTCCGACGAAGACCCCGATCCGGTACGTGCCGCCGAGCATGGCCAGCGCCCTGGCCCGGTACGCCGGCGGGACGGCTTCGATCATGAAGCCCTGACGGGAGATGAGGAACGTCGTCCACGCCATCCCGCTGACCACGACGGCCAGTCCCAGCCCGACCACGGAGTCGGTGAGAGCCGCGCCCGCCATCGCCAGGGCGTCGACGACACCGGCCAGCTGGAGCGCCCGCTTCTCCCCGATCCGGGCGACCAGCGCGCCGGCGGGAAGGCTCGTGATCAGCATGCCGACGCCGAGCAGGCCGACGACCAGCGCCGCCGTCCCGACGTCGGCGCCGAGCTCGCGGGCGCGCAGGGCCAGCACCGGCATCACCGCGCCGTGGCCGACGGAGGTGACGACGCTCGGCCCGTACGCCGCCACCGCGACGTCACGCAGCCGGAACTGCCGGGGGTCCGAGGTCATCGTTTCCCATTCTGTCCGCACGTGCGTCGACTAGGTTCGGGAGTCCACGTCCGGTCATCGGTTCGACCGGCCACTCGTCCTCCGGGGGATCCCATGACCATGCGTTCCGTGCGCCCTGCCCGCCACCTCGCCCGCCACCTCGTCGCCGTCGCCGGTGCGACCATGTTCGGCCTCGGTGCCGCGCTGGTCACCGCGGCACCGGCCTCGGCCGCGCCCGACTGGGGGACGCTCTCCACGGTCGAGAACGCCACGCTGCAGGCCTGCACCGTCTCCGTCGACGGCGGCGACGCCTACCGGGTCCGGCTGCGGGTGAAGAACGGCAACGACTTCCGCGTACGCAGCACCGTCACCGTCGAGCGCGGCGGGGAGGCGACCGACCGGGTGTGGAAGAGCGGCTGGGTGCGCGGCGGTGACACCGCTACCGGCCAGGTCCGCGCCGGCACCGGCGCCGCGTGGTCGCTGAACTTCTCGTTCAGCGCCGACGAGTTCGGTGGCGGCGGGACCAAGGCGGTCTCCCGGCTGCGATCCTGCTGAGGCCTCCTGCTGAGGTCTCAGCCGGGGATGTAGTCGAACGTGTCGGGGTTCGGGCCGGTGCGCCCGGCCTCGCCACGGTCCAGCTCGTCGATCGTCGCCATCTGGTCGGCGGTGAGCTCGAAGTCGAACACCGCCGCGTTCTCGCGCATCCGCTCGACCTTGGTGGTCTTCGGGAACACGATGTCGCCGCGCTGGAGGTGCCAGCGCAGCGCGACCTGGGCGGGGGTCTTCCCGGCCAGCGAGGCGATCTCGCCGATCGCGTCGTCGTCGCCGACCGCGCCCTTGGCGATCGGCGCCCACGCCTCGGTGGCCACGCCGTGGCGACGGTTCGCCGCACGCACCTCCTCGTTCGCGAAGAACGGGTGCACCTCCACCTGGTTCACGGCCGGCACGACACCGGTCTCCTCCACGATCCGGTCGAGGTGGGCGGGCTGGAAGTTGGAGACGCCGATCGACGTCGCGCGACCGTCCGCCACGAACTCCGCGAGCGTCCGCCAGGTCGAGACGAAGTCGCCGTCGTACCGGGTGGGCAGCGGCCAGTGGATGAGGAACAGGTCGATCCGGTCGGTGCCGAGCCGGGCCAGGGTCTCCTCGAAGGAGCGGCGGGCGTCGTCGGGACGGTGCTTGTCGTTGTTCAGCTTCGAGGTCAGGTACAGCTCGTCGCGGGGTACGCCGGCGGCGCGGATGCCCTCGCCGACGCCGGCCTCGTTGCCGTACATCTGCGCGGTGTCGAGGTGGCGGTAGCCGACGGAGAGCGCCTGCTCCACCACGCCGGCGGTGTCCTCCGGCGGGACCTGGAAGACGCCCAGGCCGAGCTGGGGGATGGTCGTGCCGTCGTTCAGGGTGATCGTCGGGACGGTCAGCGTGTCAGCAGTCATACAGGGTGTGACACCGACCGGCGCCCCGATATTCCGACCACGCTCAGCCGCAGCGGCGGATCTTCCTCGGCTTGAGCACGATGCCCTCGGCGGAGGTGCCGGTGTCGGAGGAGAGGTCACCGGCCTCGGTCTGGACGTAGACGCGCACCTTCGGCGACTTCTTCACCCGGACGGTGGAGATCTGCACCTCGCCGCGGTCGAGCCAGCCGCTGTCCCAGCGGGCGACCTGCCTGCTGCCGGAGAATGCCGAGATGCTGGCCCGCGCGTCCGGGGTGCGGTAGTAGCGGCGCACCCGGGTCGTGAAGGCCCAGCGCGTGCCCTGGTCGACGGAGTCCTTGCAGACGCGGTACTTCACGAGGTCGGCGGGACGCGACCACGCGGCGTCGGCGGCCGGCGCGGTCGCGGCCAGTCCGGTGAGCGCGAGCGCGCACGACAGGAGCAGGCTGGACAAGGTCGTGCGCATGACGATCACCCCCACCCCAGATGTCTGGCCGTCCCGCCCCCAGCGGATCCCGACCCGGATCGTGCCATCCCAGTGTAGGGCGGCGGCCCAGCCGACACCCCCTCCGGCCCGGCCCCCGCGCGTCGTCGCGGCCGACCTGATGGCCTGGGCCAGGGGCCGGGAACAAGCGTCACCACACCTTCGTTACGCTGACACACATAAGTTGAGTCGTGAGGGCTCAACTCTGCGCGGCGGCCCGACCGGGCCTCCCCACGCACCCGCAGCACAACCGGAAGGAACAAGATCATGGCTCGTGCGGTCGGCATCGACCTCGGGACGACCAACTCCGTCGTCGCGGTCCTCGAGGGTGGCGAACCCACCGTCATCGCGAACGCGGAAGGCGCCCGCACCACCCCCTCGGTGGTGGCGTTCTCCAAGTCCGGCGAGGTCCTCGTCGGCGAGGTGGCCAAGCGTCAGGCGGTCACCAACGTCGACCGGACCATCCGCTCTGTCAAGCGCCACATGGGCACCGACTGGGACGTCAAGATCGACGACAAGTCGTTCACGCCCCAGCAGATCAGCGCGTTCGTGCTCCAGAAGCTCAAGCGTGACGCGGAGGCCTACCTCGGCGAGACGGTCACCGACGCGGTGATCACCGTGCCGGCGTACTTCTCCGACGCGCAGCGCCAGGCGACCAAGGAGGCCGGCGAGATCGCCGGCCTCACCGTCTCCCGGATCGTCAACGAGCCGACAGCGGCCGCCCTGGCCTACGGCCTCGACAAGGGCGACGACCAGACGATCCTCGTCTTCGACCTCGGTGGCGGCACGTTCGACGTGTCCCTCCTCGAGATCGGCGAGGGTGTGGTCGAGGTGAAGGCGACCTCCGGTGACAACCACCTCGGTGGTGACGACTGGGACGCCCGCGTCGTGGAGTGGATGGTCAACAAGTTCAAGATGGGCAACGGCGTCGACCTCGCCGCCGACAAGATCGCCAAGCAGCGCCTCCAGGAGGCCGCGGAGAAGGCGAAGATCGAGCTGTCGAGCTCCAGCGAGACCACGATCCACCTGCCCTACATCACCCACGCCGAGTCCGGCCCGCTCCACTTCGAGGAGAAGCTGACCCGCGCGGAGTTCCAGAAGATGACCAGCGACCTGCTCGACCGCACCAAGGCGCCGTTCCAGTCGGTGCTCAAGGACGGCGGCGTCGCGGTCGACAAGATCGACCACGTGGTGCTCGTCGGCGGCTCCACCCGGATGCCCGCCGTCAGCGAGGTCGTCAAGGACCTGCTCGGCGGCAAGGAGCCCAACAAGGGCGTCAACCCCGACGAGGTCGTGGCCGTCGGTGCCGCGCTCCAGGCCGGCGTCCTCAAGGGCGAGGTCAAGGACGTGCTGCTGCTCGACGTCACCCCGCTCTCCCTCGGCATCGAGACCAAGGGCGGCGTGATGACCTCGCTGATCGAGCGCAACACCACGATCCCCACCAAGCGGTCGGAGATCTTCACCACCGCCGACGACAACCAGCCGTCGGTCGAGATCAAGGTCGCCCAGGGCGAGCGCCAGCTGTGGTCGCAGAACCAGCCGCTCGGCAACTTCGAGCTGACCGGGCTGCCGCCGGCGCCCCGGGGCATCCCGAAGATCGAGGTCACCTTCGACATCGACGCCAACGGCATCGTCCACGTCTCCGCCAAGGACCAGGCGTCCGGGCGCGAGCAGTCGATGACGATCTCCGGTGGTTCGGCCCTGTCCAAGGACGACATCGACCGGATGGTGCGCGAGGCCGAGCAGTACGCCGAGGAGGACGCCAAGCGTCGCGAGGCCATCGAGACCCGCAACCAGGCCGACTCGCTCGTCTACTCCACCGAGAAGTTCCTCGAGGAGAACGGCGAGAAGATCCCGGACGACGTGAAGACCGAGGTCCAGGCCGACCTCGACGCCCTCAAGGCGACCCTCGCCGAGGAGGACGCCTCGGCCGAGGACCTCACGGCCGGGATCACCAAGCTCGGTGAGTCCAGCCAGAAGATGGGTGCCGCGATGTACGCCGCCGCGGAGGCCGACCAGGCCGCCGCCGGTGGTGCCAGCGAGGCGACCGGCGAGGCCGACGACGACGTCGTCGACGCCGAGATCGTCGACGAGGAGCCGGCTCAGCAGTCGTCCAGGAGCCCGGTCAGGAGTCCGCCGACACCCCCGAGGATGAGTCCAAGTGACCCAGTCCCCGGACGGCTTCGGTGACGACGCCGCGGAGATGGCCGAGGAGACCGAGGCGGAGGAGGCTCCCGTCCACCGTGACGGGGGTCCCTCGGCCCCGGCCGAGGCCGACACCACCGGCGTCGACAACTGGCTCGAGGAGGGTGGTCCGCTCGAGCCCACCGACGTGGAGGACCCGGATGCGGAGGACCTGCGCGTCACCGAGCTCACCGCCGACCTCCAGCGGCTCCAGGCCGAGTTCCTCAACTACAAGCGCCGGGTGGAGCGGGACCGGACGATGGTCGCCGAGAACGCGACGTACCGCGTGCTCGTGCCGATCATCGAGGTCCTCGACACCGTCGACCGGGCTCGCGAGCACGGCGACCTCGACGCCGGGTTCGCGGCGGTGGCCGACCAGCTCGAGCGGGTCGTCGCGGGGCTGGGGCTCTCCCGGTTCGGCACGCCCGGCGAGCCGTTCGACCCCAACCTCCACGAGGCCCTGTCCCACGTCGGCGAGGATCCCGACGTGGAGGTGACGACCTGCAAGGTCATCGCCAAGGCCGGCTACCGCATCGGTGACCGGGTCGTGCGCGCCGCGCAGGTCCTGGTCGTCGACCCGGCGTCCTGAGCAGCGACCAGACCGGAAGGGGGTGAGCGCGGGTGAGCAGCACCGACGGCATCCGTGCCGACTGGGCGACCAAGGACTTCTACCAGGTCCTCGGTGTCACCAAGGACGCCAGCGCGGCCGACATCAAGAAGGCCTACCGCGTCCTCGCGCGTGAGAACCACCCCGACTCCAACCCGGGCGACACGGTCAAGCACGACCGCTTCAAGGCGGTCGCCGAGGCCTACGACGTGGTGGGCGACCCCGACAAGCGCACGAAGTACGACGAGGTCCGTTCGACGTACGCCTCGGGCGGCCACGGCTTCCCGACCGGCGGGCAGGGCGGCTTCGACGTGAGCGACCTGTTCGGCGACCGCGCCCGCGCCGGTGGCGGCCTGGGCGACATGTTCGGCGACCTCTTCGGCGGTGGGCGGGGGCGCCCCCAGCAGCAGCGCCGGCCGCAGCGTGGCGCGGACGTCGAGACCACCGCCACGATCGGCTTCACCGACGCCATCGAGGGCGTCACGATCTCGTTGCGGCTGACCTCCGACGCGCCCTGCCCCGACTGCTCCGGCACCGGTGGCAAGCCCGGCACCAAGCCGCACATCTGCCCGGAGTGCGAGGGTGCGGGCTTCGTGGTGGTGTCGGCCGGCGGCGCCTTCTCGATGAACGAGACCTGCCCCGCCTGCGGTGGCCGCCAGCTCGTCTACGACGAGCCGTGCCCGACCTGCCACGGCACCGGCCGCGGCACCCACGCCCGCTCGATCCAGGCCCGCATCCCGGCCGGGGTGAAGGACGGGCAGCGGATCAGGCTCAAGGCCAAGGGAGCGGCCGGCGAGCACGGCGGTCCCCCGGGCGACCTGTTCGTGAAGGTCAAGGTGCGGCCGCACCGGCTGTTCGGCCGCAAGGCCGACAACCTCACCCTCGAGGTCCCGGTCTCCTTCGACGAGGCCGCGCTCGGCGCCGAGGTCCGGATCCCGACCCTGTCGGGCGCCCCGGTGACCCTCAAGGTCCCCGCCGGTACGCCGAACGGGCGGACCTTCCGGGTCCGTGGCAAGGGCGCGCGTCGCGCCGACGGGACCAACGGCGACCTGCTCGCAACCGTCGAGGTGCAGGTGCCGGCGGTGCTCGACCAGGCCGCGCGCGAGGCCGTCGAGGCCTACCGCGCGGCGACCCTCGACAAGCCGCTGCGCGCCAACCTGTTCGACGATCCCGCATGAACATCACCCCACGACGTTCCTCGCCTCCCCCGCTGCGCTCCTCCGTCGAACAACGCCGCGGGGACCCCGATGAGCGCCTTCGCCAGCCCCGGCCCGGAGGCAGCGGTCTACGTCATCAGCGTGGCCGCCGAGCTCTCCGGCCTCCACCCCCAGACGCTGCGCACCTACGAGCGGCTCGGGCTGATCACGCCCGGCCGGACCGGCGGCGGCGGTCGGCGCTACTCCCACCGCGACATCGAGCGGCTGCGGATGATCGCCCAGCTCACCTCGTCCGGGGTCGGCGTCGAAGGCGTCCGCCGGCTGCTCGACCTGGAGTCCCAGATCGACGCGCTCCGCTCCCGCAACGGCGAGCTCGCCGCCGAGCTCGAGGCCACCCGCGAGGCGCTCCGGCTCGCCCTCGCCAGCCGTCCGGGCGCCCCCAACAGGCTCCCCGTCCTCCGCGCCTCCGACCCGTCGTCGGCGATGGTGGTGTGGCGGCGCGGTCTCTGATCCGGAGCTGATCCGGAGCTGGGCCGGGTCCGGGTCAGCCCCAGTGCCCCGGCCGGTGCAGCCCGGTCGGGATCGTGGTGGCCGCGTCGCCGCGGGTGCCGTTGAGCTGTGACTGGCTGAGGAACCACGCGTCGGCGAGCCGGGTGCCGCGGACGTCGGCGTCGCGGAGGTCGGCCCCGAGCAGGTCGGCCCTGGCGAGGTCGGCGCCCCGCAGGTCGACCCGCAGCATCACCGCCCCCCGCAGGTCGGCGCGCACCAGGTCGCGGTCGCGCAGGTCGGCGCCCGCCAGGTCGGCGGGCATCGGCCGGGCCGGTCCGTGCAGCCGCACCGTCGCGGCCCGCAGCAGCGGGCTCACCCGGGCGCGGATCTCGTCGAGGTCGGCCGTGAGCAACGTGACCGGGTCGGTGTGGGTCAGCGCGAGGATCTCGGCACTCATCTCCGCCGGCTCGTCGGCCGGGGAGCGGCGCACGACCTCGGCCAGGTGGGCCAGCATCTCGTGCAGCTGCCGCATCACCGACAGCACCGCCGCCATCTCCCCGAGGTCGTCGGCGTCGCGCCACGAGGTGCCGCCGTAGGTCACCTGGGACACGTGCTGGCCGGCCCCGAAGCAGTCGAACGACGCGCACCCGGACCACCCGGTCTCCTGCAACGAGTCGTGGATCCGGCAGGCGTCACGCGGGTCGAGGTGCTGGCACGGCGTACCGCTGTCCTTGTCGGCGCCGAACGCCTCGCTCCTGCGGAAGGGGAGCAGCACGCAGCACAATCCGAAGCACTGGCTGCAGTCGGCGGACAGGACCGGCAGCACCGGCGGCTCGGGACCCATCACCCCATCGTTCCACCCTCGTTAGTCTCGGCGGAGCCGTTCGCGGGGAGGAGGTGGGGCGGGTGGACTCGCTGTGGGACTCGCTGTGGGACGGGCTGGGGGCGTGGTTCGCCGGCGTCGACTGGCTGGTCTTCTGGTCGATCCCCGTCTTCACCGCCGTCGTCGGCTGGCTGATCAACTGGACCGGCCTGATCATGCTGTTCAGCCCGGTGCGCTTCCACGGGGCCCGCGTTCCCGGCCTCCGCGAGCTCTCCTCGGTCCTCCCGCACAAGGTGCAGGGGGTGCCCGGCATCATGCAGGGCGGCATCGGCTGGCAGGGGATCATCCCGGCCCGCGCCGCCAAGATGGGCTCGATCGCCGTCGACAAGGCGATCTCCAAGCTCGGGACGCCGGCGGAGTTCTACCAGAACCTCGAGCCCGACAAGATCGCCGAGCACATCGTCGAGCTCTTCAGCCCCGAGCTGCCCGAGCTGATCGACGAGGTGATGCGGGCCGAGCACCCCGCGCTGTGGCGCGACCTCCCGCCGGCCGGACACCGTGCGGTGGTGGGCCGGGTGCGCGAGCAGCTCCCCGGCGTCGTCCACACGGTCACCACCGAGATCGGCAACCACATCGACCAGCTGCTCGACCCCAAGATCATGGTGATCGAGCACTTCCGGGAGAACCCCGCCCTGGTCGTGCGGATCTTCCGCGACTTCGGGCAGCGCGAGCTCAACCTGATGGTCGCGTTCGGCGCGATCTTCGGCTTCCTGCTCGGCATCCCGGTCGCCGTGGTCGACCACACGTTCCACCAGGGGTGGCTGCTGCCCCTGCTGGGGGTCGTCGTCGGCTGGATGACCAATGCCCTCGGCATGTGGCTGATCTTCGAGCCGCCGGAGCCGCGCCGGATCCTCGGCGTCCGGGTGCACGGCCTGTTCCCGCGGCGACAGCGCGAGGCCGCCGAGGTGTACGCCGCGATCATCGCCGACGACGTGATCACGCTGGAGAACATCGGCGACTTCCTGCTCAACGGCCCCCGCGGCGACCGGACCCGGCAGATGCTCGCCGTCGCGCTCGGGCCCGCCATCGACAAGGCCGCCGGCATCGTCCGGCCCGCGGTCAAGGTCGCGCTGGGCCGGGGACGCTACGAGGCGATCCGGCGGGCGATCGCGCGCGAGGGCGTCGAGTACACGATGACGCCGTTCCGCGACAAGGAGTTCAGCCGCGAGCAGGCCGACAAGATCCGGGCCCTGGTCGCGACCCGGACCCAGGAGCTCCCGCCGCGCGACTTCGTGGAGATGATGCGGGCCGCGATCAAGGAGGACGAGTGGATGCTCTACGCCCACGGCGCGATCATGGGCTTCGGTGGGGGCATGCTGCACCTGTGGATCTTCGGAGTGGGTGGCGGATGAACGAGCACGACGGGGAGCAGCGGCTCCCGACGCCCGGCGAGGCCGCGGCGGCGCTGCCGGGGCTGGCCCGGATCGCGGCGGCCACCTGGCTCAACGCCGCGCAGTGGAGCCTGCTCACCTCCGCCAGGACGACGCGGAAGCTGGTCGCCGCCACCCGCGACCCCTCCGTCGCCGCGGACCTGGCCCACGAGCTCGGCGTCACCGTCGGCACCGTGGCCGACCTGGCCCGCGCGGTCGCCTCCGGAGTACCGCTGCCGGAGGCCGTCGCCGCCGCGGTCGCCGTCGAGACCGAGCAGGTGGCCGAGCGGCCGCGCGAGGACGACCCGGACGCCACCCTGCGCCGCCGCGGCGCCGACCTCCTCGAGCGCTCGCGCGACGTGTGGCACGAGGAGGAGGAGCACCCGGCGTACGGCCGGATCCTCGGTGACCTCGCGCCGGACGAGGCCCGGGTGCTGATGCTGCTGACGACCTCGGGCCCGCAGCCCAGCGTCGACGTCCGCACCGGTGGGCCGGTCGGCCGGGTCAACAGCCAGCTGATCGCCCCCGGTCTCACGATGATCGGCGCCCGGGCCGGGTGCCGGTACCTCGACCGGGTCCCGGCCTACCTCAACAACCTGCACCGCCTCGGGCTCGTCTGGTTCTCCCGCGAGCAGCTCACCGACCCGATGGAGTACCAGGTCCTCGAGGCCCAGCCCGACGTGCTGGCCGCCCTGCACTCCCAGCGGTTCACCAAGGTGATCCGGCGCAGCATCCACCTCACCCCCTTCGGCGAGGACTTCTGCCGGGCCGTGCTCGTCACCCCCGACGGCCCCACCGACTTCCCCGTCCACCGACAGCCCGACGAAGCGTGAACCACGTGACCGGTCGAGCTGCCGGATTCGAGGTGGGGCGAGGGTTGAGTTGGGTCTGCGCCCCGCTCGACCTTCACCTCGCGGACCGTGAGGGGGCGCAGGCCCCACTCAACGACCAGACAGCCGTGGCGTGCCGCGTCCACCGCAGCGAGTGGGTCACCACTGGGGCTGACTCACCGAACGAGCCCCACCAGCCGAGGACGCCGCTAGGGGTACTCGTGGTTGAGGGGGTAGGGGCGCACGACCTTGACGGCGCCGGCGTGGGCGACCTTCTCGAGGTGGATGTTGATCGTGCGGGGCGAGACGCCCTTCTCGATGAAGCCGACCGCTCCGGCCTCCATCGCCGCCTCGATCATCCGGGTCGCGCCGATCGCGGAGACCACGACGAACTTCGTCGGCCAGTGCGCGTCACGCAGGGCCGGCAGCAGCTCGAGGCCGCCGATGTCGGGCATGTGGAGGTCGATCAGCACCAGGTCCGGCCTGCCCTCGGTCACGGCCTGGATCGCCGACGGACCGTCGCCGCCCTCGCCAACCACCTCGTAGCCGCCGACCTCGAGGCCCATGCGCATGAAGTCGCGGGCGTCCGGGTCGTCATCGATGATGACGACCTTCAGCTTCGCCGCCTCCGGTTCGGGCGCGACCTCCGGCTCCGAATTCTGATCGCCGTCCGTGCCGCGCTTCCCGAACAGCTTGCCCAGGCCCATCGCTGCCTCCACCATCCTGCGGCCCGGGGTGTGCAGGCCGTCTGAGGGATAGTAGCCCGCAAGCACCCCCGCGCGCGGGCACATCGGGCACTCTTTCGAGCCTCGAAATGTCTCAGGGTTGAGTGGAACAGACTCAACTCTGGGTGCGTTCAACCGGTAGGACAGCGAGAGCAGGAGGGACCCGGAGTTGAGCCAGTTCGGAGCCGACAAGTTCACCACGCGCAGCCGCGAGGTCGTCGAGGCGGCGCAGCTGTCCGCGACGACGGCGGGCAACACCACCACCGATCCCCTCCACCTGCTCGCGGCCCTGCTGCGCCAGGAGGACGGTACGGCGCGGACGCTGGTCACCCGGGCGGGCGCGGACGTCGACGCCCTCACCGCCCGAGCCGAGCAGGCGCGCGACGCGTTGCCCCGGGCCAGCGGCGCCACCGTTCAGCAGCCGGCCGCGAGCTCCGCGTTGACGAGGGTGCTCGCCTCGGCGCTCGACCTGGCGGCGTCGATGAAGGACGACTACGTCGCGACCGAGCACCTGCTGATCGCGCTGGCGACCGTCGACTCACCGGCCCGCGACCTCCTCACCGGGGCCGGCCTCAGCGCCGACGGCCTGCGCGACGGGCTGACCGCCGTCCGCGGCAACCGGCGCGTGACCAGTCAGGACGCGGAGTCGACGTACGAGGCGCTGGAGAAGTACTCCGTCGACCTCACCCAGGCTGCCGAGGACGGTCGGCTCGACCCGGTCATCGGCCGCGACGCCGAGATCCGCCGGGTCGTGCAGGTGCTGAGCCGGCGGACGAAGAACAACCCGGTGCTGATCGGCGAGCCCGGGGTCGGCAAGACCGCCGTCGTCGAGGGCCTCGCCCAGCGCGTCGTCGCCGGCGACGTCCCCGATTCCCTCAAGGGCCGCCGGGTGCTCAGCCTCGACCTCGCGGCGATGGTGGCCGGGGCGAAGTACCGCGGCGAGTTCGAGGAGCGGCTCAAGGCCGTCCTCGAGGAGATCAAGGACGCCGGCGGCCAGGTCATCACGTTCATCGACGAGCTCCACACGGTGGTCGGCGCGGGCGCCGGTGGCGACTCCGCCATGGATGCCGGCAACATGCTGAAGCCGATGCTCGCCCGCGGTGAGCTGCACATGATCGGCGCCACGACGCTCGACGAGTTCCGCGAGCGGATCGAGAAGGACCCGGCGCTCGAGCGCCGCTTCCAGCAGGTCTTCGTCGGTGAGCCGAGCGTCGAGGACACCATCCAGATCCTGCGCGGCATCCAGGAGAAGTACGAGGCGCACCACGGCGTCCGGATCACCGACGCCGCCCTGGTCGCCGCTGCCACCCTGAGTGACCGCTACATCACCGGTCGCCAGCTCCCCGACAAGGCGATCGACCTCATCGACGAGGCGTCGTCCCGGCTGCGGATGGAGCACGAGTCCAGCCCGGAGGAGATCGACCAGCTCCGTCGGCAGGTCGAGCGGCTGAAGATGGAGGAGTTCGCGCTCGCCAAGGAGAGCGACGTCGCCTCCCGCGAGCGGCTCGACGTGCTTCGTCGCGACCTCGCCGACCGCGAGGAGGAGCTCCGCGGGCTCGAGCTGCGCTGGGAGCGTGAGAAGGACCAGCTCCAGGGCGAGGGCGAGCTGCGCCGCCAGCTCGACGGGCTCAAGATCGAGGCCGACAAGCTGCTCCGCGAAGGCGACCTCGCCGCCGCCAGCGAGATCCAGTACGGCCGGATCCCTGCGCTGGAGAAGCAGATCGAGGAGGTCCAGGACGCCGAGCGCACCGATCTCGACCCGCTCGTCGGCGACGAGGTCGGCGCCGAGCAGATCGCCGACGTCGTCGAGGCGTGGACCGGCATCCCCACCGGTCGGCTGCTCCAGGGCGAGACCGCGAAGCTGCTCGACATGGAGTCCGTGATCGGGCAGCGGCTGATCGGGCAGCGGGCGGCGGTCACCGCCGTCAGCGACGCCGTACGCCGCTCCCGCGCCGGGATCTCCGACCCGAACCGGCCGACCGGCTCCTTCCTCTTCCTCGGCCCGACCGGCACCGGCAAGACCGAGCTGGCGAAGTCGCTGGCCGACTTCCTCTTCGACGACGACCGGGCGATCGTCCGGATCGACATGAGCGAGTACTCCGAGAAGCACTCCGTCTCGAGGCTCGTCGGAGCTCCTCCCGGCTACGTCGGGTACGACGAGGGCGGCCAGCTGACCGAGGCGGTCCGCCGTCGCCCCTACTCCGTGGTCCTCCTCGACGAGGTCGAGAAGGCCCACCCCGAGGTCTTCGACATCCTGCTCCAGGTGCTCGACGACGGGCGGCTCACCGACGGGCAGGGCCGCACGGTCGACTTCCGCAACACCCTGCTGGTGCTCACCAGCAACCTCGGTTCGACCTACCTCGTCGACCCGACGCTCGACCCGGAGAAGAAGCGCGAGTCGGTGATGGCGGTCGTGCGGTCGTCCTTCAAGCCCGAGTTCCTCAACCGGCTCGACGAGATCGTGCTGTTCGACGCCCTGTCGAAGGAGGACCTCACCCACATCGTCGAGCTCCAGCTCGCGCTGCTCGGCTCGCGGCTCGCGGTCCGGCGGATCTCGATCGAGGTCACCGACGACGCCAAGCGCTGGCTCGCCGACACCGGCTACGACCCGGCGTACGGCGCCCGCCCGCTGCGGCGGCTGATCCAGTCGGCCATCGGCGACCCGCTCGCCCGGATGCTGATCGGCGGCCAGGTGCTCGACGGTGGCTCGGTCACCGTCGACGTCGGCGACGAGGGTCTGGTGCTGCGCTGAACGATGTGCTGGTTCCCCGGATATCCGGGGAACCAGCACATTCCGGGCGCTGGATCACTCGGGAACATCACGACTCGCTCAAGCAGAACAGCGGGAAGGCGCGTCGATCCGCCTCAGGTGTCGCGGTGGCGGCGCAGGACGCTGCCGGCCCACAGCGCCCAGAGCACCAGCAGGGGCTGGAAGAACAGTCGCACCAGCCGGGCCCGGTCGGTGTCGAGGCCGAAGGCGTCGGTGCCCTCGACGTACTGCGCGATGTTGCCGGGGAAGATCGCGACGAAGAACGCCGCCAGCAGCCCGCCGACGAGCCGACGCCGCTGCGGGAGCGCGACGAAGGCGGCGCCGAGGGCGATCTCGACGGCGCCGGACGCGATGACGGTGAGGTCCTCGTCGAGCGGGAACCAGGACGGGACCTGCGCCTGGAACTCCTGGCGCTGGGTGGTCAGGTGGAGCACGCCGGCCCCGACCATCGCGGTCCCGAGGAGCACCCGGGCGGTCGTACGGGCGAGGTGGCTCATGCCCCGAGCGTAGGTGCCGCCCGCGGCCGGGGGTTTCGAGGCTCGCTCCGCTCGCACCTCAACCACCGATGACGACCCTAGAGATCCTTCGCGAGCCCGATCAGGCGGTCGAGGACGCGGGTGCCGGAGGTGCGCAGGCCGCTGTGGAGGTGCTCGTTGGTGATCCAGGGCTCGACGCGGGGGAGCAGGCCCGCGGTGGCGAGGGAGTACTCACGCAGCACGAACGGGTCGTCGTGGTAGACCGCCGCCGCCACCGGGACGTCGGCCCGGCGCAGCGCGTCCTCGTCGTACAGCCGCGGCCACGGGTGCTCGGCGAGCGCGTCCGCGAGCTCGGCGTACTGCTCGAGGCCGGGCACCTCCTCGAAGTGCCAGCGGAACAGGTGCTCACCGGTCAGCAGCGTCTCGTCGTCCTCGAACGCGGCGGGACGCACCCGCTCGGCGGCCCACCGGGTCGGGTGGCCGTCGGAGCAGGAGGACTCGTGGAGGAAGGTGTAGATCGGGTTGCGCGGGCGGAACGGGGCCCCGGTGGCGACGTCGTGGGCGAACGCGGGCGAGGTCGGGTCGAGCTCGAGCAGGTGGTGGACCTGCAGCGAGCCCCCGTCCAGGCCGAGCTTGTTGCCGAGGGTCCGGATCCGCCGCGGGGAGATCACCTCGCCCGGCAGCCGCACCTGTCCGTCCCGGGCGGCGTCGAGTGCACGGCGCAGCCGGTCGCGGTCCTCGGGGAACCGGGCGTGGTGGACCTCGCTCAGCTCGTGCATCCGCTCGAACGTCGCGGCGTACACCTCGTCGGGCCCGACGCCGACCGGCGCCAGCCCGCCGGTGAGGTGCACGCTGGCCAGCGACTGCGGCGCGAGCGTGAGGTAGGTGAGCGAGGTGAAGCCGCCGAAGGACTGCCCGAGCAGGCTCCACCGCTCGACGCCGAGGTGCTCACGCAGCAGCTCGCAGTCGCGGACGATCGCGTCCGCCCGGAAGTGGGTGAGGTACGCCGCCTTCGCCGCGACGGAGGTGCCCGGCACGGCGTCGATCCCGCCGACCGGCGTCGAGCGGCCGGTCCCGCGCTGGTCGAGCAGCAGCAGCCGGAAGTCCTGCAGCGCCCGGCCGATCCACGCCGGACCCGTTGCCGGGTTGGGTCGGGGGCTCTCCGACCCGGGGCCGCCCTGGAGGAACACCAGGAACGGCCGGTCCTCCCCGCCCGGCGCGCAGACCTCCCGGGCGTAGACGGTGAGCGTCGGCCCCGAGGGGTCGGCGTGGTCGACGGGGACCTCGAGCAGGTGGTCGGTGGAACGCATGGCTCCCATCGTGGCACCACCGTCGATGAGTCCGGGGTGCCCGGCCGGTCTGATCCTGCATGCACGGAGAGACGGGCCCGCTCGACATCACGTTCACCGCGACCCTGGGCCGGGTCCGCGAGGGTGACACGTGGACCTGCGTCCAGCTGCCGGGGTCGGCCGAGGTGTTCGGCACCCGCGGGCTGGTGAAGGTCGCCGGCACGGTGGACGGGGAGCCGTTCCGCGGCTCCTTCATGGCACTCGGAGACGGCACCCACAAGCTGCCCGTGGCGGCGACGGTACGACGCGCCATCGACAAGACCGACGGCGACGACGTCACCGTCCACCTCACTCAGCGGCTGGGCTGACCGACAGCACCTTCCCCGGGTTCATCAGCCCGGCGGGGTCGATCGCCTGCTTGACCGCCCGCATCAGGTCGAGCTCGACGGCGCTCTTGCGGCGCGCGGCGGCGTCCCGCTTCACGGTGCCGAGGCCGTGCTCGGCGCTGATGCTCCCCGCGCGCGCCGCGACCTCGTCGTAGATCGCCTCCGCGAGCTCCTCGGTGAGGTCGAGGAGGGCGGAGCCGGGAGCGCCGACCGGCGCCGCGAGGTTGTGGTGGAGGTTGCCGTCGCCGACGTGGCCGTAGGTGACCAGCCGGACGCCCGGGAGGATCGCCTCGAGCCGGGGCGCGGTGGCGGCCAGCAGGTCGGGGAGCAGTGCGACCGGGACGCTGACGTCGTGCTTGAGGCCCGGGCCCTCGGCGCCCTGCGCCTCCGTGATCCCCTCGCGCAACAGCCACAACCCCTCGCGCTGGGCGGGGCTGCCGGCGACGACGGCGTCGAGGACCAGGCCGCGCTCGACCGCGTCGCCGAGGACCTCCTCGAGCACCGGGTCGAGGTCGGCGCGCTCGGGCCCGGCGAGCTCGACGAGGGCGTACCAGGGGTGCGACTCGGCGAACGGGTCGCGGGCGGCCGGGAGGTGGGCGGTCACGATCTCCAGCGCCTGCCGGGAGACCAGCTCGTACGCCGTCAGCAGCTCGCCCGACGCCGCCCGGAGCGGCTCCAGCAGCGCGACGGCGGCGGCGGCGTCGGGTAGCGCCAGCCAGGCCGTGGCCCGGCGCGGGGTCGCAGGGAACAGTCGCAAGGTGGCCGCGGTGATGATGCCGAGCGTGCCCTCCGAGCCGACGAACAGCTGGGTGAGGTCATAGCCGGTGTTGTCCTTGCGCAGCGCCCGCAACCCGTCCCACACCCGCCCGTCGGGCAGCACGACCTCCAGCCCCAGCACCAGCTCGCGCATCATCCCGTAGCGCAGCACCGCGGTCCCGCCGGCGTTGGTGGCGAGGTTGCCGCCGACGGTGCAGCTGCCCTCGGCGCCCAGCGACAGCGGGAACAGCCGGCCGGCGGCGGCCGCGGCTTCCTGGAGGTCGGCCAGCACGACGCCGGCCTCGACGGTGATCGTGTCGCCGACGGTGTCGACGTCGCGGACCGCCCGCATCCGGGTCAGGGACAGCACGACCTGGGTGCCGCTGGGGTCCGGGACGGAGCCGCCGGACAGGCCGGTGTTGCCGCCCTGCGGGACCACCGCCACGCCCGCCCCGTGGCAGAGCCGCAGGGCTCCCGCGACCTCGTCGGTCGATGCGGGCCGGAGCACGGCGGCGGCCGTGCCGGAGTACATCCCGCGCCAGTCGGTGCAGTACGGCGCCACGTCGGCCGGGTCGGTGAGGACTGCCGCAGGGCCGAGCAGGGAGGTCAGGTCGTCGAGCAGGGTCACGTCGAGCTGGGTCATGGAGGCTCCTTCGGACAGGAGCCTGTCAGCGGCCCAGGACCTCGCGCTGCCCGGGGTCGCGCGCCGGGTCGTCGGCCGGCAGCGCGTCGTAGGCCCACTCCGAGCGCTTCCACTCCGGCACCGGCGTCGGGGTGCCGACCTCCGGCACGAACCGGGAACGGCGGACCAGCTCGTAGTGGTGGAGGTAGCGCGGGCAGTTGGGGTAGACGGCGCGCACGTGCACCCGCACCACGAGCTGCGCCTCGGGCCAGTCGGCGACGAGCGGGTCGTCGAGGTCGATGCTCGCCTCGCCCTCGAGCCGGATCCGGTTGCCCTGCTCGAGGTCGAGGAAGAGCAGGCCGACGTGGGGGTTGGCGGTGACGTTGCCGAGCGAGAGGTACATCCCGTTGCCGTCGTAGCTCGGGAACGCCAGCGTCTGCGGGTCCAGCACGCGCACGAAGCCAGGTTCCCCGCCCTTGTACGAGCAGGTGGGTCGGCCCTCGGCGTCGGCCGTGGCCAGGAAGAACATGTCGCGGGCCTCGATGAAGGCCCGGGAGCCGTCGTCGATCGCGTCGTGGACCAGCAGGGTGTCGATCCGGTCGGCCAGGGCGCGGGTGTCGAAGTGGTCCTGGAGCGACCGGCTGCCGTCGTGGTAGCCGCTGGGCATGCCGCCAGTGTGCGCCTCCCCGGGTGCCGGCGTCGAGGGCCGGCGTCGCTGGCTGGGTCGGACGTGGAGAATGGACGGCGTGAGCGACCCCCACCCCCGCCCCCGGCACACCACGATGGCGGCGGCGATCGTCATGGGCGGTGCGGTGGGCGTGGTGGTCGCGGTCGCCGAGCAGCTCGCCGGCCTCCAGTCGCTCGAGACCCGTGAGCAGGTCTCCTCCTTCCTGAGCGAGCCCCCCGGCTCCGACCTCGGGCTCGGGGTCGCGACCGCGCTCGAGGCGCTGCGCGTGGTGCTGATGGTCCTGGCCGGCCTCGCGACCACCGCCGGCGTCCTGGGCTGGCACGCGATGCGCGGCAGCAGCCGCGCCCGGCTCGGCCTCGCCGTGCTGGCCGGACCGATCTTCGTGGGCGGCTTCGCCGTCGGCGGCTTCCTGACCTCGCTGGTCGCCGCCGGCTCCCTGCTGCTGTTCGTGGGTCAGTCCGCCCTGTGGTTCCGGGGCGAGCCGATCCCGCAGCCCGCCCCGCGCGACGACGCCCGACCGCCGTCGCCGATCCGCCGCCCGGCGGTCAGTCCCCGGGCGGGGACGACGCTGCAGGCCGAGCGTCCGGCGCCGGTCGCCGGCGACGTACGCCCGGGGTCGGACCCGGTCACCCGCCGTCCCGACACCGTCGTGTGGGCCTGCGTCCTCACCTGGGCGTTCTGCAGCATGGCGACGGTGGTGATGCTCGCCAGCGCCGTGCTGATGACGAGCGACCCGGCGCTGGTGGCCGACGAGCTGCGCCGGCAGGACCCCGAGCTGGCCTCCACCGACATCACCGCCATCACCGACGCCGTCTTCGCCACTGCCGCGGTCGTGGCGCTCTGGTCGTTGCTGGCCGTGGTCCTCGCCGTCCTCGTCTACCGGGGTGCGGCCTGGGCCCGCGGCGCGCTGCTCGCCTCGGCCGCGATCGCCGGCGTGATCTGCCTGGTCGGCGCGGTCTACTCGCTGCTGATGGCGGTACCGGCCGGTGCCTGCCTGACCACGGTCGCGCTGCTCAGCCGACCCGAGGTCAGGGCCTGGTTCCAGCACGGCTCATCGCGGCCGTGATCCAATGTGCGCATGAGTGACTCCACGGGCAACAACCCCTACGGCGGCGAACCCGGCGAGCCGTCCCGGCAGCAGCCGCCGGCGTACCCGCCGCCGCAGCAGAACCCCTACGGCCAGCCGCCGACCAGCCCGCCGACCGACCAGCCCGCCAGCCAGCCGGAGCCGCCGGCGTCGCAGCCCGAGCAGCCGTTCGGCCAGCCGGCACCGCAGCAGGGCTACGGCCAGCCCCAGTACGGCCAGCCCCAGTACGGAACCCCGGCGCCGCCGTACGGCTACGGGAACCCGACCGGCCCCGACCCCGACAAGCGCCCGACCACCGTCACCATCGCGGCCGTGGTCACCATGGTGCTCAGCGGCATCACGCTCGCGATCCTGGTGATCGGCACCGCCGCGCTCGGCATCGCCCGCGACGAGGTCGTCGACCAGCTCGAGGGTGAGCCCGGCCTGGAGGGCATCGACCCCAGCCAGATCGTGTCGGTGCTGTTCGTGGTGTTCGGCGCGTTCATCGTGTGGTGCCTGATCGCGATCGTGCTCGCGATCTTCGCGATGCGCCGCTCCAACGGTGCCCGGATCGGGCTCGTGGTGTCCTCGGCACTGACCGCGGCGCTCTCCCTGCTCGCGATCACCTCCGGCACCTCGATCATCACGCTGGTCGCCGCGATCGCGGTGATCGTGTGCCTGTTCGCCGGTGGTGCCAGCCAGTGGTACTCGCGCAAGAGCGGGTCCTACGGCTCCGGCCCCGTCGCCTGACCGACTACTTCTCGAGGACGGCCCCGCGCAACCGGCGCAGGCCGTCCTCGATCACGTCCGGCTCCTTGCAGAACGCCCACCGGACCAGGTGGCGGCCGGCGTCGGAATCGTGGAAGGCCTGGGCCGGGATCGCGACCACGCCGGCCCGCGACGGCAGCGTCTCGCAGAACTCCAACCCGTCGGCCCACCCGAGGTGGGCGACGTCTGTCATCGCGAAGTAGGTGCCCTCCGGGATGCGCGGGGAGAGTCCGAGATCGGCCAGCCCGGCGCAGAGCAGGTCGCGCCGGTCCTGGAGGCTGCGGGCGAGCTCGCGCGGCCAGTCCGGCTCGTGGTCGAGGGCGTGCGCGACGGCGTGCTGGAGCGGCGTGCCGCTGCTGAAGCTGAGCCACTGCTTGGCGTCGAGGGTGGCGGTCACCAGGTGAGCCGGCCCGGTCGCCCAGCCGATCTTCCAGCCCGTGACGGAGTAGGACTTGCCGGCGCTGGAGAGCGTCAGCGTGCGCTCCGCCATCCCGGGGAGCGTCGCGATCGGCCGGTGGTGGTGGTCGTCGAAGACGAGGTGCTCGTAGACCTCGTCGGTGATCACGACCAGGTCGTGCTCGGTCGCGAGGTCGGCCACGGCCTGCAGCTCGGCGTCGGTGAGCACGGTGCCGGTCGGGTTGTGCGGGCTGTTGAGGAGGATGAAGCGGGTCCGCGGCGTCACCGCGGCGCCCAGCTCGACGGGGTCGAGGCGGTAGTCGGGGGCGTGCAGGGTCACCGGGCGTCGGACGGCGCCGGCGACCTGGAGCATCGCGACGTAGCTGTCGTAGTAGGGCTCGAGAACGATCACCTCGTCGCCCGGCTCGACCAGCCCGAGCAGCGCGGCCGCCACCCCCTCCGTGCACCCGGTCGTCACGCAGACCTGGGTGTCGGGGTCCAGCTCGATCCCGTAGTGGCGCGCCTGGTGTCGCGCGATCGCCTCCCGCAGCGGCGGGATCCCGGTGCCCGGCGCGTACTGGTTGTGGCCCGCCGCCACCGCCTCGCCGGCCGCCGCCAGGAGGCTCGCCGGCCCGTCGCTGTCGGGGAACCCCTGCCCCAGGTTCACCGACCCGGTCCGCACCGCCAGCGTCGACATCGTGGTGAAGATGGTCGGCGCGATCCCCTCGAGTCTGCTCACCGGCATGTCGCCCACCGTAGCCACCCGTCTTCCGCGGGGTTGAGGTCTCCTCCGCGGATGCCAGCACCCGCGGGAGTTGCACCTACCCCGCGGAAGACGGGTGGAGGCGCCGCAGCCGTACGTCGAGCAGCCGCGCGGCGAGCTCGTCCAGGGCGGCGGGGCGGTCCGCGCCGTACCGCTCCAGCGTCTGGTCCGCCTCGCTCCGGAGGCGGACCCGGGCGCGCTCCCGGGCCGGTCCCCAGAAGTCCGACCAGATGATCCGGGACATCCCGAGGCCTTCCGCGCAGACCAGCCGCTGACGCTCCTTCTCGTCCCAGACGACCTCGCCGGCGTCACGGTCGGTGATCCCGCCCTGCTCCGGTCGCAGGTACTTCAGCCGACCGTCGAACTCGAACACGTGGCGCCCGACGACCAGGTCCGCCCAGACGACCCGGCCGTCGGCGAGCGCGATCGGGAACTGGGTCTGCACCTCCCCGGGCAGGCCGAGCTCGAGGACGAGCAGGCGTGCCATCGACTCCCCGGCGTTCTCGGCGCCGGCGTCGGCCAGGGCCAGGGCCGCCCGCGAGGTGGTGATGTGCGGGAAGTGCTTCATCGCCACCAGGGCGCGCGCGAAGTCGCGCTCGTCGGCACCGCCGCGCAGCGCGGAGTCCATGGCGCAGACACCGCGCCAGAGGCCGTGCTCGCGGGCCACGTCCACGGCGGTCCTGGCCAGCGGTGTGACCGGCAGACCCGAGGCGTGCGAGTGCGCCCAGGGCAGTCCGAGGTTGCGGTGGTGCTTGACGCCGTGCTCGGTCCGGCCCCCGGCCACGCCGGGCCGGGTGACGTGCACCAACGGGTCTCGCGGGCGGAGCAGGCTGAGGTGGTGGGCGCGACCGGCCGAGTCGTGGCTCATGACGTGGCGCTCGCGCATCGTCAGGTGTGCCGCCCAGTCCCGGGCGAGCGGGCGGGCGTCGTACTCGTCGAGTGCGTCCCAGACCTCACGGTCGACGTAGATCCCCCGACGGATGATCCGCCACGACCCGGTGGGCCGGGTCAGCGACCGGATCTCCCCGACGGTGTGGCCGGCGGACAGTACCTGCGCGCGGGTCACGACGCCGCCCTGCCGGGCGGCGAGGGCGACGAGCTCCGGATGCATGACGGGAGCCTGCACCAGATCGCCCCCGCGCCGTACCGCTCGTCCACAGGGCCCGTCTCCCGCGGGGTTGAGGTCTCTTCCGCGGACGCCAGCACCCGCGGGAGATGCACGAAACCCGCGGAAGTCAGGTGGGGGCGGTGACCCGGCCGTCGTCGAGGTGGACGACGGCGTCGGCGAAGCCGGCGACGGAGGGGTCGTGGGTGGCGACGATCGCGGTGGTGCCGGCCTGCTCGACCAGCTGCCGCAGCAGGTCCATCACCTGGGCGCCGGTCTCGGAGTCGAGCTGGCCGGTCGGTTCGTCGGCCAGCAGCACGCGCGGCCGGTTGGCGAGGGCGCGGGCGATGGCGACCCGCTGCTGCTGGCCGCCCGACAGCTCCTCGGGCCGCTGGCGGGCGTGGTGGGAGAGGCCGACCCGCTCGAGCAGCTCGGCGACGACCCGGTCGCGCTCCTTGGTGTCGGTACGCCGGATCCGCAGCGGCAGCCCGACGTTCTCCTCGGCCGTGAGGAGGGGGAGCAGGGCGAACTCCTGGTAGATCACGCCGACGGTGTCGCGGCGCAGTGCGATCAGCTCGGACTCCCTCGCCGAGGTGAGGTCGAGCCCGTCGACCTCGATCGAGCCCTGGTCGGGTCGCAGCAGCCCGGCGACCAGGTTGAGCAGGGTCGACTTCCCGGCGCCCGAGCGTCCGGTCAGGGCCAGCACCTGGCCGGCCTCGACGTCGAGGTCGACGCCGCGCAGGGCGTGCACGTCGGCCCCGCCGCGACGGTAGGTCTTGTGCAGGTCGCGGACCCGGATCATGACTCCCCCTCCGAGCTCGAGCCGCCGGAGCGGGGCAGCTCCGGCCAGATCTGGATGTGGTCCTCCACGAGCTCCAGGCGCACCCGGTGCTGGAGGCCGAGCGCGGCCACGAAGTCGTGGGGGAGCTGGAGCCGGCCGGCCCGGTCGAGGACGGCGAACTCCTCGGCGACGATGTGCTCGCCGTCGTGACCGGGCTCGCGGCGCAGCGTCTCGCTGGAGGTACGCCCGTCGCGGATCGCGATCGTACGGCGCACCTCCGAGGTCACGGTCGGGTCGTGGGTGACCACGACGACCGTCGTCCCGTGGGTCTGGTTGACCTGCTGGAGCGCGGCGTACACCTCGTGCGACTCCGCGGTGTCGAGCTCCCCGGTCGGCTCGTCGCAGAACAGCACCCCTGGTCCGTTCGCCAGGGCGACGGCGACGGCCAGCCGCTGCTGCTGACCGCCGGTCAACCGTCCGGGCCGCTGGTCGGCGACGTCGGCGATGCCGAGCTGGTCGAGGAGGTCGTCGGTCCGGTCGGTCCGCTCGGTCCGCGACCGGCCGGCGAGACGCTGCGGGAGCGTGACGTTCTCGGCCGCGCTCAGGTAGGGCACCAGGTTGTCGCCGGAGCGCTGCCAGACGAACCCGCAGGTCTGCAGCCGGTACTGCCGGCGCTCGGCGCGACCCATCGCGAGCAGGTCGTGCCCGGCGACCAGCGCCCGCCCCGCGCTCGGGGCGTCCAGGCCGGAGAGGATGTTGAGCAGCGTGGACTTGCCGCTGCCCGAGGCACCGACGATGGCGACCAGCTCGCCGGGCTCGACCCGCAGGTCGAGGCCCTGGAGGGCCACCACCTCGACGCCCTTGCGCTTGTAGATGCGCACCAGGCCGTCGCAGAGGATCTGGGGATCGGTGATCGTGTCGGTGGGGCTCATCGGCGCTCCGCTCCGGGTCGTTCGCTGGGGTCGTGGGGTCGGCGCATCGCGACCAGGCCGGCGAGCACCACGAGGGCGCCGCACAGCAGGGCGGCGAGGACGGTCGATCCGTCGCTGGGCAGCACCCGGACGGGTGCCTCCGTGGCGGTGAGTCCGGCCAGGTCGAGGCCGCGGTCGGCGAGCAGCACCAGCAGTGCGCCGCACCCGAGCGCGGCCGCGCACGCCACCGCCACCAGCGGTGCGACGCCCAGGACCGCGACCCGCCGGGCCTGCTGGACGTCGGCGCCGAGGGTGACCAGGAGGGTGCCGGTACGGCGCCGCACCGGTCCGCCGAGGGTGACGAGGAGGACGACGGCGAAGGCGGCCACGGCCGCCGCGCCCACCGCGACGGCGACCAGCAGGGCGGTCGTCCGGGTCACGACGGGGGTGGACAGCTGGTCGTCCTCGACCGACGACCGCGTGAGGACCGTCGCCTGCGGCGAGCGCTCGCGCACCACCCGCTGCACCTCGGTGGGGTCGGGGGAGCCGCTGATCAGGATGGCGTCGTACGACGTGAGGTTGCGGTCGGAGGCCGCGGTCAACGCGGCCGCGTCGACCGCCACGAACGACTCCCCGGTCGTGACGCCGGGGATCCTCGGCAACCGGCCCACGACCTCGACGGGGATCGTGGAGGTGGCGTACCGGAGCTCGGTCGTGGCCTGGGCGAGCTCGAGGTCGGGGGAGACCAGGACCGGCAGTGCCTCGCCCGCGGGCTCGGGCAGGTCGACCCGCAACGGGCTGCCGTCCCCGGCCTCGCGCATGGCGGCGGGGTCGAACGCCACGAGCCGGACCCCCTCGACCCCGAGGTCGGTGTCGAGGGACACGCTCGGGGACGTGAAGACGGGGGCGGTGGCCTCGACCCCCGGCAGCTCGGCCAGGGCGGTGGCGGTGTCGTCCTCGAGCCCGGCGGCCTGCACGACCAGGTCGGACCCGACCTGTTCCCACCCGGTCTGCTCGGCGGCCGACCGCAGGGTGTCACCGAGCGCCACGGACACGACGGCCGAGGAGAGCGCCAGCACCACGGCCGCGGTGGCGACCACGACCTGCTGGGAGACGGCGAGGCCCTGGCCCAGGCCGACGAGCGGGACGAGCCGACCTGACCGGGTGGCGCCACGGCGGAGCAGCCGGAGCAGGAGCTGCAGCAGTCGCAGGGCGACGACGGACGCCGCCGCCCCGACCAGGGGGGCGGTCACGACGGTCACCGGGTCGGCGACGTCGAGGTCGCCACGGCGCAGCACCAGCCAGACCGACGACACCGCCAGGACCACGAGCACGAGCTGGACGGCGTCGCGGGCCACGACCTGGAGCACGCTCTGCTCGCGGTCGGTGCGGGCGAGCTGGGCGCAGGCGACCAGGGCGATGCAGAGCACCGCCGTGACCAGGCCGACGACGAGGTCGCCCGGGCGCCCGCCGAGCAGGGCGACCAGGGCGCCGGCCAGCACGGCCCCCGGCAGGGTCAGCAGCAGTGCCTCGCCGGCCCGCTGCCCCAGCAGCCACCGGACCCCGGCCCCGCGGGCCCGCACCACCGCCGTGGTCGCCCGTCGGCGACCGGTCAGCACGACGGCTGCGGCGAGGAGCACGGCGAAGCCACCCGCGGCGAGCGAGGCGAGACCCAGCAGGGCCATCCCGTCACTGGTCGCGCGCTGCGTGACCACCTCGGTGGCGAGGTCGCCGAGCCCGGTCTCCGCCGTGACGCCGGCGGCCCCGGCCAGCGGGGGCCAGGACTGGAGCTCGACCTCGCGGGCCTGGGCGATCAGCGGCGCGGCGTTCGCGGTCGTCGGGCCGGGCGACCGGGTCGAAGGTCCAGCGCAGGTCCGGCTGGCCCTCCCACGTGGCGCCGAGCACGGTGCCGGGGTCGGCGGCGAGCGCGCTGGCGCGCACCGACTTCGCGTCCGGGGTGGGGTCGATGGCGGGCAGCCGTGCCGTGTCGGCGTCGTCGAGCGGGGAGGGGAACGGGTCGGCGGCGACGTAGGTCCCCACGACGTGCAGGATCGCGGGGTCGCTCCCGTTGCCGTACGACGTCGCGGAGAGTGCGACGTAGCTGTCGACGGGGATGTTCATCTCCACCGCTGCGCTGGTCTCCAGCACGACCTCGACGAGCTCCGCGCGCTGCGGCGCACCGCGCTCCCCGGGAGTGAAGCCGAGGGTCGTGACGTAGGGCTCGGTGACCGACGCCGGGAGGTCGTCGAGCGCGACGTCCGTGAGGCCGGGGTCCGGCAGCCGGCCCTCCTCGAGGTCGATGAGTCCGTCGAGACCGGGCAGGCCGACCACGGTGAGGAAGGACGGCACTCCCGGGACGGTCGGGCAACGCCTTGGGGACCATCTCGGGACTGGCGACGACGGCTCGCGGAGGTCGCTGGACCGCGGTCCGGACCGCCGGCGGGAGCGCGTCGGCGACCACGTCGGCGCCGCCCTCGGGCACCCGCCCGGCCCGCACCTCGGCGTAGGTCACCCGCACCTGGGTGGCGGCGTACGTCGCCTCGGCGAACGTCCGGCCGGCCAGGTCGTCGGCGGTGGAGCGCAGCCACACGCTGGCCCCGGTCGCGCCGACGACGAGGCAGCCGCAGAGGACGACCAGGAGCGCCGCGAGGCCGCGGTCGGCCACGCTGGGGCGGGTCAGCAGGCGCATCACCGACCACCCCGCCCCGGCTCGGTCCGCTCCCGGGCCTGGTCCACGCGCGTGAGCAGCACCGTGACCAGCAACGGGACGAGCGCCATCGCCGCGAGCGGGAGCAGGCTCGCCGGGCCGGGCAGGGTCAGCTCGGGCGCGGGCACGAGCAGCTGTCCGTCGGGGCCGAGCGTCATCGACACCAGGGTCACCCGGGCCACGACCACCCCCAGCAGCACCCCGAACAGCATGCCGGCGCCGGTGGTCAGTGCGTACTCCGTCCCGAGCACGCCCAGCAGGTCGCGCCGGCGCGCGCCGACGGTCACGAGGGTCCGGTCCTGCGTGGAGTGCTCGCGGCGCCGCAGGAGCACCACGGAGAGCAGCAGCAACGACCCCACCACCAGGCCGCCGCCGCTGGTGAGCACGAGCAGCTCGCCGAGCGCGGCGCCGCCGGTGCTGGGGTCGTCGTCGAGGCGGCGGGAGACGTCCGCGTCGGTCACGACCGACTCGGCGATCTCCGGGTGGCTCGCGATCGCGGCCGCGACCTCCCCGGTGCGGCCGTCGGCCACCCGGAGCCACCACTCGTCGGGTGCGTCGGAGAAGCCGGTGAGCACGAGGGTGGGCAGGACGGAGGCCGCGTCCAGCAGGAGCCCGTTGCCGTCGGACGCCGACGTGGTGCGGACGTAGGGCACCACCGCGGCCACCTCGAGGTCGGCCGGGAAGCCCAGGACGTCGAGCGCGACCACGTCGCCGACCTCCAGCGACGCCTGGGCCGCGAGGTCGGCGGAGATCGCCACGGGCAGCGCGGCGGGCAGGCTCGGACGGCCGCCGAAGGTGACGACCTGGGTCTGCCCGGTCTGCCCCGGGAGGCTCCACCAGCGGCCGGTCTCCGCGATCGCGTCACCGTCGACGGTCACCGCGGCGGGCACGTCGCCCCTGCGGTCGGGGGGACGCGACCGGGGACGCGGGCGTCGGCCGGGACCGTCCGGACGGCGACCAGCCGGCTCCCCGGCTCCAGCCGACCGGAGACGTCGAGCCGGGCCGACCCGCCCCGGGCCCGGGCGACCAGCGACACGACGTTGCCGTCGGGCCCGGCGACGAGGAACCCGACCTCCTCGAGCCGGAGCGCCTCGGCCGTGATCTCCAGCCGGATCGCCTCCGCCCCACGGGGGAGGGGTACGCCGAGCTCCGGGTCCTGCCAGGGCCGGACCAGGAGGCGCTCCCGCTCGGCGGTGGTGAGCGCCCCGGACGGCAGGGCGTCGACGTCCCCGGACTCGGCGACCGGCACCACCAGCACGCCGGCCGGCAGGTCCTCGACGAACGTCTGGTCCCGGTGGACGGGATCGACGGCGGTCACCCCGGGCAGGGCGTCGAGGAACGTGCGCTCCTCGTCGGTCCCGGCGACGCAGGACGTCGGCCGGGGGCAGGACCCGGACGTCGGTCCCGACCTCGAACTCGGCCCGGGCCTCGCGGGCGTCGGCGCTGCTGAGCCGTTGCGTCGCGGCGAAGGCGAGCGTCCCCGAGGCGAGGATCACCACGAGGGCCAGGGGGACGGTCCGCGACGTCGCCCGGGCGGCGAACCGCGAGCCGAGCGGCAGCGCCACCCCGCGTGACCCGACGGCGGTGAGCAGGCGCAGCAGCACCGGCAGCACGAGCAGCGCGACCAGCACCGCGAGGGCGAGCAGCAGCAGGGCCGGCGAGGTGACGAGGAACGGGTCGACGGTGGCGGAGCCGGTCCCGCTGGTGACCACGGAGCCGAAGCCACGCAGCTGGAGCACGGCGAGGGCGCCCAGCACGGACACCAGGAGGACGGCCGCGACCAGGCCCGTGAGGCGTCGCCGTCGCTGCCGCTCGGCGCTCAGCTGCTCGCCCCGGTCGCCGGTGAGGGCGCGCAGCACCACCGGCAGCACCAGGGCCAGCAGGCACACCGCGGCGGCGGCCGCGGCGGCCAGCCACGCGGCCGGGGTCAGCGGTGGCGTGCGGTCCCCGAGCCGGATCGCCACGCCGGCCAGCAGCGGCGACACCGCCGTGGCCGCCCCGCAGATGGCAGCGCTCTCGAGGACCGTCGGCGCGAACAGCTGCCGCGGACCGGCGCCGCGGGAGCGCAGCAGCGAGGCCTCGTCCGTGCGGGCGTCCGCCAGGGCGCTCGCGACCAGGAACAGGCAGGCGCCGCCGAGCAGGAGCAGCAGCGCGGCCGGCACCAGCAGGAGGGCGCGCAGCACCACGAGCTCCCGCGCCCGGTCGGCGAGCGCGCCGGCGAGGCCGGTGGTCTCCGCGCGGACGCTCCCGGACACGCCCTCGGAGGCGCGGTCGGCCCCGCTCGTCGTCGCGGCGGTGACCGCCTCGGCGAGATCGTCGAGCTGGCCTGCCTCGAGGTCGGTCAGGGCCGGGACCGCCCGCCACCGGGCCGAGCTGCCGGCACCCGCGACCGTGCCGAAGTCGTCGGCAGGCAGCAGCAGGGTGAGGTCGTCGACGGTCCCGAACCACCGCTCGCTCTCGGCCCGGGTCGACCACGAGCCCACGACCACGGCGTCGACGGTCCGGTCGTCGGCGAGGCTGCGGAGGGTGATCTCGTCGCCGACGACGGCGTCCGAGCCGGCGGGCGCTGCCACCTCCAGCACGTCGCCGCCGGCAGCGGGAGCCCGACCGGCCTCCCACTCCAGCCGCTCCTCCGCACCCGAGAGCGCCGTGAACGTCCACGTCGGCCGCCCGCGTGCCACCTGGGCGTAGCTGCCGGAGTCCAGGCGCCGCACGACGTCGCCCCCGGCCACCTCGGTGACCCCGGCCAGCTCCTCGCGGACGGCGCGGTCGTCAGCGTCGGCGTCCTCCGCGTCGTACGTCGAGACGAACGTGACGACCGCGTCCTGCGCGGGGATCTCGTCGAGCCGCGACTGGAGCGACGCCTGCTGCACCAGCGGGAGGCTGGCGCCGATCCCGGCGACCAGCGTGCAGACGACGAGGACGTTGACGGCGACCGCGAGCAGCGGCGCGGGGTGTGCCCGCGCCCTGCTGACGACCAGCGCGAACATCCGCGACCCCCTCAGAGACGACGTCGGCCGCGCACCGTCGAGGGACGACGGCACGGGCCGGCGCCCAATCTGTCACAGGAGGATCTGGTCGGGCACGGGGCCGCGACCGGATCGTCACCGGTTCGTGACGTGCCCCGGCAGGAGGATCAGCCGACGGTGTGCCCGCTGGACCGCAGGTTCTCGCAGGCCTCGCCCACCCGGGCGGCCATGCCGGCCTCGCCCGCCTTGCCCCAGGCGCGGGGGTCGTAGGCCTTCTTGTTCCCGACCTCGCCGTCCACCTTGAGCACGCCGTCGAAGTTGCCGAACATGTGACCGGCGATCGGGCGGGTGAAGGCGTACTGGGTGTCGGTGTCGACGTTCATCTTGATGACGCCGTGGTCGACCGCGAGACCGATCTCCTCGGCGGTCGAGCCCGAGCCACCGTGGAAGACCAGGTCGAAGGGCCTGGCGTCGTCGCCGAGGCCGAGCTCCTGGGCCGCGGCCTGCTGGGCCGTCAGCAGGATCTCGGGGCGGAGCTTGACGTTGCCGGGCTTGTAGACGCCGTGGACGTTGCCGAAGGTCAGCGCCGTGAGGTAACGACCCTTCTCGCCGGAGCCGAGCGCGCGAATGGTGGCGATGGCGTCCTCGGGCGTCGTGTACAGCTGGTCGTTGATCTCGTTGGCGACGCCGTCCTCCTCACCACCGACCACGCCCACCTCGATCTCGAGGATGATGTGGGCCGCCGCGCACTTGGCGAGCAGCTCCTCCGCGATCTGGAGGTTCTCCTCCAGCGGGACGGCCGAGCCGTCCCACATGTGCGACTGGAACAGCGGCGCCTCGCCGCGGGAGACCCGCTCGGCGGAGATGTCGACCAGCGGCCGGACGAAGCCGTCGAGCTTGTCCTGCGGGCAGTGGTCGGTGTGGAGCGCGATGTTGACGGGGAACGACTTCGCCACCTCGGCGGCGTACGCCGCGAAGGCGACCGAGCCGGTCACCATGTTCTTCACCGACGGGCCGGACAGGTAGTCGGCGCCACCGGTGGAGACCTGGATGATCCCGTCGGAGCCGGCGTCGGCGAAGCCCTGGAGGGCGGCGTTCAGGGTCTGGGACGACGAGACGTTGATGGCGGGGAACGCGAAGGACTGCGCCTTCGCGGCGTCGAGCATCTCGGCGTACTTCTCAGGCGTGGCGATCGGCATGCGTTTCAGCCTAGTGGCTACCCGTGAGTCGCTTCCCCGCGGCGATTTCCGTGGTCGGATGGTGGACGTGGCCCGGTCGCCGAGGCAACCACGGCGCGATCGGTTGCGTAGGGGAGACATGAACCTGCACGAAGAGCTCGAGGCGGCGATCGGGCACGGCCCGGCGCTGCCGCCCCCTGCCGACCGGCTGGTCGCCGGTCGCTCCGCGCTGCGTCGTCGACGGCTGGTCGTGGCGTCGGGCGCCGCGGCAGCTGTCGTCGCGGTCGTCCTCCCGGTGGCCGCCCTCGCCGGCGGAAGCCCCACCAGCGGTCGGGACCTCACTCCGGCGGCACCTGTCTCCGCCCCCGTGGCCACGCCCACCGAGGAGGCCACCTCCGCGCCGGCCGAGCCCGAGGCCACCTTCGACCCCCGGATCGACGAGGTCGCCTACGCCGACCTGAGGACCGGCGAGCTGATGATCAACCCCGAGGCGGTGGTCCTCCGGCGGGTCGACGACCTCTACCCCGGCAAGAAGACGCAGTCCGTCGCCCTCGACCTGCGGCTCGACGGGAAGCGCCACTGGATCGTGCTGGAGTGGGACGAGGGCGGCAGCTCTGCCAGCTCCGGCGGCCCGGACGACCCCTTCTACTCCGACTGGGAGGACTTCCTCTCCACGTCGACCTCCGGCGGCGGCATGACCAGCGGCCCCGGCGTCGGCAGTGGCCACGACCCCGCGGCCCGCAACGACCGGGTCGAGCCGGGCACGGTCGTCGGCCTCGCGTGGGCGGGGGACGCCTTCACCGCCTCGGGCGGCACCAAGATCCTCGAGCAGCGCGCGGACGTCGACCTGGGGCCGAGCTTCGCGGCACCCGACGAGACGACCGCCGCGGCGTACGTCGTCATGGACGGTGTCGAGCAGCTGGTCCTCTACCGCGACGACGGGAGCCGGCCCCAGGTCATCGCGGTGCTGGCGAAGGGTCACGGCGACTCCCTCGACGGGCTGCTGGCCTGGGCACGGCAGCGCTACGGGTCCGGGGAGGGATTGCTCTGACTTCGCAGCGCGACTCCGAGTTCACGGCGTACGTCGCCGCGCGGCAGGCCCACCTGCGGCGGGTGGCGTACGCCGTCGTGGGCGACTGGAGCCTGGCCGAGGACGTCCTGCAGATCGCGCTCGCGAAGCTGTACGTCGCGTGGCCGCGGCTGCACCAGGACGGCCGCGAGGACGCCTACGTCCGTCAGATCATCGTCCGCTCCCACCTCGACGAGGTGCGCCGCGGCTGGTTCAGGCGCGAGCGTGCCGGTCTCGACGGGCACGATCGGTCGGCGCGCGAGCCGCTCCCGCCCGAGGAGAGGTCCGCCCTCTTCGACGCGCTCCAGGAGCTGCCGCCGATGCAGCGTCGGGTCGTGGTGCTGCGCCACTGGCTCGGGCTCTCGGTCGAGGAGACCGCCGCCGACCTCAAGATCTCGACCGGCACGGTCAAGGGCTACTCCCACCGGGCGCTGGAGCGGCTGCGCACCACGCTGGTCGACCGGGAGGTCTAGGTCCGGGCCGCCCGACCGGGCGGCGTGACCCTGGCCGCATCCGTGCGTTGAACAGGTGATCTCGGGGGAGACGCCGGGCTGAGTGCTCAGCCCCGCCACACATCTGGGTCCGGGCCGTGGGAGAGATCCGCAAAGGTCCGGACCCAGGTGTGCATGGCGATCGACGCGGCCGCGCTGGCGTTGATCGAGCGGGTCGAGCCGAACTGCGCGATCGACAGCGTGCCGTCGCAGGTCTCGCGCGCGGCCCCGCTCAGGCCGGGACCCTCCTGTCCGAACATGAAGCACACCCGACGCGGCAGCTCGGTCGTCTCGAGCGGCTGCGAGCCGGGGAGGTTGTCGATCCCGAGCAGGGCCACCTCCCGCTCGTGGAGGTACGACGCGAGCTCGGCCGGCGACGCGTGGTGCCGCAGGTGCTGGTAGCGGTCGGTCACCATCGCCCCGCGCCGGTTCCAGCGCCGGTTGCCGACGATGTGGACCTCGGCGGCGAGGAACGCGTTCGCGGTGCGCACGATCGTCCCGATGTTGAAGTCGTGCTGCCAGTTCTCGATGGCGACGTGGAAGTCGTGCCGGCGGGTGTCGAGGTCGGCCCGGATCGCCTCGACGGTCCAGTACCGGTAGCGGTCGACGACGTTGCGCCGGTCGCCCTCGCGCAGCAGCTCCGCGTCGTACTGGTCCCCGGTGGGCCAGGTGCCCTCCCACGGCCCGACCCCGACCTCGGGCGGCCCGTGCGGCATCGGGTCGTACGGCGCGTTCTCGGTCATCTCGGCAGGCCGGTCAGAACGCCGAGACCGACGCGGGTGCGCGTTGCGGGCGGCTCAGCGCCCGCACCAGCGCCGCCTGGCCGTGCCGGTCGACCGCGACGTCGGTCAGCAGGCCCAGCACGCGACGTACCGCCTCGGCGGGGAAGTCCGGCGTCGCGACGCCGACGCTCGCGGCGAGGTCGTCGGCGTGCACGACCAACTCCATCAGCCGGGTGACCGTGAAGTCCTCGGCCGTCAGCGCCCAGCCCTGCCAGGGGATCAGGACCGCGGCGTCGTCGTCGACCCCGGCCAGGGCGGCGGGCAGCCGTACGAGCTGGGCCTCGACGTGCGCGGCCAGTCCGTCCGGACCGCCCGCGGCCTGCTCGTCGGAGCCGGACCTGATCGCGACGTTGGCCTCGTCGTCCAGCCCGGTGTGGACCCAGGCGGCCCGGCGATAGTGCTCGAGCACACGGATCGGGTCCGAGGCGTCCGGCGCGGTGGGCAGCAGCCGGACCAGGCTGTCGACCTGGCTGGTGAGATGGTGCGCGAGGCCGCCGACCGTCATGCCCTCGCAGGCGCTCTCCTCGTCCCACCGGTCGCGGACCGGGTCGGAGAGCGCGAGGTCGACGCCGGTACGGGCGGCGGCGATCGTGGTCGGGGTGAGCGTGAGAGGCACGGCCCGCACGCTACCTCCGCCCGGATACCCTCGCGTCGTGAGCGCCAGTCCCGTGTCGACGTACCTCGTGCTCCCGCTCCTGCTCGGCCTGGACTGGATGGATCCGGCCTGGCTGCTCGACCGGTTCGGCACCGAGCTCTTCTGGCTCAGCCTCGTGATCGTGTTCGTCGAGTGCGGCCTGTTCTTCCCGATCCTGCCCGGCGACACGCTGCTCTTCGCGCTCGGCCTGTTCATCGCCACCGGGCAGATCGACGTCGTCCCCGGCGGGGAGGGCGTGGAGCTCGCGGTCGCGCTGGTCGCCCTGACCGCGGCGGCGTTCCTCGGCAACGTCTCCGGCTACGAGATCGGGCGACGGATCGGCCCGCCGCTCTACGAGCGCAACGGCCGGATCATCAAGCCGGAGTACTTCGACAAGACCCGCGCCTTCTTCGACAAGCACGGCAACAAGGCGCTCGTGCTCGGCCGCTTCGTGCCGTTCGTCCGGACCTACATCACCGTCGTGGCCGGGGCGACCCAGATGCCGCGGGCGCGGTTCTTCGTGTGGAGCCTGGTCGGCGCCGTCCTGTGGGTCCTGGGCATCACGCTGCTCGGCTACTTCCTCGGCGCGCGCTACGAGTCGCTCGGCGAGAACATCGACAAGGCGATCATCGTGATCCTCGCGTTCTCGGTGCTGCCGATCCTCTACGAGTGGTGGAAGCACCGGCGCGAGGAGCGCGCCTCGGCCTGAGGCGTCAGCCGCGAACGGTGTCGAGCTGGGCCTTGGTCAGCACCGGGCGGACCTCGAGACCCACGTCGGCCAGCGGGTTCTCGCCCGCAGGGCTCCGGTCGATCGCGCACACGACGTGCTCGACCGTCGCGCCGTACCCCCGCAGCGCGCGGGTCGCGTCGCGCACCGCGCCACCGGTGGTGATGACGTCCTCGACCAGCGTGACCTGCCGCCCGGAGACGTCCGGGCCCTCGGCGAGCTTGCAGGTGCCGTAGGTCTTGGCCTCCTTGCGGACGAACAGGGCCGGCAGCCCGGTCCGAGCGCTGAGCACGGTGGCGATCGGGATCCCGCCCATCTCGAGCCCGCCGAGCAGCTCGGTGCCGGCCGGGAGCAGGTCCTCCATCTGCGCGACGACGCGGGCGAGCAGGGCGGGCTGGGCCTCGAAGAGGTACTTGTCGAAGTACTCGTGGCTCACCTGCCCGGACCGGAGCGTGAACTCCCCGGTGAGGCGGCACAGGGCGTCGATGTCGGCGGCGAGGTCGGGGTCGGCCATGGCCGCGACCCTACTGTCCGGTGCCGGGTGGCAGGCTGGGGGCATGAGTCACGTGGACCTGATGGCCGGCCCCCCTCCCACCCACCTCCCCGAGGACCCGGCCGCGGCCGAGCTGCTCGAGGGCACCGAGCCCGGCGCCGTCGTACGCCGCCACCCCGAGTCGCCGATCGCCTGGGCCGCGCTGGCCGCCCAGGCCGCCGAGCAGGGCGGTGACGACGTGACCGTCTACGCCTACTCCCGCGTCGGCTACCACCGCTCCCTCGACATGCTGCGCCGCAACGGCTGGAAGGGCCACGGCCCGGTCCCGTGGTCGCACGAGCCCAACCGCGGCTTCCTGCGCTGCCTCGCCCTGCTCGCCCTCGCCGCCCAGGCGATCGGTGAGACCCACGAGGCCGACCGCTGCGCGACCTTCCTCCGCGACTCCTCCCCCGAGGCCGCCGCCGAGCTCCTCCCCGCCGCCGACCTCTGACCGCGACCCGTCACTCGTGGCGGTGTGGAACCCCGCCGACCCAGGGGCCTCCCCGGTAGTCCGTGACGGAAATGTCGGGATCCGACCGTTCCGACGACATTTCCGTCACGGACTATCGAGCAGCCAGCCCTCACAGCGCACCTGTCGCACCACCTGCGCGTGACAAGCGGTCGCCGCGCTCAACCGCCGAGGAGCGCGCGCACCCGGTCGGAGCCGAGGGCGAGGATGAGCGTGGGCAGTCGCGGACCGCGCTCGGCGTCGACCAGCAGGTGGTAGAGCAGCCGGAAGAACTCCTTCTGGTCCGCCTTGACCTCGTCGGTCGGCGCGATCGTCGAGGGAGAGCCCGCGGACGAGCTTGGGGACGCCGTAGACCAGTGACGTGACGTCGTCGAGGGCCAGGTCGGCACCCGGCGGGAGGCCCTGGAGCAGCAGCGAGAGCCACTCGGACTCCTGCGGTCCCAGCGCGGCCAGGCCGGTGGCGTCGGGCTCGGTGCGCACGGTGGTGCGGTCCTCGACCGGCACGAACTCGGCGGTCCACTGCATCGCCTTCGACAACCGAGGCTCCAGCGACTGGACCGAGTCGTGGGGGTAGCCGAGGTCGGAGACGACGGTGCTGATCAGGTCGGAGGAGCCGGCGGTCACGTCGGCCACCGACGACAGCACCCGGAACGGCACGGTCACCGGAGAGGTCGGCAGCGTTCCCGCCGAGGCGGTCGAGGAGGCTCGCTCGTAGGCGAGCACCGCACCGTCGCGCTTGCCCGACGCGGCCTTGCGGCCGAGGGCGTCCCACTCGTCGTAGAGGCGGACGACCTCGGGGCCGAAGTCGATGTCGAAGGTCTGCCGCGGGTTGCGGCGTACGTAGAGCCACCGCAGCACCGGCGCCTCGAGCACCCGCAGGGCGTCGGCGGCGGTCGGGGCGCCACCGGCGGACGACGACATCTTCTGGGTGCCGGCGAAGCCGACGAAGCCGTAGCCGAACCAGGCCGGCCGGTCCATGCCGAAGATCCGCTCGACCAGCTCGTGGCCGACGGTGAAGGAGGAGCCCGGCGTGGCGTGGTCCATGCCGGCCGGTTCGAAGTCGACGTGCTCGAAGGCCCAGCGCATCGGCCAGTCGACCTTCCACACGAGCTTGCCCTCGTCCTGGGTGGTCAGGTTGGTGACGCCCTCGAACCCGCACGAGGAGCAGGCATAGGCGAGGTCGGTGCTCCCCTCGTCGTACGACGAGGGGGTGGTCGTGTCGCGCCCGCACCGGCGGCAGTACGCCTTGAACGGGAAGCGGGCCAGGTCGTCGACCGCGGCGGCGTCCTCGACGTCGACGGAGCCTTCGACGGGGCCCTCGACCTGCTTGGTGCGGTGCCGGGCGAGCACCTCCTCGATGTCGTCGCGGCGGGCCACCGAGGCCAGGATCTGCTCGCGGTAGACCCCGGCGCCGTAGCGCTCGGTCTGCGAGACCTCCTCCATGTCGACACCGAGCTCGTGGAGCGCGTCGCGGAGCGGCGCCTTGAAGTGCTCGGCCCACGACGCGTGGCAGTCCCACGGGTCGGGGACGGCACTGAGCGGTCGACCGATGTGCTCGGACCACGACGCGTCGACGCCGACCGGAACCTTGCGGAACCGGTCGTAGTCGTCCCACACGTGCACGTGGCGCACCGGCAGGCCGCGCCGGCGCAGCTCGTCGGCGACGAAGTGCACGGTCAGGAACTCGCGCAGGTTGCCCAGGTGCACCGGCCCGGACGGCGACGCGCCGGACGAGCAGGTGATCGTCTCGCCCTCGCGGGCGTGCCGGACGGCGTCGTCGGCGGCCCGGGTGACCCAGTCGGTCGGGGGGCCCTGCTGGCCTCGTGCCATGGGTGCATCGCTCCTGTGCGGGGTGGGGGTCGCTCGACGGGAAACGCTACCGCCGCGCGCGAGGAAGGCCCCGGCGCGTCCCCAGATCGGTACGACGCCGGGGCCTTCGCCCGGTCCACGGGCGTCGTGCACCAGTCACATTCCCCCGCGAAGTGGCTGGAGGGCCCGCGTCTGCTGGGGGCAGTCTGGCATCCGGGTCGGCCGGTTTCTGTCCTGAAGATGACGCTGGCACTAAACTGCCACGGTGAGCTCCCTCGCCCTCGCCCTCGGCCTGACGACCGCCCAGGAGCAGCTCTACCGACAGGTGCTCCCGGGGTCGGGGTCACCGCTCGCGGAGCTCTCGACCGGCCTGCTGCGGACCCCCGACCAGCTGCTCCTCGAGCTCGCGCCCCTGGTCCGCGAGGGCGTGGTCCGCGTCGTCGACGGTCGCCTCGAGGTCGCCGCTCCGTCCGAGGTCGTGGTGCTCATGCTGACCCGGTGGGCGGCGTCGCTGTCCGAGGCGGGCGACCAGCTGACCCACCTGGCCCGTGCCGTGCCGTCCCTGACGCCCGTCGCCGGCTCGGCCGGGCTGCAGGGTGAGACCACGCCGCTGGACGGAGAGGTGGTGGTCGGCGGCGACGTCCCGGCGCTGCTGGCCACCTGGATCATGGAGTCGGCCGACGACCTGCTCTTCCTGCGCCCCGACCAGTGGCGGCTGCCGAGCGAGTCGGCGATGGCGGTCGCGGTCGCCGCCGCGATCCTCGAGGGCCGGGAGACCCGAGCCATCTATCCCGCACGCGCACTGCGCGAGGCGCCCGGCGTGCTCCGGGCCAGGGCCTCGATCGGCGAGCAGATCCGGGTCGTCCCGGAGGTGCCCACCCGCCTGGCCATCATCGGCAACCGGGCGCTGCTCCCCGACCCGCCGGGCCTCGCCAGCGAGCGACGGCTGGTGGTGCGCCAGCCCGGCCTCGTCGAGATGATGACCGACTACTTCGAGTCGCTGTGGGAGCGGGCGGTGGTTCTGCCGCCGCTCGACCGGGGGGAGGTCCCGCCCGACCTCGACGGCCTGCTGCTCGCCCAGCTCGCCCGCGGCTCCAGGGACGAGCAGATCGCCCGCATCCTCGGCATCAGCCTGCGCACGGTGCGCCGCCGGGTCGCGGCGATGATGGACGAGCTCGGCGTCGACTCCCGGTTCCAGGCCGGCGTCGAGGCCGTACGCCGGGGCTGGCTCTAGGACTCCTCGGGCAGCACCATGGAGTACGCCGCGGGCACGACGTGCCACGAGCGACGCCGCTCCGGCCCGGAGATCTCCCCGTCGGCCGCGCAGTAGAAGCTCTCGCCGCTGACGGTCACCTGCTGGGCCTTCAGGTAGATCACGTCGTCGCGATCGGGATGGGTGCCCCGGGCCACCTGCACGCCGTACGCGAGCTTGGCCCCCACCGTCACGGCGCGGGAGATCATCACGTCGACCGTGCCGTTCTCGGGGTCGGCGTCCGGGGTCAGCTCCGCGCCGCCGCCGACGCTGGTGCCGTTGCCGATCGCCACCATCAGCACCGGCTCGTCGACATCGACCACGACGTGGCCGTCGACCTCGACCCGCAGCCGCAGCTGCGGCGGCATGAACGCCGCCTGGAGCGCGCCGATCGGGTAGCCGAGCTTGCCGAGGTTGACCTTCCCGACGCCGATCGAGCCGAGCCGCTGCTTCCAGCGGTGGCCGCGCCGGCTGGCCTGGGCGCTCGCGCCGACGTGCACGTTGTTGACCACGATCCCGCCGAGCTCGTCGACCAGGAGGTCGACCGGGCGGACCTCGCCCTCGAGCAGCAGCTCGGCCGCCTCCTCGGGGTCCAGCGGGATGTCCATGCAGCGGGCGAAGTCGTTGCCGGTGCCGAGCGGGATCAGCCCGACGACGCTGTCGGAGAGGTCGTTGCGACGGTGGAGCGCGGCGACGACCGCGTGCAGGCTGCCGTCGCCACCGGCGACGACGATCCGTCGCGAGCCTGCGCGGTGCAGCACACCGTCGAGCTCCCCGGGGTTGGCGGTGGCGACCACCTCGACCGAACAGCGGCCCTCGAGCACGTCGAGCGCGCGCCCGAGACTCTCCTGGTCCGCCGTACCCGCTCCCTCATTGGTGATCACCAGGCACGACTCCACGGGCCAGACACTAGTCTCTGCGTGTCCGCACCCGACGTGGAAGGGCCAGCAATGCCGGCCATCATCATCCTCGGCGCCCAGTGGGGCGACGAGGGCAAGGGCAAGGCGACCGACCTGCTCGCCACCACCGACACCATCGACTTCGTCGTCCGCACCAGCGGCGGCCACAACGCTGGCCACACGATCGTGGTCAACGGCGAGAAGTACGCGACCCACCTGCTGCCCTCGGGCATCCTCAGCCCGGGCGCGACCTCGGTCATCGGCAACGGGGTCGTGGTCTCCCCGGAGGCACTCTTCCGCGAGATCGAGGGCCTGACCGCGCGCGGCGTCGCCGGGGTCGAGGACCGCCTGGTCGTCTCCTCGAACGCGCACGTGATCGCGCCGTACCACGTCACCGTCGACAAGGTGACCGAGCGTTTCCTGGGGGCGAACAAGATCGGCACGACCGGCCGCGGCATCGGTCCGACGTACGCCGACAAGGTCAACCGGCTCGGCATCCGGATCTCCGACCTGTTCGACCCCGAGCTCCTGCGCGACAAGGTCGAGGGCAGCCTCGACCTGAAGAACCAGGTGCTCGCGAAGGTCTACAACCGCCGGGCGATCGAGATCGACGGCGTCGTCGAGGAGCTCCTCTCCTACGCCGAGCGGCTGCGCCCGATGGTCCAGGACACCTCGCTGCTGCTGAACCGGGCGCTCGACGAGGGGCAGACCGTGCTGTTCGAGGGCGCCCAGGCCACGATGCTCGACGTCGACCACGGCACCTACCCGTTCGTCACGTCGTCCTCGCCGGTCGCCGGTGGCGTCTGCAGCGGCGCCGGCGTCGGCCCGACCCGGATCGACCGGGTCATCGGCGTGATCAAGGCCTACACGACCCGCGTCGGCTCCGGTCCCTTCCCGACCGAGCTGTTCGACGCCGACGGCGAGAAGCTGTGGAAGGTCGGCGGCGAGGTCGGCGTCTCGACCGGCCGCGACCGCCGGTGCGGCTGGTACGACGCCGTGGTGGCCCGCTATGCCACCCGCGTCAACGGGCTCACCGACCTGTTCCTCACCAAGCTGGACGTGCTGTCGAGCTGGGAGCGGGTCCCGGTCTGCGTCGCCTACGAGGTCGACGGCGTGCGCCATGACGAGATGCCGATGACGCAGAGCGAGTTCGCCCGCGCCACGCCCGTCTACGAGTACCTCGACGGCTGGTGGGAGGACATCTCCGGCTGCCGCGCCTTCGACGAGCTGCCCGGCAACGCGCAGAAGTACGTCGAGGCGCTCGAGGAGATGTCCGGCACCCGGATCTGGGGCGTCGGCGTCGGCCCGGGTCGCGAGCAGACCCTCGTCGTCCACGACGTCTGACCTAGGCTGACGGCCCGTGAAGACCCTCGTGATCGGCACCGGTGGCCGCGAGCACGCACTCGCCCGCGCCCTGTCCCTCGACCCCGGCGTGAGCGAGGTGCACGCGGCCCCGGGAAATCCGGGCATCGCGGCGGTCGCGACGCTGCACGAGGTCGACCCGATGTCGGGCGAGGACGTGGCGGGCCTGGCCGAGCGGCTGGGCGTCGACCTGGTCGTCGTCGGCCCGGAGGCACCGCTGGTGGCGGGCGTGGCGGACGCGGTGCGTGACCGCGGGATCGCCTGCTTCGGACCCAGCCGCGAGGCCGCGACCCTCGAGGGGTCGAAGGCGTTCGCGAAGGACGTGATGGCCGCGGCCGGGGTGCCGACCGCCTCCGCCCGCGTGTGCACCACCCGCGACCAGGCCGAGGCGGCGCTCGACGAGCTCGGAGCGCCGTACGTCGTGAAGGACGACGGCCTCGCCGCCGGCAAGGGCGTCGTGGTGACCGGGGACCGGAACGCCGCGCTCGCGCACGCGATCGCCTGCGAGCGGGTCGTCATCGAGGAGTTCCTCGACGGTCCGGAGGTGTCGCTGTTCGCGTTGTGCGGATGGAGCGAGACCGACGGTGCCACCGTGCTGCCGATGCAGCCGGCCCAGGACTTCAAGCGGATCGGCGACGGTGACGAGGGACCCAACACCGGCGGGATGGGTGCCTACACCCCGCTGCCGTGGGCGCCCGAGGGCCTCGTCGAGGAGGTGTGCCGCGACGTGCTGCAGCCGACGGTCGATGAGATGGCGAAGCGCGGGACGCCCTTCACCGGTCTGCTCTACGCAGGCCTCGCGCTCACCGGCAAGGGGATGCGGGTCGTGGAGTTCAACGCACGTTTCGGCGACCCCGAGACCCAGCCGCTGCTCGCGCTGCTCGAGAGCCCGCTGTCGCCGCTCCTGCACGCCGCCGCGACCGGGACCCTCGCCGACGCCGGTCCGCTGCGGTGGCGCGAGGGTGCCGCCGTGGGCGTGGTGATGGCCAGCGCCGGCTACCCCGAGTGGTCCTCGTCGGGCGACGTCATCAGCGGCGTCGACGCGGCCGAGGCGCTGGACGGCGTGCACGTGATCCAGGCCGGGACGGCGCGCGACGGGGTCGACCTGGTCACCGCCGGCGGCCGGGTGCTCGCGGTCGTCGGGACCGGTGCGGACGTGGCGGCCGCCCGCGCTGCGGCGTACGCCGGGGTGGACCGGGTGTCCTTCGACGGCGCCCAGCGCCGTACCGACATCGCGGCGGGGATCTGACCGTGGCCGGTGGCAGGTGGGACGAGGCGGCGGCCGAGGTCGTGCACGCGCCGGTGACCGACGCGGTACCGCTGGCCCGGCGCAAGGACGGCTGGTGGCTCTACTACCTCGCCGGCGGCGGGTGCTTCGCCGTGGTCGTCTTCCTCTACCAGGTCGGGGTGATCCCCGGTCCGACGCTGCTGGCCTACGTGCTCGGGGCGATCCCGATGTCGGTGCTCTTCCAGCTCTCCCTGACCCCGGTCTTCGCGGTGCTCACCCCCACCGGGATCCAGGTGACGAGCGGCGCCCGGTGGCGACCCCGCCCGGTCGCCCCGGTGCTCGGCCCGCTCGACCCGCGGGTCGTGTCCGGGCCGCGTGGCCTGTTCGGCAACGCGTTCGACATCGCCGGCCAGCGGCACCAGGTCGGGCTGCCGCAGAAGGCGCGGTTCCAGCGGATGCTGGGCACGCCGCCCGTGGGAGAATCGGCCTCGTGACCGTCCCCAACGTGCTGGCCACCCGCTACGCCGCCGACGACCTGGTCGCGATCTGGTCCCCGGAGCACAAGATCGTGCTCGAGCGGCAGCTCTGGATCGCCGTCCTCCGGGCCCAGCGCGACCTCGGCGTGGCCGTGCCCGACGGGGTCGTCGAGGCCTACGAGGACGTCGTCGACAAGGTCGACCTCGAGTCGATCGCCGCGCGCGAGCGGGTCACCCGCCACGACGTGAAGGCCCGGATCGAGGAGTTCAGCGCGCTCGCCGGGCACGAACACATCCACAAGGGCATGACCTCCCGTGACCTGACCGAGAACGTCGAGCAGCTCCAGGTGCGGCAGTCGCTCGCGCTGCTCCGCGACCGGGCCGTCGCCACCCTGGCCCGGCTCGCCCGCCTCGCCGCCGAGCACGAGACCACGGTCATGGCCGGTCGCTCCCACAACGTCGCCGCGCAGGCCACGACGCTCGGCAAGCGCTTCGCGACCGCGGCCGACGAGCTGCTGATCGGGGTCGAGCGGGTGGAGGAGCTGCTGGCCCGCTACCCGCTGCGCGGCATCAAGGGCCCGATGGGCACCGCCCAGGACATGCTCGACCTGCTCGACGGCGACGAGGACCGGCTGGCCGACCTCGAGCAGCGCGTGGCGGGCCACCTCGGCTTCGAGCGGGTGCTCACCAGCGTCGGGCAGGTCTACCCCCGCAGCCTCGACTTCGACGTGCTCTCCGCGGTCGTCCAGCTGGTGGCGGCGCCGTCCAACCTCGCGACCACGATCCGGCTGATGGCCGGGAACGAGCTGGTCACCGAGGGCTTCGCCGAGGGCCAGGTCGGCTCGAGCGCGATGCCGCACAAGATGAACACCCGGTCCTGCGAGCGGGTCAACGGGCTCGCGGTCGTCACCCGCGGCTACCTCTCGATGGTCGGCGAGCTGGCCGGTGACCAGTGGAACGAGGGCGACGTCTCCTGCTCCGTCGTACGACGCGTGGCGCTGCCGGACGCGTTCTTCGCCGCCGACGGCCTCTTCCAGACCTTCCTCACCGTGCTCGACGAGTTCGGCGCGTTCCCGGCCGTGATCCAGCGCGAGCTCGACCGCTACCTGCCCTTCCTCGCCACCACCAAGGTGCTGATGGCGGCCGTCCGCCGCGGCGTCGGTCGCGAGGCCGGCCACGAGGCGATCAAGCAGGCCGCCGTCGGCACGGCGCTGGCGATGCGCCAGGGCCAGGTCGTCAACGACGTGTTCGACAAGCTCGCCGCCGACGAGCGGCTCGGCCTCACCCGCGCCGACATCGACGCCCTCGTCGCCGAGCCGATCGACTTCACCGGCGCGGCGCTCGCCCAGACCCGGGCCGTGGTCCGGGCCGTCGAGGCCCTCGCCTCCCGCCACCCCGCCGCCGCGGCGTACTCACCCGGCGCCATCCTCTGACCTCGTCCGTCAGCGGTGTCCGTGCGTCCCCGGGGGGCGATAGTCCCTACCGAAACTGTCGCCCGCCCCGGCGTGTCGCGACAGTTTCGGTAGGGACTATCGCACCGGAGAGCCCGCAGTCACACCCGCGCCGCGTGCCGGTCCGACCGGACCGCCATGGCGAAGGCGACCGACAGCACCACGAGCGCGGCGACGAGGGCGGCCCGGGCGGCGATCGGCGGCTCGGCCCGCTGCAGCGTGAACTGGTAGACGGTCATCAGGAGGGCGGCGCCGAGGGCCGAGCCGATCCGCTGGCCGGTCTGGAGCGCCCCGCCGGCGGCGCCGCCCATCGCGGGCGGGACGTCGGCGAGGGTGAGGGTGAAGTTGGGGGAGATCACGCCGCCGCCACCGACGCCGGCGAGGAACATCGCGGGCGCGAGCGTCCACCACAGGTCGCCGGGTTCCGCGACGACGACGAGGGCCGAGACCGCGGTGCCGGTCATCATCACGCCCAGCGAGATCAGCGTGATCCGTCGACCGATCCGGCTCACCAACCGACCCGCGACGAGGGACGTGGTGGCGGCGCCGACCGCGAACGGGGTGAGCAGCAGGGCGGTCTTCATGGCGGTCAGCCCCTCGCCCTCCTGAAGGTGCACCGACAGCACCAGGAAGATGCCGGTGAAGCCGGTGAAGTAGAGCGTGCCGACGGCCAGCCCGTCGGCGTACCCGGGCAACCGTCGGAGCAACGAGACGTCGAGGAGCGGTGGACGCCCACGAGTGACCGTACGACGCTCCCAGCGGACGAACGCCCAGGCGAGCGGGAGCACGCCGACCAGCAGCAGCAGCGGCAGCCGCGCGCCGGACTCCACGCTGACGAGGGGGTAGAGCACGGCCAGCACGGTGAGGCCGAGCAGCAGCGCGCCCACCACGTCGATCCGCGGGTCCCGCCCCTCCGCCGAGGTGTCGGCGGCGTCGGCGGCGTCCCGCGGGACCAGCCGGAGCACGAGCACCAACGCGACCAGCCCGATCGGGACGTTCACCAGGAACAGCCACCGCCAGCCCTGCTCCTCGCCCACCAGCGCGATGATCGCGCCGCCGATCAACGGCCCGGTCGCCGAGGCGAGGGAGACCGTGAAGCCGAACAGGCCGAACGCGCGACCGCGCTCCGCCCCGGTGAAGAGCTGCTGGATCAGCCCGGAGTTCTGCGGCGTGAGGAAGCCGGCGCTGGCACCCTGGACCAGCCGCGCGACCACGATCCACTCCGCGCTCTGGGCCAGCCCGACGGCGGCGCTGGAGGCGATGAAGCCGACCAGCCCGAGCGCCATCAGGCGCCGGCGACCGTGCGCGTCGCCGAGCCGGCCCCCGGCCACCAGCGTGAGGCCGAAGGCGAGCGCGTAGCCGGACACGACCCACTGCACGGTGCCCGCGCTGGTGTCGAGGCCGGCCCGGATCGAGGGGATCGCGACGTTGACGATCGTGACGTCGAGCAGCGACATGAAGCCGACCAGGAGGCTGACCGACAGGATGCGCCAGCGGCGCGGGTCGGGCTCGCCGTGCTCGCTCATCGTCGCCAGCCTGTCACCACTAGGGTTGCCCCGTGAGCCTCGAGCACCTCCACTCCGGCAAGGTCCGCGACCTCTACGCGCTCCCGGACGGGCAGCTCCTGATGGTCGCCAGCGACCGGATCAGCGCCTTCGACTTCGTCCTGGACTCCGAGATCCCCGACAAGGGCGAGATCCTCACCCGGATGTCGCTGTGGTGGTTCGACCGGCTCGCCGACCTGGTGCCCCACCACGTGGTGTCGACCGATGTGCCCGAGGAGTTCCGCGGCCGTGCGGTCGTGTGCCGGCGGCTGGAGATGATCCCCGTCGAGTGCGTCGCCCGCGGCTACCTCACCGGTACCGGCCTCCTCGACTACCGCGCCACCGGCGAGGTCTGCGGGATCGCGCTGCCCGGGGGCCTGGTCGACGGCAGCCGGCTGCCGGAGCCGCTCTTCACCCCCGCCACGAAGGCCGACCTCGGTGACCACGACGAGAACGTGTCGTACGACGCGGTCGTGGCGACGGTCGGCGCGGAGACGGCCGCGGAGCTACGGCGGCTGACCCTGGCGGTCTACGAGCGGGCCGAGACGATGGCCCGCGAGCGCGGCATCATCCTGGCCGACACCAAGCTCGAGTTCGGCCGCGACGCCGACGGCGCCCTGGTCCTCGCCGACGAGGTCCTCACGCCCGACTCGTCCCGCTTCTGGCCGGTCGTCGAGTGGGAGCCCGGCCACTCGCAGCCGTCGTACGACAAGCAGATCGTGCGGGACTGGCTGCTGTCGCCGGCGTCCGGCTGGAGCAAGGACTCCGGCGACCCGCCCCCGCCGCTGCCGCCCGAGGTCGTCGACCGCACCCGACGTCGCTACGTCGAGGCCTACGAGCTGCTGACCGGGGAGAGGTTCTGACCACGGTCGACTTCTCCGTCCGCCTCGACGTCGAGGCCGAGCCGGAGAAGGTCTTCCGCTACCTCGCCGACCCCCGCAACCGGCCGGAGTGGCAGTCCTCGTTGCTCTCGGTGACCATGACCGACCGCGGCGAGCCGCACCTCGGGATGACCTGGCGCGACAACACCATGGCCGGCGTCCGGCCGACCATGGTGATCACCGAGATGATCCCGTTCCGGCTCTGGGCCGAGGAGGGGACCTGGCGCGGGATCACCGCCACGCTGGTGCTCCGGTTCACCGCGATCGGTGACGGCACCCGGATCGACGCGACCGGGTCGATCGCGGGCTCGGGCGCCTGGTCGGTGCCGGTGCGCGCGGCCGGCAAGGTCGCCGGGAAGGCCATCCGGCACGACCTCGCGCGGGCCGGCGAGATCGTGGTCCGCGGCCGCACCACGCCCTGAGCAGGGCCCTGTCCCGCTGACCACGGCTCCCCTAGGGTCGGGCCATGGCCCTCAACCTCGCCTCGCTCCTCGACGACAGTGCTGGACAGTACGGCGACCGCGAGGCGGTGGTGCTCGCGATGCCGGACGGGACGAGCACGCGGCTGACCTACGCCCAGGTCAACGGTGCCGCCAACCAGGTGGCCAACCTGCTGGTCTCGCGGGGGATCAAGCGGGGCGACAAGGTGGCGTTGAGCTGCCCCAACCTGCCCTACTTCCCGATCGTCTACTACGGCATCCTCAAGGCCGGCGCGACCGTGGTGCCGCTCAACGTGCTGCTCAAGGGGCGCGAGGTGGCCTACCACCTCGCCGACTCCGACGCGACGGCGTACGTCTGCTTCCAGGGCACCGCGGAGCTCCCGATCGGCGAGGCCGGCCACCAGGGCTTCGAGCAGACCGACGGCTGCGAGCACTTCTTCATGATCACCGTCGACCCGGCGGCCGCGTCGCCGATCGAGGGCACCGAGACCCTCGGCCAGGCCCTGCAGGGCCAGCCCCCGACGTTCGACACCGTCGCCACCGATCCCGACGACACCGCCGTCATCCTCTACACCTCGGGCACCACCGGCCAGCCCAAGGGCGCCGAGCTGATGCACCGCAACATGTTCTCCAACGCGCTCACCGGCGAGTCGTTGTTCGGCGCCGACGCCGCCCACCCCGACACCTACCTCTGCGTGCTGCCGCTGTTCCACTCCTTCGGCCAGACCGTGATCATGAACGGCGGCTTCGCCTACGGCGGCACCGTGGTGATGCTGCCGCGCTTCGAGGCCGACCCGGCCCTGAAGACGATGGCCCGGGAGAAGGTGACGTTCTTCGCCGGCGTCCCGACCATGTACTGGGGCCTGCTCGGGGCGCTCGACGACAGCGGGGTCGACGTCAAGGAGCTCGCCGCCACGCTGCGGATCGCCGCGGCCGGCGGCTCGGCGCTCCCGGTCGAGGTCCACAAGGAGTTCGAGAAGCGCTTCGGCGTCACGATCCTCGAGGGCTACGGCCTCTCGGAGACCTCGCCGGTGTCGAGCTTCTCCCCCCTGGGCCAGGACGTCCGGGTCGGCTCGATCGGCACGCCGATCCCCGACGTCGAGATGAAGCTGATCAACCCGGACTGGTCCGAGGTGGACGACGACCCCGAGCAGGTCGGCGAGATCGCGATCAAGGGCCCCAACATCATGAAGGGCTACTACGGCCGCCCCGACGCGACCGACGAGGCGATCCGGGACGGCTGGTTCAGGTCCGGCGACCTCGGCAAGCGCGACGACGACGGCTGGTACTACATCGTCGACCGCTCCAAGGACATGATCATCCGTGGCGGCTTCAACGTGTACCCGCGCGAGATCGAGGAGGTGCTGATGGAGCACCCGGCGGTCTCGCTGGCGGCCGTGATCGGCATCCCGCACGAGAGCCACGGCGAGGAGATCAAGGCCGTGGTCATCAAGGAGAAGGGTCACGACGACGTCTCCGAGGACGACCTGGTCGCCTGGGGCAAGGAGCAGCTCGCGGCGTACAAGTACCCCCGCGTGGTGGAGTTCGTCGACGCCCTCCCGATGACCGCGACCGGCAAGATCCTCAAGCGCGAGCTGTCCTGATGGGGCGCACGCTCGGCCTGGCCGCCGCGGTGCTGATGGTCCTGGTCGGTGGGCTGTGGACCCTCCAGGGCCTCGGCTACGTCGGCGGGAGCTCGATGTCCGGTGACGACACGTGGGCGATCATCGGTCCGCTCGTCGCCGGCCTCGGGATCGCGCTCGCGATCACCGTGGCCCGCGGGAGCGGCCACCGCTGACCAGACCACCGTTGACCCGTGTCGTCCACGGGAGCAACGTGGGACCGTCCTGGCGACGCCGGAGGGACCGGCCGAGCCCGGGCAGGAGGAACAGATGCCCACCTTCATGGACGTGCACCACATGGACGGAGGGGTCAGCGCTTCGGACGTCGCGGGTGCCCACGCCAAGGACGTGGAGACCCAGGACACCTACGGGGTCGACTACCGCCACTACTGGGTCGACGAGTCGCAGGGCAAGATCTTCTGCCTCGTCGACGCCCCCGATGCCGAGACCGCGGCCCGGGTCCACCGTGAGGCGCACGGCCTCGTGGCCGACGAGATCTACGAGGTGACCCAGGGCGCCTGAGTTGGGCGCCTGAGTTGGGCGCTTGGGCACGGCCGGGCCGGGTCCGGCTTACGATGCGGGCATGACGCGCCGCTCGCTCGCTGCCCCCCTGGTCGCCCTGGTCCTGGCCGCCGGGCTGCTGTCGCCCTCCGCTGCCGTCGCGGAGGAGCCTCCGGTCGACCCGCCGGTCCTGCCGGTCGTGGCGTGGAGCCCGTGCGAGGACGACGCGGACCTCGAGTGCGCCGTCGTCGACGTGCCCCTCGACTACCTCGACCCCGTGAGCGACGCGACCACGCCCCTCGACCTGCTGCGGGCCCCGGCCTCGGGGCTCCCCGAGGACCGGCTCGGGACGATCTTCGTGAACCCCGGCGGCCCCGGCGCATCCTCGACCGGGTTCGCCGCGTTCTTCGGTGACTACGTGCCCGCCGTGGTCTCGGAGCGGTACGACATCGTCGGGATCGACCCCCGGGGTGTCGGTCCGAGCGCGCCGATGAAGTGCACCAAGCCCGGGCGCCGGCCGTCCCTGCCCTGGGCCTACTTCCCCAACACCCGCAAGCAGGCCGACGCCCGGATCGCCTACGAGGAGTGGGTGCGCGAGGCGTGCACGTCCGGCCCGGCACCGATCGTCGACCACATGAGCACCGCCGACACCGCCCGGGACATGGACCTGATCCGCCAGGCGCTGGGCGAGGAGACGCTGAACTACTACGGCATCTCCTACGGCACCCAGCTCGGGACGACGTACGCCGCGATGTTCCCGGCGAGCGTCGGCCGGATGATCCTCGACGGCGTGCTCGACCCGGTCGCGTGGACGACCGGCGAGGGCGACGGCCTCACCCGGCCGTTCTCCGAGCGGCTGCGCAGCGGGTACGGCGCGTGGCAGTCGCTCACCGCAGCGTTCGCCGAGTGCGACCGGGTCGGACGGCGCCGCTGCCCCGTGGCCGGCCACGCGTCCCAGACCTGGCTCGACATCGTCCACCGGCTGGAGCGCAAGCCCTTCAAGAGCCGGCGGACCGGCAAGGTCACCTACGACGGCGTCGTCGGCGGCTCGCTGGGCTACCTCTACTCCGCGGAGGGCATCCCCTACCTGATGCGATCCCTGAAGCAGCTCCACTCCGCGATGTTCGGCTCGGGGACGCTGCGCGTGACCGACTGGCGGCGCGCCACCGTCGTCCGCCGGGTCGCCGACGAGCGCGGCGTGACCGGGCCCTACGGCTTCGGCACGGTCAACGACTCCTTCGCCGGCGTCGCGTGCGCCGACTCCGACAACCCCACCGACCCGCTGGCCTGGATCCGGGCCGGCAACCGCGCCGACCGTTCCTCGCCGTGGTTCGGCAAGTCCTGGACCTGGGCGTCGAGCATCTGCGCCGGCTGGCCGGCCGTGACCAAGGTCGACCGCTTCCCCGGCCCCTTCTCCGTCGTCTCCGAGGACGTCGACCCGGAGACGGGCGTGCCCCCGGTGCTCGTCGTCGGCAACACCTACGACCCGGCCACCCCGTTGCTCGGGGCTCGCGCGGTCAACCGGCTGCTCGGCGGCTCCCGGCTGCTGGTCATGGACGGCTGGGGCCACGGCGCGCTCGGCACCGGCTCCTGCATCGAGGAGGCGTACGGCGCCTTCCTGATCGACGGCACCCTGCCGCCGGCCGGGGCCGTGTGCGAGCCCGACAGCGAGGTGTTCCCCGCCCGCTGACCCCGGTGCCGGATCCCGCGGGCGGGGTGCTCGTGCCCGGGCGTTCCCGGGCGGCCCTAGAATCGAGGCGTCCTCGCACCCGCCTCCCCACAGGAGCTGCACCGTGGCCCGTGTCGTCGTCGACGTCATGCCCAAGCCGGAGATCCTCGACCCCCAGGGCAAGGCCGTGCTCGGCGCGCTGCCCCGGCTCGGCTTCGAGGGGGTGTCCGACGTCCGGCAGGGGAAGCGCTTCGAGCTCGAGGTCGACGGTGAGGTCACCGACGAGGTGCTCGCCTCCGTCGCCGAGATGGCTGGGACCCTGCTCTCCAACCCGGTGATCGAGAACTTCACGGTCCGCGTCGAGGACGAGGCAGGCGCGTGAAGGTCGGCGTCGTCACCTTCCCGGGATCGCTCGACGACGTCGACGCCCGGCGTGCGGTGACGATCGGCGGCCACGAGGCGGTCGCGCTGTGGCACGGCGACCACGACCTCCGCGGGGTCGACGCGGTCGTCCTCCCCGGCGGCTTCTCCTACGGTGACTACCTGCGCTGCGGGGCGATCAGCCGGTTCGCGCCGGTGATGACCGAGGTCGTCGAGGCCGCCCGGCGCGGGATGCCGGTGCTCGGCATCTGCAACGGCTTCCAGATCCTCTGCGAGTCGCACCTGCTGCCCGGTGCGCTCATCCGCAACGACCACCGCAAGTTCGTCTGCCGCGACCAGCGGCTGCGGATCGAGAACACCGCGACGCCGTGGACCTCGGCGTACGACGAGGGCGCTGAGATCACGGTCGTGCTCAAGAACGGCGAGGGCGGCTTCGTCGCCGACGAGCCGACGCTCGACCGGCTCGAGGGGGAGGGGCGCGTGGTCGCCCGCTACCTCGGTGACAATCCCAACGGCTCGCTGCGCGACATCGCCGGCATCACCGACGAGCGCGGCACCGTCGTCGGGCTGATGCCACATCCCGAGCACGCCGTCGAGGCGCTCACCGGGTCGGGCACCGACGGACTCGGCTTCTTCACCTCGCTCGCCGCCGCCACGTTCGCCTGACCCCGCTCCTCGTCCGCAGGGTCGCCGTCGCCGAGGCGGTCACCTGGGCCGGGCTGCTCACCGGGATGTTCCTGAAGTACGTCACGGGCACCACCGAGGTCGGCGTCCAGGTCTTCGGGATGCTCCACGGTGTGGTCTTCCTCGGCTACGTCCTGACGACCCTGGTCGTCGCGGTCGACCAGCGCTGGTCGCGCGGTCGGACGGCGGCCGCGCTCGCCTGCGCGGTGCCGCCGTTCCTCACCCTCTGGTTCGAGCGGTACGCCGTACGCCACGACCTGCTCGCCGACCACGGGCGGCTGCTGGTGGGTCCGCCCGCCTGACCGGAGGAGTCGGTAGTCCCTACCGAAACGGTCACCTCGTGCGGCGTGTCGTGACAGTTTCGTGAGGGACTATCCCGCCCACCCCTGCGGGAGGGGTCAGCGCTTGCCGTGGCGCAGGGCGCGCCAGGTCTTCCCGACCACGATCCCGTTGCTGGTCTGGCCGACGCCGGACTGCCACGCCCTGACGGCCTTCCCGGTCGCCTTGTTGTAGACGCCGGTGACCTTGAGGTCGAGCGTCGCGCTGGCGGCCTTGAGGGTCCGCTGCACGCGTCGTACGTCCTCACCGGCGGAGCCGAGCTTCAGCACCGGCGACTCACCGGCCGCCAGCAGGCTCATCCAGTGCACCCGGCCCCATGTCCGGGTGGCGCTGAATCCGTGGTCGGTCTGCCAGGTGTTCGCCGCGGCGATGGTCCTCTCGTTGTAGACGCCGTTGAGCTTGCCGCCGTACAGCTCGGCCTCCTTGAGGAGGCACTGCAGCGCGGTGACCTGGTCGGTCGCGGTGGTCTTCTCGGCGAGCACCTTGTACGTCGGCTGGTTGACCTGCACGTCCCCGCAGTGGGCGACCGGCCGTGCCGTGGACCCCTGGCCGAGGTCGAGCCAGTTGCTGTCGATGTTGATGGTGACGCCGCCCCACGTCTCGTGGTGGCCGCCGCGGTACTGCTTCATCCGGCCACCGGGCAACCACCCGTCGTCGCGGAGGTAGTCGGTCCTGGTGTTGGCCTTTCCGTCCCACCGGGCGATCCAGATCCGGTCGGGGAGGGTGAAGGCGTCGGGGCGGTCGACCCGCGCGTCGTCGAGCATCTTGATGCCCGAGCCGGCGCTGGAGTAGACGCCGGAGACGTAGCCCAGGTCGTGGATCTTCACCGTGTACGCCGACAGGAACGCCAGCGCGCTCTCGCGGCAGTGCGTGAGGGTGAGGTCGAAGCCCTCGAGGTCGTACCAGAGCGTGCTGCGCCGGACGATGCCGAGGTCCTGGGCGGCGTCGACGGTCTTCACCGCCTCGCGGCGGGCCTGCCGGCGGGCCGGGCGGTACTTCCCGCTCTTCCCGGCCTTGGGCTTGATGACCTCGTCGTCGCCGTACCGCGGGAAGCTCGGGTGGCAGGAGGCCTGCGGGCCGAGGGTGATCGGCAACAGCCGCCAGCCCTTGCGCAGCTGGGTCGCCACCCACTTCTTCGTCAGGTTCGGCTGGCTCCGGCAGCCGCGGCTGTCGCCGGAGATGTAGATGCCGACGGCCAGGAACGGCGAGGTGCGCAGCCAGGTGTCCATCGCGGACTGGCTCGGGCTGACGCACTGGTCGAAGCCGTGGCCGGTGAAGCCGCCGGGCGTGACCACGTTGTCGGCGCTCGCGAGCGGGGGGCTCGCGAGCGTCCCGGCGGTCACCACCAGTCCGGCGACCAGGCCGGCGAGGGTGCGTCGAAGGAGGCGGACGGGGGAGGACATGGAGGGCTCCTGGGGAAGGGGGCGGACGCACCATAACCCCACCAGTCACATGCGTATCAAGGGTTCCGGTGAACTACAGGCCTGTAGTTCGCGGTGCGCGACCGAGGACGGCCTGGTGCGAGAGGGCCGCGCGGCCGCCGGTAGATTGACCGCGTGCTCGACACCGTCTCCACCGCCGCCGAGGACCCCACCCGCGAGCAGCCGTGGGCCGAGCTCGGGCTCAAGCCCGACGAGTACCAGGAGATCCGCGAGATCCTCGGTCGCCGGCCGACCAGCAGCGAGCTCGCGATGTACTCGGTGATGTGGAGCGAGCACTGCTCCTACAAGTCCTCGAAGGTCCACCTCAAGCAGTTCTCCGAGATCCCGCAGGAGACGCCGGTCGGCAAGATGCTCGCCGGGATCGGTGAGAACGCCGGGGTGATCGACATCGGCCAGGGCTACGCCGTGACGTTCAAGGTCGAGTCGCACAACCACCCGTCGTACGTCGAGCCCTACCAGGGCGCCGCGACCGGCGTCGGCGGCATCGTGCGCGACATCCTCGCGATGGGTGCCCGTCCGGTCGCCGTGATGGACCCGCTCCGCTTCGGCCCGCTCGACGCCGCTGACACCCAGCGGGTGCTGCCCGGGATCGTGGCCGGCGTCGGCGGCTACGGCAACTGCCTGGGCCTGCCCAACATCGGCGGCGAGGCGGTCTTCGACCCCACCTACCTCGGCAACCCGCTCGTCAACGCGCTGTGCGTCGGCGTCCTGCGCCACGAGGACCTCCACCTCGCCAAGGCGACCGGTGCCGGCAACCGGGTCGTCCTGTACGGCGCGCGCACCGGCGGCGACGGCATCGGCGGCGTGAGCGTGCTGGCCTCGGAGACCTTCGACGAGGGCGGTCCCGCCAAGCGGCCCAGCGTCCAGGTCGGCGACCCCTTCATGGAGAAGCTGCTCATCGAGTGCACCCTCGAGCTGTTCGCGGCCGGCGTGGTCGCCGGCATCCAGGACCTCGGCGGTGCCGGGCTGTCGTGTGCGACGTCCGAGCTCGCCAGTGCCGGCGACGGTGGCATGCACGTCGAGCTCGACCTGGTCCCGCTGCGTGACTCCACGCTCGCCCCCGAGGAGATCCTCATGAGCGAGTCGCAGGAGCGGATGATGGCCGTCGTCGAGCCGGCCGACCTGGACGCCTTCCTGGAGATCTGTCTCAGGTGGGACGTCGAGGCGGTCGACATCGGCGAGGTCACCGACAGCGGCCGCCTGGTCATCGACTGGCACGGCGAGCGGGTCGTCGACGTGCCGCCGCGCTCGGTCGCGCACGACGGCCCGACCTACCACCGCCCGTTCGCCCGGCCCGACTCGCAGGACGTCCTCCAGGCCGACCGGGCCGAGGCGCTCCCGCGACCGGTGACCGACGAGGAGCTCCGCGAGACCTTGCTCCGGCTCGCCGGCAGTCCCAACCTGTGCGACAAGTCGTGGATCACCGACCAGTACGACCGCTACGTCCGCGGCAACACGGTGCTGTCCCAACCCAGCGACTCCGGCATGGTCCGGGTCGACGAGGAGACCAACCTCGGGGTGGCCGTCTCGACCGACTGCAACGGCCGCTTCGCGCGGCTCGACCCGTACGCCGGGGCGCAGCTCGCGCTGGCCGAGAGCTACCGCAACGTCGCGACCGGCGGGGCCCGGCCGCTCGCGGTCAGCGACTGCCTCAACTTCGGCTCGCCCGAGGACCCCGCCGTGATGTGGCAGTTCGCGGAGGCCTGTCGCGGTCTCAAGGACGCCTGCCTCGAGCTCGGCATCCCGGTCACCGGGGGCAACGTCAGCCTCTACAACCAGACCGGCGAGACCGCCATCCTCCCCACCCCGGTCGTGGCCGTGCTCGGTGTCATCGACGACGTCACGCGGCGTACGCCCACCGGCTTCCGGGCCTCCGGAGAGGAGGTCTTCCTGCTCGGCGAGACCCGCGAGGAGCTGTCCGGCTCGGAGTGGGCCCACGTCGTCCACGACCACCTCGGCGGGCTGCCGCCGCAGGTCGACCTCGCCGCCGAGCGTGCGTTGGCGGTGCTGCTGGCCGAGGGCGTCGGGCTGCTCACCAGCGCCCACGACCTCGCCGACGGTGGCCTCGCCCAGACGTTGGTCGAGTGCGTGCTCCGCTCCGACGTCGGCGCCCGGGTCGAGGTCGGGTCCGACGCGTTCGTCGCACTCTTCTCCGAGTCCGCCGCCCGCGCCGTGGTGACGGTCGGCCCCGACGACGTCGAGCGGCTGACCGACCTGGCCGCCCGCCACGGCGTCCCCCTCACCCGGCTCGGCACCACCGGCGGTGACGCCCTCGTCGTCGACGACCGGTTCGAGGTCGCCCTCCCCGAGCTCCGGCAGACCTGGACGGTCACCCTGCCGGCCGTCCTGGGATGACGTGCGTCGGCGCAGCCTGCTCGCCCTCCCGGTCGCTGCGCTCGGCGCTGCCGTCGCCGGCTGCGGCAGCCCGCCGGCGGTGCAGCGCCGCGTGAGCCAGGACGCCGAGGTCGTCCGGTACGGCGACCGACCCGAGCAGTTCGGCGAGCTGAGCCTCCCCGCAGGTGACCCGCGGGGGCTGGTGGTCGTCGTGCACGGCGGCTTCTGGAAGCCCGAGTACGGCCTCGAGTACGCCCGCCCGCTGGTGCCGAGCCTGCTCGAGGACGGGTGGGCCACGTGGGCGATCGAGTACCGACGGTCCGGTGCCGAGGACACGCTGGCCGACGTCCGCGCCGCGATCGACGCGATCGCCGACCTGTCGGTGGACGCCGGGACCGTCGTGGGCCTCGGGCACTCCGCCGGCGGCCACCTCGTGACGTGGGCCGCCGCGGCCGGCGGCCTCACCCACGTGGTCTCCCAGGCCGGCGTGCTCGACCTGCAGGCGGCCTACGACGCGAACCTCGGCGGCGGCGCCGTCGAGGCGTTCCTCGGCCACCCGCCCGGCCCGGGCGACGTCGAGATCGACCCGATCCGGCAGGTGCCGCTGGACGTCCCGGTCTGGTGCGTCCACGGCCGCGACGACACCGTCGTCCCCCCGAGCCAGTCCCGCGACTACGTCGACGCCGCGACCGCCGCCGGAGCCACTGCCGAGCTGGTCGAGGTCGGCGGCGACCACTTCGCGATCATCGCCCCCGACTCCGACGCCTGGGCCCGTCAGCGCGAGCTGCTGCTCACGCTGCGTTGATCGGCCTGCTGGTTCCCCGGATATCCGGGGAACCAGCGAGAAGCGGGTGCTGGATCACTCCGGAACCTCACGACTCGCTCAGGAAGTCCGGCGCGGCGACCGGACTCACGCTGCGTTGACCAGCTCGCCGGTCTCCTCCTCGAGCACCGGCCAGTCGCCGGGGCGCGGGACCGAGCGCACGCTGCGCGACAAGGTGGGGATCAGCGCGGTCAGCACCGCGGCGACGAGGAGGACGAGGGTGGCCGTGCTGGCGCCGTAGGACTCGAGCAGCCAGCCGCCGAGCAGCGGGGCGAACGGGATGGTGGTCATGCTGAGGAACTGCGAGGACGAGGCGATCCGGCCCTGGAGCGCGACCGGCGTGATCGCGACCCGGTAGGACTGGCCAGCGGCGTTGCCCGCGGGGTTGAGGAGCAGCCCGACGAAGAGCATCGCGCCGACGAGCAACGGCGAGGACCAGAAGACCAGGGGCACCAACAGCGGCACCCAGACCCACGCCACGGACATCGTGAGGTGGCCGGTGCGCATCCGGTCGATGACGAAGGGTGCGACCACGGCGCCCAGCACGCCGCCGGCGCCGGCCAGCGCCTCGACGATGCCGATCGTGGTGGAGGGGACGCCCTGCTCGACGAGCCGCACGACGGCGACGAAGAAGACGGCGTTGACCGTGAGGTTGCAGGCGGCCGAGAACGAGGCGGTGGCGCGGAAGTACGGCCGCGACAGCAGGTAGCCGAGTCCCTCGCCGAGCTCGCGCAGCGGGCGCTGCCGCGGTCGGTCGGTGGGGGAGAGGTCGGCCTCGACCCGGGCCACGGTGAACCAGGAGACCGCGAACGTGACCGCGTCGACGAGGAACGGGAGCGGTCGGCCGACGGCGTACAGGATGCCGCCCACCGGGCCACCGAGCAGCGCGGCGATGTGGTGGCGCGCCTGGTTCTGGCTGATCGCGGTCGGGAGCTCCTCGCGGGTGACCACGGAGCGCACCGCCGACATCTCGGTCGGCATGTAGAGGCCGGCCACCGCGCCGGTGCCCAGCGCGACCACGATCAGGTGCGGCAACGTGATCGCCCCGACCACGCCGGCGACGCCGAGCGAGCCGGACAGCAGGCAGCCGACCGCGCTCGCCGTCAGCAGCAGCCGGCGCCGGTCGAGCTGGTCGGCGAGGACGCCCGCGGGGAGCAGGGCCAGCGCGATACCCAGGCTGTACGCCGCGACCGGCAGCCCGGCGAGCAGCGCCGACCCGGTGAGGGCGTACCCCACCAGCGGGAACACGAACAGGCTGGCCGCGGTGCCGAGCTGGCTGACCGCCTCGCCGACCCACAGCCGGGTGAAGTCGCGATTGCGGGCGAGGGTCCGGTAGCTGGTCATGCCCTCGACTGTAGATGCGCAACAACACTTGCGCAAGTAGTGTTGCGCAATATCTCGTGCGGATAGGATGGCGGCATGAGCCGGCCCGTCCACGACCCGACCATCCTGCGCGCGATCGCCCACCCGGTGCGGAACCGGATCCTCGGGGAGCTCTCCGCCCAGGGCCCGCTGCGCGCGGCCGACCTCAGCCAGGACCTCGGCGTCCCGGCCAACCAGGCGTCCTTCCACCTGCGCCAGCTCGCCAAGTACGGCCTGGTCGAGGAGGCGGTGGGCGAGGGACGTGACCGTCGCGACCGGGTGTGGCGGATCGTCGACGAGGAGGGGCTCGACCTCGACATCACCGCCATGGAGAAGGAGCCGGGTGGGGCCGCGGCCGCGGCGGTGTTCCGCTCGCAGGCCGGCAGCTGGGCCCACCTGCTCGTGGACGCGGCGTACTCCGCGTCCCGGCCCGACGGCGTCCACCGCTCCATCACCGACCAGACCCTGCGGCTGACGGTCGACGAGGCCAAGGAGCTGACCGGGGAGCTGAGCGGGGTGCTGAACGCCTGGGTGGCGCGGACCCGCGGCCGCGACCCCGAGCGGCTCACCTACTCCTACCTCGCCATGCTGCAGCCGCTGCCGGCCCCTGCCCCGGCCCGCGAGCCCGCGCCCGAGTCCTAGGCTCGGGGCATGCCAGCCCGGTTGCGCGTCGCCGGATCCCGCGGTCCTCGCCGAGGCGCTCGCCCGGCGTGAGCCGGCCGACGTCCGGTTGCTCACCAAGCACTTCCTCGCCGTGCTCGCCGAGCGCGCGCCCGGCCGGTCGGTCGAGGTGCGGGTCCCGCCGTACGCCGCGGTGCAGGCGATCGAGGGCGTGCGCCACACGCGGGGCACCCCGCCCGCCGTGGTCGAGACCGATGCCGCCACCTGGCTCGACCTCGCGACCGGCGAGCTCACCTGGGCCGAGGCCGTCGGCAGCGGGCGGATCCGGGCGTCCGGCGAGCGGGCCGACCTCACCGCCCACCTGCCCCTCGACGGGTCCGTCCCGTGATCGTCGCGTCGGTGCCGACCGAGGAGCTCCGGGACGACGTCGGCGAGGTCCCCGGCGTCGAGGTCGTCGTGTGGGACGGCGTCGCCGACCCGGACCCGCGGATCGAGGTCTGCGTTCCCGACTACCGCAGCCTCCATCACCTCGAGCGGCTCGCTGAGCTGCCGAGGCTGCGGGCCGTGCAGACCCAGCTGGCCGGCTTCGAGGGCCAGGTCGAGCTGCTCCCCGACGGCGTCACCCTGTGCAACGCCGGCGGCGTCCACGACGACGCGACCGCCGAGCACGCCGTCGGACTGGCGCTCGCGATGCTGCGCCGGATCCCCGAGGCCGTGCGCGGCGCCGGCGCCTGGCAGGACCTCGGCTCGGGCATGCGGTCGCTCGCCGACTCCCGGGTGCTGGTCCTCGGCTACGGCTCGATCGGCCGCGCGCTCGCCGTACGGCTGCTGGCGCACCGCGCCGTCGTCACCGCGGTCGCGAGCCGGGAGCGCGACGACGACCTCGTCGGTCGAGTGCGCGCCGTCGACCGGCTCGACGACCTGCTGCCCGACCAGCACGTCGTCGTGGTCCTGCTGCCGCTCTCTGCCGCGACCCGCGGCTTCGTCGACGCCCGCCGGCTCGCCCTCCTCCCCGACGGCTGCGGTCGTGGTGAACGTCGCCCGCGGGGGTGTCGTCGACACCGACGCCGTCCTCGCCGAGGCCGGCCGGCTGCGCTTCGCCCTCGACGTCACCGACCCCGAACCCCTCCCCGACGGCCACCCCCTCTGGTCGGCCCCCGACGTCCTGGTCACGCCCCACGTCGCCGGCGGCACCACCGCCATGCCGCCCCGGATGGCCGCCCTGGTCCGCGACCAGCTCCGCCGCTACGCCGCGGGCGACCCACTCCGCAACGTGGTGCACGGGGGGTGAGGGAAACCGACGGCCGGGCCGAGCTCGACCTGGCGACCCACGCCGGGCCCTCCTCCGTCGCGCCACGGCTAGGGTCGCTCACATGATCGAGCAGCTGCGCGCCCGGGTCGCCGAGGTGATGCCCGGCATCCGTGCCGACCTGGAGGACCTGGTCCGGATCGAGTCGGTGAGCGCGGACCCCGCGCGGGCGGGGGAGGTACGCCGCAGCGCCGAGGCGGTCAGCGCGCTGTTCGCCGCCGAGGGGTGCGAGACCCGGATCGTCGACATCGACGGCGGAGCCCCGGCCGTGATCGCCCACAAGGCCGGGCCCGCGGGCACGCCGACGGTGCTGCTCTACGCCCACCACGACGTGCAGCCGGAGAACGACCACGCCGAGTGGGACTCCCCGCCGTTCGAGCCGACCGAGCGCGGCGACCGCCTGTACGCCCGCGGCGCCGCCGACGACAAGGCCGGGATCGTGGCCCACCTCGCGGCGCTGCGGATCTACGGCGACGACCTGCCGGTCGGCGTCACGCTCTTCATCGAGGGGGAGGAGGAGGTCGGCTCCGACACCCTGCCCGCGCTGCTCAAGGCCCACGAGGACGTCCTCGCCGCCGACGTCATCGTGATCGCCGACTCCGGCAACTGGGACATCGGCGAGCCCGCCCTCACCACCAGCCTCCGCGGCCTGGTCCGCGCCGACGTCGAGGTCCGCACCCTGACCCACGCCGTCCACTCCGGCATGTGGGGCGGCCTGGTCCCCGACGCGCTGATGGCGCTGAGCCGGCTGATCGCCACGCTCCACGACGACACCGGCAACGTCGCCGTCGCCGGCCTGCACTCGGGTCCGGCCGCCGACGTCGACTACCCCGAGGCGCGGCTGCGGGCCGAGTCCGGCGCCACCGCCGACGTCGAGTGGATCGGCGACGGCTCGGTCGTCGAGCGGCTCTGGACCCGGCCCTCGCTCAGCATCACCGGCCTCGACGCGCCCCAGGTCGCCGGCGCCAGCAACACCCTGGTCCCGACCGCGCGCTGCCGGATCTCGATGCGGATCGCACCCGGCGACACCACCGCCAACGCCGTCGAGCGACTCCGTGACCACTGCGAGCAGCCACGTCCCGTGGGGCGCGTGCGCTCGACTTCACGGTCGTGGACACCGGCGAGGCCACCGCGATCGACGCCACCGGTCCGGCGTACGACGCCGCGCGGCGGGCGTTCACCGAGGCCTGGGACGGCACCGCGCCGGTCGACATGGGGGTGGGTGGCTCGATCCCCTTCATCGCCGAGTTCCTCGAGGCGTTCCCGGAGGCCAGCGTGCTGGTCACCGGCGTCGAGGATCCCGACACCCGCGCCCACGGCGCGAACGAGGGCCTCCACCTCGCGGAGTTCGAGCGGGTCGTGCTCGCCGAGGCGTTGCTGCTCCACCACCTGGGCTGAGCGGCGCCGACCAGCAGGGTGAGCGCGGTCAGACGGCGGCGGGCAGGGTGACCGTGAAGGTGCTGCCGACCCCGAGCTCGGAGCTGACCTCGATCGAGCCCTCGTGCCGCTCGACGATCCGCTTCACGATCGCGAGGCCGAGGCCGGTGCCGGGCTGCTGGATGGCCGCGGGGTTCGTCGAGCGGAAGAACTCCTCGAAGAGGTGCTCCTGGTCGGACGCGGAGATCCCCAGGCCCTCGTCGGTGACCTCGATCCGGACCCGGCCCTCGGAGCAGCCGAGCCGGATCGTGACCCGACGCCCGTCGGGGGTGTACTTCACGGCGTTGGTGACCAGGTTGGTGACCAGCCGGTCGATCTCGGTCGCGTCTCCGCGGGCCGTGACCGGGCCGGTCGGGACCTCGACGTCGACGTCGAGGTGCTTCTGCCGGGCGGTCACCGCGACCAGGTCGGTGACGTCCTCGACCACCTGGGCGAGGTCGACGTCGGCCGGGATGATCCGGTGGTGGGGGTCGCCGACCTTGGAGAGCAGCAGCAGGTCGTCGACGACACGGCTGAGTCGGGCGGTCCCACGCCCCATCGCCTCGACCGCCGCCACGGCGTGAGGGGCGAGCCCCTCGTCGGTCTCGAGGAGCTCGAGATAGCCGTTGATCGAGGTGAGCGGATTCTTCAGCTCGTGGGAGACGGTGGCGATCAGCTGGCTCTTGTAGGTGTCCAGGGCCTGGAGCTCCAGGACCAGCTCGTGCTCGCGCTGGAAGGTGCGGGAGTTGAGGATGACCCGGCCGAGGTCGTGCCCGATGTCGAGCGCGGCCTGCCGGTCGAGCTGGGTCCAGTCGGTGTCGCGGCTGCGGGTCAGCACGAGGTTGCCCAGGCACTCCGCTCCGGCTCCGATCGGGACGAAGAGCAGCGAGCTGATGCCGATCGTGTCGAGGAACGACACGATCGTGGACCGCTCCTCGGACGTCAGCACCTCCGGCACGGGGTGGGTGCCGGCGATGACGACGGCGATCTGCGACTGCCAGCACCGCCGCGCCGAGCGCTCCGCCAGCTCGACCAGCGAGTCCGGGAGCGCGACCTCACGGCCGTCGGAGGCGTAGATCGCCCCGCTGCCGCGGCCGTCCTCGTCGAAGGTCTGGATCCAGGAGCCGTGCGAGCGGAAACCGTCGACCAGGCCGGACTGGCACTCGCCGAGGATCTCGGCCAGGTCGCGCTGGGCGCTGGCGTCGCGGACGATCGCCCGTGCGGTCTCCGCGAGCCGGACCTGCTCGGAGAGCTGTTCCCGGTCGAGGGTCGTGACCACGGTCCGGCCGGCCTGGACCGCGAACCGCTCGAGCAGGGCGCGCTGCTCGGGGCCCGGGCGGCGGCCGTTGTCGGGCACGTCGATCGCGAGGGTGCCGCGCAGGGTGCCCTGGTCGTCGTGCAGCAACGCGACCAGGAGGTCCAACGGGTGCCAGGCGTCAGGGGCGTCGATCGGCTGAATGTCGGGAACCACCCAGCCGTAGGCGTTCTCGACGTCCTTGTCCTCGAGCCTCTCGTGGGGGAGGAAGCGGAACAGGCCCCACACCTCGGCCGCCTCGATCTCCTCGAGCAGGCTGGCGAGCGGCGTCCGACGCCCCAGGATGATGGCGTTGTCGTCATCGCCGGCATCCGCGATCACCTCGAGCTCCTGACTCCCGTCAGGAGCGGTGCGGACCACGCTGATGGTGGCGAGCTGGAAGCCGACCATCTCGGTCACGCCCTCGGCGATCAGCTGCAGGGCGTCACGGAACACCTGGTCCGGTATGGGCACGCTCGTGCCGACGGGACCAGTCGTTTCTCCCATGTCCTGACTCACGTCCCCCCCTGCTCCAGAGTCCTCCCGGGCGCATGCTACGACCTGGTGGGCGCCGTGTCTTGCAGGTTGGACATGTCGCCCGATCCGGGAATCCGGGCCCCCGCCGGTAGACTGCTGCCGTGCTCCGAGCCAGCTGGAACCGACCGGGCGACGGTCAGCTCACGACAGCACTCGACCCCCAGGATCTCGGCCCCCAGGACCACTGCGGCGTGTTCGGCGTCTGGGCACCCGGCGAGGACGTCGCCAAGCTCACCTACTTCGGCCTGTACGCCCTCCAGCACCGCGGCCAGGAGTCCGCCGGGATCGCGGTGAGCAACGGTCGCCAGATCCTGGTCTACAAGGACATGGGCCTGGTCTCGCAGGTCTTCGACGAGACCACCCTCGCCTCGCTCAAGGGCCACCTCGCGATCGGGCACTGCCGCTACTCCACGACCGGGTCGAGCGTCTGGAAGAACGCGCAGCCGACCTTCCGCCCCACCGCCGACGGCTCGATCGCGCTGGGCCACAACGGCAACCTCATCAACACCCACGAGCTGCGCGACCAGGTCGCCCTCCTGCCGCCGGCCTCCGACGAGCTCGACATCCACGCCCGCGACCTCGAGGCCTCGACCAACGACACCGGGCTGGTCACCGCACTCCTCGCGCACCACCCGGACACCTCGCTGGAGCAGCGGGCGCTCGAGGTGCTGCCGACCCTGAGGGGCGCCTTCTGCTTCGTCTGGATGAACGAGGACACCCTGTACGCCGCCCGCGACCCGCAGGGCATCCGGCCCCTGGTCCTCGGCCGGCTCGACCGGGGCTGGGTCGTCGCCTCCGAGGACTCCGCGCTGGCCACGATCGGCGCGAGCGTCGTCCGCGAGGTCGAGCCCGGCGAGCTGATCGTGATCGACGAGAACGGGCTGCGCTCGCACTCCTTCGCCGAGCCGGCCCCGAAGGGCTGCGTGTTCGAGTACGTCTACCTCGCCCGCCCCGACGCCACGATCAGCGGCCGCAGCGTGCACGAGTCCCGGGTCGCGATGGGCCGCCAGCTCGCCCGGGAGTTCCCGGTCGACGCCGACCTGGTGATCCCGGTGCCCGAGTCGGGGACCCCCGCCGCCGCCGGCTACGCCGAGGAGTCCGGCATCCCGTTCGGCCAGGGCTTCGTCAAGAACGCCTACGTCGGCCGGACCTTCATCCAGCCCAGCCAGACCCTGCGCCAGCTCGGCATCCGGCTCAAGCTCAACGCCCTCGAGCACATGATCCGGGGCAAGCGGATCGTCGTGGTCGACGACTCGATCGTGCGCGGCAACACCCAGCGCGCCCAGGTCCGGATGCTTCGCGAGGCCGGCGCCCTCGAGGTACACGTCCGGATCTCCAGCCCGCCGGTGAAGTGGCCGTGCTTCTACGGCATCGACTTCGCCACCCGTGCCGAGCTGATCGCCAACGGGCTCACGCCCGAGGAGATCGCCGCCAGCGTCGGCGCCGACACCCTCGGCTACATCTCGCTCGAGGGCATGATCGAGGCGACCGACCAGCCCGAGGACAAGCTGTGCCGGGCCTGCTTCACCGGCGAGTACCCCATCCCGTTGCCCGACGAGAAGCTGCTCGGCAAGCACCTCCTGGAGGCCTCGCTGACCTCCGAGGCGCTGCCGGTGCTCAACAACCCCTGATCCGAAGGACTGACGTGACCGACCCGACCCCGGGCCCCACGACCGCCTACGCCGCCGCCGGTGTCTCGATCGAGGCCGGCGACAAGGCCGTCGAGCTGATGAAGGGCTGGGTCGAGAAGGCCCGCCGACCCGAGATGATCGGCGGGATCGGTGGCTTCGCCGGGCTCTTCGACGCCTCCGCCCTCAAGTCCTACGACCGCCCGCTGCTCGCGACCTCGGCCGACGGCGTCGGCACCAAGGTCGCGATCGCCCAGGCGCTCGACAAGCACGACACGATCGGCTTCGACCTGGTCGGCATGCTCGTCGACGACCTCGTGGTCTGCGGCGCCGAGCCGCTCTTCCTCACCGACTACATCGCCACCGGCCGGGTCGTGCCCGAGCGGATCGCCGCGATCGTCAAGGGCATCGCCGAGGCGTGCGTCGAGGCCGGTTGCGCGCTGATCGGTGGCGAGACCGCGGAGCACCCCGGCCTGCTCGAGCCCGACGAGTACGACGTCGCGGGCGCGACCACCGGCGTGGTCGAGGCCGACCGGCTGCTGGGTCCGGGCCGGGTCCGACCCGGTGACGCCGTCATCGCCATGGCCGCGAGCGGGCTCCACTCCAACGGCTACTCGCTCGTCCGCCACGTGCTGCTCGCCAGCGCCGGGTGGTCCCTGGACCGGCACGTGGACGAGCTCGGCCGCACGCTCGGCGAGGAGCTGCTCGAGCCGACCCGGATCTATGCCAAGGCCTGTCTCGCGCTCGCCGACGCCACCGAGACCCACGCCATGTCCCACATCACCGGCGGCGGGCTGGCCGCCAACCTCGCCCGGGTGCTGCCGGTCGAGCTGGACGCGACGCTCGAGCGCGGCACGTGGACCCCGGCGCCGGTCTTCGACCTGGTCCGCCGCGTCGGCGACGTACCCCAGCCCGACCTGGAGCAGACCCTCAACTGCGGGGTCGGCATGGTCGCGATGGTGGCGCCCGACGACGTCCCCACCGCCCTCGCGGTGCTGGAGCAGCACGGGGTGGCGTCGTGGGTGGCCGGCGAGGTGACCGCGGGCGGTTCCGGCACGGTCTCACTGACCGGCCAGCACCCCGGCTGGTGAGGTCCGGCGCCCGAATTGCCGGACTGGGTGTGCGGGAACACCCGGGCAGCAGGTAGCGTTGGGCCCACGAGAGATTCCAGACCGATCCGACCGGCGTCACGGTGAGCCCACCGGCGACCCGGCCCAGTGTGCGAGGGGGCTGACCCTATGGGGCGCGGCCGTGCGAAGGCTAAGCAGACGAAGGTCGCACGCGACCTGAAGTACCAGACCCACGAGACGGACTTCGGCGCGCTGGCGCGCGAGCTCCACGGCGAGGAGGATCGGCCGCCCGAGCGCGGCCGACGAGCCCGACGACGCGTGGTCCGACTACGCCGGTCCCGACCGGGACTGACCTGACGGTCGCCGTCAGGCGTCGAGCCAGATCCCCCGGAGTCGACCCACGTCGCGCATCCGCTTCTCGGCGAGCCTGTCGGCGGCCACCGCCGGCGGGACGCCGTCGCGCCGGGCGGTCTCGAAGACCGACCGGGTGGTGTCGAAGATGCCGCGGGCGCGCTGCTGCGCGCGGTCGAAGGAGAACCCCTCGAGCTCGTCGGCGACCTGGATCAGACCACCGCTGTTCACGCAGTAGTCCGGCGCGTACAGGATGCCGCGTTCCTCGAGCGCCTTCTCCACGCCCGGGTGGGCCAGCTGGTTGTTGGCGGCGCCGCACACGACCACCGCCGACAGGATCTCCACGACCTCGTCGGTGAGCGCACCGCCGAGCGCGCACGGCGCGTAGACGTCGAGCGCCGAGCCCACCAGCGCCTCGGTGTCGGCGACCGCGCGGACGCCGGGGTGCTCCTCGACCACGCGCTGGACGGCGGGCGCGTGCACGTCGGTCACCACGACCTCCGCGCCGTCCTCGACCAGGTGGCGCACCAGGTGGTGCCCGACCTTGCCGACACCGGCCACGCCGACGGTCCGGCCGGCCAGCGTGGGTGCGCCCCACGTCGCCTCGGCCGCGGCGCGCATGCCCTGGAACACGCCGTACGCCGTGAGCACCGAGCTGTCGCCGGCACCACCGTGTGCGACCGTGCGGCCGGTGACGAAGTCGCACTCGCGGGCGATGTGGTCCATGTCCTCGCTGGAGGTGCCGACATCGCACGCGGTGTAGTAGCGACCGCCGAGCGACTGCACGAAGCGGCCGTACGCGCGGAGCAGCGCCTCGTTCTTGAGCGTGGTCGGGTCGCCGATGATCACGGCTTTGCCGCCGCCGAGGTCCAGCCCGGCCAGCGCGGCCTTGTAGGACATGCCGCGCGAGAGGTTGAGCACGTCGCGGACAGCGTCGTCGGTGGAGGCGTAGGGGTAGAAGCGGGTGCCGCCGAGGGCGGGTCCGAGGGCCGTGGAGTGGATCGCGACGATCGCGCGGAGCCCGGTGGCGGGGTCGTTGGCGAAGACGACCTGCTCGTGCTCGCCTCCGAGCTCGAAGACGTCGACCGGACCGACGTGCGAGGTGCTGGACATGGTGGTGTCTGCTTTCTGTCGGTGCCACGGGGTGGGTGGCGGTGGCACGGCCGCAGGGGTGGCGCGGACGTGTACCCGACCAGCGTAGGACGGTCGGTGGGTTACCTCGAAGTACACGTCAGGCGCGCGTCGCGCGCTCGTGCGCGAGGGCGGCCAGCGCCAGGCCCATCTCGCGCGAGAGCGCGGTGTACGCCGCGGACGCGCCGTCGAGCCGGTTCTCCCGGCCCCGCTCCTCGAGGTCGTACGCCGCGGCCCCGACGCGGGGGAGGCCGAGGTTGAGCGCGCTGCCCTTGAGCTTGTGGGCGGTGGCCATCAGGGCGTCCGCGTCTTCATCCTCGACCGCCCCGCCGATCGCGGTGAGGTGGTCCTGCGCGTGGGCGATGAAGTTGCCCGAGCTGCGCTGGAACAGGCTGACGCCGTCCTTCACCATCTCGTGCAGCATGTCGATCCGCTCGGTGTCGACGACCGCACCCGCGCTGGGCTGGGCGAGCCCTGTCGGCGCGGAGGCCGGCACCCCGTCGTCGAGCGCCGGCACGGCCGGAGTCGGAGCCGCCGGCGGGGCCGGAGTCGGGGTGACGCCCTCGCTCTTCGCGATCCAGTGCCGCAGCGTGCGGTGGAGCCGGTCGGAGTCGACCGGCTTGGTCAGGAAGTCGTCCATGCCGCTGGCCAGGCAGCGCTCGCGCTCGCCCTCCAGCGCGGAGGCCGTCATCGCGACGATCGGCACCCGGACACCGGCCGGCTCCTGCTCGCGGATCGTGCGGGTGGCCGTGTAGCCGTCCATCCGCGGCATCCGGCAGTCCATGAGGACCGCGGCGTACCCGTGGCCCTCGGTCAGGGCCTCCACGGCCTCGACGCCGTCGACGGCGACGTCGGTGGCGAATCCCGCGCTCTCGAGCAGCCCGACGGCCACCATCTGGTTGACCTGGTTGTCCTCGACGACCAGCACCCGGTGGGTGGCGGTCGGGGCGGCGACCGCGCCTCCGGGCACGAACGGCTCGTCGCGGGCGTCGCCGGACGCCGAGCCGAAGACGGAGGTGAACCGGAAGGTGCTGCCTCGGCCGACCTCGCTCTGGAGCTCGATGTCGCCGCCGAGGGCGTCGACGAGCTGCCGGACGATGGTCAGCCCGAGGCCGGTGCCACCGTGGCGGCGGGTGGTGGACGGGTCGGCCTGGGTGAAGGCGTCGAAGAGCCGCCGCTGCGCGGCGGCCGGGATGCCCGGGCCGGTGTCCTGCACGACGACCTCGACGACGTGCTGGTCGGGCCGTCGCTCGGCGAGGTCGACGGTGACGTGGACCGAGCCGCGGTCGGTGAACTTCACCGCGTTCGCCCCGAGGTTGGTCAGGACCTGCTCCCAGCGCACGGCGTCGCCACGGACGTACGTCGGGACCCGGGGCGCCACGGAGAGCCTGAGGTCCAGGCCCTTCCCGCTGGCCTGGGTCCGGAGCAGCCCGACCGCCCGCTCGACGACCGAGCGCACCTCGAAGTCGACCAGCTCCAGCTCGAGCTTGCCGGCCTCGATCTTGGACAGGTCGAGGATGTCGTTGATGATGCCGCGCAGGGTCGAGCCGGCGCCGTGCAGGGCCTCGGCCAGGCGCCGCTGCTGGGGGTCCAGGGAGGTCCGCATCAGCAGGTCGGTGAGACCGATGACGCCGTTCATGGGGGTGCGGATCTCGTGGCTCATCGTGGCCAGGAACTCCGACTTGAGGCGGGACGCCTCCATCGCCTGGTCGCGTGCCTCCGCGAGCTCGGCGGCGGAGCGCTCCCGCTCGGCGACCCGGCCGAGCATGGCGGCGATCTGCTCGATGAGGTCGCGGGAGTGCTCGTCGGGCGGGTACTCGTCGCCGACCGCCAGCACCACGCAGACGACGTCCTCGGAGTGCCGGATCGGGATCGCCACCACCGAGTGGGTGTCCTCGCCGCCGGCCAGCGGGCGGAGCGAGAGCGTCGCCCTCACGGAACGCCTGGTCGGCGTGGTCCTGGTCGGGGTCGACGTGACCGATGGCCTCGTCGAAGGTCAGCGGGAAGGTGGAGCGCTGACCCTCGTCATCGACCAGCATCGCCCACGCCATGTGCCAGCCGGGCGTCTGCTCGATCACGCGCGCGGTCAGGATCAGGGCCTCGGTCAGCACCGTGGACTTGTTGGCCACCTCGGCGACGTCACGCAGCAGCGACAGCCGACGCGACGCCTCGGCCAGCTCGTGTTCGGCCATGACCTGGGCGGTGATGTCCTGGTCGGCGCCGTTCATCCGGATCGGGGAGCCGTCGGGGCCGCGCTCCACCCGGCCCAGGCCGCGGCACCACCGCTCCTGGCCGTCGCCGCGGATGATCCGCGCGGTCCATTCGTAGTCGTCGCCCCCGGCGTACACCTCGGCCACCGCCGCCTCGACGGAGGGCCGGTCCTCGGGGTGGATGAAGTCGAGGAACGCCTGGAGGTCGCCGCGGAAGTGCTCCGGGTCGACGCCGTAGATCCGGTACAGCTCCTCGGACCACACGGTGCGGTCGGTGACGACGTCCCACTCCCAGCTGCCGATGGCCGCGATGCCCTGCGCGGTGGAGAGCTGCTGGTCGCGGCGGGCCAGGGTGTCGATCAGGCCGCGCAGGTGCGTGTAGTCGGAGTACTGGTGGAGGTAGCCGATGGTGGTGCCGTCGTCGTCGAGGACCGGCCGCCAGCTGCACATCAACCAGATCGGTGACCCGTCGGCGCGCACGTACATGGTCTCGGTGTCGTCGTGGCCCGGATCGCCCTCGCGCGCGCTCGCGAGGTGTCGGGCGAACTCGATCCTGCCCTGCTCGTCGTGCACGTCGTAGGCGTTCAGGCCGCGCATCTGCTCGGGGGTGCGCCCCAGCAGCTCGGCCATCCGCGGGTTGGAGAGCAGGGTGTTGCCCTCGCCGTCGAGCAGCCAGAGACCACCGGTGCTGGTGTCGACCAGCCTCCGGTGGAGCTGAGGGTCCACGATCACGCTGGGGTCCTTCCGGGGGGATGAGTGGCATTCTTCCCCGTCCGACCCGATTGTCACCCCTGTTTCACACAACGAGGGCCGCACCCGCTGCGGGTGCGGCCCTCGTGCGCGGGTGGCCAGGGGCGGGGTCGAACCGCCGACCTATCGATTTTCAGTCGATCGCTCGTACCAACTGAGCTACCTGGCCGCATCGCTGCCCCGCCGTGGCGAAGCGTGGGAAACCCTACCGGAGCAGTCCGGGCGCCACGAAAACGGGCGACCACGATTCCCGGCCGTTCCGGGCCCGCCCCTATGCTGGTCCGGCAGTCCTGCCCCCATCGTCTAGCGGCCCAGGACCCCGCCCTTTCACGGCGGTAGCACGGGTTCGAATCCCGTTGGGGGTGCCGACGAGGGGCCTCGGACGATGGAGCCATCGTCTAGCGGGCGGGTCGTCCAGGACCCCGCCCTTTCACGGCGGTAGCACGGGTTCGAATCCCGTTGGGGGTGCCGACGAGGGGCGTCGGACGATGGAGCCATCGTCTAGCGGGCGGGTCGTCCGAGGACCCCGCCCTTTCACGGCGGTAGCACGGGTTCGAATCCCGTTGGGGGTGCCGGCCAGGGGCCTCGGACGATGGAGCCATCGTCTAGCGGGCGGGTCGTCCAGGACCCCGCCCTTTCACGGCGGTAGCACGGGTTCGAATCCCGTTGGGGGTGCCGGCCAGGGACGCACCGCCTCGATTGTGAGCCGGTGCGGACGATGGGTTAGAGTCGCACCGCTTCACGCAGTGGAGCAGCGCAAGGCCCCGTAGCGCAGTTGGTTAGCGCGCCGCCCTGTCACGGCGGAGGCCGCGGGTTCGAGTCCCGTCGGGGTCGCCACCGGAACACCCCGGACCGTCACGGTCCGGGGTGTCCTGCATCTCTGGTGAGTCGAACCGAGGCAGCGACTCAACGGGTACGTTCGGTCGCGTGCCGGTGGAGATGGAGCGGGCGGAGTTCGAGCGGCTGGTCGACGCCGCGCTCGAGACCATCCCGGACGAGATCGCGTCCCTGGTGCGCAACGTCGCGGTCCTGGTGGAGGACGACGCCCCGGAGGAGGACCCCGACCTGCTCGGGTTGTACGACGGGGTCGCGCTGACCGAGCGGTGGGGCGAGCCGCTGATGGAGCTGCCCGACCGGATCTTCATCTTCCGCAGGCCGCTGCTCGACTTCTGCGACGACGCCGAGCAGCTCGCCGAGGAGGTCCGGATCACGGTCGTGCACGAGGTCGCCCACCACTTCGGGATCGACGACGACCGGCTGCACGACCTCGGCTACGCCTGAGCGCGGTACGCCGGGGCCCCGGCCCACGGTCGCGGGGCTGCGCCGCCCTGCTGCCGCACGAACTCGGTGAGGAACCAGGTCTGGAAGGACCGCTGGCCCGGTGACCGGGCCAGCGACAGCATCCGCTCGCGCGAGCAGAACTCGTCGGCGAAGTCGAGCAGCTCGACGAAGCGACCCATCGTCTCCGCGCCGCCCGCTGGCAGCTGGACGGTGAGGTCGAGGGTGCCGTCGGGGCCGGGGGGGCCGTGGTTGTGGCCGGCCGCGAGCCCGTCGCGCAACTCTCGCTGCATGGTGCCGAACAGGTCGGAGAGCGTCTTGGCGAGCGGGTACTCGGCCTCGTGGGCGAGCGCCAGCAGCCGCACCTCGCGACGCAGCTCCTGGTAGTGGCGCTGGAAGCCCGCCAGGCTCTCCGGTGGTACGCCGAGGAGCCGGAAGTCGTGGCCGGCGGAGTCCCGGGGTCGGCTGATGGCGTCCAGCAGGCCGGTGATCCGGCCGGCGACACCGACGTCGCGGAGCTCCTCGGACGGGGTGAACCACACGACCTTGCCGGCGTCCTCGATCTCGGCGCCCCACGCCTCGGCACTGCGGGCGACGATGTCGAGCCCGCGACCGTAGGTGATGAGGAGGTCGACCTCGTCGAGGTCGGAGGGATCGATGGCGGTGCGCAGGGGGGTCGGCATCACCGGCGGCTCCGTCGAGGAGTCGCGGACCTCCACCCGTGGGTGCAGACGCGTGCCGCGGACCCGGACCTCGATCGGCGGCTCGGCGTGCAGGACGGCGTTGGTGACCAGCTCGCTCACCGCGAGCTCGGTCGTGTCGATCAGCTCGTGCCGCCCGAGCTCACGCATGGTGTCCACGACCCAGCGCCGCGCCTGCTGGGCACTGCGCGCGCCGGAGCTCACGACCAGCGCAGGGCGGGTGAGCGGCACGATCGATCCCCATGTCTCGTACGGCGAGGAGAGTCCTGACGGTGGCCGCATTCCCTGATCCGGGACCTCTGAAACATCCCGCGTTCAACTTTCTGGCCCGGTCCTGACCACCACCCGCGATGTGAGCAACCGAACGGTGGTCGGGATTCGGGGTCGCCCGCATGGAAGGAGGACAATGGAGGCATGGCAACCCCGCAGGAGACGACAGCGCAGCACCGCGTCGTGGTGATCGGCTCCGGGTTCGGCGGCCTCTTCGGGACCAAGGCCCTGCGCCGATCCGACGTCGACGTCACCATGATCGCGAAGACCACCCACCACCTGTTCCAGCCGCTGCTCTACCAGGTCGCGACGGGCATCCTGTCCGAGGGCGAGATCGCGCCGCCGACCCGTGAGGTGCTCAGCGGCCAGGCGAACGCCCAGGTGCTGCTCGGCGAGGTCACCGAGATCGACCTCGAGCGCCAGGAGGTCACCTCCCGCGTGCTCGGACGGCCGACGGTGACGCCGTACGACTCGCTCGTGGTCGCCGCAGGTGCGGCGCAGTCCTACTTCGGCAACGACCACTTCTCCGAGTTCGCTCCGGGCATGAAGAGCATCGACGACGCGCTCGAGCTCCGCGGCCGGATCTTCGGCGCCTTCGAGATGGCCGAGCTGGGCGCCAGTCGCGGCGACAACGTCGACCACAACCTCACCTTCGTGGTCGTGGGCGCCGGGCCCACGGGCGTCGAGATGGCCGGGCAGATCGCCGAGCTGTCGCGTCGTACCCTCCGCCGCGACTTCCGGCACATCCAGACCCACACCGCCCGGGTGATCCTGGTCGACGCGGCGCCGCAGGTGCTGCCGCCGTTCGGCGCCAAGCTCGGCGCCGCGACCCAGCGCGAGCTCGAGAAGCTCGGGGTCGAGGTGGTGCTCGGCGCGATGGTCACCGACGTCGACGAGCGTGGCCTGGAGCTGAAGTTCAAGGACGGCCGGACCGAGACGATCAACGCCGTCACCAAGATCTGGGCCGCGGGCGTGCAGGCCAGCGCGCTCGGCCGACCCTCTCCGAGCAGACCGGCGCCCCGCTGGACCGTGCCGGGCGGATCGCGGTCAACCCCGACCTCACGCTGCCGGGCCACCCCGAGGTGTTCGTGGTCGGCGACATGATCGCGCTCGACAACCTGCCCGGCGTCGCGCAGGTCGCGATCCAGGGCGCGAAGTACGCCGCCAAGGAGATCGACGGCCGGCTCCGCGGCAAGGCACCGCAGGAGCCCTTCAAGTACTTCGACAAGGGCTCGATGGCGATCATCAGCCGCTTCAACGCGGTCGCGATGGTCGGCCGGCTGCGGCTCAAGGGCGTGATCGCCTGGCTGATGTGGCTCGGCGTCCACCTCATCTACATCACCGGCTTCAAGAACCGGATCACCGCGCTGCTGCACTGGTTCATCTCCTTCCTCGGCCGCGGCCGGTCCGAGCGGACCACCACCGAGCAGCAGATCTTCGCCCGCTCCGCCCTCGCCCGGCTCCAGCGCGGCGCGGCCGACCTGGTCTCGGCGCCCGGTGCGTACGACGCGGCGCGGGAGATGATCGAGGAGACCCGGCGCGCGGAGCTCGAGGCGCGGGCGGCGGAGGAGTCCCGGCTCACCGACGAGGGCGTGCGCGGCGTACCGGCCGAGCAGCGCTGACCCGGCTCGCGCCGGTGCCGCTACCGGTCCGGGCCCGGCCGAGCCGGCCCGAGCACCTCGGCCCGCCAGCTGAGGTACTGCTCCAGCAGCTCGAACCCCGACAGGGGACGCTGCTCGATCGTGGCGACCATGCCACCTCAACGCCCCGCGGGGACCGAGGTTACGAGTGACTGACCGGGCACACCCGGTTCCTGGTCGTCGAGGCCGCCGGCACGACGGAAGTTCACGCACAGGTCCCGGGGTGGCCATGCCGCGTTGGTCCGCCGCGGTGGAGGTCGGAGTTGACTCAGGTGTCAGCCCTTCGACGACAGGATTCCCATGCCGACCTCCCGCCGCTCCGTCCTCACCGGAGGTGCCGCCACCGTCGGCATCGCCGTCACCGGATCAGTCCCCTCCCTGGCTCACGCGTCCCCGGTACGCCGACCCCGCGGGGCGAGCGCTCCGCGGGCACCGTTCCCCCCACTCGTGGACGACCCCGACGGCATCCTCGCCCTGCCCGAGGGGTTCCGGTACTCCATCGTCACCGAGACCGGCGTGACGACGCTCGACGACGGCCAGGGCCTGACCCCCGCCGACCACGACGGCATGGCCGCCTTCCGGGGCTCCCGCGGGCGCTACGTGCTGATCCAGAACCACGAGATCGACCCCGGCGCCGAGCACGGCGTACCGCACGTCGACGGGACGGTCTACGACCCGGGCGCCACGGACGCCGGTGGGTGCACGGTCATCTCGACCGACCGACGTGGCCGCAACCTGGGTGAGTTCGTGGCGCTCTCCGGCACCGCGTCGAACTGCGCCGGTGGGCCGACGCCCTGGGGCACCTGGCTGACCTGTGAGGAGACCGAGGACCGCGCCGGGGACACCTGGGAGGAGGCTGGCACGACCGGTGTCTTCGCGAAGGACCACGGATATGTCTTCGAGGTCTGGTCCGACGGCGGTGCCGACCCGCGCCCCATCAAGTGCCTCGGTCGCTACGCCCACGAGGCCCTCGCCATCGACCACGACCGCACGCACGTGTACCTGTCCGAGGACGCCGACGGGCCCAACGGCCTGTTCTACCGATGGACGGCGCCGCGTGGCCTGAAGCTCGGTCCGAAGGTGCTCACCGGGCTCGTCCCCGGCGCCGGCACCCTGGCGGCGATGCAGATCATCGTGGACGACGGATCGGTCCTGCCCGATGTCGCCTACCTGACCTCGGCGCAGCTCGGCCGGCCCTTCCCGGTGCGATGGATCGAGGTCCCCGACCGGGATGCCCGGGACGTGCCCGTCCGGGAGCAGTTCGACGACGACGAGGTCACGCGCGGGCGCAAGTTCGAGGGGGTCTGGGGAACCGACGCCGGGGTCTACGTCGTGAACTCCTACGCGTGGGAGGACGGCGACCTGCCGTCCGACGCGGTCCCGCACGACGGCATGGTCTGGTTCTACGACTATGCCGCCCAGACCATCCAGCTCGTCACCTACTTCCCGCACCAGGCCACCACGGAGGACGGATCCGCGGCCCGCTACCCCGACATCCAGTTCGACGGCCCGGACAACGTCACCGTCACCCCCTGGGGGAGCCTGGTGCTCGCGGAGGACGGGCAGGGTGCCTCCCACGTGCTCGGGTCCTTCCCCGGAGGCCCGACGTACGCGATCGCACGCAACCAGCTCAACGACTCGGAGTTCTGCGGCCCGGTCTTCAGCCCGGACGGTGACGTGCTGTTCGTCAACATGCAGGACCCGGGGCTGACCCTGGCCATCACCGGACCGTGGGAGAAGCACCTGCGCTGACCTGCCGAGTCCGGAGCGGGCTGGCGCGGTGCGTGGCGTCACATGCCGGAGGACTCCCACGAGAACGCCGCCGCCGCCTCGCGGACCAGGGCGATGGCGGTGGAGAGCGTCGGGCTCGCGGTCCGGCTACGGGTCAGGTGGCGCAGCACGACGCGGCGCATGCCGAGGCCGGGGAGGTCGACCACGTCGACCCCCTCGACCGGCAGGGTCTCGAGGGCGAGTGCCGGCGCGAGCGTGACCCCCTCACCGGCGGCGACGAGCGCGAGCGCGTTCTGGAAGCTGAAGAAGGTGTGCCGGGTCGACTCCTCCCCCCCGAGCTCGCGCCGTACCCGGTGCATCGCCTTGGCGCTGGCGGCCGCGGGGTCGAGCCCGATCCACGGCATCTCCAACCGGCTGAGGTCGACGACGTCGCTGTTGAGCAGCGCACCGGGCGGGACGACGAGCTTCCAGGGCTCGTCGAGGAGCGGGACGTCGGTGGTGCCACGCGGCTGGGTGTAGCGCTCGCCGGAGTCGAGCTCGACGGCGATGGCGTCGAGCGAGCCGCTCCGCAGGTCGCGCATCAGGTCGGCCTCGTCGGCCTCGACGGTGCCGATGCGCAGCGCGGGATGGCGGACGCGCCACTCCGGGAGGGCGGGGGCCAGGACGGAGGCGAGGAAGGACTGGAAGCCGCCGATCCGGAACGCGCCACTCACCTCGGCCGCGGCCTCGGAGAGGCGGGAGCCGGCGACGGCGATCGCGCGCTCGACGTCCTCGGCCGCCTCGGCCAGCGCCAGCCCTGCCGGGGTGAGCACGCTGCCGGACGGCACGCGCTTCAGCAGCGCGTGACCCGTCTCGCGCTCGAGCTTGGAGACCTGCTGGGACACCGCGGAGGCCGTGACCCCCAGCTCGTCGGCGGCGGCGAGCACGCCGCCGTACCGCGCCACGGCCAAGAGGAAGCGGAGTCGGCTGGGGTCGATATTCACTTCACGAATGCTAAACCCCGGGTGTCGCAGAGTGCAATTGCGCTAACGGTGATCGGGGTTCACGATTGTCCTTGTCCGGCCGACAGGCGGCCGCGTACGGGACATCGAGGAACACGGAATGATCGCGCTGGCCATGGGGTGGTTCGGGACGTTCGGCAGCGTGGCTGCCTACGTCCTGCTGAGTCGCGGACGGTGGCACTCCACGTCGCTGCGATACTCCGCCCTCAACGGCCTCGCGGGCATCCTCGGCGGCTGCGCCACCGCGGCGTACGGTGCCTGGCCGAGCGTGGCCGCCAACGTGGTGTGGACCGCGATCTCCGTCCACTCCGCCCTCACGACCCTGCGTGCCCGTCGGGCCCGGCTCGCGCCCGTCCTGGCCTTCCCCGACCCCGAGCCCCCCACGCACCCCCAGAGCGTGCTGCTCGCCGCCTGAGGCGGTCGCCGGCATCCCCCCAATGTCGATGAAAAGTGCCTGAAGCACTGGTCCAGTCCAGCGCTCGAGGTTCCACTGGGACGGACTCGAGGGGGAAACAGATGCGGATACGTAGGTGCACGGCGGTGCTGTTGCTGGGGGGCGCCCTCGTCTGGGCGCCCATGACCGCCCCGGCCGGTGCGGTCAGCTATCCACTCTCCAGCGTGGTGTCGGCCGACCCGGTGAACTACACACCTCACGCGACCAATGGGACGGTGCTGGCCATGGCGACGGTCGGGTCCCGCGTCTACGTCGGTGGCACCTTCACCACGGTCACCAGCGCTTCACGCGCCACCAGCTACGCCCGCCGCTACCTCTTCGCCTTCGACCGCAGCACCGGACAGGTGCTCGACTTCACGCCCGCCGTCGACGGCGTGGTGGAGACGATCGCGCCGGCCCCGGACGGTTCCTCCATCATCGTCGGAGGCCGCTTCAAGACCGTGAACGGCAGCGCCCAGAGAAGTGTGGCGATGCTGCGGCCCGACGGCAGTCGGGTGACGTCGTTCACCGCGAGCACCAACGGGATCGTCAACAAGCTGCTCGTGCGCGGCAACCTGCTCCTCGCGGGTGGGAGGTTCGGGAAGGCTAACGGGACCTCGCGGGCCAATCTCGCATCCTTCAACGCCACGACCGGTGCGCTGGGCGCCCTGAACCTCCCGGTGACCGAAGGGCGCGCCAAGAGCGGCAAGGTGACCAAGCCCGTCGTGCAGGAGATGGACGCCGACGCCGCTGGCTCCCGGCTCGTGGTCGTCGGCAATTTCCGCCAGGTGGCCGGCCAGCTCCGCCAGCAGATCGCGATGATCGACCTCTCCAGCAGCGCGGTGAGCCCCTGGTCGACCAACCGCTTTCCCAACGGGCCGAGCGGCGCCTCGGACGCGTTCCAGTGCTACGGGGTGTTCGACACCCAGATGCGGGACGTCGAGTTCTCTCCGGGTGGCAACTACTTCGTGGTCGTGACGACCGGCGGAGCGCCGGACCGCAACGCCGCCAGCCTGTGCGACACCGCCACCCGGTGGGAGACGGCAAGCACCCCGGGTGTCGTCGAGACCTGGAAGAGCTGCACGGGCGGCGACACCCTGCTCTCGGTCTCCGTGACGGTCGCCGCGGTCTACGTCGGTGGCCACCAGCGGTGGCTCGACAACTGCGGTGGCCGGGACAGCTCCGTTCCCGGCTCGTTCGCGGCCCCGGGGATCGGCGCCCTCGACCCGGCGACGGGGCGCGCCATCAGGTCGTGGAACCCCGGCCGCACCCGCGGCGTCGGGGCCCAGGAGCTCGTGGCCCAGCAGGAAGGCCTCTACGTCGGCAGCGACACCACGCGACTCGGTGGCGAGTACCACGCGCGGCTCGGCCTCTTCCCCGCCGGCTGATCCTGCGCGAGCGCTGGCGTCGAGCGCCGGCAGTTCCTAGGATGAGCCCCGTCTGGGGATGCGCCACGATCGCGGGCAGGCACGAGCCGAGGAGCTTCGTTGACCCTGTTCCCGCGCCTCCGACGGATCTCGCTCCGCCTCTCCCGCGCCGCCGCGACCGCGCTGGCCGTGCTCGTGGTCGCGGCCTGCACGGGTGTCGACAGCCCCGACCCTCCCGACGTCGACGGCGGCGGCCGGACGGGGCCGGCCTCCGGCGACCCGCTGGAGCTCAGCGTGCTGACCTACAACATCGAGTACAGCGGCGACCGGAGCACGGACGCGGTGATCGAGGACGTCGACGCCGATGTGGTCGGGGTCCTGGAGTCCTACGACCGGCTTCCCGAGATCGCTGAGAAGACCGGCTATCCCTACTACAACCTCGGCCTCCAGCTGCTGTCGAAGTACCCCATCCACGAGCCCTCGGGCGCCGAGGGCCTCTACGCGCTGATCGAGGTCGAGCCGGGCTACGTCGTCGCGATGTTCAACACGCACCTCGACTACGTGCGGTACGGGCCGAGGCTCTACCTCGACGGGATGCCCCTGGCGCAGGTGCTCGCCTCCGAGGACGAGGTGCGCACCCGCTCCATCGAGGTGCTGACGCCGAGCATCCAGGCCCTGCTCGCGGAGGACTACCCGGTCATCCTCACCGGCGATCTCAACCAGCCGTCGAGCCTGGACTACACCGAGGAGACGGTCGGCCTGCGGGAGGGCGTGCCGGAGGCGATCCCGTGGCCGGTCAGCGAGACGTTGCTCGGCATCGGCATGCGCGACACGTTCCGCGAGATCCATCCGGACCCGGTCGAGAACCCCGGTCTCACCCACGGCAATCCCGACTTCAAGCAGGGCGGCTTCGGCGACCGGATCGACTACCTGTACGCCGGCGGGCCGGCGCTCACCGTGACCAGCGAGCTCGTCGGGGAGGTCGGTGGACCGAACGTCGACCGCGAGTACGACCCCTGGACCTCCGACCACCGGGCGGTGCTGTCCACGGTCGAGGTGACCCCGGTCGCGCTGCGCCGGACGCTGTCCCTCGACCGCCGCCTGCTCACCGAGGGCGAGCAGCTCGGCGTCCGCTACCACGCGCCGGGGGCCGCGGCGGACACCATCTCGGTCCTCGCCGAGGGTGGGTCGACGGACGACGCGCTCCTTTCGGAACCTGTCACCGGTGAGTCGGGCACGACCTCGCTCGACACGACGACGCTCGACCCGGGGGGCTACGACATCGTCCTGGCGTCCAGCGACGGCACCGAGCTCGAGCGCAACTCCTTCTGGGTGCGGTCGGAGGAGTCGGACGTGACGCTGAGGACCGACCGGGCGACGTACGCCGTGGGTGAGCCGATCGAGGTGACGTGGGACGACGGCCCCGCGAACCGGTGGGACTGGATCGGGGTCTACGAGGCGGACGCGGCCGATCCCGAGCAGGACGACTACCTGCTGTGGGGCTACACGGGCGGGCACGACGCCGGCGCCCTCCCCCCGACCGTCTTCGGGACCATGACGATGGGCCCGGACTCGCAGGGGCACCCCTGGCCCCTCCCCCCGGGCGACTACCGGATCCGCTACCTGCTCGCCGACCAGTACAGCTCGGCCGGGTACGTCGACGTCACCGTGAGGTAGCCACGACGACGCGAGTAGGCCAGTAGGCCCTGTGGGACTCGAACCCACAACCAACGGATTAAAAGTCCGGAGCTCTGCCAATTGAGCTAAGGGCCCGCCGTGGCATTCTCGCAGGCTCCCGGCTGCTCGCGCAGGGTGGTGGTGGGGGTGGGGGACTACGATCGAGGCATGATCGGATTCCTCGTCGCCGGGTTGGTCATCGGCGTACTCGCTCGTCTCATCAAGCCCGGCAAGCAGAACCTGGGCATCCTCGCCACGCTCGGCCTCGGTCTGGTGGGGTCGCTGATCGGCGGCCTGATCGCCCAGGCCTTCGGCACCGGGGACATCTGGGAGCTGAACGTGATCGGCTTCGTGCTGGCCGTCGTCGCCGCGGTGCTCCTGATCGGGGTCGCGGAGCAGGTGGCGGGCAAGAACAAGACCGCCGCCTGACCTGACCTCAGGCGGCGCGAGCGACCCGCAGCCGCGCCACGAGTCGTCGCAGCGGGGTGTCCTGCGCGCCGGGACGCCGGATCGGCAGCAGGTGGGTCTTGCCCTCCCGCTCGGCGATCAGCGTGATGGCGTCGGCGTCGTAGGCCTCGGCGAGGCGCTCCGCCCCGGCGAGGTCGTCGTTCTCCACCGCGGCGTTCACGGCGCGGACGTAGGCGGCGTGCAGCTCGTTGAGCTCATCGATCAGGCGCATGCCACCAGTCTGACGGAGGAATTGGATCGATCCAAGGCCGTGCGGGTGTGATCCTCATCCCCCTGGATCGCCGCGGTCAGACCCGACCGGTCTGGTCGGGGTGGGTGTCCGTGCTCGTGCCGGTGGTCGGGTGCGTCCCCTCGGTGGCGTCGGCGCGGTGGCTGGGGGCGTCGGGGTCGACGGCGTCGGCCTCACGGTGGTGGTCCTCGACCCGCGCCTCCTCGTGCTGCTGGGAGCGACGCGCCTCGGCGGCACGGAGCTCGGCCTGCTCGGCGCTGACGCGGGCGCGCTCCGCCTCGGCCTCGGCCTCGCGGGCCTCGAGGTCGCTCTGGTGGACGGTGGCGGTGCCGGCCTGGGCCTCGTTGCGCAGCTCCGCCGCGCGGGCCCGGTCGTGCTCGGTCCGTCGCTTGCGGGCCAGGGAGGCGACGACCGCGGCGATGATCGCCACGACGACGACGATGACGACGATCCAGATGATCTGTTCAGTGCTCATCCAAGACACGCTAGGACCCTGCAGGAGCAGGGGCCTCACCTGCAGGGGTGCCAGTCTGGGGTGCCAGTCTCCGAGGATGAGAAACCCGGTAACGGGGCTCTTCCCTTCGGCTTCCCGGTTGGTAATGTCGCTCCTGCAACAGGTGCAAGTTCCAGCAGGTCTGACGCCCGCGGAGTTTGTGATCCAACGGCGTTCTTTCGGGTGTGTCTGCCAGTCACGCAAGTCGGAGCGACGTGTCACCGCATCTGGTGTGGGTCGTCGAAGTGGCGGCTCTCGCCCCGACACGAGGAGTAACGAGCAGATGGCTCAGGGCACCGTGAAGTGGTTCAACGCCGAGAAGGGCTTCGGCTTCATCGCGCAGGAGGACGGCGGCGACGACGTCTTCGTGCACTACTCGGCCATTCAGAGCGATGGCTACAAGTCCTTGGACGAGAACCAGAAGGTGGAGTTCGACGTCACGACGAGCCCGAAGGGCCCGCAGGCGGAGAACGTCCGTCCCCTCTGATCAGCACCTGATCGGACTTCGGCGAGGCCCTGCCCCTCTCGGGTGGGGCCTCGCTTCCTCTGGTCTTGTCCGGTGGGGGAGAATTTCATTCATTCCCGTTTGCCGGGGGCTCGGACCGGGCATGGTGGGGGCTTGTGGGAGTTGAGAATTGATACGACTCGGGGGGCGGGAGGAATGGCAGCAGTGCACGACCAGTTCGACGTGACCCTCGAGGACGCCGACCTGCTCGGCGAGGTGGAGCTGACCACCAACCTCATCATCGCCGCCAGTGAGTCCGACGAGCACCTCAGTGCCGACGAGATCGACAAGATCCTCGGCGTCGTCGCCGACCCTTCCTAGCAGGTCGCGAAGAGCACCGGCCCGCTCGTGAGGTCGGACAGGATGTACTCGCCCTCCACCGGCGCGAGCTCCATCGTCACGACCGCGCCCTCCGCCACCACCCGGCCGAGGTCGAAGCGGTCGGAGAAGTCGCCCCCCTGCCCGGGCGCCGGTCCCGACGCGAGGGCTGCTCGGGAGTCCGCGTTGGCGCGCGCGTCGTCCTCGTCCTCGAAGGACATCGCGACCCGCAGGTCTCCGCCCGACAGGATGCCCATGACGAAGCCGGTCAGCGGGTCGACGTCGCCGGCGGCCGCGACCAGCTCGTCGGCCTGGTCCTGGTCGGCCGGGTCTGCCGTGCCCATGGCGAGGTCCCGGCAGGCCACGTCCCCGTCGTACACGGCAGCCGCGAGCGGTGCCCCGGACGCCGACACGAGGTCGTCGAACCCGTCCGGGCCGTCGGCGTCGCCGGTCACGCTCGCCATCGCCTCCGCGGCGTACTCCTCGGTGTCGGACGCGACGACGACCCCGTGGTCCTCGTCGACCGCGAGGAACTGGAGCTCGGGGGTCAGCGTCCCGATCGTCGGGAGCAGGTCGATCCCACCGCGCCAGACGCCGTCGTCGGCGTCGGGGCGTCGGTAGCCCAGCTCCGACAGGTCGTCGCGCAGGGCGTCGACGTCGGTGTCGGTCGGCAGCTTCATGAGGACGGCGGCGCCGGCGTCGCTCTGGCTGAGGAGCTCCCACTCCAGGGTCGCAGGGGAGAAGGGGTAGCGCTCGAGCATGGTCTCGGCCGACTCGCCCAACGCCGACATGCTGGTGAGGTCGCCCTCGAACGCGTCGGACAGGAAGTCCTCGAGCTCGGGGGCGCGTGAGTCCGCGTCGAGGTCGGCCCCGACCTCGCGCCGTACGCCGGCCCAGTCGGTGAACGTGATCCGCTGCGCGTCGTCCGGGGCCATGGCCACGGCCTGCTCGAGCGCGCTCGCGTTCTCGCCCCGCCACCACCGCACGCCGACGCCGAGAGCGACCAGCACGACCGCGCCGACCAGGGCCAGCAGCGCCCACTTCCGCACGTGCTCGTTCCTCCTCGCTCCGGGTGGTGTGAGACTAGTCCCATGCCCCAGCGCAGGGACGTGGTCGCCGCCGGCGCCGTCGTCTTCCGTCCCGGTCGCCGGGTGCTGCTCGTGCACCGCCCTCGCTACGACGACTGGTCGTTCCCGAAGGGCAAGCTCGACCCCGGTGAGCTCGCCGCCGTGGCCGGGGTCCGCGAGGTCGCGGAGGAGACCGGGCTGCACGTCCGGCTCGGCCCGCCAGCTCGGCGACCAGCGCTACCCGGTGGCCGGCGGGCGGCACAAGACCGTCCACTACTGGGTCGGCTGGCCGGTCGGCGACCACGACGTCTCGGGCTACCTGGTCAACGACGAGATCGACGACGTCCGCTGGTTCGAGTACGACGACGCGAGGGCGACCCTGACCTACGAGCACGACCGCGCCACCCTGGCCGAGGCCAGACCGCTGCGGAAGAAGACCCGGGCGGTGGTGGTGCTCCGGCACGCGAAGGCTCGCTCCCGCAAGGGCTGGACCCGCAAGCCCGACCAGGAGCGGCCGCTGATCTCGCTGGGCCACGACCAGGCGCAGCGGCTGATCGCCCTGCTCGCGGTGTACGACGCGGTCCGGGTCGTGAGCTCGGTCAGCGCTCGGTGCGTGCAGACGGTGCAGCCGTTCGTGGAGACGACCGGCTGGGACCTCGACACCCGCAAGGCGCTCAGCGAGGAGGGGGCCACGGACGCCAAGGTGGCCGCGCTGGTGGGGGAGCTGCTCGGCGGCCCGGACGGAGCCGTCGTGTGCACCCACCGACCGGTGCTGCCGGCCGTGTGGGACGCCCTCGGCGTCCCCGACCCGAAGCTGGAGCCGGCGGGACTCCTGGTGGCCCACCACCGCAAGGGCAAGGTCGTGGCGACCGAGGTCCACCAGCGCCCCTGAGCGGTCCTCCTGCGGCGTTCGCGGTCCCGTTCACGTGGTGTCGGTCTCACGCTCGCGCCCCCGTGGCGAAGTCGCCCGTCCCCGTTCACCCTCCGTTCACCGGCGGCCACGGGTCCGGTCACCTCGGCTCCCTACGTTCGCGGTGTCAGATGGACACACAAGCTTTCAGGAGATCGAAGTGACGCTCACTTCCATGCGCCGGGTCCTCGTACCCGGCACCGCCGTGCTGGCGCTCGCGCTCGCCGGCTGCTCGGCTGCCAACGAGGAGCCGGCCGCCGGCTCCGAGGGCGACAGCACCCTCAGCGGCACTCTCAGCGGCGGCGGCGCCAGCTCGCAGGAGGCGGCCCAGAACGCCTGGCGGGCCGGCTTCCAGAGCGCCAACTCCGGCGTTCAGGTCAACTACGACCCGATCGGCTCCGGCGGTGGCCGCGAGCAGTTCATCGATGGCGGCTACCCGTTCACGGGCACCGACTCGCACCTGTCCGAGGAGGACGGCGAGATCGACGGCGCGTCCGAGCGCTGCGGTGGCGACTACATCGAGGTCCCCAACTACGTCAGCCCGATCGCCGTCATCTTCAACGTGGACGGGGTCGAGGAGCTGAACCTCTCGCCCGACACCCTGGCGTCGATCTTCAACAGCGAGATCACGACCTGGGACGACCCGGCGATCGTCGAGGACAACCCGAACGCGGAGCTCCCCGACGCCGAGATCACCGCGGTGCACCGCTCCGACGAGTCCGGCACCACCGGCAACTTCACCAACTACCTCGGCACCATCGCCGAGGCGGAGTGGCCGCACGGTGAGGTCGAGGAGTGGCCGATCGACTCCGGCGAGGGCGCCAACGGCACCTCCGGCGTGGTCTCCGCGGTCGAGAACGGCACCAACACCATCGGGTACGCCGACGCGAGCCAGGCCGGCGAGCTGGGCAAGGCCAACATCGGGGTCGGTGACGAGTTCGTCGCCCCGACCCCCGAGGCGGCCGCCCAGATCCTGGAGGTGTCGCCGCGGGTCGAGGGTCGCGCGGACACCGACATGGCGTTCGACCTCGACTACGAGACCGAGGAGGCCGGGACGTACCCGATCGTCCTCACCTCCTACCTGGTGGCCTGCGCCACCTACGAGGACGCCGAGGAGGGCGACCTGGTCAAGGCCTACCTCGCCTACATCGTGAGCGACGAGGGCCAGCAGACCGCGGCCGAGAACGCCGGGTCCGCCCCGCTGTCCTCGGCCCTGGCCTCGGAGGCCCAGGAGATCGTCGACGGCATCACCGTCGGCTGACCAACGACCGGGGGACCCCGCCGGGTGAGAACCGGGCGGGGTCCATCGGCATGACAGGGAAGGAACCCGAGCGTGTCAGCTCCCGCTGCTGCCGCCCCGCTGGTACGACGTCGCGGTGACGTCGTCTTCGCCGGGCTCGCGCGCGCGGCCGGCATCGCGATCCTCGTCGCACTGGCCGGAGTCGCCCTCTTCCTGACGCTCGAGAGCGTCCCGGCGATCACGGCGTCGCCGGAGGACCTCGACGGCGACAACATCCTCGTCTACGTCTGGCCGCTGCTCTTCGGCACGCTGCTGGCCGCCGTCCTGGCGATCGCCATCGCCGCGCCGCTCAGCATCGCCCTGGCGCTGGTGATCTCGCACTACGCGCCGCGCCGGATGGCCAAGCCGATCGGCTACCTGATCGACCTGCTGGCCGCGGTCCCGAGCGTCGTCTACGGCCTCTGGGGGATCGGCTTCCTCGGCCCGCGCCTGTACACCGCGTACGGCTGGCTCGCCGACCACCTCGGGTGGCTGCCGTTCTTCGAGGGTCCGCCCAACGGGCGCAGCATCCTCACCGCCAGCATCGTGCTGGCGATCATGGCCCTGCCGATCATCACCGCCATCTGCCGCGAGATCTTCGCGCAGACCCCGACGCTCCACCAGGAGGCCGCCCTCGCGCTGGGGGCGACCCGCTGGGAGATGGTGCGGATGACGGTCTTCCCGTACAGCCGCAGCGGCATGGTCAGCGCGGTCATGCTCGGCCTGGGCCGGGCCCTGGGCGAGACCATGGCCGTGGCCATGGTGCTCTCCGCCACCGGCGTGGTCACCGTCAACCTGATCTCGAGCGTGAACCCCTCGACCATCGCCGCCAACATCGCCCTGAAGTTCCCCGAGGCGACCGGCGTCGACGTCAACGTCCTGATCTTCAGCGGCCTGGTGCTCTTCGTGGTCACCTTCGGGGTCAACTTCCTCGGTCGCTGGATCGCGGGCCGCGGCGTCGTGAAGGAGAGCCGCTGATGAGCGCCACCGACACCGAGCAGGCCGACTACCGCGCCACGCTCCCGATCGTCCGCCCCCAGCTTCCCCGCTGGGCGCCGGCGCTCGTCGCGGTCCTCGCCGTGGCGGCCGGAGCCCTGATCATGGTGCTGCTCGGCCTCGGGCCGTTCGGCGCCGCCGTGGTGGCGGGGCTGGTCTTCCTCGTCGCGCTGCCGGTGTGGTCCCGCGCGGTCGAGGGCCCCCGCAAGGCGACCGACCGGCTGATGTCCGGCCTGATCTGGTCGGCCTTCGCGGTCGCCCTGCTGCCGCTGGTGACGCTGATCTGGACGGTCCTGAAGAACGGCGTGCCCGCCCTCTCCCCGACCTTCTTCACCAACTCGATGTTCAGCGTGGTCGGTGAGGGCGGCGGCATCTACCACGCGATCATCGGGACCTTCATCATCACCGGCTGGGCGACGCTGATCTCGGTCCCGGTCGGCGTGATGGCCGCGATCTACCTCGTCGAGTACGGCAAGAAGTCGTGGTTGGCGCGGCTGATCACGTTCCTGGTCGACGTCATGACCGGCATCCCGTCGATCGTCGCCGGCCTGTTCGCCTTCGCCCTCTTCGTCATCTTCTTCGGCCCGGGAGTCCGGATGGGCTTCGGCGGCTCGCTGGCGCTGTCGGTGCTGATGATCCCGATCGTGGTCCGCTCGACCGAGGAGATGCTCAAGCTCGTCCCGGACGAGCTCCGCGAGGCGTCGTACGCCCTCGGCGTCCCGAAGTGGCGGACCATCACCAAGGTCGTGCTCCCCACGTCGCTGGCGGGGATCCTGACCGGCGTGATGCTGGCGGTCGCGCGCGTCGCGGGCGAGACCGCGCCGCTGCTGATCATCGCCGGCGACACCGACGGCACCAACTTCAACGCGTTCTCCGACCGGATGGCGACGTTGCCGGTGTTCATCTACTACTCGTACACCCAACCGGGGATCCCGCCGGAGTTCGGGCGCGAACGCGCCTGGGGCGCGGCCCTGGTCCTGATCGCGATCGTGATGGGCCTCAACCTGCTGGCCCGCATGGTCGGCCGGTTGTTCACCCCCAAGACCGGTCGCTGAGGAGAAGGAACCACACCATGGCCAAGAGCATCGACGTCTCTGACCTGAACATCTACTACGGCGACTTCCTCGCCGTCGAGGGTGTGTCGATGACCATCCGCGCCCGCGCCGTCACCGCCTTCATCGGCCCCTCAGGCTGCGGCAAGTCCACCTTCCTGCGCTCGCTGAACCGGATGCACGAGGTCATCCCCGGTGCCCGGGTCGAGGGCAAGGTCGTCGTCGACGGCCAGGAGCTGTACGGGCCCGACGTCGACCCGGTGGAGGTGCGCCGGCAGATCGGCATGGTCTTCCAGCGCCCCAACCCGTTCCCGACGATGTCGATCTACGACAACGTGCTGGCCGGCAACAAGCTCAACGCCAAGCGGATGAAGCGCTCGGAGGCCGACGACATCGTCGAGCGCTCGCTCAAGGGCGCCAACCTGTGGACCGAGGTGAAGGACCGGCTCGGCAAGCCCGGCATGGGCCTCTCCGGCGGTCAGCAGCAGCGGCTCTGCATCGCCCGCGCGATCGCCGTCCAGCCGCAGGTGCTGCTGATGGACGAGCCGTGCTCGGCCCTCGACCCGATCTCCACCTCCGCCATCGAGGACCTGATCCACGAGCTGAAGTCGGAGTACACGATCGTCATCGTCACCCACAACATGCAGCAGGCCGCCCGGGTCTCCGACCAGACCGGCTTCTTCAACCTCAAGGCTGCCGGTGAGCCCGGCCACCTGGTCGAGTACAACCAGACGTCCAAGATGTTCGCCAACCCCGATGAACCCTCCACCGAGGCCTACATCTCCGGTCGCTTCGGCTGAGTCCGTCCGCTCGGGCTGTCGGTGGGAGGGGTGGATAGTCCCTACCGAAACGGTCATCTCGATCGGCGTGTCTCGACAGTTTCGGTAGGGACTATCCAGACCGCCCCGACCACCACCACCGGCCGGCTGGCGTCACGACGCCCGGCGGTGTGCCAGCAGACGCTCCCGGGCAGCGGGTGCGAGAGCGCGACGTTGGACCACGGTCTGGGTGGGGGTCCACCACGGCGGCGGTCGGAGCGTCCAGGAGCGGTCGGGACGGGGGAGCGGTCGAGCGCGGGCGTACGCCGATCGGAGCCGCGCCACGAAGTCGCGGGGGTCCACCAGATCGGCCGAGACCATCGTGACCGGTTCCAGACCGTGACTGCGGAAGATGCCCTCCCGCAGGACGTCGCGAGCCCGCTGTGAGCCTGCCAGGTGGAGCGAACCCTCGTACTCGCCGACCACGCCGGTGACGGGGTCGAGGAGGTCCGGGGCACCGATCAGCCGTCCGTGGCGGTCGAACAGCGGCGGGTTGCACAGCGGTCGGCCGAGTCCGGCGACGTCCTGCCAGACCTCCCGCATGCGCACCTCGGTCGGGGACCAGCTGTTCTCATCGGCGAGGGCCAGTGCCTCGCGGCACCGGGGGATGCCGGTCCAGCCGGGGTGCTCGGCGGCGTACTCCCGGAGCTCGGCGATCGAGACCAGGTCGGAGTAGGCGGCCATGTCGAGCACCCGGACGGCCTCCCACGTGGATGCGGCGTACCGCATCTCGAAGCACACCGACCGGACCGCTCGGGTGAGGGGGAGCCCGTCCACGACCACCAGGTCCGCGGGGGAGCATCGCTCCTCGCTGATGGCGATCCCGGGCTGGCTGCGCACGTGGATCAACGCGGTGGCGAGCGTCACCGGTTGCATCGAGATGCCGTCGTGGCAGAGCCCGGTGAACCATCGTGCGTGCTCCCAGGCGAGACCTGCCCACCCGGTCACTCCGCCATGACCAGGGAGACAGGCTGCGGCCTCGACCGCGCGTTGCCATGGATGACGGGCGTCGACGTCGCTCGGCACGTACCACCCGTGGGCAGATCGTCGCCATCCGCCGCCGCGCGCCTGCGCCGGCGTCGGACCGCTCCTCCCCGACGGGTCGAGGCGCACGGGCGCCACGACTCCCGGCCGTGCGGGGTGGAGCTCAGGCGGGAGGAACACCGGACGATCGTGACCCAGACCGCGCGCTCGTGGGTGGCCTCTCCACAGGCACCGCTGGTGGACGGCCGAACCGGAGTGGTAGTCCCTCACGAAACTGTCGCGACACGCCGTACGCCACGACAGTTCGGGTAGGGACTATCTCGGCGGCCCACACGACCGCCGGTCGGTGGGTCAGGCGACCTCGATGAAGAAGTGGGCGATCCAGTAGCAGAGGGCGGCGGCGAGGCCGGCGGCGGGGAAGGTGAGGACCCACGCGGTGAGGATGGAGCGGGCGACGCCCCAGCGCACCGCGGAGAGGCGCTTGGTGGCGCCGACGCCCATCACGGCCGAGGTGATGGTGTGCGTGGTGGAGATCGGGGCCTCGAAGACGTACGCCGTCGTGTAGAGCACGGACGCGGCGATCGACTCGGCGGCGAAGCCACGGGGCGGGTCGAGATGGATGATCCGACGGCCCAGGGTGCGCATGATCCGCCAGCCGCCGGAGTAGGTGCCGAGGGAGATCGCGGTCGCCGCGGCGATGATCACCCACAGCGGGAGGGCGCCGCCGTTGTCCTCGGTTGCGGCGTACCCACCGGTGACCAGCGCGAGGAAGATGACACCCATCGTCTTCTGGGCGTCCTGGAGGCCGTGGCCGAGGGCCATGGCGGCGGCCGAGACGGTCTGCGCGATCTTGAAGCCGCGGTTGGTCTTGCCGGGGTTGGCCTCGGCGGAAGGCCCACATGATGCCGAGCATCAGCGCGAAGCCGAGGCTGAAGGCCACCAGCGGCGAGATCACCATGGGGATGACGACCTTCTCCAGGACGACCGACCAGGTCACACCGACGCTCGCAGCCACCGCGGCGCCCACCAGCCCGCCGATCAGGGCGTGGGAGGAGGACGACGGCAGGCCGTAGTACCAGGTGATCAGGTTCCACGTGATGGCGCCGAGCAGGCCGGCCATCACGATCACCAGGCCGTGCGTGCCCGAGGGTGGGGAGATCGTGTCGGAGACCGTGTGCGCGACCTTCTGCCCGAGGAAGGCACCGACGAAGTTCATGACCGCCGCCATGGCGAGGGCTACCCGAGGGGTCAGCGCCCCGGTCGAGACCGAGGTGGCGATGGCGTTGGCCGCGTCGTGGAACCCGTTGGTGTAGTCGAACACCAGGGCAACCATGACCACCGCGATGATGATCGCGAGCTCCATGGAGTCAGGACTCCTTGACCGCGATCTGCTCGACGATGTTGGCGACCTTCTCGAACGCGTCGATGGCACCCTCGAGCGAGGTCACGATGTCCTTGAGCTTCAGCACCTCGAGCGCCTCGTAGCGACCGTCGAAGAGCTTGGCGAGGGTGCGCCGGTAGGTCTTGTCGCCGGCGTTCTCGAGCCGGTTGATCTCGATCCAGTACTCGTCGAGGTCCTTCATCGACTGCAGTCGCGGCAACGACTCGCTGGTGATCTCGGCGCAACGCTGGATCACCTCCACGAGGGTGGAGAAGCCGCTGGGCAGCTCCGACACCTCGTAGAGCAGGACCAGGTCGACGACCTCGTCCATCATGTCCATGACGTCGTCGAGTCCGGAGGCGAGGGCGTAGATGTCCTCGCGGTCGAACGGCGTGACGAACGTACTGTTGACGCGTCGGACGACGGCGTGCGTCGTCTCGTCGGCGTCGTGCTCGGCCTCGCGCATCCGACGCGCGACGTCCTCGCGGTCGCTGCCCTCGGCGAGCATCTCGGCCAGCAGGTCGGCACCGGTGCTGAGGTGCTGAGCCTGGGTGGAGAAGAGGTCGTAGAACGATCCGTCGACCGGGCGGAACTTCAAACCCACGGTGAACTCCTAGCGGGGCGGAGCAGAACGACCTCAGACTAGGGGGTGTCCACCCGCGTCGCGCAACTGGCGGGGTCGCCCGGTGGGCGCGCGGCCGGTCAGAGCGCGAGCCGCCGTCGCTTCTGGCGCTCGATCAGTGCCTCCTGCAGGTGGGTCTCGCCACCCGTGCGCTGCCAGGTCCCGTCGGGCTGGAGCAGCCACCCGACGGTGTCGGGATCGAAGGCCAGGTCGAGCAACGCGCGGACCTCGGCCACGTTGTCCTCGCCCGGCAGCCGCACCAGCACCTCGACCCGACGGTCGAGGTTGCGGTGCATCAGGTCCGCCGAGCCGATCCACGCCGACGGCGTACCGCCGTTCTCGAACCAGTAGAGCCGGCTGTGCTCGAGGAAGCGCCCGAGCACAGACCGGATCTCGATGCTCTCCGACAGGCCCGGTACGCCGGGGCGGAGCGAGCAGATCCCGCGGATCAGGGCCTGGACCGGGACACCCTCGGCGGAGGCGAGGTAGAGGGCGTCGATGATCTGCTCGTCGACCACCGAGTTGGCCTTGAGCCGGATCCCGGCGGGGCGGCCGGCCCGGGCGTGCTCGATCTCGCCGTGGATCTGTTCCACCAGGCCGGTGCGCACCGAGTCGGGGGCGACGAGCAGCTGCTCGTACTGCGCCTTGCGGGAGTAGCCGGAGAGGTTGTTGAACAGGTGCGCGATGTCCTCGCCGATCGCGTCATCGGTGGTGATCAGGCCGAGGTCCTCGTAGGTCCGCGCGGTCTTGGAGTTGTAGTTGCCGGTGCCGATGTGGACGTAGCGGCGGATGCCCTCGGGCTCATCGCGCACCACCATCGCCAGCTTGCAGTGGGTCTTGAGGCCCACCAGGCCGTAGACGACGTGGCAACCGGCCTGCTCCAGCTTGCGTGCCCACCGGATGTTGGCCTGCTCGTCGAAGCGGGCCTTGATCTCCACGATCACCAGCACCTGCTTGCCGGCCTCGGCCGCGTCGACCAGGGCGTCGATGATCGGGGAGTCGCCGGAGGTGCGGTAGAGCGTCTGCTTGATCGCGAGCACGTGCGGGTCGGCGGCGGCCTGCTCGATGAACCGCTGCACGCTGGTGGCGAACGAGTCGTAGGGGTGGTGCAGGAGCACGTCGTGGCGGGCGGCCGCCTTGAACACGTCGACCGGTGCCGCGGACTCCACCTCGGCGAGGTGGGGGTGGGCGCTGGGGATGAAGGCGGGGAACTTGAGCTCCTCGCGGTTGAGGTCGGCGATGTCGTGCAGGCCGGTGAGGTCGAGCGGCCCGGGCAGCCGGAAGACCTCGGCGTCGGAGACCCCGAGCTCGCCGACCAGCAGCTCCAGGACGGCGGGGGAGATGGTCTCCTCCACCTCGAGCCGGACGGGCGGGCCGAAGCGCCGCCGGAGCAGCTCCTTCTCCAGCGCCGCCAGCAGGTTCTCGGCGTCGTCCTCCTCGACCTCGAGGTCCTCGTTGCGGGTGACCCGGAAGGTGTGGGCCTCCAGCACCTCCATGCCGGGGAAGAGCCGGCGGAGGTGCTCCCCGATGACGTCCTCGAGCGGCACGAACCGCTGGTTGCCGACCGCGACGAACCGGGAGAACGTCGGCGGCACCTTCACCCGCGCGAAGTGCTCCTTGCCGCTCTTGGGGTTGCGGACCAGGACGGCGAGGTTGAGAGAGAGGCCGGAGATGTAGGGGAACGGGTGCGCCGGGTCGACCGCCAGCGGCGTCAGCACCGGGAAGATCCGCTCCTTGAAGACCCGCTTGCAGGTCTTCTGCTCCTCGCGGTCCAGGTCGTCCCACCGGACGAGCTGGATGCCGTGGTCGAGCAGCGCGGGGACGATGTGCTCGCGGAAGAGCGTGGCGTGGCGGGCGGTGAGGTCGCGGGTCGCCGCCCAGATCGCCTCGAGCACCTCGCGCGGCATCATCCCGGACGCCGCCCGGACCGCGACCCCTGCGGCGATCCGGCGCTTGAGCCCGGCGACGCGGACCATGAAGAACTCGTCGAGGTTGCTGGCGAAGATCGCCAGGAAGCGGGTGCGCTCCAGCAGCGGGATCCTCGGGTCCTCGGCCATCTCGAGCACCCGTTGGTTGAAGTGCAGCCAGGAGATCTCGCGGTCCAGGAACCGGTCGTCGTGCTTCTCGATCGACTCGATCGCGGCCGCGTCCGGGGCGTACGGCGCCTCCGCGGCCTCCGGGTCGGCCGCCGGCTCGGTCGGCGAGCCCGGCGCAGGCTGGGTCGCCGGCGCGTCCGGATCGCGGTCGAGCGTGGTCATGGACGCCAGTGTGGCACCGCGAGGTGAACGGCGGGGGTCACACGAAGCGGTCGCCGGTAGCGTGCCCGGGTGACGTTGCTGGAGCGGGTGGAGCACGCGGCCGTGCGCGGGGTGATGGGCCTGCCCCGCCCGGTGCAACGAGTCGTCGCCGGGCGACCACGGCGGAGCGAGGGGCAGACGCTCGCCCCCGACCTGCAGGCGATGCTGCGGTTGATGCGGCTCGTCCGCGAGCCCGAGCTGGGCTCCGTCGGGGTCGCGGAGTCGCGGGCGACGTACCGGCACCAGACGGCGGTCGCCGGTGGGCGGCAGCCGATCGGCGAGACGCGCGAGGTCGCCGTCGGCGACCGGGCCGGTCGGCTCTACGTCCCGCGCGGGGTGGTCGGTCCCGGCCCGCTGCTGGTGTGGTTCCACGGCGGCGGGTTCATGTACGGCGACCTCGACACCCACGACCCGGGCTGCCGGTTCCTGGCCGAGCGGGCGGGGGTCCGGGTCCTCTCGGTCGACTACCGGCTCGGCCCCGAGGACCCGTTCCCCGCGGCCTTCGACGACGCGGAGGCGGCGTACGCCTGGGTCGCGGAGCACGCGGCGACGCTGGGTGCGGACTCCGCACGGCTCGCCGTGGGCGGCGACTCGGCCGGCGGCACCCTCGCCGCCCACGTCGCGATCGTGGCTGCGCGTGCCGGGTGGCCGCTCGCCTGGCAGCTGCTGCTCTACCCGTGCGCGGACGCCCGCGGCATCAGCGAGAGCCGCGGCCGCTACGCGCGGGACCTGCTCCTGACCCAGGCGATGTTCGACGCGGTGGGCGCGAACTTCCTCACCGGCGCCGACGACGAGATCGACCCGCGGGCGTCGCCGGTGCTCGCCGACCTGCCCTCCGGGCTCGCGCCGGCGTACGTCGCGACCGCCGGCTTCGACCCGCTGCGCGACGAGGGCGAGGACTACGCCCGTGCCCTCCGGGATGCGGGGGCGGACGCCGAGCTGCGGCGGTTCCCCGACCAGCTGCACGGCTTCTTCCACCTCGTCGGCGTGGGCAGCTCCGGGCGGGCGGCGATGGTGGAGGTGGCCGAGCGGGCCGCGGCCGCACTGGGTCGCTAGGGCGACTCGACGATCAGGGTCACCGGGCCGTCACCGACGCTGCTCACCTGCATGTCGGCGCCGAACACGCCCTGTTCCACGCGGAGCCCGCCGGCCCGGAGAGCGGTGCAGACCGCGTCGTACGCCGGCTCGCTGACCGGCTGTGGCGCGGCCGCGACCCAGGTGGGCCGGCGTCCCTTGCGGCCGTCGCCGTACAGCGTGAACTGGCTGATCACCAGGACCGGCGCCCCGACGTCGCCGACCGACTTCTCCTCGCGCAGCAGCCGGAGGTCGCGGATCTTGCCGGCCATCCAGGCCACCTGGCGGTCGCCGTCGGTGTGGGTGACGCCGAGGTAGACCAGCAGCCCGGGCTCGTGGATCGCGCCGACGACCTGGCCCTCGACCGTCACCGATGCCGACAGCACCCGCTGGACCACCGCTCGCATGCGGCTAGTCTCCCAGCCGTGACTGTTGACGTGCCCGCTGACCGCCTCCTCGTGACCGTCGCGCCGACTGGCGCGGAGACGTCGAAGGAGAGCTGCCCGCAGCTGCCGACGACGCCCGAGGAGATCGCGGAGACGGCCGCGGCCTGCGAGGCGGCCGGTGCGGCGATGATCCACATCCACGTCCGCGACGCCGAGCACCGGCCGACCCTCGACCTCGCGCTGCTGAAGGAGTGGGTGGCGGCGGTCCGGGAGTCGTCGTCCCTGGTCGTCCAGCTCTCGACCGGTGGCTCGGTCCACGACCCGCTGGAGCAGCGACTGAAGGTGCTCGACGCCGAACCCGACTCCTGCTCGCTGACGATGGGGACCACGAACTTCGGCGACGACGTCTTCTCCAACCCGTGGCCGTTCGTGTGCGAGCTCTACCAGCTCAGCCAGGAGCGCGAGGTGGTGCCGGAGTTCGAGCTCTTCGACCTCGGCCAGGTGCACGCGCTGGCGCGGCTGCTCGACACGTTCGGGCTGCCGTACGGCGGTCGCGTCCACTGCGACCTCGTGATGGGCGTCCCGGGCGGCATGAACGGCACGACCGACGCGCTCGTCGCCGCGGTCCACGACCTGCCCGCCGCCGTCACCTCGTGGTCGGCCACCGGCATCGGCCGGTCCACGCTGTCGGTCGCGCTCGCGTCGCTGTCCAAGGGCGGTCACCTCCGGGTCGGCATGGAGGACGTGCTGACCCTGGCCCGCGGCGTACCCGTCGACCACAACCGTCAGCTGGTCGAGCGGGTCGTCGCCCTCGGCGCCGTCGCCCAGCGCACCCCCATGTCGACCGACGAGGCGCGCACGTTCCTCGGGATCCGCGCCCGGTAGGTCGGGCTCAGTAGCTCCCGACCAGGTGCGGGCTGGCCGACCGCACCCGCAGCGCGACGGACTCGCCGGGAACCGTGAGCGTGCCCGGCACCTGCTGCCACGCGCCCCCGTTCACCCGGAACCGCCCGGCGTACGTCGTCGCCACGCTCGGCCCCACCCGCCCCGGGTCGGCGTACTCGTGGGTGACGTCGAGGTCGGGGTACCGCGACCCGGGACTCGTGGTGCTCCGCCCGCTCCCGTCCCCGAAGTCCCACGCGTACTCCACCGGCGTCGCCTCGATCTCCACCCGCTGCCCGAGCAGGGTCACCGTCTGCGTCGTCGGGCCGGTGTTGTCGGTGAAGAAGTTGGTGTCGAAGTTGATCAGCGTCTGCCCGTCCGGCGGCTGCACCCCCAGCTCCGCCTCCGGCCACCCCAGTCCCTCCATCTCGCGGCGGACCATGGCGGGCGTGATCGTGTCGAGGGACCGGACGTCCCCCGGCGTCAGGCAGGTCTCGCCGAACCGCTCCCGGACGCCGGTGCGGTCGTCGGTGCGGAAGATGAGGTAGAGCGTGCCCGTCTCCCCCTCCGCCGTCCGGCACGACGCGTACACCTGGCACGCGCGCAGGTCGTCCCCCGGTTTGCACCTGCTTTCCAGCGAGTACGAGTAGCCGTCCGACTCCGCCGTGGCGTAGTAGCCGCGGACTTCGTCTGCGTCCCGGCGTGCACTCCGTGCTAGCCGCGTGCCAGTCGGCGGAACCTGAGCAGGTGGCTCCGCTCCGCATTCGCAGGGCCAGCCGAGCCCAGGACAAGCAGTGCCACGAGGACGAAGAGCCTCATGTCGCTACCTCGTACCAATCAGCGACCCGCCACGACTCAGTCGTTCCTTTCAGGACGACCGCGTAGGTGATGCGTCCTCCCGGGATACCGCTCGGGGTCCTCGCCTTCGGACGGAGTCACCGTGATCTCGCTCGAAGTTACGACGAGCCGAAAGACCCCTCTGCCTTGGGCTGCAGATCGCCTTGACTTCCCAACCGCCGCGTCCTGATTGATCCGCCCGCTCGTAGACGCTCTTCCACGCGGTCGGCGAAGTCGTAGCACGAGGCGCAGCCGTCGGTCATCGTGCGGTACTCGGAGGTATCTCCTGTAGTTGCATCTCGCGATCGAGGTCCACCCACTCCCGGATGAACTCCTCCGGACTCTGCGCCTCGGGCTCGGCCGTCGTCTCCGACTCCGTGGGGGAGGGGGAGGGGGTGGGGTCGAAGCGCGGCGTGGGCTCGTCGGTGCAGCCGGCGAGCAGGAGGGCCGCACCGACCAGTGCGGCAAGAGTGCGTCGAACGCCCATCGTGAGCCTTCCCCGAGAGACCTGCCGTCGAACCTAGCGACGCGGACGCCCGCAGGACACCCCCGACGTCGAACCTGTGGAGAACCCGCCACCGGGAGGAGACCCTGTCGTTTGGTCACCAACGGCAGAAATCGGTCCGGAAATCTGTCGTTGGGGACCAATCGGCGAGAAATCAGGCGGAGTTATGACACTCGGAGGGGCCGGATCAGTAGACGAGGGCCTGGACGCCGTCGGCGAGGACTTCCTCGGCGAAGCCGGCGGCGCCGGCGATGCGGAGGCCGGGGAGGAGGTCGGGCTCGGTGATCGAGCGGCGGGCGGCGCACTGGGAGCAGACGGTGACCTGCCCGCCGGCGACGACGGCGGCGAGGAGGTCGGGGAGGGGGGTGGCGAGGGGGAGGGAGAAGCCCGCCGCCCGCTCGGGGAGGGCGAACCACGCCGCCTCGCCGGTCAGCCACAGCGAGACCCGGGCACCCGAGGCCACCGCGGCGGCGGCGACGGTGAAGCCCTGGTTGCAGCGCTCGGGGTCCTCGGCACCGCACGTCACCTTGACCACCAGCGATCGAGCCATGACTGAACCCTAGACTCAGGGGCATGCCCTTCGAGATCCCGGAGAACATCCACCCGAGCTGCGCGCGCCTGGCCTGGCTGCTCGGCACGTGGGCGGGCAACGGCCACGGCGAGTACCCCACCATCGAGCCGTTCCAGTTCGGGCAGGAGGCGATCTTCCAGCAGGACGGCCGCCCCTTCATCCACTACTTCGGCCGCTCGTGGATCACCGACGCCGAGGGCAGCACGATCCGCCCCGCCGCCCAGGAGACCGGCTTCATCCGGCCCCAGGAGGACGGGACCATCGAGATGGTGATGGCGCACAACACCGGATTCGTGGAGGTCTGGCACGGCGAGCTCCACCCGGACCAGCCGCGCTTCGAGATCATCACCGACGCCGTGGCGCGCACCGCCACCGCCAAGGAGTACGTCGGGGGCAAGCGGCTCTACGGCTACGTCCACGGCGACCTGCTCTACGCCTACGACATGGCGGCGATGGGGCAGGAGCTCCAGCCGCACACCCACGCGCAACTGGTGAGGCAGTGAGCCAGGGCGACTGGAAGGCCAAGCTCCGCGGGAGCGGGTACCGGCTGACCCCGCAGCGCGAGCTGATCCTGGCCGCCGTCGACCGGCTCGGCCACGCGACGCCGGACGAGATCCTCGCCGAGGCGCGCGAGCACTCCGACGCGATCAACGCCTCGACCGTCTACCGCAACCTCGAGGTGCTCGAGGAGCTCGGGCTGGTGCGCCACGCCCACCTGAGCGACCGCGCCCCGACCTACCACTCGGTCAGCGACCACGAGCACTTCCACCTCGTCTGCCGGAATTGCCGGGCCACGATCTCGGTTGCACCTGATGTGCTGGCTCCTCTGCTCGACCGCCTCGAGGCCGACCACGGCTTCACCGCCGACGTCGGCCACCTGACCGTCTTCGGAACCTGCCGGGACTGCCGATGACCACCAGCCCGTTGCTCGGCCTTCCCGACGCCGTCGCCGCCGAGGGCATCGACGCCGGCGTCGCCGGCCACTACGGCTCCTTCAACCGTGAGCAGCGCACGCTGGAGTCCGGCGACGGGTTCGTCGACCTGTCCCACCGCGACGTGCTGCGGATCGCCGGCCCCGACCGGCTGACCTGGCTCCACTCGCTGACTACTCAGCACCTCACCGATCTCCAGCCAGGCGAGTGGACCTCGGCCTTGGTGCTGAGCCCGAACGGCCACGTCGAGCACGCCTTCACCGGCGTCGACGACGGTGAGGCGCTCACCGTCCACACCGAGCCGGGCGCCGGCGATCCGCTGCGGGAGTTCCTCCAGCGGATGGTCTTCCTGATGCGCGCGGAGACCACCGACGTGACCGACGAGATCGCCGTGACCTGGCGCCCCAAGGGCTATGACCTGGTGCCCCGCGAGAAGCTCGCGGCGTACGCCGAGGCGGCCGGCCCGGCCTGCGGGCTCTGGGCCTTCGAGGCGCTGCGGATCGCGCGCGGCGAGCCGCGCTTCGGCGTCGACACCGACCAGCGCACCATCCCGAACGAGGCGGGCTGGATCCCCTCGGCGGTCCACCTCGACAAGGGCTGCTACCGCGGCCAGGAGACGGTGGCGCGCGTCCACACGCTCGGCCGCCCGCCGCGGCGGCTCACGCTGCTGCACCTCGACGGCTCCGAGAACCGGCTCCCCGCCCGCGGTGCCGAGCTGCGGCACGGTGACAAGGTCGTCGGCTTCGTCGGCTCCAGCGCCCGCCACCACGAGCTCGGGCCGATCGCGCTGGCCATGGTCAAGCGCAACGTCCCCCTCGACGCCACCCTGGACGCCGACGGGCTGGTCGCCGCCCAGGAGGTCATCGTCGACCCCGAGGTCGGCCTGCACGTCCGCCCGAAGCTGCGCTGAGGGTCAGTCGCCGGCCGAAGAGGTCGCGGGTGTAGACCTTGGAACGGACGTCCTCCAGCTCAGGGACGACCCGGTTGGCGACGATGAGGTCGGCCGCAGCCTTGAAGTCCGCGAGGTCGCGGTAGACGCGGGAACCGAAGAAGTCGTCACCCTCGAGCTCGGGCTCGTACACGATCACCTCGATGCCCTTGCCCTTGATGCGCTTCATCACGCCCTGCACCGAGGAGTAGCGGAAGTTGTCCGAGCCGGACTTCATCACCAGTCGGTGAATCCCCACCACTCCCGGGCGGCGCTTGATGATCTCCATCGCGATGAAGTCCTTGCGCGTGGTGTTGGCATCGACGATCGCGCGGATCAGGTTCTGCGGGACGTTCCAGTAGTTGGCGAGGAGCTGGCGGGTGTCCTTGGGCAGGCAGTAGCCCCCGTAGCCGAACGACGGGTTGTTGTAGTGGCTGCCGATGCGCGGATCGAGGCCGACGCCGGTGATGACGTCGCGCGAGCGAGAGCCCGTGGGCCACGGCGAAGGAGTCGAGCTCGTTGAAGAACGCCACCCGCATCGCGAGATAGGTGTTGGCGAAGAGCTTGATCGCCTCGGCGTCGTCAGGGTCGGTGAGGAGCACGGGTACGTCCGGCTCCAGCGAACAGTCGACCAGCATGTCCGCGAAGGCCCGCGCCCGCTCCGACTTCTCCCCGACGATGATGCGCGAGGGGTGGAGGTTGTCGGTCAGCGCCCGGCCCTCGCGCAGGAACTCGGGAGAGAAGACGAGCTGATCGGTTCCCAGTCGCTCGCGGGCGGCCGTGACGAACCCCACGGGCACCGTCGACTTGACCACGATGAGGGCGTGGGAGTTCATGGCCGCGACGTCGCGGACGACCATCTCCACGGTCGTGGTGTCGAAGGCGTCGCTCTCGGGGTCGTAGTCGGTCGGGGTCGCCACGATGACGACGTCGGCCGTGGCGTACGCCGAACGTTCGGTGGTGAAGGTGACGTCGAGGTCACCGCTCGCGAGGTAGGACTCGAGCTGTTCGTCGTGGATCGGGCTCGCGCCCCGCGTCAGCAGGTCGACACGGTCGGGGTCGACGTCGATGCCGGTGACGTGGTGCTTCTGCCCGAGCAGGGCGGCCATGGACAGCCCGACGTATCCGAGGCCCACGACGACGACGTTCGACATGACGATGGATCCTAGCTGCGCCGGTACATCACGTGGGTGTCGAGGGCGTCGTGGGTGAACCCGAGCCCGGTGTAGAGCCGGATCGCGGCAGCGTTGTCGGACTCGACGTAGAGCTCGACCTCGGAGACTCCGCGGCCGGCGAGGTGGTCGAGCCCGGCGCGGGTGAGCGCCTTGCCCAGGCCCATCCCCTGCGCCTCGGGGTCGACGCCGACGACGTAGACCTCGCCCAGCGCTGCGGAGTGCTGCTTGGTCCAGTGGAAGCCCAGCATCCGGCCGCCGCGCATCGCCACCAGCAGCCCCGCCGGGTCGAACCACGGCTCGCCCATCCGCTCGGCGAGGTCACTGCTGGACATCGAGCCCTGCTCGGGGTGGTGGGCGAACGACGCGGCGTTGACGCGCAGCAGCTCGGCCTCGTCCTTGCCGTGGAAGCTGCGGATCGCCACCTTCTCCGGCAGTCCGGCCGGACCGATCGGCTGCCCGGACGGGCGCCGCATCACCCACAGCTCACGCACCCGCGCAAAGGCGTGGCGCGCGGCCAGGCGTGCCGCCGCCGGGTGGTCGGCGTGCGACCACGCCTGCAGGCACCCGTCGTACGACGCCAGCGCCTGCTCGACCAACGACCCGGCCACGCCGTGACCGCGGGCGCGGGGGCGGACCGCCAGGGAGAGGTCGTCGCCGATGACCAGCGCGAAGCCGTCGTCGGTCACCCACCACTCGACGTCGTCGGGGCGGTTGCGCAGGGCCAGCCAGGTCGCCTCGTCGATCGGGGCGGCCCCGTCGGCTGCCTCGGAGTCGGCGGCGACGTCGGCGATCTGACGGAGTCGGTCAGCGTCCACGCCCCCGACCGTAGTCGACGCGCTCAGGCGTCCTGGGAGTCACGCTCCGCGTCGGCGCGTGCGGTGTCGACGTCGCGGGCGGGCTCCGAGCGGTCCTTGGACTGGAGCACGAACCGGTACCCGACGTTGCGCACGGTGCCGATCAGGGTCTCGTGCTCGGGCCCGAGCTTGGCGCGCAGCCGGCGGACGTGGACGTCGACGGTGCGGGTGCCGCCGAAGTAGTCGTAGCCCCACACCTCCTGGAGCAGCTGCTGCCGGCTGAAGACCCGGCCGGGGTGCTGGGCGAGGTACTTGAGGAGCTCGAACTCCTTGAACGTCAGGTCGAGGGTCCGGCTCCCGAGCTTGGCGGTGTACGTCGCCTCGTCGACGACCACCTCGCCGGAGCGGATCACGTGGGACTCGGGGTCGTCGGCCTCGCGCTCGGCGCGGAGCCGCCCGACCGCGAGCTTCATCCGGGCCTCGAGCTCGGCCGGGCCGGTGGTGTTGAGGACGACGTCATCCATGCCCCAGTCGTGGCTGACGGCGGCCAGGCCGCCCTCGGTGAGGACGAGCAGCACGGGCACGTCGACGCCGGTGGTACGGATCAGGCGGCACAGGTCGCGGGCGTGCGCGAGGTCCTGGCGGCCGTCGACCATCAGCACGTCGGCGTGCGGGGCGTCGAGGAGCGCGCTGCCCTCGGCGGGCAGGACCTTGACCTGGTGGGCCAGCAGCGCCAGCCCGGGGACGACCTCCGCGGAGGGCTGCAGGGCGCTGGTCAGGAGCAGGATGTTGCTCACGGGGGGTGCACCTCCTCGTCAGGTCCGATAGGCAAGGATAGTCGGCGATGAGCACCTCGACGGTCACTGTCCGTTACTGGGCAGCCGCACGGTCCGCGGCCGGGACCGACCACGACGACCTGCCGGTGGACGGGCCCGTGACGCTCGCCACCCTGCTGCGCCAGGTGGTCGCGGCCCACCCCGGCTCCCGGCTCCCCGGAGTGCTCGAGATCTGCTCGGTCCTGGTCGGCGACCGACCGGTCTCCACCGAGGACCCGGCCGACGTCGTCGTCGAGCCCGGCGCGGAGGTCCAGTTCCTGCCTCCCTTCGCCGGTGGGTGAGCCGCGCGGGCCGGGCCGACACGCACTCCTGGTGCTGGTCGCGCTGGCCCTGACCGGGCTTCTCGCGCTCGTCCTGGCGCTCCCGCCGTTCCCGGGCGGCACGGCCGGTCGGATCGTGGTGTCCGCGGGGGACCACGGGCTGCACATGGCCGACCTGCCCGCCCTCGGCTGCTGGGTCGTCGGCCTCGGCGCCGCCGCGTGGCTCTGGCGCGACTAGGCTGCGGAATGCCGGGAGACGGGTGCGCGTTGTCATCATCATGACCACCGGCACCTGGATCCTGCTCGCGAGCGTGCTGCTCGCGGCCGGCTTCGGGCTCTGGCGTGCGTACGCCGACGGCCGGTTCCGCCTCGCGGCCACCGGTGCCCCCGGCGAGGACGACCGGCTGCTGCCCGTCGACCAGCTGGGGGAGCGGGCGACGCTGCTGCAGTTCAGCTCGGCCTTCTGCGCTCCCTGCCGGGCGACCCGACAGGTGCTCGGCGACGTCGCCGCGACCGTCCCCGGTGTCGTCCACGTCGAGGTCGACGCCGAGGAGCACCTCGACCTCGTGCGCCGGCTCGGCGTGCAGCGCACCCCGACCACGCTGGTGCTCGACGCGCGGGGCCGCGAGGTCACCCGCGCCGCCGGTGCGCCCCGGCGGGAGCAAGTCCTGTCCACATTGCAGACAGTCGTCTCACAAAACGAGACGGACGATGGGAGCCTCGCGTGAGCGCCCCTACAGTCGTCCGCATGTCCTCGACCATGCTCACCAAGCGCCGCGCAGTGGATCACTGCCTCGTGCGCTCGGCCATGTGTCGGATGTCCTAGGGCGCGCGCGCAGCCTTCTGGCCTTTGTCTAGTCGATCACTCGACTAACGTGTGCGGTGTGCCCGTCTCCGAACCAGCCGTCGGACCCCAGGACAGGACCACCATGCACACCACCCTCATCGATCCCCGCGGACCCCGCGCCGCGGCCGCGCTGACCAGCGTCGTGCTGGCGCTCGTGCTGCTGACCGCGCCGGGCCCCGTGGCCACGCTGCTGCTCGCCGCCCAGGCCGCCGTCTTCGCGGTCGGTGCCCTCTCCGGCGTCCAGCACACGCCGTACTCCCTGCTCTTCCGCACGCTGCTCCGGCCACGACTGGGCCGACCGGCCGAGCTGGAGGACGCCGCACCGCCGCGATTCGCCCAGGTCGTCGGCCTCGGCTTCGCCGTCGTCGGCCTGGTGGCCCTGCTGGCGGGTGCCACCACCGTCGGGCTGGTCGCGGTGGGCCTCGCGCTGGCCGCCGCCCTGCTCAACGCGGTCGTCGGCTTCTGCCTCGGCTGCGAGATCTACCTGCTCGCCAAGCGCGCCACCACGCGCACCTCCATCGTCACCCACTGAAAAAAAGGCACCACCATGAGCCGCGAGAATTCACTCGTCTCCGCCGACTGGGTCGAGGAGCACCTCGACGACGACAGCATCGTGCTGGTCGAGGTCGACGAGGACACCTCTGCCTACGACAAGGGCCACATCCGGGGCGCCATCAAGCTCGACTGGACCACGGACCTGCAGGACCAGGTCCGGCGCGACTTCGTCAGCAAGGCGCAGTTCGAGGCCCTCCTCTCCGAGCGCGGCGTCGGCAACGACCACACCGTCGTCCTCTACGGCGGGAACAACAACTGGTTCGCCGCGTACGCGTACTGGTACTTCAAGCTGTACGGCCACCAGGACGTCAAGCTGCTCGACGGCGGCCGCAAGAAGTGGGAGCTGGACTCCCGCGAGCTGACCGACGAGCCGCCCAGCCGGGCCGCGACGTCGTACACCGCGCAGGAGCAGGACCACACCATCCGCGCGTTCCGCGACGAGACGGTGGCCGCGATCGGCACCCAGAACCTGGTCGACGTCCGCAGCCCCGACGAGTACGCCGGTCGGCTGCTCGCCCCGGCCCACCTCCCGCAGGAGCAGGCGCAGCGCGCCGGTCACATCCCGACCGCCGCGAACGTGCCGTGGAGCAAGGCCGCCAACGACGACGGCACCTTCAAGTCCGACGACGACCTGCAGCAGATCTACAGCGAGGCCGGGGTCGACTGGAGCAAGGACACCATCGCCTACTGCCGGATCGGCGAGCGCTCGAGCCACACCTGGTTCGTGCTCAAGGAGCTGCTGGGCCAGGAGAACGTGAAGAACTACGACGGCTCGTGGACGGAGTACGGCTCCCTCGTGGGTGTCCCGGTCGCCCTCGGTGACGAGAAGGGTGAGGCCTGATGGGCTGCGGGGCGGTCGTCGGCGGCCGGTCCATCGAGGGCGTCGACCTCACCAAGGAGGCCGTCATCCAGGGCACGGTGACCCGGGAGGGCACCCCCGTCGGCAACGCGTACGTGCGCCTGCTGGACCGGACCGGCGAGTTCACCGCCGAGGTCCCCACCGACGACGCCGGCCAGTTCCGGTTCTTCGCCGGTGAGGGCAGCTGGACGCTGCGCACGCTGGCCCCGAAGGCCGACCCCACCGACCGGGCCGTGCACGCCCGCACGGGGTCGGTCGCCGAGGTCGACGTCAGTCTCTGACCCACTGGCACGGCTCAGCACCTGCGAACGCCCCACGACCTCGGTCGTGGGGCGTTCCTCCACGTCAGGGACACCTTGTCCCGACGGTTGGCCACAAGGTCTCCACAGTTCCTCCACACCTCTATCCACAAGGTTCGGGAGGCGCTCCAATGCAAGCCGGGGGCTCTCCCTGACACCCATGACGTCGCCCTGAATGCTCGGGACCCTGGCGGCCGGAGAGAAGGACAAACCGGCATGAAGAAGACACTCATCTCGAGCCTGGTCGCGGTCCTGCCCGCTGCCCTGCTCGTGGCGGTCACCTCGACCGCCGCCAGCTCGACGACGGTCACACCGACCCTCGTCCCCGGCAACCCGACCTGCGAAAGCCAGGGGTTCGACTACGGCTACAAGCCCGCGGCTGGCGGGGTGGAGAACGCCCCCGGCACCTACACCGACGGACCGGTGACCGTGACCTGGTCCGTCGCGGGCACCAACGGCTCGGGTGAGACCACCGGTGTCACCTGGAGCTCCAACATCCCCGCCTCGGGTGTCATCGTCAAGGCCGGCGACAACGCGAACGTCTACACCTATATGCCGCCAAGCCTCGGTGACACCGGGCCTCCAGACGCCCAACAACAACGGCGGCAATCAGGCCGGCCTGTCCCACCTGGTGTTCTGCTACAACTACGCGCCCATCGTCACGAAGACCGCGAACACCTCCTTCAAGCGCACCTACAGCTGGGAGATCGACAAGACCGGTGACCAGGACAAGCTCACGCTGTCGACCGGGCAGTCGTTCCTGGTGAACTACACCGTCGGCGTCACGCGCAGGGCACCCGTCGACAGCGACTTCAAGGTGTCCGGGACGATCAGCATCCACAACCCGTGGCCGGTGGCGCTGGAGATCACCTCGGTCACCGATTCGCTGGTGGCCGGTGAGGTCGCCTGCACCGGCGACGAGGTCGCTGCCAAGGCCACGGTGACGTGCGGCTACTCCGCCGACGTCGCGGACGGCTCCGCCGGGACGAACACCGCGACGGTCAAGACCAAGGCCACCGGCTCCGCCGTCGAGCGCACCTCGGTCGGAACGAAGGCCTACGCCTTCGGCTCGCCGACCACGGTCCGGGACGAGTGCGTGGACGTGACCGACGACAAGAAGGGCTACCTCGGGTACACCTGCGTGAGCAAGACGTACACCTACTCGCTGTCCGTCGGCCCCTACGACACCGCGGGTGAGTACACCTTCACCAACGAGGCCTGCTTCGCGACCGACGAGTCCAACCCGGCCACCGGCTGCGACGACCACACCGTCACGGTCACGGTCCCGAACGACGGGTACGGCTGCACCCTGACCCAGGGCTACTGGAAGACCCACAGCCTGAAGGGCCCGGCCCCGTACGACTCGGCGTGGGCGCTGCTGGGGCCCTGCGAGCAGAACACGGCGTTCTTCGGCAGCGGGAAGAGCTGGTACCAGGTCTTCTGGACCCCGCCGGCCGGCAACGCCTACTTCATCCTCGCCCACCAGTACATGGCGGCGAAGCTGAACGTGCTGAACGGGGCCGCGAAGCCGGCAGCGGTGACCAACGCCCTGGCCAGCGCCGAGGCGCTCTTCACCGGCGCCAGTGGCACGACGCTCTCCAAGACCGCGGCGACGTCGGCCAAGCAGCTGGCGGCGACGCTGGACGCCTACAACAACGGCGTGACCGGCCCCGGTCACTGCTCGGAGTGAGGTCGACGCTCTGACGTGATCACCGGTATCACCCCGGTCCCGGACGTAGGATTCCCGCAGCGTTGTTGCGAGGGTGACGGGATCGGGGTGATGCTGCGCCATGGAGTACGTGGCGGAGGGCGACCAGCTGTGGCGGCTGACGCTCCAGCACTCCCCGGTAGGCATGTCGTTGGTCGGCACCGACGGCCGGTTGGTGGCGGTCAACGAGGCCTTCTGCCAGATGATCGGGTACGACGAGGAGACGCTCCAGTCCCTGACGTTCCAGGAGATCACCCACCCCGACGACCTCGACGAGGACCTCGAGCTGCTCCACGAGACGCTGGCCGGCACCCGCACGTCGTACCGGCTGGTCAAGCGCTACCTCCACGCCGACGGCCACGTCGTCTGGGGTGACCTCTCGGTCGCCCTGCTGCGCCAGGCCGACGGCACGCCCATCCACTTCATCAGCCAGATCCTCGACGTCACCGAGCAGTTCGAGTACCGGCAACGGCTGGCGGTCGCGCAGGCCACCATCGACCACCAGCGCCGGATGGCCGAGGCGGTCTACGACAGTGTCGACGTGGGTCTGGTCCTGATCGACGCCGAGGGCCGGTACGAGCGGATGAACCGGCGCCACCGCGACTTCATGTCGCTGGCCTTCCCCCAAGGCCACGCAGGGCGGGCCGGCCAGCTCGGTGAGGTGTACGCCGAGGACGGCACGACACTGCTCACCGAGGATCAGATGCCGTCGTTCCGGGCCGTCCGGGGCGAGGAGTTCGACGACGTGCGGGTCTGGGTCGGTGCCGACCTGCTGAGCCGACGGGCGCTGTCGGTCTCCGGCCGCACCGTCCGGGACCACGCCGGCCAGTTCGCGGGCGCCGCGCTCGCCTACAAGGACGTCACGGACTACCTGCGCGCGCTGGAGGTGAAGGACGAGTTCGTCGCCTCGGTCTCCCACGAGCTGAGGACCCCGATGACCTCGGTCCTCGGCCACCTCGAGCTCCTCGCCGAGGACCCCACCATCCCCGAGCACGCCGTGGGCCAGCTCCGCACGGTCGAGCGCAACGCCGTCCGGTTGCGGCAGCTGGTCTCCGACCTGCTCCACGTCGCCAGCGGTCGGGACGGCGGCCTGCGCGTCGTGCGAGCGCGTGCGGACCTGGCCACCGTCGTGGCCGACGCCGTCGACGCCAGCCAGCCGGCCGCCCGGGCTGCGGGCCTGGTGCTGGAGTCGGTGGTCCCGCCCTCGCTGGTCGCGCTGGTCGACGCCGGCCGGATCCGCCAGGTCGTCGACAACCTGCTCTCCAACGCCGTGAAGTACTCCGAGCCCGGCGGCACGGTCGCCGTGACGCTGACCCCCGACGGGGACGACGTCGACCTCACGGTGTCCGACTCCGGCTTCGGCATCGCGCCGGCCGACCTCGACCGGCTCTTCACCCGGTTCTTCCGCGGTGAGGAGGCGCGCGAGCGCCACATCCAGGGGACCGGCATCGGGCTCTCGATCGTGCGCTCGATCGTCGAGGCGCACGGCGGCACCGTGTCGCTGGCCAGCGAGGTCGGGGTGGGCAGCGTCGTCCACGTCCGGCTGCCGCACGTCAGCGCCTGACACGACGCAGGCCCGGCCCCGAGGGGACCGAGCCTGCGCGGCGGGAGCGACCGGGGTCAGCTACCGCTGTTGATCATGCCGGCGCCGACGGTCACGCCGGTCGCCTCGTCGATCAGGATGAACGAGCCCGTGGTGCGGTTCTTGGAGTACGGGTCGCACAGCAGCGGCACCGTGGTGCGCAGCGTGACGCGGCCGATCTCGTTGAGGCCGAGCTCCTTGGTCTCCTGGTCGCGGTGGAGGGTGTTGACGTCCATCCGGTACTGGATGTCCTTCACCATCGCCCGGCCGGTGCGGGTGGTGTGCTTGATCGCCAGCTTCTGCCGCGGCTTGAGCGGCGCGTTGGTCATCCAGCAGACCATGGCGTCGATGTCCTGCGCCGGGGTCGGCGCGTTCTTGACGCGGGCGATCATGTCGCCGCGCGAGACGTCGACGTCGTCGGCGAGCCGGATCGTCACGCTCATCGGCGGGAAGGCCTCGTCGAGCTCCTGGTCGTGGAGGTCGATGCCCTCGATCGTGGAGGTCATGCCGCTGGGCAGCACGACGACCTCGTCACCCTTCTTCAGGACGCCGCCCGCGACCTGACCGGCGTAGCCGCGGTAGTCGTGGAACTCGTCGGACTTCGGGCGCACCACGTACTGCACCGGGAAGCGGGTGTCGACCAGGTCGCGGTCGGAGGCCACGTGGATGTGCTCGAGGTGGTGGAGCAGCGTCGGACCGGAGTACCACGGCATGCTCTCGCTGCGGTCCACGACGTTGTCACCCTTGAGCGCCGAGATCGGGATGACCTCGAGGTCCGGGATGTTCAGCTTCGTCGCGAAGGAGGAGAACTCCTGGTGGATCCGCTCGTAGGTGGCCTGGTCGTAGTCGACGAGGTCCATCTTGTTCACGGCCAGCACCAGGTGCGGGACCCGCAGCAGCGAGAGGAGCACCGCGTGGCGGCGGCTCTGCTCGGTGAGGCCCTGGCGGGCGTCCACGAGCACCAGGCCGAGGTCGGCGGTCGAGGCGCCGGTGACCATGTTCCGGGTGTACTGGATGTGGCCCGGGGTGTCGGCGATGATGAACTTGCGGCTGGGCGTCGCGAAGTAGCGGTAGGCCACGTCGATGGTGATGCCCTGCTCGCGCTCGGAGCGCAGGCCGTCGGTCAGCAGCGCGAGGTCGGTGTAGTCGTAGCCCTTCGCCTGCGAGGAGGACTCCACGGCCTCGAGCTGGTCCTCGAAGATCGACTTGGAGTCGAGCAGCAGCCGACCGATGAGGGTGGACTTGCCGTCGTCGACCGAACCCGCGGTCGCGAAGCGCAGCAGGTCCATGTCGTCGTTGACGATGGTGTTCAGGGTGGTGTCGTCGGCCATCAGAAGTAGCCCTCCTTCTTCCGGTCCTCCATGGCAGCCTCGGAGAACTTGTCGTCCCCGCGGGTGGCGCCACGCTCGGTGATCCGCGAGGCGGCGATCTCGTCGATGATCTTCTCGATCGTGTCGGCCTCCGACTCGACGGCACCGGTGAGGGTCAGGTCACCGACCGTGCGGAAGCGGACGGTGCGCTCCTCGGCGACCTCACCGTCGCGGCACGGGTTGTGCTCCGACTCGGTCATCCACATGCCGCCGCGGTTGAACACGCGACGCTGGTGGGAGTAGTAGATCGACGGGATGTCGATGCCCTCGCGACCGATGTAGTGCCAGATGTCGAGCTCGGTCCAGTTGGACAGCGGGAAGATCCGCATGTGCTCGCCCGCGTGGATCCGGCCGTTGTAGAGGCTCCAGAGCTCGGGGCGCTGCATCTTGGGATCCCACTGACCGAACTCGTCACGGTGGGAGTAGACGCGCTCCTTGGCGCGGGCCTTCTCCTCGTCCCGACGGCCGCCGCCGAAGGCAGCGGTGAAGCCGCCCTCCTCGATGGCGTGCAGCAGGGTGCCGATCTGGAGCCGGTTGCGCGTGGTCTTGCCGTCCTCGACGACGATGCCGTTGGCGATCGCCTCCTCGACGCTGGCCACGATCATCTTGGTGCCCAGCGCCTCGACCCAGCGGTCGCGGCAGTCGAGCACCTCGGGGAAGTCGTAGCCGGTGTCCACCTGGAGCAGGGGGAACGGGACCTTCGCGGGGTAGAACGCCTTCTGCGCCAGGCGCAGCATGACGATGGAGTCCTTGCCGCCGGAGAACATCAGGACCGGCTTCTCGAACTCGGCGGCGACCTCACGGAAGATGTGGATCGACTCGGCCTCGAGCTGGTCGAGCTGGCTCAGCTGGTAGTCGGCATGGGTCGGGGGTGCACTCATCGGTTTGCGGGACCTCTCCTCGGGTAAGCGGACTCATGCTAGCCGGGTCGTGGCTCCCGGCTGAATCGTGGTTCAGGCGTCTGCGCCTGCGTTCAGGCGTCTGCGTCGCGTTTCATGCCGACGATGCCCGGTCGGTACGTCGAGTCCTCGAGCTCGGCCACCGTCGGGGAGCCGAACATCGGCAGCCCCTGGGTGCGCCGGATCACGCCCCAGACCAGCGGCACGAGGACGACCATCGCCAGCCCGATGCCCGCGACCAGCAGCGGGTAGGTCTGGTCCTCGCCGGCGCCCAGCGGCGGCCAGCCGGCCTTGTCGAGCAGGGCGACCCCGGACATGGTCAGGACCACGACGATGCCGCGCCGGATGAAGGACTGCGGCACGCGCGGGGCGATCCGGGCACCGAGGATCGTGCCCGGGACCGAGCCGATCAGCAGCGGGATCAGCAGGCCCCAGTCGAGACCGTGCAGCGAGATGTTGGAGATCGCGGCCGCCATCACCAGCGGGACGGCCTGCACGAGGTCGGTGCCGACCAGCTTCACGGCCGACAGGCCGGGGTAGAGCATCAGCAGCGCGATCATGATGACCGAGCCGGAGCCGACGCTCGTCACGCCCACGAGCAGGCCGCCGAGCATGCCGACGAGCAGCGTCGGGAGCACCCGGACGTCGGGGTGCTCGTCCTGGCTGTGGGTGCCGGCGCGGACACGGCGCAGGTTGATCCACAGCCGGAAGGCGTACGTCGTGGCGGCGAACAGCAGGGCGAAGCCGATGCACAGCTTCAGCGTGTGGTCGAGCTCCTCGGGGCTGTCGGTGACCCAGCTGACCAGGAACGGGCCGAGCAGGGCCATCGGCACCGAGCCGATGATCAGCCACTTGGCCAGCGCCATGTGCGGCGAGCCCTCACGCTTGTGCACGAGCGCGCCGCCGGTCTTGTAGACGGCGGCCGCGGTGAGGTCGGCGGTCACCACGCTGGCGGTGTCGCCGACGCCCAGGAAGATCAGGGCCGGCGTCATCAGGGCGCCGCCGCCCATGCCGGTGAGGCCGACGACGATGCCGACGACGAAGCCGGCGGCGATGATTGCGAAGAACGTCGTGGTGATGACGTCGCCCATGGTGGTGACCCTTCCTGACCCGAACGGCCCGCTGACCCTGCGGACCGATGAACCCTACTGAACTACGTGAGTTTGTCGTAATCTGCGGTCGTCACGATAGCTACCCCAGATCGAGGAGGCCGGCGGTTCGCAGTGCCGCCGTGACGTCGCCGAGCGCCTCCTCGATGCTGCGACCCGTGGTGTCGACCCGGACCGCGGCGTCGTCGGGCACCTCGTACGGCGAGGAGATCCCGGTGAACTCGGGGATCTCGCCGCGGCGGGCCTTGGCGTAGAGGCCCTTGCGGTCACGCCGCTCGCACTCCTCGAGCGGGGTGGCGACGTGGACGAGGAAGAACGCGCCGCCGGCGTCCTCGACCATCTCGCGGACCTGGGCGCGGGTCTCGGCGAAGGGCGCGATCGGGCTGCAGACGGCGAGGCCGCGGTGGCGGGAGATCTCCGCGGCCACCCAGCCGATCCGGCGGATGTTGGTCTCGCGGTCCTCCTTGGAGAAGGTGAGACCCGCCGAGAGGTGCCGCCTCACGACGTCGCCGTCGAGGCTGGTGACGGTGCGGTCGGTCTCCTCGAGGACGCGGTCCATCAGCGCCCGGGCCAGCGTGGACTTGCCGCTGCCGGAGAGGCCGGTGAAGAACAGGACCAGGCCCTGCTGGTCGACGGGCGGCCGGTCGGTGTCGACGATCGCCGCCACGGTGTCGGGGTACGTCGCGTCCTCGGTCGCCTCGGCGAGGGCGTGCACCGGGTCCGGTCCGGCGTAGCTGCCGACGACCCGGACGCCGAGGTCGTGGTCGGCCCCGGGGTCGTCGTGGGCGGCGAGCGGCACCGCGACCACGGCGGCGTCGAGCCGGGCGGCCGCGGCGAGGGAGGCGCGCAGCAGGGCGACGGGCGACAGCTCGGCCGTGCCGTGGCCGGTGAGGGCCAGCAGCACCACCGGCCCGAGCTCGGCCAGCTCCGCGAGCTGGGCGTCGTCCAGGGCGTCGACGACGGGCACGAACGTGCGGCCGGCGTACTGCTCGCGGGTCTGCTCGGGGGTGAGGTGGAGTCGCCGGAAGGCGCCGTACTGGGGGTGCGCGAGGACCTCGACCTCGCCGGTGGCCGTGGTGACGCGGGCCAGCGGCAGTCCCTCCGGGTCGACCAGCTCGACCACGGGTGCGTCGGCGATCGCGCTCGGGAGGGTGAGCGTCACGGGGCTGTCGGGCTCCCCGAACCGGCTCACCGGGGCCAGGGCGCCGGTGCCGAGCAGCTCGAGGTCGTCGAGCTCGCGGGGGGACGGGCAGTGCTGGGGAACGGGCTGGGGTACGGGCTGGGACACGGCCGTCATCCTGCCACCCGGCGGTGGTTAGGGTCGTCCCCGTGTCTGACGGAGAAGCGGTGTCCGCCGAGCGCCCCTGGGGCGCGTGGTTCGTGCTGGACCAGGGCCCTGGCTACAAGGTGAAGCGGATCGAGGTCCTGCCCGGGCACCGGTTGTCCTACCAGACCCACGAGTACCGCTCGGAGCACTGGCTCGTCGTCAGCGGCGTCGCCACCTTCGTGATCGACGGCGCCGACACCGTGGCCGGACCGGGCGAGCACGTCGACGTCGGGATGGGCGCCCCGCACCGGATCGGCAACGAGGGTCAGGAGCCGGTCGTGATCATCGAGATCCAGCGTGGCCACTACACCGGCGAGGACGACATCGTCCGCCTCGACGACGACTACGACCGGCACGAGGCCCTGTGAGCGCGCCGGTCGTCGCGGAGATAGTCCGCTCGGGCTTCGTGGAGGGCCACCACTACGGCTCGCTGGTGGCGCTGGCCTCCGACGGCGGCGTCGCCTGGTCGGTCGGCGACGCCGAGGGCCAGGTCCTGCCGCGCTCGTGCAACAAGCCGCTGCAGGCCCTCGGCATGGTGCGGCTCGGGCTCGACCTGCCCGACGAGCTGATCGCCCTGGCCTGCGCCTCCCACAGCGGCGAGGACTTCCACGTCGCCGGCGCCCGCCGGATCCTCGAGGGCGTCGGCCTCGACGAGGGCGCCCTCCAGACCCCGCCCGACTACCCCCTCGACGACGGCGCCCGCGAGACGGTGATCCGTGAGGGTGGCGTGAGGGCGCCGGTGCTCATGAACTGCTCCGGCAAGCACGCCGCGATGCTCGCGACGTGTGTCGTGAACGACTGGGACACCGCGACCTACCGCAGCCCCGACCACCCGCTCCAGGTCGCGATCCGGGCGACCTTCGAGGAGATGACCGGTGAGCGCTCCGAGGTCGTCGCCGTGGACGGCTGCGGCGCCCCGTTGCTGGCCGCCTCGCTGACCGGGCTGGCCCGCGGCTTCAGCCGGCTCGCTCTCGGGCTCGACGGGTCCGGTGGGGCCGACGCCCACGCCCGTCGCGTGGCCGACGCGATCCGGGCGCACCCGGCGTACGTCTCGGGCAGCCGGCGTGACGAGCGCGAGCTGCTGACCGCGATCCCCGGCTCGATCGGCAAGGCCGGCGCGGAGTCCTGCTACGCCGTCGCGCTGCCCGACGGCCGGGCGTTCGCCCTCAAGACCGACGACGGCGCGCCGCGGGTCCGGCCGGTGCTGATGGCCGCTGCGCTCGAGCGCAGCGGCGTCCTCGACGAGCCCGGCGTGGACGCCGACGCCGTACGCCGGACCGGCTTGGTTCCGTTGCTCGGTGGCGGTCGGCCGGTGGGGGAGATCCGCGCGGTCTTCGGAGACGTCGTTCGGTTTCCCCGGTCGACCGGGGAAACCTCGACCTAGCAGTCGTTGCAACCACTGCCAAGTCGAGGACTCGCCGGCGACGTTGCCTCATGGGTCCCGTGTGAACAGGCTCACGCTTGCTCAGTTTGCATTTTGCTAGCAGCAGCTAGCACCATGGAGGCATGGCCAAGGGCAAGGTAGGGAAGACCGTCGACTCCCTCGGCGAGTACCTCCGGGAGCAGCGCACCGCGTCGCGGCTCTCGCTGAGGCAGCTCGCCGAGCAGGCCGGCGTCTCCAACCCCTACCTCAGCCAGATCGAACGAGGTCTGCGCAAGCCCTCGGCCGAGGTCCTCCAACAGATCGCCAAGGCGCTCCGCATCTCCGCGGAGCAGCTCTACATCCGGGCCGGCATCGTCAGCCCGGAGGAGGTCCCCGGCGCTCCCGAGCGTTCCGTGGAGCTGGCGATCCTGAACGACCCGCACCTCAACGAACGCCAGAAGCAGTCCCTGCTCGACGTCTACGCGTCGTTCCTGGCACTCAACACCTCAACCACGAAGGAGTGAGCCGACCATGGCCACGTTCCACACCATCAAGACCCAGGCGACCAAGCCCCTCTTCGCCGGCGTCGGCGTCACCGACGCCGTCGTGGAGATCGTCCGCGACTACGTGACCGAGGCGCAGAAGACCGCCCAGAAGCGGTACGCCGACGTCTCGAAGTCCGTCAAGAGCCTCGACCTCGAGCCGCAGACCCTGCGCACGCAGGCCACCACCGTGGTCAGCGCCCGCGTCGACGCCCTCAGCAAGGACGCCAAGGCGCGTCGCACCGCCGTCGAGAAGCGCGTCGCCGAGCTCCAGGCCGAGGCGCTGGCACTGCCAGCGAAGGTCCAGGCCACCGTCACCGACACCTACGGCGACCTGATCACCCGCGGTGAGGGCCTCGTGACCCGGATCCGCAAGCAGGAGTCGACCAAGGCGACCGTGTCCTCCGCCAAGACCACGACGGCCAAGGCGAAGACCACCAAGACCCAGGCGACCAAGGCGACCAAGGCCACGACGTCCACCGCGAAGAAGGCGACCTCGACCGCGAAGAAGACCGCGGCCAAGAAGAGCGCCCCGGCCAAGAGCAGCGCGAAGGCCACCGGCACCGCGGCCAAGAAGACCGCCGCCTCGGCCACCGACGCCGTCACCGACGCCGCCGCGAAGGTCGGCGACTGACTCACCCCGCTCGAGCCCGCAGGACCCCCGGAGGGGTGACCTTCCGGGGGTCTTCGCGATTGTCGGTGGGTTCGCCGGATCTCGTTCGGATACCGGTGTTACGTTCCGCGCGCAGTCGGTCCGGCTGACACCCATCTCGAGCTTCTCTGGGGGAACCTTGATCTCGCACGCCCGCACCCGCCGCGCCACCACCGCCGTGGCCGCCCTCGTCCTCGGCCTCACGGCCGCCGCCACCGCCGCGCCGGCCTCGGCCGACACCCGCACCCTCAAGGACGGCCGCGGCGACACCTGGAACGTCACGCAGGACGTGCCCACCAAGCAGGGTGGCCACCCGGAGGGCGACCTGCGGAAGGTCGTCATCAAGCACACGGCCCGGAAGGTCGTCGTCACCTCGCGGTTCCAGAACCTGAAGAAGGCCGGCGAGGGCGTGGGCGCCTACGCGAACATCGACGTGCCCGGCGACGTCAGCTACGGCGCCGGCGTCTTCGGAACGCCGGGCGCGTGGAAGGGCCAGACGAGCTTCTACGCCAGCGACGGCGCGGCCTGCGAGCCGTCGCGCCGCATGAACTACCGCACGGACGTCGCCCCGCTGTCCGTCCCGACGCGGTGCCTGGGGCGCCCCGACTGGGTCCGGCTCCAGGTCTACGGCCAGTTCGCGCCGAACCAGGACAAGTACTTCGTCGACAACGCCCACAGCGTCAAGCTCGACTCCCAGTACACCCGCCGGATCGCGCGCGGCTGACGTAGCACCACGCGCGCACGCGTCCACGGGTCGGCTACCGTGGACGCGTGCCGAACGTCTTCCAGATCGAGGGCACCATCCTGCTGGTGGTGACCCTGGTGTTCCTCGCGCTGAAGATCTTCGCGCTGGTGACCTCGTTGATGTTCACCCCGGAGCACTACCGGGCCGCCGACAAGCTCACCAAGCAGGCGTGGGTCGCGATCCTCGGCCTCGGCGTGCTCGCGGCGATCCTGTTCCTCGGCAGCCCGCTGGGCTTCATCAACCTCGCCTTCGGGATCGCGGCCCTGGTCTACCTCGCCGACGTCCGGCCGGCGATGCGCGGCCTCTACCAGCGCTGAGCGGCCGTCGGGCGGTGACCGCCAACGTCGGCGTCGGGCGCTGACGACGCTGTCGTAGGGTGACGGCGTGCTCCTTCGCGGCTCCTGCGGCGTGCTCGACCGGTCGGACCGGACACCCCGCCGGTGACGGTCGCCGGTCCCGCTGAGCCCTCCCCCCGCGCCGCCGCCTGGCTCGCGCGCGGCGTGCTCGACCTCGAGTTCTACGCCGCCCTGCGGGGAGAGGTGTTCTCGAGCCGCCAGGAGGCGGCCGAGGACTTCGTCCGGCACGGCATGCGCCTGCAGCTGACCCCGCACCCCGACCTCGACGTCGTCAGCCTCCCCCGGGAGGTACGACGAGCCTGGCGCCAGGGCCGTGCGCGCGACGTCCTGGAGATGCTCGACGGCGGGGACGGTCGGCTGCAGATGACGGGGCCGCTGGACCGTGCCGATGACCCCGGCGCCGTGCGCCAGGAGCTGCGACGGCTGGCGGCCCGGCTCGGCGGCGAGCGCCACGACCCGGCGGCGGACCTCACCGTCCCTGCCCGAGGGAGTGAGCGGGTCGGCGTCTCCCTGGTCGTGGTCGCGACCGATCCGCGGCCCACGGCCCGGACCGTCGAGAGCGTCCTGCAGCGGGTCGACGACCTGGCGCTCGAGGTGGAGGTGGTGGTGGTCGATCCCGGGACGCCGCCGGCGACGGCCCTCCACCTCCACGCCCTGTGGCACGAGCGACCCGAGGTCCGGCTCCACCGGGTCCCGGCAACGCTCACGCCCGGCGAGTGCCTGGCCCGCGGGATCGCGATCGCCTCGGGCGCGCTGCTGCTGCTGGCGACCCCGGGGGTGGTGGTACGCCGCGGCGTGCTCGCGCCCCTCGTGCAGGCGCTCGACGACACCGCGGTCGCCGGCTCGCAGCCGGTCCTGCTCGGACTCGACGACATGATCGTCTCCGCGGGTGTGCTGGTGCGGTCGGGGGACCGGTACCCGCTGCTGGTCGGGCACCCGCGCGAGGACGCTGCCCGGTTGGCCGGCCGTCGACTGGACGGCGTGGCGCCCGACCTGGTGGCGCTGCGCGCCGAGGACGTGGAGGCGGTCGGTGGTCCCACCACCGGCGTGGAGCATGCGGAGGTGCTGGCCCACCTGGCGGACCGACTGCTGGAGCGGCGACCGGGCGGCTTCCGGGTCGCCCCGACGGCGTACGTCACCACCCGGAGGGTCGAGGAGCCCGGTCTCCGCAGCGCCGTCGACGTCGACCGGGGGTTCCACGAGGAGCTCGGCTTCGTCGTGGGGCCCGGAGACGGGTCCGACCAGGTGGTGACCCAGGTGCGTCGCGACGCCCCGGGAGCCCTCAGGTGGTCGCTGCAGCTGCCCTCGTGGCCGGGGCGCCCGGGGGACATCTGGGGGGACACCCACTTCGCCGACGCGCTGGCCGGGGCGCTGAGGAGCCTGGGCCACGAGGTGGTGACCCGACGGCGTGGCGCCGACGGGGTGGGACCTGCCCACCTCGACGACGTCTGCCTCGCGATCCGCGGTCTCTACCCGATCCCTCCGACGCCGGGCCGGCGCAACCTGCTGTGGATCATCAGCCACCCCGACGACGTGGCCCCCGAGGAGCTCGAGGGGTACGACGTGGTGTGTGCGGCATCCACGACCTGGAGCGCGGAGATGTCACGGCGGTGGGGTCGGGACGTCGTACCCCTGCTGCAGGCGACCGCTTTCCAGCCGCCGCCCACCGGACGGGGCGAGCCCGGGGTCGTCTTCGTCGGCAACAACGGCGAGGGCCGCGAGCGCCCCCTGGTGTGGGCCGCCGTCGAGGCCGGGGTGCCGCTCACCGTCCACGGCCGCGGGTGGCAGGGGCTGCCGCCGGGTGCTCTGGCACGGGGAGTACGTCGACAACGCCAGGCTCCCCGAGATCTACCACCGCCACGGCGTGGTGCTCGCCGACCACTGGCCGGACATGGCCTCGCGCGGCTTCGTGGCCAACCGGGTCTTCGATGCCGTGGCCTCCGGGGCGACCGTGATCTGCGACGACGTGGCCGGGGTGCACGAGATCTTCGACCCGCAGGAGGTGGCGGTCGCGACCACGCCGGCCGAGGTCGCCACGGCGTACGAGCGGCTCAGGTCAGGGGTCGTCGGTGCTCGCCGGCCGGACCTCACCTTCGTCGACCGCGCCCGGGAGCTGGTCGCGCTGGTCACCCGCGACTGAGGCCACGTGGCCCAGCCCGTGGCTGCGGTAGAGCAGGTGGCCGCGCCGGTGCAGCGCCGGGCCGCACGGTTGGCCGGTGGGCACGTCGCCCAGCAGCCGCCGGTCGACGAGGGTGGGTCCGCCGGCCAGGGCGGTCACCGCACGCTCCGTCCCCACCGCCCGGCGGACGACGCGGCCGTCGCGGGACCGCATCAGCTCGTCGGGGGCCTCGACGACCGCGGCGCCGGAGTGGTGGCGAGCGAGGAGAAGGTCGAGGACCAGGTCCGGACCGAGGTCGGCCGGACCGGGCAGCAGCAGGGCCAGGTCGCCGATGGCGCCCGCCAGAGCCTCCTTCCCGGGGCCGACCAGCTCCAGGTCGGTGACCGACTGTGCCTCGAGCGCCTGGGTCATCCGCTCGAGGTCCTGCGGACCGGTGGCGGGCAGCAGCACGCTGACCGGGGGGAACATGGCGAACCGGACTCCCGCCCGGGCTGCGGTGCGGGCCCGCCAGCCGAGGGCGGAGTGGTGGAGCAGCGCCGCGCGGCGCAGCCGGATGCTGTGCTCCTCGCGGTCCAGGTCGTCGTCGAGGTCCGCGGGCGTGTCGAGGGCGGAGCTGAGCCCCGGCCCCAGCCGGGTGGTGACCGGCGGGGCGAGCGGCCCGGACCGGAGCGGGACCCCGGCCATCGCGAGCGCGGCGACGACCCGGGCGGTCGCCGCGTCGTCTCCGGCCGACCAGGACACGTGGACGCCACGGTGGTCCCGCAGCAGCCCGAGCAGGCGCGGGGTCACCTCGCCCACGCGCACGACGTCGCCCAGCGCCCCGCCGGCCAGCAGGGGCGTGCCGTCCGGACCGGGGGCCAGCTCGACCGCGGCGCGTGCGGCGGTGCGACGGAACCCGGCCGGGTTGAGCACCCCTTCGTCGAGAGGACCGCTCAGCAGCAGCGGGTCCGCCACCACCACCGGCGCCCGCCCCAGGACCGGGTGGTCGGGGAGGGCCAGGGCGGGATCGGCAGCGAGCACGACGTCCGGGGGTACGGGACGCTCGGGGTCGGCCGTGCCGGCCGCCGTCGCGGCCACGACCAGGCCGGGGTCGGCGGGCGGGGCGAGGGTGGGGGCGTCGGCCGCGGCCGTGCCGAGGACCAGCCCGCGGCTGCCGGTGCGTGCCGGACTCGCGGCCCGTGCCAGCTCGGAGAGCAGCACGTGGGCGCCGACGGGGGCGTCGTGACGCAGCAGGGTCACCGCCCCGTCGGGGCCGGCGCGACCGCGCAGCTCGACCAGGGCGGGCCACTCGGGTCGGGGGCACACCGGCAGGGGGGCGGTGTCCTCGAGCAGCCAGCAGATGACCAGTCGGGTCCGTCCGAGCGGGGGCAGCAGCGAGGCCGTCCGCCGCAGCGACAGCCGGTCACGGGCGACCAGCACCACCGCGGGCCAGCGGCGGGGGACGCCGGGCACCGTCGCGGCGACGGGGTGGAGCACGGTCCGGTCGGTCGGCAGCGCCGCGGCGACCGAGGCGGAGTCGAGGTCGTGCAGGACGAGCGCGGGCTGGCGCAGTCCACCCAGCGCCTGCTCCACCAGGGCGCGTCCGGGCCCCTCGACGGCGCTCACCCGGGCCGGTCCTGCGGGTCCACGGCGAGCACTGCCGGGGGGACGAAGCCGTCCCACTCCTGCACGATCCGGGCGGGGTCGAGGAAGAAGTCGAGGCCGGGGTCCCAGGTGTGGCCCGCCGCCGTACGCCGCAGCAGGTAGCCCAGGCCGTGACCGCGGTAGACCCGCATCCCGGCAGCCGCGGCGGCCTCCAACAGCTGACGGTCCACGAAACGGCGTACGGGTCGGAAGCCTCCCAGGTCGCGGAGCAGGTCGCGGGGCAGGGCGATCGTGCCGCCGGCGACGAGCCGCGCGAACTGCTCTCCGCCGGCGCGGGTCCGCACGGTGCGGTCGACCTGCGCGACGTGGACGAACTCGGCCGGGGCGCCCACGACCTCGGCGCCGGAGTACTCGCGGGCGAGCATCAGGTCGTGCAGGAAGTGCGGGCCGTACCAGTCGTCGTCGTCCATCTTGACCACGACCTCGCCCGTGGCGGCGCGGACACCGGTCTCGAGCACGTCGCCGAACAGGTCCCCGGCCGGTCGCGAGAGCACCTGGCACGGACGGGAACCCAGCGCCTCGCGGACCCGGCCGGCGTCCGGTTCGAAGCCGTGGCCGACCACGACCAGCTCGACCTCCGGGCCCTGCTGCCGTGCGACCTGGCGGACGGCGAAGGCCAGCTGTTCGGGCCGGCGGGTGGCCAGCACCACCGAGCAGGTCGGGAACCGCGAACCGCCCCGGGCCGCCGCGGCGGCCCGAGGGCCGTGGTGGGTCAGCGCCGTGCGCCGCAGCGCGATGCTCGCCTCCTCGCGGTGCAGCCGGTCGTCGAGCAGCTGCTCGGTCAGCCCGGTCAGCCCGGTGAGCTCGGCGTGCAGCTCGGCGCCGAGCCAGTCCCGGGCGGCTGCGGGTGGGGCGTCCCCGACCAGAGGCACCCCGGCCATCGCCAGCCCCGTGACAGCGGCGGCCAGGTCGGCGCTCGGCCGGTCCCAACGCACCCGCACGCCACGGCGGCTGCGCAGCGCATCGACCGCACTGCTGCCGGCGCCGGCGGTGAGGTCGAGGTGCAGGCCCGGGGCCACCAGCAGGACACGGGTGCCGTCGGTGGTGAGCTCGGCCAGCGGGTCGGGGGCGTCGGGGAGGAAGCCGATCGGGTTCAGCGAGGCCGAGTCGAGCCGCTCGCGGGGCCCAGCGACGCCGGGCAGCGCCTCCCACCGGGCCGGCACGCTGAGCCGGGCCAGCTCCCGCAGCACCTCGTCGGCCGGGAGCGACGCGGTCAGGTGCACGACGGTGGCCGAGCCGCCGTCGTCGAGCCGGAGCGCGTCGATCGAGGCGAGCGTGGGCCAGTCCGGCCGGGCCGTCACGGACGGGGGGACGGCGTCGCCGGTCAGCAGGCAGCCCACGGCCGAGATGCTCGCGAGCGGGGGGAGCCGGGCGGCCGCGTGCCGCAGACCGGTCCGGTCGGTGACGACGAGCACGACCGCGTCGTACACACCCACGGGCGGGAGCGCATCGAGCGCCAGCACGGTCCCGGCTCCGGCGGCGAGCTCCGCCGCGGCCCCGGCCGAGGCCGTGTCGTGGAGCACCAGCGGATGGTCGGCTGCGGCGAGGAGGGTCGGCAGCGGGCTCACCGGTTGCGGCCGTCCTCGTGGTCGCGGAGGTAGCGGACGAGGCCGGCGGTGGCGTCCTCGGGCTCGAAGCCGGTGGCCCGGAGCCGGCTCAGGTCGAGCGTGCTGTGCCGTGGCCGCGGCGCGGTCGGGCGGGCGGCGGCATAGGTCTCGGTACTGATCGGCGTCACGTCCTCCGCCGCGCGGCCGACGCGGGAGAACACCGCGCGGGCGACGTCCGCCCACGACGAGGCCGTCCCGCTGCCGGTGCAGTTGTAGGTCCCGAAAGGAGCACGGGTGTCGAGCAGGTGACAGGTCGCCCGGGCGAGCTCGTCGGCGAACGTGAGGCGTCCGACCTGGTCGTCGACGACCTCGGGACTCATGCCCCCGTGGGCGAGGTCGAGCATGGTGCGCACGAAGTTGCGGCCCTCGCCGACCACCCAGGAGGTGCGGATGAGGTAGTGCTGCGGGGCGCCGAGCACCGCCAGGTCGCCGGCGGCCTTGCTCTGGCCGTACACGCCGAGCGGACTCAGCGGCTCGTCCTCGTCGTGGAGCTCGCGGGTCCCGTCGAACACGTAGTCGCTGGAGTAGTGCACGAGCACGAAGCCGTGCCGGCCGGACAGCCGGGCCAGGGCGGCTGGCGCCTCGGCGTTGGCACGCCACGCCGCCGCGCGCCCCTCGACGGTCTCGGCGGCGTCCACCGCGGTGTAGCCGGCGGCGTTGACGACGACGTCGTGCTCCTCCCACGGCCACTCCTCGAGAGCCGCGGCGTCACCGAGGTCGAGCTCGTCGATGTCCACGAAGCGGGCGTCCGGGAGGACGCGACGCAGGGCCCGGCCCACCTGCCCGGACCCGCCGAGCACCAACGGCCGACGGGCGGGGAAGGGGGTGACGCCGGCGAGGTGGGGCTGGTCGCGGTCCTTGGCCGAGATCTCGGCCTCGGCCAACGGGACGGGCCAGGGGATGGCGGCGGTCGGGTCGGCGAGATCGAGGGCGGCGTACGTCGCGTCGGGACGCCAGTGCTGGTTGACGAGGTAGCTGTAGCAGGTGGTCTCCAGGGCCTGGTAGGCGTTTCCGACCCCGCGTGGCACGAAGACCGCGCGGCCGGGGTCGAGCACCTCGTGGTGGACCGTGCCGAACGAGGGACCCTCGCGCAGGTCGACCCAGGCGGCGAACACCCGTCCGGTGGCGACCGAGACCAGCTTGTCCCAGGGCTCGGCGTGCACCCCGCGCGTCACACCCCGACGGAGGTTGAACGCGAGGTTGTGCTGGACCGGAGCGAAGTCGGGCAGGCCGCGGGCGACCATCTTCTCGCGCTGCCAGTTCTCCGTGAACCAGCCGCGGGAGTCCTCGTGGAGCGGCAGTCGCAGCGTGAGCAGGCCGGGTACCGGGGTGGTCTCGACCGTGAGCTCGCGCATGGGCTATTGCCCTCTCGCGGCGTAGGCCGTCTCGGTGGTGTCCTTGTGCGGGCGCCACCACGCTTCGTGCGACCGGTACCAGTCGATCGTCTGGACGAGCCCCGCCTCGAAGTCCTCGACGCGCGGTCGCCAGCCGAGCTCGCGATGGAGCTTGCCGGGATCGATGGCGTACCGGAGGTCGTGACCGGCCCGGTCGATCACCTGGTCGAAGTCGTCGGGGTCGCGACCCATGTGTCGCAGGATCAACCGCACCACGTCGAGGTTGCTGCGCTCGCCGTCGGCGCCGATCAGGTAGGTCTCACCAGCGATCCCACGCTCCAGGATCGCGAGCACCGCCGAGCTGTGGTCCTCGACATGGATCCAGTCGCGCACGTTGGCGCCGGCGCCGTAGAGCCGGGGTCGACGGCCGTCGAGGAGGTTGGTCACCTGCCGCGGGATGAACTTCTCGACGTGCTGCCAGGGACCGTAGTTGTTGGAGCAGTTCGAGATCGTCGCGTCCACGCCGAAGCTGCGCACCCACGCGCGCACCAGGTGGTCGGAGCCGGCCTTGGAGGCGGAGTAGGGGCTGCTGGGACGGTACGGCGTCTCCTCGGTGAACCGCTGCGGGTCGTCGAGCGCGAGGTCGCCGTAGACCTCGTCGGTGGAGACGTGGTGGAGCCGGACGCCGGCGAGCCGGACCGCCTCGAGGAGCGTGAACGTGCCGACCAGGTTGGTCTGCACGAACGGGGAGGGGTCCACGAGGGAGTTGTCGTTGTGGGACTCGGCTGCGAAGTGGACGACCGCATCGCTCTCCCCGACGAGCCGCGCCACCAGCTCGGTGTCGATGACGTCCCCGACGACCAGCCGGACCCGCTCGGGCGGCAACGTCGCGAGCGCCTCGGGGCTGGCGGCGTAGGTCAGCTTGTCGAGCACGGTGACGTCGAGGTCGGTCGCGCCCACGACGTGGTGGACGAAGTTGGCGCCGATGAACCCGGCGCCCCCGGTGACCAGTATCGTCGCATGCCGCGGGAGTCTAGTTGTCGGAGGTGAGCGGGATTGCCCACTCCTCGCTGGACGTCAGCGCGTCGGTCTGGAAGGTGAGCGTGTCGCCCCGCTGGGTCCAGCCCTCGGGCAGGACGTCTGCGGCGTAGCCGTCGGGGACCCGGACCGCGATCCGGACCGAGGCCGGGTTCACGGTCCCCTGGGGATCGATCGCGAGTCGGTAGACCAGCTCGCCCGAGTCCGACACCGATGCCGCGCCGGGCACGCGGTACGCCACGGACAGGGTGCCGGTGCCACCGGGCTCCAGCGTCAGCGGCTCGGCGAGGAAGTCGTGCTGGTAGTGGCCGCGCACCTGGACCTCGAGCGGCCGGCCCTGCAGCGTGACGTCCTCGACCTCGGCCCCGTCCGGCACGAAGACGGAGAGCGCCATGCCTGCCCAGCGCGTGAAGTAGCCGGACCGGGGATCGACACCGAGCGGATCGACGTACGGCGGGGTGTCGTTGTCGATGGTCACGTCGAGCCGGTTGGTCGCCGTGCCGTCCGGGTCGAGCTGGACGTCGAGGTCGAGGCTGCGGCGCTGGTAGTAGTCGACCTTGCTGCCGTTGGTGTTCTGGGTGCCGACGAACAGGTAGTCACCGGGCGTGTCGGCGAGGTCGCCGCTGAGGCCGACCGCAGCGAAGCCGTCCTGGAGCGAGGTGTCCCGGAAGTAGGTCGCGAAGTGGCGACCGGCTGCGGCCTCGCCCAGGATCCGTCCCTTCTCGACGAAGCCGCCACCGTCGAACAGCGCCGTCTTGAACGCCGGGATGAGCGCGTCGTTGAACTCGTCCTGCGCCGTCGGCGTCGGGGTAGTAGTCGTCGTAGCTCCCGACGAGGGTCTCCACGAGCGTCGTCGTCGGTCACCTTGCCGAAGCCGGGCACCGTCAGCGGGCCGGTCACACTGAGCAGCCGGCCCAACGTGACCACGTCGACGGCGATGACTCCCTCCGGCTGGCCGACGCCAGCTGCGCGTCCAGGCACGGATGAGCTCGGCCCCCGAGGTCGACCACGACGGGGCGAACGTGGAGTTGGCGATCCGGTTGCGGCCGCGGTGGAAGTTGTTGCCCACCACCTTGCGCCAGAGGTAGCGACCGTGGAAGCGGGGGTCGTCGCGCGGGCGAGATCCCGTCGCCGACGTCGAGCCGGCCGGCGTCCCACGTCATCGCCGCGTAGGTCAGCGCCGCGCCGCCGGAGTAGCGCAGCTCGGCGGGGTTGAGCATGGCGATCAGGTAGTTGGTGCGGCCCTCGAAGCCGAACAGTGTCGGCAGCTCGTCCAGCACCGGCTGCACGGCCGCGAACGTGTCCGCCGCCGGGTCCACCTGCGCCTCGGCCTGATCGCGGTACGACGCGATCCGGGCGCCGATGACCGGGGTGCTGGCCCGGATCGCGTCGATCTCCTCGCGAGCCGCGGCCAGGTGGTCGCCCGCGCTCTCGGCGCCCTCCATGACCTCGTGGAGCGTCTCCTCGTCGACCTGCTCGTCGCGGAACAGGGTGGCCTTCTTGCCGGCGACCGACGGGTACAGGTCCACCCCGATCTCGGCCACCGACGTGGCCTCGTCCAGGGCCTGCACCAGGTGTCGCGCGTCCTCCACCGGCGTCCCGAGGAACGGCAGCGCGGCCCACACGTCACCGCCCAGCCCGTCGAGCCCGTCCTGGGCGCTCTCGACGTGACTCCGGGCGCTCGCGACGGACTCCTCCGCTGCGGCGGGGTCCTCGGACCGGAGCGCGCTCAGGGCGGTGGTGAGGTCCTCCCGGGCGGCCTGGGCGTCGGAGGGGACGGAGAGCATCGACAGGGCAGCCACTCCCAGGGCCACCAGCAGCAGGAGCAGCCCGCCGAGCGCGACCAGGATCCGGCGACGGCGGCTGCTGCGCTTCACGGGCGGGGCAGAGGGAGAGCTCAAGGCGGGTCCAGGAAGTGGAGGGCAGGTGGGCACGGCGAGATCAGGCACCGCCGGTGCGGATGGTACCGGGCGGATCGGCGCGTGCCATGATCGCTGACATGCGCGGCATCATCCTCGCCGGGGGCACCGGCTCGCGGCTGCACCCGATCACGCGGGCGGTGAGCAAGCAGCTGGTCCCGGTCTATGACAAGCCGATGATCTACTACCCGCTCTCGACGCTGATGCTGGCCGGGATCCGGGAGATCCTGGTCATCACCACGCCCCACGAGGCCGACCAGTTCGAGCGCCTGCTCGGCGACGGTTCCGCACTCGGGCTGGAGATCAGGTACGCGGTGCAGCCGCGCCCCGAGGGGCTGGCGCAGGCGTTCCTCATCGGTGAGGAGCACGTCGGGGACCAGCCGGTGGCACTGATCCTGGGCGACAACATCTTCTACGGCGTCGGCCTCGGCCAGCACCTGCGCCGGTTCCGCGAGATCGACGGGGCGGCCGTCTTCGGCTACCGGGTCTCCGACCCGTCGGCGTACGGCGTGGTGGAGTTCGACGACGAGGGCACCGCGATCTCCCTGGAGGAGAAGCCCGAGAAGCCGCGCAGCCGGTACGCCGTGCCGGGGCTCTACTTCTACGGCACCGACGTGGTGGAGCGGGCGCGGGCGCTGGAGCCGTCGGCGCGGGGCGAGCTCGAGATCACCGACCTCAACCAGACCTACCTCGCCGAGGGCCGGCTCAAGGTCGAGGTGCTGCCGCGCGGCGCCGCCTGGCTCGACACCGGGACCTTCGACGACCTCAACGACGCCAGCGACTTCGTGCGCACGGTGGAGAGCCGGCAGGGGCTGAAGATCGGGTGCCCGGAGGAGGTCGCCTGGCGGATCGGGTTCATCGACGACGACCAGCTGGCCGCGATCGCCGGCGAGCTCGAGAAGAGCGGCTACGGCGACTACCTCTACGCGCTGCTCGAGCGGGTCTGACCGGCCCTGGCCCGGCCGCTCCGCCGTCGACCATCCGCGCGACCAGCTCCTCGAACCCGACCGTCGGCGCCCAGCCGAGCTCGCGCGCCGCCTTGCCCGCGTCGCCGACCAGCTCAGGTGCGTCGACCGGGCGGGCCAGGGCGGGGTCGACCTCGACGAGGTGCTCCCACTCCTCGATCCCGACATGGGCGAAGGCCGCGGCGACGAAGTCGCGCACCGAGTGGGCGACGCCGCTGGCGACGACGTAGTCGTCGGGACGGTCGGCCCGGGCCGCCAGGACCATGGCGTCGACGTAGTCCGGCGCCCAACCCCAGTCGCGGCGGGCGTCGAGGTTGCCGAGCTCGAGCCGGTCGGCCTCGCCCCGCGCGATCGCCACGACGGTGGAGGTGATCTTCCGGGTGACGAAGTGGGGCGGCCGCAGCGGCGACTCGTGGTTGTAGAGGATCGCCGCGGAGACGTGCTGCCCACGGCCGCGCTGCTCCCGGCAGGCCCGGTGGGCGTGGGCCTTCGCCTCGCCGTAGGGGTTCACCGGCCGGACGGCGGTGCCCTCGTCCTGCGGGGAGACGTCGGGGTGACCGAAGATCTCGGCGCTGGACGCCTGCACCACGCGCACGTCGCCGAGCCCGGCCGTGATCTCGAGCAGGGAGACCGCGGCCCGGCCGTTGACGGCGAACGTCAGCTCCGGCACCTCCCACGACCGCGCGACCGAGCTGATCGCGGCCAGGTTGTAGACCTCGTCGGGTGCCAGGTCGAGCACGAGGCGCCGTACGTCGTCGGTGCGGAGCAGGTCGCCGAGGTGGAGCTCGACGCCGGGCAGGTGCGGCAGTGGCTCCGCCTCGTGGGCGAGGGCGTGCACCTCGACGCCGTCGGCCAGCAGTCGCTCCGCGAGGTAGTGGCCGTCCTGGCCGCCGATCCCGGTCACGAACGCGCGCACGTCACCAGCCCTGCCGGGTCGCCTCGAGGTCGCCGTCCACCATCATCGCGACCAGCTCGCCGAACGAGACGGTCGGCTTCCAGCCCAGGACCTCGCGCGCCTTGCTGGGGTCGCCGACCAGGACGTCCACCTCGGCGGGGCGCATGAACGCCGGGTCCTGGCGGACGTACGGCGCCCAGTCGTCGATGCCGACGTGGGCGAACGCGAGGTCGAGGAGGTCGCGGATCGAGTGGGACTCGCCGGTCGCGACGACGTAGTCGTCGGCCTGCGGCTGCTGGAGCATCAGCCACATCGCCTCGACGTAGTCGCCCGCGAAGCCCCAGTCACGGCGGGCGTCGAGGTTGCCCAGGGTGACCTGCTCCTGGAGCCCGAGGTGGATCCGGGCCACCGCCCGACTGACCTTGCGGGTGACGAACTCCGGTCCGCGGCGGGGGGACTCGTGGTTGAAGAGGATGCCCGAGCTCGCGTGCAGGCCGTAGGACTCGCGGTAGTTGATGGTCAGGTGGTGGCCGAAGACCTTGCTCACGCCGTACGGCGAGCGCGGCCAGAGCAGCGTCGTCTCGCGCTGCGGCGACTCCTGCACCTTGCCGAACATCTCCGAGCTCGACGCCTGGTAGAACCGCACCCGACCGGGGTCGTCGCCGACGTGGAGCCGGACCGCCTCGAGCAGGTTGAGCACGCCCTTCGCGGTGACGTCGGTGGTGAGCGAGGCGTTCTCCCACGAGTAGGCGACGTAGGAGATGGCGCCGAGGTTGTAGACCTCGTCGGGGTCGGAGTCGCGCATCGCGCGGACCAGGCTGGACAGGTCGGTGAGGTCGCCGGCGTGGAGCCGGACGTCGGGCACCAGCGCCTCCACCAGGTCGCGCCGGGGGTTGTTCTGACCCCGGATCAGCCCGTGCACGTCGTACCCCTTGGCGAGCAGCAGCTCGGCGAGGTAGAGGCCGTCCTGGCCGGTGATGCCGGTGATCAGCGCGGTGGGCACCCGCCGATCATGCCAGCGGCCGGGACGTCGATACGCTGCGGCCATGAAGGTTCTCGTGAGTGGTGGTGCCGGGTACATCGGGTCGCACACCGTGGTCAGGCTCGTCGAAGCCGGCCACGACGTGGTGATCGTCGACAACTTCAGCAACTCGGTGCCGGCCGTGGTGGGGCGGCTCGAGGCGCTCACCGGGACGACGCTCCCGACGCACGCGTTCGACCTCTGCGACGTCGACAAGACCGAGCACCTCTTCGCGACCGAGCAGTTCGACGCCGTCATCCACTTCGCCGGGTTCAAGGCCGTGGGGGAGAGCGTCGCGAAGCCGCTGGAGTACTACGAGAACAACCTGGGCTCGACGTTCTCGCTCGTGCGCGCGATGCGGAAGCACGACGTGCACCGGCTGGTGTTCTCCTCCAGTGCGACCGTCTACGGCACCGAGCAGGCGGGGGCCACCGAGGACCAACGGACCTTCGCCACCAACCCGTACGGCTGGACCAAGGTCATGCAGGAGCAGGTCCTCAGCGACGTCGCGCTCGCCGAGTCGGGCATGAGGGTGGCGCTGCTGCGCTACTTCAACCCGGTGGGCGCCCACCCCTCCGGGACCATCGGCGAGGACCCGTCCGAGATCCCCAACAACCTGATGCCGTTCATCGCCCAGGTCGCGGTCGGCCGCCGCGAGAAGCTGTCGGTCTTCGGTGACGACTACGACACCCCCGACGGCACCGGCGTGCGCGACTACATCCACGTGGAGGACCTCGCCGCCGGTCACGTCGCCGCCCTGCAGGCGCTCAGCGGCCCCGGCGACCCGGTCAACGTCTGGAACCTCGGCTCGGGCCGCGGCACCAGCGTCCTGGAGCTGCTCCACGCCTTCGAGAAGGCGGTCGGTCGCGAGCTGCCGTACGAGGTCGTCGCCCGCCGCCCCGGCGACGTCGCCACGTCGTACGCCGAGCCCGCGAAGGCGAACGCCGAGCTCGGCTGGCGGACGCAGAGGTCGGTCGAGGAGATGTGCGCCGACACCTGGCGCTGGCAGTCGCAGAACCCCGAGGGGTACTCCGCGGGCTGACCTCAGCGCCCGGGGACCCCGAGCGCGGTGAGCACCGCGTGGGCCTCGACCAGCGAGGGGCCGTACCAGGTGACGAGCCGGCCCTCGACGAGAAGCGTGGGCAGGGTCGCGGAAGGCCTCGGGACCGTCGTCGGCGGTGAACACGTAGGGCTCGTCGGGGAGCAGCACCAGCTCGGCACCCGACGCCTCGATCCCCGCCGGGTCGGCCTTCGGGTAGCGGTGGGCCGCGTCGGCGTACGCGTTGGGGAGGCCCGCGCGGGCCAGCAGGTCGCCGGTGAAGGTGTCGCGGCCGACGACCATCCAGGGGTCGCGCCAGATGGCGGTGGCGGTGCGGGCCCGCACCGGCTCCGGGTCGCTGCACCAGAGCTCCCGCGAGCGGACGAGCCAGTCGGGGTGGTCGAGCCCGAGCGCCTCGGACAGGAGCCGCTCCATGGCGGCGATGCCCTGCGGCACCGTCTCGATGTCGGTCACCCAGACCGCGGTGCCGGTCTCGCGGAGGCGTCGGACGTCGAGCTCGCGGTTCTCCTCCTTGTTGGCGATGACCAGGTCGGGCGCGAGGTCGACGATGGCGCGGACGTCGGGGTTCTTGGTGCCGCGGACGCGGGGGACGTCGAGGTCGGCCGGGTGGGTGCACCACTCGGTGGCGCCGACCAGGACGGACCGGTCCACCGACGCGACCGCCTCGGTCAGTGACGGAACCAGGCTCACCACGCGGCGAGCCGGGCCGGTCAGGTCGACGGGGGCACCGAGGTCGTCGTACAACACCTGCCCGACCGTACGCGGCGTCACGCCGGTCCGGCATCCTTGGCGCCATGCGCTTCACCGAGCACGAGATGACCGCCGCCGTCACCGCCGCGGCCCGGACGGTCGCTCGTGGGCGACGCAAGGCCAAGGCCGTGGGACGAGCATGACCCGGCTCGAGCAGTTCTACGTGCTCGACGCCGTCGGCGGTCAGGTGCTCCCGGTGCTGATCGCGCTGCCCGACGTGACCGTCGAGGCCGGCACCCGACCGACCTTCACCACCGCCCAGGTCGCCGCCGCCGTCGAGGCCACCCTCGGCGACGGTGGTGGCCGGCTGCGTCGCAAGGCCCTCGTCGCGGCCCGGACGGCGCTGGTGAAGCACGCCCTCGCCGACCTGCCGGTCCGCCACGACCCCGACGCCCTCACCCTAGCGACCGCCGAGTCGAGGGAGTGCAGACCTCCGGTGGAGTCGGAGGTCTCGACAGCCGCTCGCTGGCGCTCGCTGCTCGACCACCTAAGAGGCGACGTAGGTGGTCGAGCCGCCCGAGCCCCTGGGCGAGGGCGAGTGTCGAGACCTCCGGTCCTGGGAGTCGGAGGTCTCGACAGTCGCTCGCTGGCGCTCGCTGCTCGACCACCTCAGAGGCGACGTAGGTGGTCGAGCCGCCCGAGCCCCTGGGCGAGGGCGAGTGTCGAGACCTCCGGTCGCCGTGGGTCGGAGGTCTCGACAGCCGCTCGCTGGCGCTCGCTGCTCGACCACCTGACGTGACGGCGGGCTCAGGGTTCGAGACGCCTGTCGGCCCGGCTCGCTGCGCTCGCTGCTCGACCACCTAGGTGGTCGAGCCGCCCGAGCCCCTGGGCGAGGGCGAGTGTCGAGACCTCCGGTCCTGGGAGTCGGAGGTCTCGACAGTCGCTCGCTGGCGCTCGCTGCTCGACCACCTCAGGTGACGGCAGGCTCAGACGTTCCGGCGGTACTGGCCGCCGACCTCGAAGAAGGCCTCGGTGACCTGCTGGAGTGAGCAGACGCGGGCGGCGTCCATGAGGACGGCGAAGACGTTGTCGCCGGCCATGGCAGCCTCCTTGAGCCGGGCGAGGGCCTGCTCGCCCTCCTCGGCGTGGGAGGCCTGGAAGTCGCGGACCCGCCGCAGCTGGGACTCCTTCTCCTCCTCGGTCGCGCGGGCGAGCTCGATCTCCTTCGGCTGGGCGTCGGCGGCGCTCTCCTTGACGAAGGTGTTGACGCCGATGATCGGCAGCGAGCCGTCGTGCTTGCGGTGCTCGTAGAGCATCGACTCGTCCTGGATCCGGCCACGCTGGTAGCCGGTCTCCATCGCGCCCAGGACGCCGCCGCGCTCGTTGATCCGGTCGAACTCCGTGAGCACGGCGTTCTCCACGAGGTCGGTGAGGTCGTCGATGACGAAGGAGCCCTGCAGCGGGTTCTCGTTCATCGCGAGCCCCCACTCGCGGTTGATGATGAGCTGGATCGCGAGCGCGCGCCGGACCGAGTCCTCGCTCGGCGTCGTGACCGCCTCGTCGAACGCGTTCGTGTGCAGGCTGTTGGCGTTGTCGTAGATCGCGATCAGGGCCTGCAGCGTGGTCCGGATGTCGTTGAAGTCCATCTCCTGCGCGTGCAGGGAGCGGCCGGAGGTCTGCACGTGGTACTTCAGCTTCTGCGACCGCTCGTTGGCGCCGTACTTCTCCTTCATCGTGATCGCCCAGATCCGGCGGGCGACCCGGCCGAGCACGGAGTACTCCGGGTCCATGCCGTTGGAGAAGAAGAAGGACAGGTTCGGCGCGAAGTCGTCGATGTCCATGCCGCGCGCGAGGTAGGCCTCGACGTAGGTGAAGCCGTTGGCGAGGGTGAACGCGAGCTGGCTGATGGGGTTCGCACCGGCCTCGGCGATGTGGTAGCCGGAGATCGAGACCGAGTAGAAGTTGCGCACGTTCTTCTCGATGAACCACTCCTGGATGTCGGCCATCATCCGGAGCGAGAACTCGGTGGAGAACAGGCAGGTGTTCTGGCCCTGGTCCTCCTTGAGGATGTCGGCCTGGACGGTGCCGCGCACGTTCGCCAGGGCGTACGCCGCCAGCTGCTCGTGCTCCTCGCCGCTCGGCTCGCGTCCCTCGCGGTCGCGGAAGGCCTCGACCTGCTGGTCGATCGCGGTGTTGAGGAAGAACGCCAGCACCGTCGGGGCCGGACCGTTGATCGTCATCGAGACGCTGGTGGTGGGGCTGACCAGGTCGAAGCCGTCGTAGAGCGCCTTCATGTCGTCCAGGGTCGCGACCGAGACGCCGGACGTGCCGACCTTGCCGTAGACGTCCGGACGCGGGTCGGGGTCGCGGCCGTAGAGCGTGACCGAGTCGAAGGCGGTCGAGAGCCGGGTGGCGGGGTTGCCCTCCGAGAGGTACTTGAAGCGGCGGTTGGTGCGGAACGGGTCGCCCTCGCCGGCGAACATCCGGGCGGGGTCCTCGTTGTCGCGCTTGAACGGGAAGACGCCGGCCGTGTACGGGAAGAAGCCGGGCAGGTTCTCGCGACGCTGGAAGCGCACGAGCGAGCCGTGGTCGTCCCAGCGGGGGAGCGACACCCGCGGGATCCGGTTGCCGGAGAGCGACTCCCGCGTGAGCGAGGTGTGCAGCTCCGTGTCGCGGATCTTCACGACCTGCTCGTCGCCGGAGTAGGACTCCACGACGGCCGGCCAGCCGGCGAGCTGCTCGGCGATCTCGTGGCTGACCGCCTGCCGGGCCTCGTCGAGCAGGCCGTCGAGAGAGCCGGTGTCGGTGCCCTCGAGCTCGGCGCGGACCGACTCCAGCCGCTGCAGCCGAGCGGCCGCCTCGGCCAGCTTCTCGGTGTCGGCGTGGAAGCCGCGCACGGTCTCGGTGATCTCGGAGAGGTAGCGGACCCGGTCGCCGGGGACGACCTGGCGGATGGTGGAGGAGTGCCGCACGTCCACGACCGGGAGCACGCCCTCCTCGAGCGCCAGCCCGGCGTCGGCGAGGGAGCCCCGCAGGTGCTGGTAGAGCGCGGTGACGCCGTCGTCGTTGAACGTCGCGGCGCTGGTGCCGAAGACCGGCATGTCCTCGGGCTTCTTGCCGAACGCCTCGCGGTTGCGGACCAGCTGGCGACCGACGTCGCGCATCGCGTCCAGCGCTCCGCGGCGCTCGAACTTGTTGATGGCGACGGTGTCGGCGAAGTCGAGCATGTCGATCTTCTCCAGCTGCGACGCGGCGCCGAACTCCGGCGTCATCACGTAGAGCGAGGTGTCGACGAAGGGCACGATGCCGGCGTCACCCTGGCCGATGCCGGGGGTCTCGACGACCACGAGGTCGAAGCCGGCCGACTTCACGACGTCGATCACGTCGCCGAGGTGGTCGGGCACCTCGTGGGAGCCGCGGGTCGCGACGGACCGGAAGAAGATCCGGTCGCCGTCGAGGGAGTTGGCGCGGATCCGGTCGCCCAGCAGCGCGCCGCCGCCGCGTCGCCGGGTCGGGTCGATCGCGATCACGGCGATCCGGAGCTTGTCCTGCTGGTCGAGCCGGAAGCGTCGGACGAGCTCGTCGGTCAGCGACGACTTGCCCGAGCCGCCGGTGCCGGTGACGCCGAGGACGGGGGTGCCGTGGGCCGCGGCCGCGTCGCGCAGCCGGGTGAGCACGTCGTCGGGCAGCCGTCCCTGCTCGGCGCCGGTGATGGCACGGGCCACGGCGGTGCGCTCGCCGGACAGCACGGCGTCCGCTCCGACCGGACCCTGCTCCCACAGGTCGAGGTCGCAGTCCGCGACGACGGAGTTGACCATCCCGACCAGGCCCATCTTCTGGCCGTCCTCGGGGGAGAAGATCGTGACGCCCGACTCGCGCAGCCGCGCGATCTCCTTCGGGACGATGACGCCGCCCCCACCACCGACGACGCGCACGTGGCCGGCACCCGCGGCGCGCAGGGACTCCACGAGGTACTCGAAGTACTCGACGTGCCCGCCCTGGTACGACGAGACGGCGACGCCCTGCGCATCCTCCTCGAGGGCGGCGTCCACGACCTCCTGCACCGAGCGGTTGTGGCCCAGGTGGATGACCTCGCAGCCCTGGCTCTGGAAGATCCGGCGCATGATGTTGATCGAGGCGTCGTGCCCGTCGAACAGGCTCGAGGCCGTGACCAGGCGGACGGGGTGCTGGGGAACGTGCAGGTCGGGCATGCGGCTAGGATAGTAGGACGTCCTAGTAAATGTCAGTTCGTGACGTCGGGGAAGGCTGAGGGAGCACGATGAACGAGGAGATCGACCGCGTCGGCGTGGTGGGCTGCGGCCTGATGGGGGCCGGCATCGCCGAGGTCAGCGCACGCGCCGGGCTCGACGTGGTGGTCGTGGAGTCCAGCGCTCCGGCCGCCGACGCCGGTCGCCGCCGGCTGGAGACGTCGCTCGCGCGGGCCGAGGCCAAGGGCAAGATCGAGTCGGCCGCGGCCGTGCTCGAGCGGATCACCCTCGCCACCGAGATCGACGCCCTCGCCGACCGGCAGGTCGTGGTCGAGGCGATCGTGGAGGACGAGTCGGCCAAGGCCGAGCTGTTCCGCACCCTCGACAAGGTCGTCGCCGACCCCGACGCCGTGCTCGCGTCCAACACCTCCTCCATCCCGATCATGAAGCTCGGCGTGGTCACCGAGCGGCCGCAGCAGGTGATCGGCATCCACTTCTTCAACCCCGTCCCGGTGCTGTCGCTGGTCGAGCTGGTGCCGAGCCTGCTGACGGCGCCGGCCACGACCGAGCGCTCGCGGGCCTTCGTCGAGGGTCGGCTGGGCAAGCAGGCGATCGACTGCCAGGACCGGGCCGGCTTCGTCGTCAACGCGCTGCTGATCCCGTTCGTGCTCTCCGCGATCCGGATGCTCGAGTCGGGCTTCGCGACCGCCGAGGACATCGACCGCGGCCTCGTGCTCGGGGCCGCCCACCCGCAGGGCCCGCTCGCCCTCGCCGACCTGATCGGCCTCGACACCACCAAGGCGGTCGCGGAGTCGCTCTACGAGGAGTTCAAGGAGCCCCTGTACGCCGCGCCGCCGCTGCTCGCCCGGATGGTCGACGCCGGCCTGCTCGGCCGCAAGACCGGCCGCGGGTTCTACACCTACTCCTGAGTACGCTCGCGGGCATGAGTGACTTCCCCACCGACCAGGTCGTCGCCGTGCTCGGGGGGACCGGTCCCCAGGGCCGCGGCCTGGCCCGCCGCTTCGCCGCGGCCGGCATCCCGGTCGTGATCGGCTCGCGCTCCGCCGAGCGGGCCGCGGAGGTCGCCACCGACCTCGCCGACGCCACCGGGGGCACCGTCTCGGGCGCCGACAACGCCACGGCCGCGGGGCAGGGCGACGTGGTCGTGGTGGCGGTGCCGTGGGACGGCCATGCCGACCTCCTGCGCGACCTCGCCGGCCAGCTGGCCGGCAAGGTCGTCGTCGACTGCGTCAACCCGCTCGGCTTCGACAAGCAGGGTGGCTACGCGCTGCCCGTCGAGGAGGGCTCGGCCGCCCAGCAGGCGGCCGCGCTGCTGCCCGGCTCGACCGTGGTGGGCGCGTTCCACCACGTCAGCGCCGCGCTGCTCGACGACCCGGCCGTGATGTCGGTCGACACCGACGTGCTGGTGCTCGGCGACGACCGCGACGCGACCGACCTGGTGCAGGCCCTCGCGAGCAGCATCCCCGGCGTCAACGGCGTCTTCGGCGGCCGGTTGCGGAACGCCCACCAGGTCGAGGCCCTCACCGCCAACCTGATCAGCATCAACCGGCGCTACCGGGCGCACTCCGGGATCCGGGTCACCGACCTCTGATGGCTCGCACGCTCGTCGTGGTCCGGCACGCCAAGTCCGACTGGTCCGGCGACCACACCGACCGGGACCGGCCGCTGTCCCCGCGCGGACGGCGGCAGGCGCCCGAGGCGGGTCGCTGGCTCGCGGCCCACGGGCCGGGGGTCGAGCTGGCCGTCGTGTCGCCCGCGGCCCGCGCCGTCGCCACCTGGGAGCTGGTGGCGGCCGAGCTCCCCGCTCCGCCACCGGTCCGGGTGGTCGACGCGGCGTACGGCGCGACGGGGGAGGAGCTGCTCGACCTCGTCCGCGGGCTCGACGCGGCGCTCGGCTGCGTCGCCGTCGTCGCTCACCTCCCGGGCGTCGAGGACCTCGTGGAGCTGCTGACCGGGGAGGTGCGCCGGATGCCGACCTCGTGCCTGGCCGTCGTCGACCTCGAGACCGGGTCGTTGCGCCACCACGGAAGGCCGCCGTCGTGACCGGGGTCGTCGTCCGGGTGCGCGTCGAGGCCGACCTGCCGGCGCTGGTGTCGGTGCTGGAGGCGCAGCGCGTCGAGTCGCGCTACCCGCTGCGCTGGCCGCTGCCGTTCCCGCCCGAGGAGTTCGTGTGGCGGTCGAGCGACCTGACCGGCTGGGTGGCCGAGGTCGACGGCCGCGTCGTCGGCCACGTGGCGGTGCAGGCCGCCGACGACGTGTTCACCCCGGGTGGCCTGGGGGAGGCCTGGTCGGCCGGCCACGACCGCCCCGTCCACGAGCTCGGCATCCTCGGCACCCTCTTCGTCGACCCGAGCACCCGCGGTCGCGGAGTCGGGCGGGCGCTGCACGACGTGGCCGTCGAGTGGCTCCGGGCCCAGGGGCTGGCACCCTGCCTCGACGTGGTGCCGGTCCACGCGGCGGCGCTCGTCATGTACGAGCGGCTCGGCTGGCGCGAGGTCACCCGGATCCGGCCGCCGTGGCTACCCGACGACGAGCCCGACGTCGTCGTGATGGTGCTCCCGGTCAGCTGACGTCGAGCCAGTCCATCGCCCGCAGCACGGTCCGGATGTGGGGCACCTCGTGGATGCGCAGCAGGTGGACGCCGCCGAGCGTCGCCAGCACGGTGAAGAACCCCTCCGCCTTGCGGAACTCGTCCTCGAAGATGTCGAGGTTGTGGGGCAGCACGCTGGCGGCCGGTACGCCGAGGCGTCGGAGCCGGAAGGTCTGGGTGATGGTCCGGGTCTGGAGGTTCGCGCGCTCGAGCCCGCTGAGGTTGGGGAACGTGAACCCCATGCCCGGGTCGACCACGACCTTGCTGACGCCGAGCGACCGCGCGTGCTCGATCCGCTCCGCGAAGTGGTCGACCAGGAACGGCGCGAGGTCCGGCTCCTGCGGCAGCTCGTCCTGCTCGCGGACGTTGGCGGAGGTCCCGAAGCACATCAGCACCGTCGCGTCGTGCTCGCCGATCGCGGTGAGCATCTCGTCCTCGTCCGCGCGCCCGGTGAGGTTGATGATCCGGGCCCCCGCGGCCAGCACCTCGCGCACGACCTGCGGGCGGTAGGTCTCCACCGACACGGCCGTGTGTCGCGACAGCTCCTCCACCACGGGCAGCAGCTTCTCCAGCTGGCCCTCCGCGCCGACCCGGTCGGCGTCGTCGTTGCTCGCCTCGGCACCGAGGTCGATGACCGCGGCGCCCTGCTCGGCCTGGACCCGGCCCTTGCGGATCGCGGCCTCGGTGGAGCCGGCGATGCTCTCGCGGTAGGTGGAGTCCCTCGAGAGGTTGATGACGCCCATCAGCGCCGGCAACCCGTCCCCGATCGTGAGGTCGTCGGTGACCTGCACCGGTTCGACGGGCAGGGCGAGGTCGTCCCGGAACCGGTCGTGGAGGTCGGCGAGGGCGGCGAGGGTGATCACCTGATCGAGTCTAGGGAGGGCTCGCTAACGTGCTGGCATGCGAGTTCTCCTCGGTCCCGACGTCCCCCTGCCCGAGCTGTACGCCGTGCCGCAGGAGCCGTGGTTGCGCGTGAACATGGTGGTCACCGCGGACGGCGCGGCCACCGGCGAGGGCGGGACCAGCCGCTCGATCAACAACGAGGCCGACCACGTGGTCTTCGACCTGTTGCGTGCGCAGGCCGACGTGATCGTGGTCGGGGCCGGCACGCTGCGCGCCGAGGGCTACGCGCCCAACCCGCTGCCGATCGTGGCGGTCAGTCGCCGCGGCCTGGTGCCGCCGACGCTGCGCGACAGTCGAGCGGGGCCGGGCGCTGCTGGCCACGTGCTCCGGAGCCGAGGGCCTCGCCGAGGCCCGCGCGCTGCTGGGCGAGGAGAACGTGCTCGTGCTCGGTTCGCACCGGGTCGACCTGGCGGCGCTGCGGAAGCGACGCTCGTCGAGCGCGGCTTCCGCCGGATCCTGTGCGAGGGCGGCCCGCACCTGTTGCGCGACCTCGTCGACCAGGGCTGCGTCGACGAGGTCTGCGTCACCACGGTGCCGCGGCTCATCGGCGGCACCCACCCGAGGATCACCGACGGCCCGCCGGTGGACGTGCCGCTCGCCCTCCACACGCTGGTGGAGGACGAGGGCACGCTGCTGGCCCGGTGGTTCGTCAGCCGCTGAGCGCGTCCAGCAGCGCCCGGTTGAACGCCGGCAGGTCGTCGGGGTTCCGGCTGGTGATGAGGTTGCCGTCGACCACGACCTCCTCGTCGACCCAGTCGCCACCGGCGTTGCGGATGTCGGTCTGCAGGCTCGGCCACGAGGTGAGCCGCTTGCCGTCGAGCGACCCGGCCTCGACCAGGGTCCACGGCGCGTGGCAGATGGCCGCCACCGGCTTGCCGGAGGCGACGAAGGCCCGCACGAAGGCGACGGCGTCGGCGTCGGTGCGCAGCGCGTCGGGGTTGGCCACCCCGCCGGGCAGCACCAACGCGTCGTACTCGTCGGCCGACGCATCGGCGACCTTCGCGTCGACGGCTCTGGTCTCGGCGCGGTCGAGGTGGTCGAAGAGCTGCACCTCCCCGTCCTCGGGGGAGAGCAGCACCGCCGTGTGGCCGGCCTCGGTCACTGCCTGCCACGGCTCGGTGAGCTCGACCCGCTCGATGCCCTCGGATGCGGTCAGGAACGCGATCTTCTTGGTCATGTCCTCGACGCTACGGACCACCCGAAGGGGTGCCCCCGTTCGGATGAGGGCCGTCAGGTGAGGTGCGTGACCGAGCCGGCCGGGTCCTTCGCGAGGCTGCGGGCGATGACCATCCGCTGGATCTGGTTGGTGCCCTCGAAGATCTGCATCACCTTCGCCTCGCGCATGAAGCGCTCGACCGGGAAGTCCTTGGTGTAGCCGTAGCCGCCGAGCACCTGCACGGCGTCCGTGGTGACCTTCATCGCCGAGTCGGTGGCGATCAGCTTCGCGATGCTCGCCTCGCGGCTGAACGGGAGCCCCGCGTCCTTGAGCCGGGCCGCGTGCAGCGTGGTGGCGCGGGCGCTCTGCACCGCCGCCTCCATGTCGGCCAGCAGGAAGCCGAGCCCCTGGTGGTCGATGATCCGCTTCCCGAAGGTCTCGCGCTCCTTGGCGTAGGCGACGGCGTGGTCGAGCGCGCCCTGGGCCAGCCCGGTCGCGACGGCGGCGATGCCGAGCCGGCCGGAGTCGAGGCCCTCGAGGGCGATCCGCAGCCCGTCACCCTCCGCGCCGAGGCGTCGCTCGACCGGCACCCGCACGCCGTCGAAGCGCATGGTCGCGGTGGCCGAGCCGGTGAGGCCCATCTTGCGCTCGGGTGCGTCCGCGACCAGGCCCTCGGAGTCGGCCGGGACGAGGAAGCAGCTGATGCCCTCGCCGGTCTTGGCCATCACCTTGTAGAAGTCGGCGTGACCCCCGTGGGTGGTCCACGCCTTCGCACCCTGGAGGACGTACTCGTCGCCGTCGAGCCGCGCGGTGGCGCGCATCGCGGCCGGGTCGGAGCCGGCGTTCGCCTCGGAGAGGCAGTAGGCGCCGAGCAGCCCGCCGCCGAGCATGTCGGGCAGCCAGCGCTGCTTCTGCTCGTCGGTGCCGCGGGTGACGAGCCCGAAGCAGGACAGGGCGTGGACCGAGACGCCGACGCCCACGCTGGCCCACACGGCCGCGAGCTCCTCGAGCACCTGGAGGTAGACCTCGTAGGGCTGGCCGCCCCCGCCGTACTCCTCGGCGTAGGGCAGCCCGAGCACCCCGAGCTCGCCGAGCATCGCGAACACCTCGCGCGGGAACGCCTCCTCGGCCTCGGCGGCGGCGCTGCGCGGCAGCAGCTCGCGGGCGGCGAAGTCGCGGACGAGCCGGATCAGCTCGGCGGACTCCTCGGTGGGCATGACCCGGGTCGCGGGCATCGGTGTCCTCCTGGGAGTGGGGGGTCGGTGGGATCACCGTATTCGCCACCGTAGGGGACGCTCCCGGTACGTTCCCCCCGTGAGTACGGCGAGTGTCGACCCGACCCGGGCATGGGTGCGTGGATTCCTGGTCAGCCTCGGCTTCGTGGCCGTGCTGTGGGTCGCCGAGATCGCCGACGCGGTGACCGACGGCTCGCTCGACCGGTACGGCATCCGGCCCCGCAGCGAGGACGGACTGGTCGGCATCGCGGCCGCCCCGCTCCTGCACGGCGGCTGGGCCCACCTGGAGGCCAACTCGCTGCCGCTGCTGGTCCTCGGCGCCCTCGTCGCGGCCGTCTCCACGGCCCGCTACGTCGCCGTGCTCGCGTGGAGCTGGGTCGTCAGCGGCGTCGGCGTCTGGCTCGTCGCGCCGTCGAACTCGATCACGGTCGGCGCGTCCGGCCTCGTCTTCGGGCTGCTCACCTACCTGCTCGTGGTCGGCTTCCTCGAGCGCAGCCCGATCCGGATCCTGGTCGGCGTCGCGGTGTTCCTCCTGTACGGCGGGGTGCTGCTCGGCGCGCTGCCCGGCACCCCCGGGGTCTCGTGGCAGGGCCACCTGTTCGGTGCCGTCGGCGGTGTCGCCGCGGCGTACTCCCTCGCCGGCCAGGCGGAGCCTCACCGACGCCGCTCGCGGCCCCCCGCCTGGTAGCCCGACTGGTAGCCGGGAGGAATCAGCGGCTCCACCCCGCTGTTGCACCTCCTTGATGACCTCCACCGCCGCCGCCCCCACCGCACTCGCCCGCGACGACTCGCTCCGGGTCTCGGTGCTGCTCGGCCTCCTGTTCGGGCTGGCGGGCATGGGGTCCTCCGCGCGGCGGTCACGCTGCCGCTGCTCGGGCCCGACCTCGCGTCTCGCAGGGCCTGGCCGCATGGACGATCAGCCTCTACGTGCTGATGCTCGCGGTCACGACCGCGGTGTACGGCCGGGTCTCGGACCTGGTCGGCGTCCGGGCGCCGCTGCTCGCGGGTCTGGTGCTGATGTCGGTCGGCGCCCTGGTGGCCGCGCTCGCCCCGTCGTACGGCGCGCTCCTGGCCGCCCGGGTGCTGCAGGGAGCGGGTGCGGCCGCGGTGCCGACGCTGGGTGTCACGATCCTGTCCCACCGCTACGAGGGCTCGGTCCGCGGCCTCGCGTTCGGCCGGCTCGCCGGCACCGCGGCGGCGGTGAGCTGCCTCGGGCCCCTCGCCGGTGGCGTCGTCGAGGCAGCGTTCGGCTGGCGGGCCGTGATGGCACTGCCGATCCTCGGGATCCTCGTGGTCCCGTTCCTGTGGCGCGCACTCCACGCGGGCGGCAGCGGCGCCGCGCTCGACATCGTCGGCGCGGTGCTCGTCGCCCTGACGGCGGCCGGCATGGTGCTGCTCGTGCAGTCGCCGTCGGCCGGGATCGCGGTGGCCGTGATCGGTGCCGGCCTGCTCGTGCTGGGCGTCCCGGCGGTCCGGGCGCAGGTCCGCCGTCGGCCGGCCGGCTTCCTGCCGGTCGAGGTCGTCCGCAACTCCCTCGTCGTGCGCAGTGCGATCGCCGCCGCGGCCGTGCCGGCGTCCTGGTTCGCCATGCTGATCGCGCTGCCGGCGGTGCTGCTGTCGGACGGCTGGGAGGCGTGGCAGGTGGGGCTCGCGATGGTGCCGAGCGCGGCGGTGGGCAGCGCCTCGACCCGCTCCTGCACGAGGTGGTGGGTGTTCCACGCCCAGCGGACGACGTACTCGGGGTCGGTGAGGATCCGCCACGGCCCGGGCTCGCGGTTGCCGTTCCAGAGCTCCTCGTGGCGCACCCACCGACGCATCGTGCGTGTGGTGACCTGCCGCATCACCCGGGCGCGCGGCAGGTCCAGCCACACCACCAGGTCGGCGCGCCGGGCCAGCAGCGGCCGGACGGTCGAGTACTGCCACTCCGTCACCCACGACGGCTCGGCGGTGAAGGCCTCGACCTCGGTCTCGAAGGTCGGCCGCTTCTCCCAGCCGGCGCCGTGGTGCAGCGCGTCGATCTCGACGTGGGGGATGCCGAGCACCGCTCCGACGGCGGCCGCCAGGGTCGTCTTGCCCGACCCCGACCCGCCGCCGACCAGGACGCGTTGCGGCCGCGAGGGCAGCGCCGCGTCGTACGGCAGCAGGGGCATCCCTACTGCGAGGCCTTGCGGGCCCGCGCGGTGATCTTGGCCCGGTCGTGCTGGTCGAGGACCACCTTGCGGATGCGGACCGACTCGGGCGTGACCTCGACGCACTCGTCGTCGCGGCAGAACTCCAGGCACTGCTCGAGCGAGAGGTGGCGCGGCGGGATCAGCTTCTCGAAGTTGTCGGAGGTGGCGGACCGGATGTTGGTCTGCTGCTTCTCCTTGGTGATGTTGACGTCCATGTCGTCGGCGCGCGAGTTCTCACCGATGATCATGCCCTCGTAGACCTCGGTCGTCGGCTCGACGAACATGATCCCGCGCTCCTGCAGGTTGGTCATGGCGTACGCCGTCGCCGCGCCCTTGCGGTCGGCGACCAGGGAGCCGTTGGTCCGCGAGCGGATCTCGCCGGCCCACGGCTCGTAGCCCTCGGAGATGCCGTGCGCGATGCCGGTGCCGCGGGTGTCGGTGAGGAACTCGGTGCGGAAGCCGATCAGGCCACGCGCCGGCACCAGGAACTCCATGCGGACCCAGCCGGTGCCGTGGTTGGTCATCGACTCCATCCGGCCCTTGCGGGAGGCGAGCAGCTCGGTGATCGTGCCGAGGTACTCCTCGGGGGCGTCGATGGTGAGCCGCTCGAACGGCTCGTGCACCTTGCCGTCGATCTCACGGGTGACGACCTGGGGCTTGCCGACGGTCAGCTCGAAGCCCTCGCGCCGCATCTGCTCGACCAGGATGGCGAGGGCGAGCTCGCCGCGGCCCTGCACCTCCCAGGCGTCGGGGCGCTCGGTCGGGAGGATCCGCAGCGACACGTTGCCGACCAGCTCGACGTCGAGGCGGTCCTTGACCAGGCGAGCGGTGACCTTGCCGCCCTTGACCCGGCCGACGAGCGGTGAGGTGTTGGTGCCGATGGTCATCGAGATGGCGGGCTCGTCGACGTGGATGAGCGGCAGCGCGACCGGGTTCTCGGGGTCGGCGAGGGTCTCGCCGATGGTGATCTCGGGGATACCGGCCACGGCGACGATGTCTCCGGGACCGGCGCTCTGGCCGGCCTGGCGCTCGAGGCCCTCGGTCACCAGCAGCTCGGTGATCCTGACGTTCTTGACCGAGCCGTCGCGACGCATCCAGGCGACGGTCTGGCCCTTGTTGAGGGTGCCCTCGTGGACGCGGACCAGCGCGAGCCGGCCGAGGAAGGGGGAGGCGTCGAGGTTGGTGACGTGCGCCTGCAGCGGGGCACCCTCGGTGTAGACGGGGGCCGGGATGGTCTCCAGGATCGTCTTGAAGAGCGGCTCGAGGTCGCTGCCCTCGGGCATCGTGCCGTCCTCGGGTGCCACCAGGCTGGCGATGCCGGCGCGGCCCGACGCGTACACGACGGGGAAGTCGAGTGCGTCCTGGCTGTGGCTGTCGTCGAGCAGGTCCATGAACAGCTCGTAGGTCTCGTCGACCACCTCGGCGATGCGGGCGTCGCTGCGGTCGGTCTTGTTGACGACCAGGATCACCGGCATGTCGGCGTTGAGCGCCTTGCGGAGCACGAAACGGGTCTGGGGCAGCGGGCCCTCGGAGGCGTCCACGAGCAGCACGATGCCGTCGACCATGGACAGCCCGCGCTCGACCTCGCCACCGAAGTCGGCGTGGCCGGGGGTGTCGATGATGTTGATGACCATCGGCTCGCCGCCGCCGGCGGGACCCGCGTAGTGCACGGCGGTGTTCTTCGCGAGGATGGTGATGCCCTTCTCGCGCTCGAGGTCGCCGGAGTCCATGACCCGCTCGGCGACGCTCTCGGCCTGGTGCGCCGTGAAGGCGCCGGCCTGGCGCAGCATGGCATCCACGAGGGTGGTCTTGCCGTGGTCGACGTGCGCGACGATCGCGACGTTGCGGAGGTCTGAGCGGGTGGTGGTGGGCACCGAGGGAGTCTACGGAGGGACCGGCCCGGCCCACGATTCGGCGGCGTTCGCCGTACCGCGACCGCTGACTAGGCTGGAGGCCATGCCCTCCATCGCCACGAACACGACCGTGGACCGCGACCAGCTCCTCGAGTTCGTCCGCACGCGTCACCAGTACGTGCTGGTCACCACCCGCCGCGACGGCCGGCCGCAGGTCTCCCCCGTCACCGGCGGCGTCGACGAGCAGGGTCGGCTGGTGATCTCCTCCTACCCCGAGCGCGCCAAGGTCGTGAACCTGCGGCGGCAGCCGGGCGCCAGCGTCTTGGTGCTCTCCGACGACTTCAACGGCCCGTGGGTGCAGGTCGAGGGCACCGCCGAGGTGCTCGACATGCCCTCGCGGGAGGCCGAGGACGGGCTGGTCGACTACTTCCGCTGCATCGCGGGCGAGCACGACGACTGGGACGAGTACCGCCAGGCGATGCGTCGACAGGGCAAGTCGCTGATCCGGGTCACCCCCGATTCCTGGGGTCCGGTCGCCACCGGCGGCTTCCCGGCGCGGCTCGGATGACGCTGGTCGCGGCGGCCGACGGCTCCGCCCTCGGCAACCCCGGTCCCGCCGGGTGGGCGTGGTACGTCGACGACGACTGCTGGGCCAGTGGCGGCTGGCCGCACGGCACCAACAACATGGGCGAGCTGACCGCCGTCCTCGACCTGCTCCAGCAGACCGCCGAGGTCGAGGAGGACCTGCTCGTCTTCTGCGACTCCACCTACGCGATCAACTCGATCACCAAGTGGATGCCCGGCTGGAAGCGCCGCGGCTGGAAGAAGGGCGATGGCAAGCCGGTCGCCAACGTCGAGATCATGCAGGCCCTCGACGCGGCGATGCAGGGGCGCACGGTCGTCTTCGAGTGGGTGAAGGGCCACGCCGGCCACGTGCTCAACGAGAAGGCCGACGAGCTGGCCAACGCCGCGGCCGCGGCCTACCAGGGCGGGCGGGTGGCCGAGCCCGGTCCCGGGTTCCGGGTGGAGCGCTCGGCCCACGAGTTCACCGTGACCGCCCCGCCCGAGCCGGAGCCCGACCTCTTCTCGCTGGCCGAGGAGCCGGTCGAGACCGACGCGGAGCTCGTCGTACGACTCGAGCGGGCGCTGCTCACCGACGACGTCCGCGCCGACCCCGCCTCCGTCGCGGCCCTCCTCCACCCCGAGTGGGCGGAGGTCGGGCGGTCCGGTCGGCTGCTCTCGCGCGAGGACCTGCTCGCCTCGATCGGCCCCCTCACCGACCGGGTCACCCTCGAGGTCGTCTCCGTCGACCCGGTGGCGCCGGGGGCGCTGCTGCTGGTCTGGCGCGCCGACCGCGGCTCGGGCACCTCGACCCTCCGCAGCTCGCTGTGGGTGCGGTCCGGCGAGCGCTGGCTCCAGCGCTTCCACCAGGGCACCGACGAGACCTGATGAGCCGCGGCGTCAGGCGAGGGCGCGGTCGAGGGCTGCCTTCACGTGGAGGGTGGTGCACGGGAAGGCGGGGAGATCGATGTCGGACTGGGAGATCAGCAGCTCGAGCTCGGTGCAGCCGACCAGGATGCCCTGGGCGCCGGCGTCCCAGAGCTCGTCGACGATCTCCACGACCCGGCGGCGGGTGCGGTCGACGACGTGGCCGTGCACCAGCTCGTCGTAGATCGCGGTGTTGAGGAAGTCGTGGTGCTCCGGGGCGGGGACCACGACCTCGACGCCGTGCTCGGCCATCTTGTCGCGGAAGAACGGGTCGGACATGGCCACGGTGGTGCCGATCAGGCCGACGGTCGTGACCCGGGCCTCCTTGACCGCCTCGGCGACGACGTCGCCGAGGTGCAGCAGCGGGATGTCGACCGCGGCCGCGATCTCGTCGGCCACCTTGTGGAACGTGGTGGTGCAGAGCACGAGGAAGTCGGCGCCCGCCCGCTCGACGCCCTGCGCGGCCTCGGAGAGGAGCTGGCCGATCCGGTCCCAGCGCTCGGCGTCCTCCAGCGCGGTGAGCTCGGCGAAGTCGACGGCTGACAGCACCACCTTCGGCGACGACAGGCCGCCCAGCCGTTCCTGCACCCCGACGTTGAGGTCGCGGTAGTAGACGAGGCTGGATTCCCAGCTCATGCCCCCGACGAGTCCGATGGTCAGCACGCCCGGCAGTCTTTCACGGATTTCGAGACGTCCGACGGGCTGCCCGTCGCTGCGCTCCGGCCCGCCCCGGACCCTCGATCTCCTCGCCCGACGCCGCCCCGGCTGCGCCGGGTCGACTGGTCTCAGACCCGATGCACCTTGTGCTGCGCCGCTTGCGCCCGCGGACGGAGCACGAGCTCGTCGACGTTGACGTGGGAGGGGCGGGTGGCGACCCACGCGATCGCGTCGGCGACGTCCTCGGCGACGAGGGGGTCGGGGACCCCGGCGTACACGGAGTCGGCCCGGTCCTGGTCGCCACCGAAGCGGACCAGGGCGAACTCGTCGGTGCGCACCATGCCGGGGGCGATCTCGGAGACCCGGATCGGCTCGCCGCACAGCTCCAGCCGCAGGGTCTCGGTCAGCACCTGGGTGCCGTGCTTGGCCGCGGTGTAGCCGCCACCGCCCTCGTAGGCGACCCGCCCGGCGGTGGAGCCGACGTTGACGACCAGCCCGTCGCCCGAGGCCCGGAGCGCGGGGAGCAGCGCCTGGGTGACGCGGAGGGTGCCGAGCACGTTGACGTCGTACATCGCCCGCCACTCCTCGGGGTCCGCGGTCGCGACCGGGTCGGACCCGAAGGCCCCGCCGGCGTTGTTGACCAGGACGTGCAGGGTGTCGCCGACGGCCTCGGCCAGCGCCGCGACCGAGTCGGCGGAGGTCACGTCGCAGGTGACCGCGGAGCCGCCGATCTCCGAAGCCAGGGCCTCGATCCGGTCGGCGCGACGCGCAGCACACACGACGGCGAATCCCTCGGCGGCGAGGGCGCGCGCGGTGGCGGCGCCGATACCGCTGCTGGCTCCGGTGACGACGGCGGTACGAGGGGAGGTCATGCCCTGATTCTGCCCGGCCCGGGTCGGGGCCCTCGTCGTGGGCCGCGGCGGGTGGCACAATGCGCCCGGTCGTACGACGACAGGAGACCCGATGAACCTGCGAGTCCTCGCCTCGGTCGCCGGCCTCCTCGGCGGTGCCTGCTGGGTGGTCCTCTGGACCGCCGACCTGGCGGGCAGCACCCTCGGCTGGGCCGACGACGCGCACCTGGCCGGCCTGGTCCTGCTCGGCCTCGCCCTCGCCGGCCTCGGTGCCGGCCTGGTCAGCAGGTCGGCGATCTGGCTGCGCCTGATCGTGGGCCTCGCGCTCCCGCTCCTGGTGTGGTCGGTCTACTCCGTCCTCCAGGGGGACAGCGACCAGACCCTGCTGCTCGACGGGGTCGTCGGGATCGTGGCGATCCTCGTCGCCCTCGCGGCCCTGGTCCTCCGCCGGCGACACGAGCCGGCCGAGCAGAACCCCCGGCGCAGCCACGGCAGCCACTCCCGCTGACCCCCCGACCCCACGGCCGGGCGCCTCGGCGCGCGGAATGTTCCGCACGGGGTCGTGGTTGACCCGGGAGGCCGTCATCCAGCGAACAGGGGTCAACCACGTGGGCACGGAGCACAGTCCCGGTCGGGTGGCGATGATCAGCCTCCACACCTCCCCGCTCGACCAGCCGGGCACCGGCGACGCCGGCGGCATGAACGTGTACGTCGTCGAGCTCGCCAAGCGGCTGGCCCAGCGCGGCATCGAGGTCGACATCTTCACCCGCGCCACCACCTCGGCGCAGGAGCCGCAGGTGCTGGCGGCCGACGGCGTGCTGGTCCGCCACATCACGGCCGGCCCGTTCGAGGGCCTGGCCAAGGCGGAGCTCCCCGGTCAGCTCTGCGTCTTCGCCCGCGAGGTGCTGCGGGCCGAGGCCCAGCAGCCGGTGGGCCACTACGACGCCGTGCACAGCCACTACTGGCTCTCCGGGCAGGTGGGCGCGCTGGCCCGCGACCGCTGGGGCGTGCCCCTGGTCCACTCGATGCACACCATGGCGAAGGTCAAGAACGACGCCCTCGCCGAGGGTGACACCCCCGAGCCCGAGGGCCGGATCATCGGCGAGGAGCAGGTGGTCGAGGCCGCCGACATGCTGATCGCCAACACCGACCTCGAGGCCGAGCAGCTCGTCAGCCTGTACGACGCGGACCCACGCCGGGTCGAGGTCGTCCACCCGGGAGTCGACCTGGACGTGTTCCGGCCGCACGACCGCGTCGCCACCCGCCGCTCGCTCGACCTCCCCGAGGACGCCACGGTGCTGCTCTTCGCCGGCCGGATCCAGCCCCTGAAGGCGCCGGACGTGCTGCTGCGCGCTGTCGGGGTGCTGCTCGAGCGGCGACCCGACCTGCGGTCACGGCTGGTCGTCCCGGTCGTCGGCGGCCCGTCCGGCTCCGGGCTCCAGCACCCGACCGCGCTGGCCGACCTGTCCGCCGACCTCGGGCTCGAGGACGTCGTGCGCTTCGTCCAGCCGGTCGCCCAGGAGGAGCTGAGCCGCTGGTGCTCGGCCGCCGACCTCGTGGCAGTGCCGTCCTACAACGAGTCGTTCGGCCTGGTCGCCGCCGAGGCCCAGGCCTCCGGCACCCCGGTCGTCGCGGCCGCCGTGGGCGGGCTCACCACCGTCGTCCGCGACGGTGTCTCCGGGCTGCTGGTCCAGGGCCACGACTCCCGCGACTGGGCCGCCGCGCTCGAGCGGGTCGTGTCCGACGACGCCTTCCGCGACCGGCTCGCCGCCGGTGCCCTCGAGCAGGCCCGCGGGTTCTCGTGGGAACGCACCGCCGACCGCACGCTCGAGGTCTACCGTCGGGCGCGGGAGTCCCTGGAGGTGCTGGTGTGAGCGAACCGTCCGACGTCATCCGGCACTACCTCGCCGGCGCCGAGATGGAGCACGAGGAGGTCGCCGAGGGCGTCTTCACCGTGACCATGCCGGGCGAGCGCAAGCTCCAGGTACCGGTCCGGCTCGACATCGGCCCGCACGCGCTCGCCGTCCACGCGTTCGTGTGCCGCCGCCCGGACGAGAACTTCGAGGGCGTCTACCGCTGGCTGCTCCAGCGCAACCTCAAGATGTACGCCGTGGCCTTCGGCGTCGACGCGCTCGGCGACATCTACCTCGATGCGCGGCTGCCGCTCGCGACCATCACCGACGAGGGGCTCGACCGGCTGCTCGGCTCGGTGCTGACCTACGCCGACGAGTCGTTCAACACCATCCTGGAGCTCGGCTTCAGCTCCGCGATCCGCAAGGAGTGGGAGTGGCGGACCTCGCGGGGCGAGTCGACCCGCAACCTCGACGCGTTCCGCGGCTGGCTCGAGGCCGACGCGCGGGTCTCAGCCGGCGGCGAGGACGGCGCCGAGGGCGAGCACCGCGGGTAGTGCCTGCACGAGCAGGATCCGCCGGCTGACCGTCGCCGCGCCGTACGCACCGGCGATCACGACACACACCAGGAAGAACACCTGCACGTCCTGCCGGTCGGCGACCAGTCCCCAGACCAGGCCGGCGACGAGGAAGCCGTTGTAGAGGCCCTGGTTGGCGGCCAACGCCTTGCTCTGCTCGGCGAAGTCCGCGTCGAGGCCGAACGTGCGGCGGCCCGTCGGAGTGGTCCAGAGGAACATCTCGAGGACCAGGAAGTAGGCGTGGAGCAGCGCGACGAGCGCGACGAGAACGAGGGCGAGCGTGGTCACCGGCCCAGCATGGCAGCCTCGGTGTCCGCGACGGGTGGGGTCGCTCGCGGGCGGGGCTTGCGCCGTGCCACGGCCACGCCGACGAGGGCGAGCGCGCCCCCGACGTAGGCGATCGTCGGCGGAGCCTCGTCGAGGAGCACCACGCCCATCACGATCGTGATCGGCGGCACGAGGTACGTCGTCACCCCGAGGCTGGAGGCGCTCATGTGCTTGAGCGCGTAGGCGTAGGTCGTGAACGCGATCGCGGTCGGGAAGACGCCGAGGTAGACCAGCCACCAGATCGAGGACGCCGGTGCCTCGCCGGCCTCGGACCAGAGGGACCCCGCAAAGGGCAGGCACGCGACCGCACCGATCGTGCACGCCAGCCAGATGACGTGGACGCTCCGGAGCCGCGCGACCAGCGGCTTCTGCAGGATCAGGCTGATGGAGTAGACGACCGCGGACAGCAGGCACAGCGCCACGCCGATCACGTCGCGGTCGCCACCCGGCGACGTCGAGAGGGCGATCAGGGCGACGCCGCCGAAGGCGAGCGCCAGTCCGAGTGCGAGGTACGTCGTGAAGCGCTCGTCGAGGAACACCGCGGCCAGCAGCGCGATCAGCACCGGGGACACCTGGATCAGCATCGCGGCCGTGCCGGCGTCGACCCGCTGCTCACCCTCGTTGAGCGCGACGTTGTAGACCCCGAACCAGAGCACACCGATGATCGCGATCGACACCCATTCCCGCCGGGTCGGCCGCGGCAGGCCGCCGGCCAGCGCGACCGCCGCCAGGCACACGGCCGCCACCAGCAGCCGCCCGAGCGACAGCGCGCCGGGGGAGAAGTCCTCACCGAGGTGCCGGATGGCGACGAACGCGGAGGCCCAGAAGAAGAGGGTGCAGCCCACCGCAGCCAGCGGCAGCCAGCTCGGCGGGGAGGACGGACGGTTCACTGCCCCAGCCTAGGAACCCGCGCGGCTCCGGGACACGCGGTTTTCGGACGGCGTTCCGCGAGATCCTGCCGGGCGGGTCAGAGATCAGATCTCGACACGCCTGCGCCGCTTCGTCCCTCAGCGGCGAGGCTCGCTCGATCCGTCCGCGCACACGCGACGCGCTCGTCCCTCGCGCGCCGCTGCGCGGCCGGTGCGCTGGATCGCTGCCCCTTCGGGTCAGAGATCCAGCTTGTACCCGAGCCCGCGCACGGTCACGAGGAACGTCGGCTCGGACGGCTGGGCCTCGAGCTTGGCGCGCAGCCGCTTCACGTGGACGTCGAGGGTCTTGGTGTCGCCGACGTAGTCCGACCCCCACACCCGGTCGATCAGCTGCCCGCGGGTCAGGACCCGGCCCGGGTTGCGCAGGAACATCTCGAGCAGCTCGAACTCCTTGAGCGGCAGCCGCTGCTCCTCGCCGTGGACGGTGACGACGTGGCGTTCCACGTCCATCCGGACCGGCCCGGCCTCCAACGTCCCGGAGTCCTCGACGGTGTCGGAGGCGCCGCGGCGCAGGACGGCGCGGATCCGCGCGACCAGCTCCCGCGGGGAGTACGGCTTGGTGACGTAGTCGTCGGCGCCGAGCTCGAGGCCGACGACCTTGTCGACCTCGTCGTCCTTGGCCGACACCATGATCACCGGCACGCTGGACGTCGCCCGGATCTGCCGGCACACCTCGGTGCCGGGGAGGCCGGGCAGCATCAGGTCGAGCAGCACGATGTCGGCACCGTTGCGGTCGAACTCGGTCAGCGCGTCCGGGCCGGTGGTCGCGATGGCGACCTCGAAGCCCTCCTTGCGCAGCATGTAGGCGAGAGCGTCGCTGTAGCTCTCTTCGTCCTCGACGACGAGTACCCGGGTCACCGGCGTGTCTCCTGGTTCGTGCGGGGCAGGGTGAGGGTGAACGTGGATCCCTGCCCCTCGGCGGACCACACCCGGACCTCGCCACCATGGGTGGCGGCGACGTGCTTGACGATCGAGAGGCCGAGCCCGGTGCCGCCGGTGGAGCGGTGCCGCGCCGGATCGACGCGGTAGAAGCGCTCGAAGATCCGCTCCACCTCGGCCTCGGGGATGCCGATGCCCTGGTCGACGACCGAGATCTCCACGACGTCGGGCAGACCCTTGGAGCTCACGAGGACCGTCGAGCCCTCGCCGGAGTAGGCGACGGCGTTGGCGACCAGGTTGGAGACGGCGGCGGTGATCTGCTCCCCGCTGCCGAAGACCTCCAGGCCGTGCGAGCCGCCGGGCACGACCGAGATGTCCCGGGCGTCGGCGTCGATGGCGCTGGTGTCGATGGCGGTCTTGATCACGTCGTCGACCTGGACGACGTCCGGCTCGTCGATCGGCTCGTGGGCCTGGAGCCGGGAGAGCTCGATGATCTGCTGCACCAGCCGGGTGAGCCGGTCGGACTCGGTGAGCATCCGGCCGCTGAACCGTTGCACGGCCTCGGGATCGTCCGCGGCGTCGCCGACGGCCTCGGCGAGCAGCCGGATGGCGCCGACGGGCGTCTTGAGCTCGTGGCTGACGTTGGCCACGAAGTCGCGGCGTACGGCCTCGACCTGGCGCTCACGGGTCCGGTCCTCGACCAGGGCCAGGACCAGTCGCGAGCCCAGCGGCGCCACCCGCGCGGTGACGTAGCGCGGGGACAGCCCGGGCCGGCTCATCAGCATCTCGGTCTCGCGGATCATCCCGTCGCGGCGGACCTGCCCGACCAGGTCGGCGAGCTCGGTCGCCACCAGCTCACCGCCGCGGACCAGCCCGAGCGCGTACGCCGGGGCGCTGGCCTTGAGCACCACGTCGTCGTCGCCGACGACGACGGCGCTGCTGCGGAGCACGGAGAGCACGGTCGCGATCCCGGCCGGGACCACGGGGTCCTCCAGGGGCGGCGTGCGGTGCTGGATGCGGTCGCTGACCGACCACGCGAGGACCGCCGCCCCGGCGACGGCGGCCCCGAGGAGGGCGGCCAGGAACGCCTGGGTCGTCGGATCCACGACCACCAGAGTACGCAGTGATCCACCCGAGGTTCGGCCGCTGGACGGGCAGCCGTCGACTGTTCACCGCTCGTTCACCCGTCCACCCCGTCCCGTCACCTGCCCCGCCTAGGGTGAGTGCCATGCGTGAGGCCTTCCATGACCAGCTCGATTCCGTCTTCGTCGACCTTGCCGGCATCTGCCGCAACGTCGAGACCGCCGTGGAGCGCGCCTCCCGGGCGCTGCTCGAGGGCGACGCCGAGCTCGCCGAGCAGGTGATCAGCTCCGACGCCGACATCGACACCGCCCGCGAGCGGGTCGAGGACACCTGCTTCACCCTGCTGTCGCTGCAGCAGCCGGTCGCGGGCGACCTGCGGGTCGTCGTCTCCGCGCTCCGGATGGTGAGCGAGCTCGAGCGGATGGGCGACCTGTCGGTCCACGTCGCGAAGATCGCGCGGCTCCGGGTTCCCGAGGTGGCCGTGCCGGACGGCATCCGTCCGACCATGGCGCAGATGGCCGAGGTCGCCCAGGACATGGTGTCCCGCGTCGCCCAGATCATCACGAGCCGCGACGTCGAGGCCGCCATCGAGCTCGGCCGCGACGACGAGGTCATGGACCGGCTGCGCCGACAGAGCTTCCGCGACCTGCTCTCCGACGACTGGGCCCACGGGGTCGAGGCGGCCGTCGACATCGCGCTGCTCGGGCGCTACTACGAGCGGATCGCCGACCACGCCGTGTCGGTCGCCAACCGGATCGTCTTCGTCGTCACCGGCCAGCAGCCGGTCGACGCCTGAGCCTGAGTCATCTCGCGAGTCAGGTCCTGAGCAGGAGCCCGGCGTCGCCGAACTCGTGCCACAGGTAGCCGCCCGAGCTCGCCGCGTCGTACGCCGCCTGCGTGAGCGCGGGTCCGGCGACGGCCTCGACCAGCAGCAGGTGTGACGCTCCCGGGTCGTGCCAGCCGGTCACCAGGCCGTCCACGACCCGTGGCGGGTCCGCCGGCGTCACGACCCGGTCGGTCCAGCCGCTGCGCGCGACCACCCGCCCCGCGTGGTCGACCGCGGACTCCAGCGCCCGGGTGACGGTGGTGCCCACGGCGACCACGCGACCGCCCGCCGCCCGGGTCGAGGTCACCAGCCGGGCGGTCGCCGCCGGCACGTCGTACCACTCCGGCTGCGGCGCCTCGCCCGCCTCCTGCGAGGAGAAGCCGGTGTGCAGGGTGACCGGGGCGACCGCGACCCCGCGGGCGACCAGCCGGGTCACGATCTCCTCGGTGAAGGGTCGGCCGGCCGACGGCATCTCGACGCTCCCCGGCACCGTCGAGAAGACCGACTGGTACGCCGACAGCGGGTAGTGGCGGTCGAGGTAGCCGTAGCTGATCGGCCGCCCGTGGCGACGCAGCGCGGCGTCGAGATCGCCCGTCCACCTCGGCGCGCCACAGCCGGTTGCCCTCGCCGGTCGGCGACGAGGCGTCGCGGGGGTACGGCGCCAGCAGGGTCAGCTCGGCACCGCCGACGCGCAGCAGGTCGCCGGCGTGGGCGTCGAGCAGGGCGCGGGCGGCGTCGGGGGCGGTGCGCACCTCGACGACCCGGTCGCCGCCCTCCAGGACGGAGCCGACGTGCAGGACGACCGGCCGCCCGCGGACCGGCCCCGCGCAGGTGCGCGTCGAGCTGGCCGGCCACGGTGGCGGAGTTGTTGACGACGACCAGGTCGCCGGGGCGCAGGTGGTGGGGCAGGTCGGCGAACCGCGCGTGCCGCACGCCCTCGGGGCCGGCGACGAGCAGCCGGACCGCGTCACGCGACAGCCCCCGGGCCTCGGCCGGTGCCGCGGCAAAGGCGTCCGGGGGCGCCCGGAAGGTGGTGGTGGGACGCAGCGTCAGCACGGTCATGCCGTGACCTCCCGGGTCCCGATGTCGGCCGCGCGGTAACGGCCGGTGGGCGGCCGCTCGTCGACGAGCGCCAGCACCTTCGGAGCGACCGTCGCCGGCAGTGGTCGGTCGGAGATGTCCTCGCCCGGGAAGGCGTCCTGGTGCATCCGGGTGCGCATGTCGCCCGGATCGAGGGCGTACGACGCCAGCCCGGTCTCGACGCCGAAGGTCTGGACGAGGTGGTCGAGGGCGGCCTTGGCAGCGCCGTACGGCCCCCAGGTCTCGTAGTGCTCGACCGCGGCGTCGGAGGAGATCCCGACGACGACGCCGTCCCGGCGAAGCAGCTGGTCCGTGAGCTCGATCATCAGCCCCGCGTTGGCCCCGGCGGTGCCGCGGATGGTCTCGCCGAGCTCGACGGCGGTCAGGTCGCGCAGCGGCCGCATCGGCAGCGGCCCGAGCGTGCTGGCGTTGAGCACCAGCAGGTCGAGGCCGCCGAGCCGGTCGACCTCCGCGACGAGCTCGGCGCGGTGGGCGGCGTCGGCGACGTCGCCCGGGACCGCGGCGACCCGGTCTGCCGGCAGGTCCCGGAGGGCGTCGTGGAGCCGGCCGGCGGAGCGGGCGTCCGTGGTGACGTGCCAGCCCCGCTCGACGAGCAGCCGGACCAGCTCGAGCCCCAGCCCCTCCGAACCGCCGGTGACGAGGGCGAACCTGTTGATGTCTGTGGTCATGCCTGCCAGTATTCAAGTTCAAGTGAACTTGAGTTCAAGGGAGACGCGATGGACACCCATGACCTGCTGCCGGTCGGGGAGGTCGCGAGCCGCAGCGGGTTCGCCGCCTCCGCGCTGCGCTACTACGAGGCCGAGGGGCTGATCCACGCCGAGCGGTCACCGGGCGGGCGCCGGATGTTCGAGCGCGGCACCCTGCGTCGGCTCGCGTTCATCCGGGCGGCGAGCAACGTCGGTCTCACCCTCGCCGAGATCCGGATCGAGCTGGACAGCCTCCCCGACCTCCGTACGCCGACCCGGGCCGACTGGACCCGGATCTCGCGGCACTGGCGCGGACGGCTCGACGAGCAGATCACCGCCCTCGAGCGGCTGCGGGACGACCTCGACGGCTGCATCGGCTGCGGGTGCCTGTCGCTGCAGCGCTGCACGATCTACAACCCGCAGGACGTGCTCGCCGCGACCGGCGACGCCCCGGGCGCCGTTCGGCTGCCCGCCGCGCTGCGGAGGTGAGTCAGCGACCCTGGTTCGCGACCGCGGCGGCGGCCGCGGAGGCCGCCTCGGGGTCGAGGTACTCGCCACCGGGGACGGTGGGGGCGAGGGAGTCGTCGAGCCGGTAGACCAGCGGCATGCCGGTGGGGATGTTGAGGCCGGCGATGTCGTCGTCGCTGATGCCGTCGAGGTGCTTGACGATCCCGCGGAGGCTGTTGCCGTGGGCGGCGACGAGCACGGTCTGGCCGGTGCGGAGGTCGGGCACGACCGCGGACTCCCAGTAGGGGAGCATCCGGGTGATGACGTCCTTGAGGCACTCGGTGCGCGGCAGGTCGTCGCCGAGGTCGGCATAGCGCGGGTCGCCGGCCTGGGAGTACTCGTCGGCGTCGTCGAGCGGCGGCGGCGGGACGTCGAAGGACCGGCGCCAGGTCATGAACTGCTCCTCGCCGTACTGCTCGAGGGTCTGCTTCTTGTCCTTGCCCTGGAGGGCGCCGTAGTGGCGCTCGTTGAGGCGCCAGGAGCGGCGGACCGGGATCCAGTGCCGGTCGGCGGCGTCGAGCGCGAGGTGGGCGGTCGTGATCGCCCGCCGCTGCAGCGAGGTGTGGACGACGTCGGGCAGCAGGCCCGCGTCGACCAGCTGGCGGCCGCCGTGGACGGCCTCGTCGCGGCCCTTGCTGGTCAGGTCGACGTCGACCCAGCCGGTGAAGAGGTTCTTGGCGTTCCACTCGCTCTCGCCGTGGCGGAGCAGGACCAGGGTGAAGCTCATCAGTGCTCGCCCACCGGCTCGGCGACCTCGCACTCGCCGCCCTCGCCGTCGAGGCCCGCGAACTCGCCGCAGTTGGCGACGACGGGCACGTCGATCTGCACGACCTGGCCGCCGGAGATCTGGAGCGTCATCGACACGACCTGGCCTGCCTCGAGGTCGGCGCCCTCGACCGGGATGCCCTCCTGGTCGTCCGCGGCGAGGTTGACCAGCGCGTGGGGGTCGACCTCGATCGGCGTGAAGTCCCCGACCTGGACGGCGTCCGCGTCGTCGGCGGTGACCGCCTCGAGCGTGGTGGACCCCTCGACGTCGTTGTTCACCAGCGTGGTGACCAGGACACCCGAGCCCTGGGCGTCGGAGACGATGACGGCGTTGAGCACGTCGAGGGTCGCGTCGCGGTTGGAGCCGCCGGGGACGATGTCGTTGACCCGGTCGGTCGCGCGGTCGAAGCCGCAGGAGGCCAGCGGCAGCGTCAGCAGGAGCGCGCCGAGCGCCAGGGAGCGTCGCAGGTGCATGGCGGCATGCTATCGGTCTCCGCAGGGGGTCACTGGCGGAGGCCGACCTGGGCGCCTGCGAGCAGCAGACCTCCCAGCACGAGGAGGGTCAGGGTGACCGTCCCCCACAGCAGCCGGGGCGCCCCGGTGCGCAGCGCGAGCCGCAGCGGCAGGCTGCGGACGCCGTTCTCGTGGTCGAGCACCAGTCCCGGCAGCGACACCAGGACGTGGACGCAGACGCCGAGCCCGGCGGCGAGCGCGGTGACCGCGATCTCCGGCGGCGCGTCGCGACCGTCGCCGGCCCAGCCGCCGTAGGCGAGGAACGCCGGGTAGAGGGCGTACGACGCCGCCCAGGGCAGCCACGACAGCCAGCCGCGGCGCAGTGCCGTGCCCAGCAGGGCCACGAGCAGCGCCGCGACGTAGGAGACGCCGGCCCAGAGCCCGTGCGAGACGGCGAGCGGGACGAGGAGGAACACCCCGACCGCGATCGCGAAGCCGAGGTCGCCGGCCGTCAGGAGCCCGCGGGCGACCGGCTTGTCCGCGCGCTCGTCGGAGGTGTCGCGCCGCCGGTCCAGCAGGTCGTTGGACCAGCCCAGCACGGCCTGCCCGACCAGGGCCGTGGCGAGGACCATGCCGACCTCGCGGGTGGCGCGACCGCTGAGTGCGGCGGCCGCCGCCAGGCCCAGCGCACTGGCCAGTCCGAGCCGTGGGTGGCTCGCGCGCAGGAGGAGCAGCGGACCGGCGTCACGCCAGTCGGTGCGGGGGCGCCAGGACATGACCCGCAGTATCGACCACGACCTCGCCGCAGGGTCGGACATCGGACGATTCCGGGCGGTCGCGACCGGGCTCCACCACACGAACCGGGATTCTGTCAAGCCCCGAATGCCCCTCTGACCTGCGCAAACGCGTCAGGAGCAGCTCTGGGGCCGTGTTATCATTGTCCTCTGGAAAGGGGTACTTCACATATGAGTTTCACCGTCGGCGAAACGGTTGTCTATCCAAACCACGGGGCCGCAGTCATCGAGGACATCGAGATGCGGAAGATCAAGGGGGAGGACCGTCAGTACCTCGTTCTGAGGATCGTCGCCCAGCAGGATCTGGTCGTCAGGGTTCCCGCCTGCAACCTCGATCTCGTCGGAGTCCGCGACGTCGTCGACAAGGAAGGCCTCGAGCGTGTGTTCGACGTCCTCCGTGCCGCGCACGTGGAGGAGCCGACCAACTGGTCGCGTCGTTACAAGGCCAACCTCGAGAAGCTGCACAGCGGCGATGTCATGAAGGTGGGCGAGGTCGTGCGCGACCTGTGGCGCCGTGAGCGCGACCGCGGCCTGTCCGCGGGCGAGAAGCGGATGCTGGCCAAGGCGCGCCAGATCCTCGTCTCCGAGCTCGCGCTCGCCGAGCACACCAACGAGGACAAGGCCGAGGCCATCCTCGACGAGGTCCTCGCGTCCTGACGCCGCTCTGAGCACGGCATCGACGAAGCCCCCGGGAGCCCCGGGGGCTTCGTCGTTCCCGGGCCGGCGCGGGTGGTGCGGTGCCGCGCGCGAGCGTCACACGCGTGAAACACGCTCCACCGATGCCTGAAACACCCCGCTCCTAGGTTCCCCCGGGTGGACACCGACCAGGACTTCCTCCCGGTGTGCCGCCTCGACGACCTCGAGGTCGAGCGCGGTGCGGCGGCCCTGGTGCACGGTCAGGCGATCGCCCTGTTCCGGACCCCGGACGGCCGCGTCCACGCCCTGAGCAACCACGACCCGTTCGCGCCGACCTCCGGTCTGTCCCGCGGCATCGTCGGTCGCCGCGGCGACGTCCCGTTCGTCGCCTCGCCCCACCACGGCCATGCCTTCGACCTGCGGACGGGTCGGTGCCTGGACGACGCGGGCGCGCACGTCGCGGTCTTCGAGGTGCGGGTCGAGCAGGGCATGGTCCGGGTCGGGCCGCGCCGCCCCACCTGAGGGACTACGCGGACCCGCGGACCAGCAGGACGGTCGCGATCGCGGCGACGCCCTCGCCGCGGCCGGTGAGGCCGAGCCCGTCGGTGGTGGTGGCCGAGACCGCCACCGGAGCCCCGCCGAGGGCGGCCGAGAGCGCCGCTTCCGCCTCGGTACGCCGCGGGCCGAGCCGGGGCCGGTTGCCGATGACCTGGATGGCGACGTTGCCGACCTCCCAGCCGGCCGCGCGCACCCGTCGGGCGGTCTCGGCGAGCAGCGCCGATCCGGCGGCGCCGGCCCACGCCGGCTCCGCGGTCCCGAACGTGCTGCCGAGGTCTCCGAGTCCGGCGGCCGAGAGCAGCGCGTCGCACGCGGCGTGGGCGGCGACGTCGGCGTCGGAGTGGCCCTCCAGGCCCTGCGGCTCGTCGGGCCAGGAGAGCCCGGCGAGGTGCATCGGGACCCCGTCGACCAGGCGGTGGACGTCGGTGCCGATGCCGACCCGGAGGCCGGTGGCGGGTGAGGAGTGCACGAGATGATCATGCCTGAGCGACAATCTCCTCATGAGCACGATCCGGGGAGCCTGGTCACTGGCCGGCCTCCTGGCCGGCGCGGCCGGCCTGGCGACCAGCTATGCCGTCGCGAACGTGATGGCGGTGCGCGACTCCCCGGTGATCGCGGTGGCCGAGCTGGTGGTCGACGTGACGCCCGGCCCGGTCGTCGAGTGGGCCATCGGCAACCTCGGCGCCAACGACAAGCCGCTGCTCGTGGCCGGGATCTTCGTGTTCCTCGCGCTCTGCTTCGCCTGGGCCGGTCGGCTGGCCGCGCGCCGCTGGTGGGCGCCGGTGCTGGTGTTCGGCCCGCTGGCCGGGGTCGGCGTGGCCGCCGTCGCCATCCAGGAGACGCCGTCGCTGGCGTCGTACCTCCCCATCGCCGTCGGCTTCGTCACCTGGCTGCTGGTCACCGGCTTCCTCACCGACCGGCTGCGCGCGCAGCAGGCGTCGGTGCCGGTGCCGAGTCGCGACGACGACGCGGTCGAGGAGCCGACGACGTCGGGACGCCGCGGCTTCCTGGTGGGCGTGAGCAGCGTGGTCGGGGTGTCGGCCGCGCTCGGCGTGCTGGGCCGGGTGTGGGGTCGCGGCCGCCGCCAGGTCGAGGCGTCGCGACGGCTGCTCCGGATCCCGGGCGTGAGCGAGCCGCGGGTGCCGGCCGCTGCCCGGATCGGCCTGGCCGGCGTCTCCTCGTGGCAGACCTCCGAGGAGGACTTCTACCTGATCCACACCGCGATCGCGCTCCCCACCATCGAGCCCGAGACGTGGCGGCTGCGGATCCACGGGATGGTGGAGCGCGAGCTCGAGCTGACCTACCAGGACCTGCTCGACCGCGAGCGGACCGAGGCGTGGGTGACCCTCAACTGCGTCTCGAACCCGGTCGGCGGCGACCTGGTCGGCAACGCGTGGTGGAGCGGCGTGCGGCTCGCGGACCTGCTGGCCGAGGCCGGCGCGAGCGCCGACGCGGACGCCCTGCTGCAGACCTCCGAGGACGGCTGGACCTGCGGGACGCCGATCGCGGCCGTGACCGACGGACGTGACGCGATGCTGGCGCTGGCCATGAACGGCCGCCCGCTGCCGGTCGAGCACGGCTTCCCGGTGCGGACGCTCGTGCCCGGGCTCTACGGCTTCGTCTCGGCCACCAAGTGGCTGGTCGACATCGAGGTCACCCGCTTCGAGAATTTCGAGGCGTACTGGACGACCAAGGGCTGGGCCGAGCAGGCCCCGGTCCGGCTCGCCTCGCGGATCGACGTGCCGCGCCCGGGCCAGGACGTCGAGCCCGGCCAGCTCCGGGTGGGCGGGGTGGCCTGGCAGCAGCACGTGGGGATCGAGGGCGTGGAGGTCCAGCTCGACGGTGGTGAGTGGCAGCCCGTCGAGATCGCGGCGACGCGCACGGACGACACCTGGGTCCAGTGGGCCGGCACCGTCGACGTCGCGTCCGGCGACCACGTGCTCCAGGTCCGCGCGACCAGCAAGGCCGGTGAGGTGCAGACCGGCACCGAGCGCTACGTCGTCCCCGACGGCGCCACCGGCTGGCACCGCGTCGAGTTCAGCGGCGGCTGAGCCTCACCAACCGCCGGTGGGACTGGCGGGCAGGGGGTGGTCGGCGTCGGTGACGACGTAGACCAGGCCCCCGGACGTCGGCAGCCACGCGTCCTCGAACTGGCCGCGGTCGTAGGTCCGGCGGACCCCGCTGCTGCGGGACGCGGCCGGGTCGTTGACGACCACGTCGCCCTCGCGGGTGAAGCCGGCGATGACCAGCAGGTGGCCGTTCGAGGCGGAGATGGGGGCACCGGTGAGCTCGCCGCTGCCGAAGGAGATGGAGGCGATGACCGGGATGCCGGCCTTCACCAACCGCTCGGCCTCGCGCAGGCTCCGCAGCCGCGTGACGAAGCTCGGCCCGCCCGCCAGCGGCGCGGCGTACGCGGTGTTGAACGGCCAGTTGCCGGTGCCCTCGTAGGAGTGGTCGTACGTCGAGCGCGCGGCGAGGTCGACCCAGGGCTGCGGGTGGTCTGCGCCGACCCAGGCGTAGGCCTTCCGCCGCGGCAGCGCGTCGTAGTAGCCGAGCACCATCGACGTCGACGTCGGCGAGCACCACGCCTGGCCGCCACCGCCCCACTGCGGGTAGTGGCCGGAGTGGACCATCTGGGAGTAGCGCGGGACGTCCAGCACGACGTGGTCCGGCCCGAGGCGACGCCCGGCTCGGAGGTGGTGACGCCGGAGACGTCGGGGAGCCGGGAGGCCATGGCCCCGACCGCACGCAGCGTCGGCACGGCGTCGCCGGCGCGGAGCAGCACGACGCGCAGCTGCCAGGCGACCGCGCCGTCGGGCACCTGCCAGGTGTCGACGTTGACGTCGGCGAGGTCGTCGCCCTGGCCGGGGACCGACGCCCGGTCGACGTGGGCGTCGGAGTCGGCCCAGCGGGCGAGCGTGTCCCAGCTGGTCAGCCGACCGCCGGGAGCCCGGCCGCGGACCTGCACCTCGACCAGGCTGTTGCCGGGCGTCCGGGCGGTCCAGGAGGCGATCAGCTCGGTGAGGGCGAAGCCCGGCTCGCGCCACGGCGAGACCCAACGGCCGAGGTCGTACGCTCGTGCCACCGGTGGTGCGGGTGTCGATCGGGTCTGCGATCCGGACCCGTCCCCGGCGCAGCTCGGTGCCCTGGAAGGTGCCGGCGTCGAGGTCGCCCTGCCGCCACTCGGCGTAGGAGATCTTGCGCGGGCTGGCGGCATGGGCGGGCGCGGCGGCGGTCAGGGGAGCGACCAGCGCGAGCACGAGGAGGGGGAGGGCTCGTCGGAACACCCTGTCGAGGGTACGGCGCCTCGTCACTCCTGTCCCACGAGTCACACGATCTCTCGATGCGGGGTCCGTACCCCGGGTTCCCTAGAATCGCCGGGTGACCCTCCGCCTCCACGACACCGCGACCCGCGACGTCCGCGCTTCGTCCCGCTCCGGGACGGCCGCGCGAGCATCTACGTCTGCGGCCTCACGGTGCAGTCGGAGCCGCACGTGGGGCACGTGCGCTCGGCGGTGAACTTCGACGTGCTGCGGCGCTGGCTGGTGCACCGGGGCTACACGGTCGACTTCATCCGCAACGTCACCGACATCGACGACAAGATCCTCGCCAAGGCCGCCGAGCGGGGCCTCCACTGGTACGAGCTGGCGCAGCAGATGCACCACGAGCTCGACAGCGTGCTGGCCTCGATCAACGTGCAGCGCCCGACCTACGAGCCGGGCGCGACCGGCCACGTGCCCGAGATCCTCGAGCTGATCGGGCGGCTGGTCGAGGCCGGTCACGCGTACGCCGCGGACGACGGCTCCGGCGACGTCTACTTCGACGTCCGCTCCTGGCCGCAGTACGGCGAGCTGACGCGGCAGAGCCTCGACGACATGGAGCCCGCCGGCGACGCCGACCCGCGCGGCAAGCGCGACCCGCGCGACTTCGCGCTCTGGAAGGGCGCCAAGTCCTCCGAGCCGGAGACCGCGTCCTGGCCCTCGGCGTACGGCCGCGGCCGGCCCGGCTGGCACATCGAGTGCTCGGCGATGGCGCGCAAGTACCTCGGCCCGGCCTTCGACATCCACGGTGGCGGCGTCGACCTGCGCTTCCCCCACCACGAGAACGAGCAGGCCCAGTCCCGCGCGGCCGGCGACGCGTTCGCGTCGTACTGGCTGCACAACGCGTGGATCACCACCGCCGGCGAGAAGATGAGCAAGTCGCTCGGCAACTCCCTGCTGGTGCCCAACGTGCTGGAGCGGGTGCGCGGGATCGAGCTGCGCTACTACATGGTCAGCGCCCACTACCGCTCGCACGTCGAGTTCTCCTTCGAGGCGCTGGACGACGCGGCTGCGGCGCTTCCGCCGGATCGAGTCCTTCCTCGAGCGCGTGGGTGAGGTGGCGATCGGTGAGGTGCCGCCCGAGTTCGCCGCGGCCATGGACGACGACCTCGGCACCCCCGCGGCGGTCGCGGTGGTGCACGAGCACGTCCGTGAGGGCAACCGGTTGCTCGCCGCGGGCGAGTCGGCGGAGGGCCCCGCGGGCGCGGTGCTGGCGATGCTCGGCGTGCTCGGGTTGAGCCCGGAGGACTTCGCCACCACCGCGGCGACGACGCGCTCACCGGCGTCGTCGACGCCCTGGTGCAGGGCCTCCTGGAGGAGCGTGCGCAGGCGCGCGCCGACCGGGACTGGTCGCGCGCCGATGCGATCCGCGACCGGCTCAAGGCCGCCGGCGTCGAGATCGAGGACACCCCCGACGGACCGAAGTGGAGCGTGTGATGCCCGGGAACAGCCAACGCAAGGGCTCGATCCGCAAGACGTCGAAGAAGCCGACCGCCGGGTCCGGCGGTCGGGTCAAGCGTGGTCTGGAGGGCAAGGGCCCCACGCCCAAGGCGAAGGACCGGCCCTACCACCAGGCGTACAAGGCCAAGCAGCGCGCCGACAAGCAGCACAGCAAGCCGCGCCGCAAGACCTCGACCGACGCCGAGTGGATCGCCGGACGCAACTCCGTCGTCGAGGCGCTGCGCGCGGGCATCCCGATCTCGGGCGTCTACGTCGCGGAGGGTGCCGAGCGCGACGCCCGGCTGCGCGAGGCGTTCAAGCTCGCCGCCGAGCAGGGCATCAGCCTGCTCGAGGTCACCCGCAACGAGCTCGACCGCAACACCGACGGCGCCGCGCACCAGGGGCTGGCCGCGCGGATCCCGTCGTACGAGTACGCCCACGCCGACGACCTGCTCGCCCGTGCCGAGGAGGCCCGGGAGCCGGCGCTCATCGTGATGCTCGACTCGGTCACCGACCCGCGCAACCTCGGCGCGGTCGTGCGCAGCGCGTCCGGCTTCGGCGCCCACGGCGTGGTCATCCCCGAGCGGCGCGCCGCGGGCATGACGGCCTCGGCCTGGAAGACCAGCGCCGGTGCGGCGGCCCGGATCCCGGTGGCGCAGACCGTGAACCTGACCCGGCAGCTGAAGGCCTACCAGGAGGCGGGCTGCATGGTCGTGGGGCTGGCCGCCGACGGCGACGTGTCGCTGCCCGAGCTGGTCGGCCCCGACGGACTCGCCGACGGGCCCCTGGTCCTCGTGGTCGGCGCGGAGGGCGGCGGGCTGTCGCGGTTGGTGGCCGAGACCTGTGACCAGCTGGTCTCGATCCCGATGGCCAACGACCTGGAGTCGCTCAACGCCGGCGTCGCCGCCTCGGTGACCCTCTACGCGATCGCGCATGCCCGCGGGTCAAGATGAATCGGCCGGGTGCCACGTCCCTGCTCCGCGGCCTCGTCCTGACCGCGGTGTGGGTGGTGGTCTCCGCGCCGGCGGGTTTCGGGTTCTTCCTGTCCTCCCAGCGTGACGTCGTCGTGGCCAGCCACGACACGGTCATCCGGCCCACCCTCGACGGCTGGGTCACGGTCCGCACCGGGCCCGTGCTGCCCGACCTGCGGGTGGACGCCGGGCGCCGACTCGGCGTCGAGATCACCCTCGGCAAGACCACCGCGACCACGACTGCCGAGCTCGTCGAGCGCTACGCCCTGATCGCCAGCCAGCCAGAAGGCTCGGTCGAGCGCGTCGAGGGTGCCGTCGCCGACATGGCGTACGACGCGGCGCTGCGCGGGGCGCTGGTCGGGCTCGTGCCGGTCGCGGTGTGGGTGCTGGTCGGCGCGGAGCGCCGACGCCAGCTCGCCGTGGGCTCGCGCCGCCGGGTCGGCGCGGTCGCGCTCGTCGGCGTCGTGGCGGCGGGGGTGCTGGTCTGGGAGCCCTGGGCCGTCGACCCCGAGACGGTCGAGTCCGTCGAGTCCGAGCAGAACTGGCTGACGCTGCCGCACTTCCTCGGCGACGGTGTCCCGGTGCCGGAGGCGGCCGCCGCCGTCGAGATCCGCAGCGACCCCACCGCCTTCGACACCCGCCGACTCGTGGAGTCAGCGATCTCGACCTACCAGAAGTCCACCGACTTCTACGACGCCGCCGCGGAGCAGGCCGGCGAGCTCGAGCTGCGCCAGCCCGGCGACGACGAGACCGTCGCGGTGCTCGTCTCGGACCGGCACGACAACATCGGGATGGACCGGGTCGCCCGCGCGATCGGTGACCGGGCCGGGGCCACGGTCGTGCTCGACGCCGGCGACGACACCTCGACCGGGTCGCCGTGGGAGGCCTTCTCCCTCGACTCGCTCGACTCGGCCTTCGGCGACGGCTACGACCGGTTCGCGGTGACCGGCAACCACGACGCCGGCTCCTTCGTCGGTGACTACCTCGACCGGCTCGGCTGGACGGTGCTCGACGACGACGTGGTCGAGGGGCCGGGCGGCGGGCCGCTCGCCGGCATCCCGGACCCGCGCTCCAGCGGGCTGGGCAACTGGCGCGACGAGTCCGGGCTCAGCTTCACCGAGGTCGGTGCGCGCTTCAGCGAGTCGCTCTGCGCGGCCGACGAGCGGGTCTCCACCGTGCTGGTCCACGACGCCAACCTCGCCCGGGCGGCGCTCGAGCAGGGCTGCGTCGACCTGGTCGTCGGCGGCCACGTGCACGTGAAGATCGGGCCCACCCGGATCGAGTCCGAGGACGGCCGGGTCGGCTACTCCTACACCACCGGGACGACCGGCGGCGCGGCGTACGCCATCGCGATCGGCAGCAAGCCGCGGCGCGACGCCATGGTCTCGCTGATCACCTACCGCGACGGCCGCCCCGTCGGCATCCAGGCGATCACCCTGCAGACCAACGGCAGCTTCGTGGTGGGCGCGTACGACGAGCTGGACCCCGTCTCGGACCCCATCTCGGATAGTCCCTAACGGAACTGTCGCGACACGCCGGGCCCAGCAACCGTCCTGTTAGGGACTATCCGGCTCGACCTCGGGCGTCGCGTCGGGTTCGACCTCGGGGGCGGCGACCGCCTCCTCCGGCTTGGTGGCGAGCACGGTGTCGATGTAGTCGCGGGCGGTGTCCACGAGGCTGACCTCGCGGTCGGCCCGCTCGGAGAGGTACCACCGGTGCACGAGCAGCTCGTGGAAGATCTCGGCCGGTTCGAGCCTGCCGCGCGCCTCCGGCGGCACCATCGCCATCAGCGGCTCGTAGACGTCGTTCAGCCACCGGTTCGCGACCAGCGCGCGGTCCTCGCGGCCGAGGTCCATGGCGGCCGTGTACGCCGCGATGTCGTTGAGCATCCGGCGGGCCTGGGCCTCCTCGGCGTACATGCCGGTGAGGCCGCGGAGCTCGCGGCTGTGGTGGCCGAGCTCGACGACGCGCGGCTGGATCCGGATCTGGTCGCCGTCGAAGTCGGTGACGATGTCGAGCTCCTCGACGTCGAAGCCGAGGTCGTTGAGCCGCTCGATGCGCTGCTCGATCCGCCACATCTCGCCGGAGGGGAACTCCTCCTCCTGGGTCAGCTCGGTCCACAGCGCGGCGTAGCGGGTCTCGATCAGCTCCACGATCTCCCACGCGTCCACCGACTCGTCGAGTGCGCCGCTGGCCTGGAGGTCGAGCAGCTCGGCGTAGACGTTCTCGCAGCCGACCCGGACGTCGTACTCGCGCATGGTGCCCGACAGCTGCGGCTGGAGCTCGCCGGTCTCCGCGTCCACGAGGTACGCCGCGAAGCCGCCGGCGCTGCGTCGGAAGAGCACGTTGGAGAGCGAGACGTCGCCCCAGTAGAACTCCGCGAGGTGGAGGCGGACCAGCAGCACCACGAGCGCATCGACCAGCGACGGCAGGCTGTCGGCGGACAGGCCGTGGGAGAAGAGGCTGCGGTAGGGGAGCGAGAAGCGCAGGTGCTCGGTGAGCAGCGCGGCGGGCAGGTCCTCGTCGTCGTCGTCCTCGCGGCCGGTGACCACGCCCTGCGGCACGACCGCGGGCAGCCCCATCCGCTGGAGGTCGCGCAGCAGCCGGTACTCGCGGAACGCGATCTCCTCGACGGTCTCCTTGACCGCGTAGACCCGGTCCTTGAGCCGCACGATCCGCACGACGTGGCGCGACAGGCCGCGCGGGAGGGGGACGACGTACTCGTCGCTCCACTCCTCCAGCGGGGTCGACCAGGGGAGGGTGACGATCGCGGGGTCCGGGCGGCTGGCCACGATCCGGAGGGCCATGTCACGACACTAGCCGGGTGCGACGGAGGAGCGCACGGCGTGTGGCGGGAGGTTGAGCAAGCGCGCGTCCGAACCTGTGAGGTCGCGGCCGCGCGTCGAAACCAACTAGGGGGTGCGCAGGCGCGCGGCGAGGGCCTGCGCGCGCGTGGACGCGGGGAGGTCCTCGAGGACGAGGTCGGCGCCGTCGGGGCCGGTGAGCGGCACCCGCCAGTTGGGGTACTCGCGGTGGGTGCCCGGCTGGTTCTGGGTCCGCCGGTCCCCGACCAGGTCCGTCACGCTGACGCCCAGCAGCCGGCTGGGGGAGCGGGTCAGCAGGGCGTGCAGCGCCTCGACGGTCTCCTCCTCGCCGGCGTCGGCGCCGATCAGGCCGCGCTCGCGCAGCTCGGCGAGGAAGGTCTCACGCTCGCGGAGGCTGACCTCGAGCTCCTCGTCGACCGAGCGGGTGAGCAGGCCGAGCCGGTCGCGGAGCCGGACGTGCTCGCCCGCGAGGTAGCCGGCGGTCGGCGGCAGGTCGTGCGTGGTGACCGAGGCGAGGCACAGCTCGCGCCACGTCTCGGGTGGCCGGAGCTGGTCGCCGTCGGTCTCGAACCAGAGGATCGAGGTGCCCAGCACGCCGCGGCCGGCGAGGTAGTCGCGGACGAAGGGCTCGACGACGCCGAGGTCCTCGCCGACGACGAACGCGCCGGCGCGCTCGGCCTCGAGCAGCAGGATCGAGACCATCGCCTCGTGGTCGTAGCGGAGGTAGGCGCCCTCCGCGGCGGTGGCGCCCGCCGGGATGCACCAGAGCCGGAACAGCCCCATCACGTGGTCGATCCGGAGCCCGCCCGCGTGCCGCAGGGCGGCCCGGATGACGGCGCGGTACGGCGCGTAGCCGAGCTCGGCCAGCACGTCGGGGCGCCACGGTGGCTGGGACCAGTCCTGGCCGAGCTGGTTGAACGCGTCCGGCGGTGCGCCGACCGTGACGCCGCGGGCGAGTGCCGGCCCGAGCGTCCAGACCTCGGCACCGGCCGGGTGCACGCCGACCGCGAGGTCGGTCACCAGCCCGATGTCCATGCCGGCGTCGAGCGCGGCCTGCTGGGCGCGCGCGAGCTGCTCGTCGGTGACCCACTGGAGCCAGACGAAGAAGTCGACCCGGTCGGCCAGGCGGTCCGCCGCTGCGGCCACGCCGGTCGACGACGGGTCGCGGAGGTCGTCGGGCCACTCCTCGCCGGCGAGGTCCTCGGCCAGCGCGCACCAGGTCGCGAACTGGCGGAGCTCGGGACCCTCGCGGTCGACGAACGCGGCGTGCGCGGCCTCGCGGTCCGGGGTCCGGGGGACGGCGTGGAGCAGGTCGAGCGCCGACAGCTTCGCGGCGTACGACGCCTGCCGGTCGATCAGGCCGTCGGCGTCGTCGAAGGGGCCGGTCCCGAGGGCGTCGACGCGCTGGCGGTCGCGGGGCGCGAGGGCGGCGTACTCGGGCAGGTCGGTGACCCGGACGTAGAGCGGGTTGAGGTAGCGCCGGGAGGTCGGCAGGTACGGCGAGTCCTCGATCGGCGGCACCGGCTCGGCGGCGTGCAGGGGGTTGACCAGCACGAAGTCGGCGCCGAGGTCGGCACCCCACGACGTCAGGGTCGCGAGGTCGCCGAGGTCGCCGACTCCCCACGACTGCCGCGAGCGCACGGAGTAGAGCTGGGTCATCAGGCCCCAGACCTGGGGCGCCAGCTGCGGCGGCAGGGTGAGGTGGTCGGGCGCGGTGACCAGCAGCCCCTCCTCGGTCCGGTCGCCACTCGTCGCGCGCAGCCGGTGGTAGCCGGCGGGCAGGTCGGCGGGCAGCAGGAACGCGGCCTCGCCCACGAGCGAGCCGTCGACGGTGCGCGGCTCGGCGTGGTGGTCGACCTGGCGGGCGCCGGCGACGGCGCCGTCCTCGGTGAGGACCTCGACCGTCAGCGACCGACCGTGCTCGACGTGCGCGATCACGACCAGCTCGTGGCCCACACGCCCGACCGTCACGGCGGGCAGCATTCGCCGCCAGGGCGCCTCGTCGAGGGCGATCAGCGCCTCGTCGACCGATTCCTCGGTCGTCGCGTCCACGTCCAGCGCCCCCAGCAGCGCCTGCACCGTCGACACCGGCACCCGGACGTGGTGGCCCTGCCAGTCCCAGTACTCGCGGGAGACGCCGAAGTGGTCGGCGAGGGCGGCCAGCGCGGGCCAGTCGTCGACAGAGGTCACGGGACGAGCCTAGGTGTGCCGCGTCGTGGCCGTGACGCGAGGCTCCGACCGATCAGTAGGAGCGGCCGTCGGCGTACCTCTGGCGGCGGAGGTGCCGGCCCCGACCGCGGTTCCGGCTCTTGTAGGTCGGTAGCTGTGAGTCGCAGTTCGGACAGACCAGACGGAGGTTGTCGCGGTGGTTGGACGGCGAGCTCCTGGCGCTGGCGCTGCTGGCAGGCGACGCTGCAGAACAGTCGTTGCGACCGCCTCAGGAGCTCGGCGCCACAGCCTTCGCACAGCCTCATGCGTCGACGTCAGCCGCGGCCACCGACACTGAGCTGGAGCCGGTGACAGGAGTCGAACCTGCGACATCTCCCTTACAAGGGGAACGCTCTACCAACTGAGCTACACCGGCGGGACCGGCGCCATCCTAGGTGGCGGTGCACCCGGCCGTGGAACGAGAGCGTGACCTCAGCGGACGCGACGCACCTCGAACTCCTCGGCCGGGTGGGCGATCGCGTCCTGGGCGGCGACCAGGCGCAGCTCGCGCTCGCCGGAGTCGAGGGTCGCCTGCAGCACGGCGTACACGGAGGAGACGGTGCGGGCGACGGCGCGCTCGGCGGAGCCGGTCTCGTGGAGGTGGGCGGTGAAGAGGGCTGCGGTGAGGTCGCCGGAGCCGTTGGCCTTCATCGGCAGCATCGGCGTCTCGACCAGCCACGCGCCCTCGTCGTCGACGGCCATCAGGCCGATCGTGTCGTCGCCGGTCTCGACACTGGTGACCAGGATCGTGGAGGGCCCCATCGCACGGGCGGCGTCGGCGCTGGCGAGCACCTCGTCCAGGGAGTGCGGGTCGGTGCCGGTGAGGAAGCCGAGCTCGAACTGGTTGGGCGTGAGGATGTCGGCCACCGGCACGACCTGCTCGCGGATGATCGGCGGGATCTCCGGGTCCACGAAGCACCCGGACGTGGCGTTCCCCATCACCGGGTCGCAGGTGTACGTCGCGGCGGGGTTCGCCGCCTTCACCCGGCGGACCGCGTCGACGATGACCTCGGCGATGGCGGGGCTGCCCTGGTAGCCCGACAGCACGGCGTCACAGGCGGTGAAGGCGCCGCGCTCCTCCACGCCGGTGATCACGTCGGTCACGTCGGCGGGGGAGAGGAGCGGCCCGCGCCAGTCGCCGTACCCGGTGTGGTTGGAGAAGTTGACGGTCAGCACGGGCCAGACCTCGTGGCCGAGGCGCTGGAGCGGGAACACTGCGGCGGAGTTGCCGACGTGGCCGTAGGCGACGTGGGACTGGATCGACAGGATGCGCACGGCCCGATCGTAGGCTCGTCGGTGTGAGCAGCGACATCGAGATGGACCACCGCCCGCTGGGTGACTCAGGACTGATGGTCAGCGCGGTCGGCATCGGCTGCAACGCCTTCAGCCGCCGCGTCGACCTCGAGGGGGTGAAGGACATCCTCGCCGCCGCCCGCGACACCGGCGTCACGTTCCTCGACACCGCCGACGCCTACGGCGATCCGCCGGGCGGCTCGGAGGAGCTGCTCGGGCAGGCGCTGGCCGGCCAGCGCGACGAGTTCGTGCTCGCCACGAAGTTCGGCATGGGCATGCGCGCGCTGGCCGGGAACGACCGCGACGCGCACGGCTCGCGCCGCTACGTCGTCCGTGCGGTCGAGGCATCGCTGCGCCGGCTGCGCACCGACCACCTCGACCTCTACCAGCTCCACGTCCCCGACGACATCACGCCGATCGAGGAGACGCTCTCCGCGCTCACCGACCTCGTCCGCGACGGCAAGGTCCGCTACGTCGGGGCGTCCAACATGGCCGGCTGGCAGGTCGCCGACGCCGACTGGACGGCGCGCACCGGCGGGTTCGAGCGGTTCGTCTCCGTCCAGAACCGCTACTCGCTCCTCGACCGGTCGATCGAGGAGGAGGTGGTGCCGGCGTGCGAGCAGTTCGGGCTCGGCGTGCTGCCGTTCTTCCCGCTCGAGTACGGCCTGCTGACCGGGAAGTACGCCCGCGGCCAGGACGCCCCGGAGGGCTCCCGTGCCGTGCTCGACCCGAGCCGCGCCCAGTGGCTGCAGAAGGCCGACTGGGACCGGATCGAGGCGCTGACGGCGTACGCCGCGGAGCGCGACCTGTCCGTCCTCGACGTCGCGATCGCCGGGCTCGCCGCCCAGCCGACCGTGGGCTCGGTCATCGCCGGCGCCACTGCGGGCGAGCAGGTGCGCACGAACGCGGCCGCGATGCGCTGGAGGCCGACCGCCGAGGACCTGGTCGCCCTCGACGAGGTGACCCGCGGCTGAAGGGTCAGGTCAGGCGACCTGCAGGCTCCGCTTCGACAGACCCATCCAGAAGCCGTCGATGACCTGGGTCCCCGGCTCGTCGGGGGTGGTGGCGGCACCGAGGGTGACGAAGAGCGGGGTGTAGTGCTCGACGGTCGGGTGTGCGTACGGCATGCCCGGGGCCTGCGAGGTGTACGCCGCGAGGGCGTCGACGTCGCCGCGCGCGAGCGCCTCGCCGGCCCACGCGTCGAAGTCGCGTGACCAGCCCGGGGCCTCGGCCTCGATCCGGAACTCCGTGAGGAACGGCAGCCCGTGGGTGAGGAAGCCGGAGCCGATGATCAGCACCCCTTCGTCGCGCAGCGGGCGCAGCCGCTCACCGAGCGCCATCAGCCGGACCGGGTCAGAGGTCGGCAGCGACATCTGGAGCACCGGGATGTCGGCGTCGGGGTACATGATCTTCAGCGGCACCCACGCGCCGTGGTCGAGACCGCGGGAGGCGTGCTGGTGGACCGGCTCGCTGTCCGGCATCATCGCCGCGACCCGCTGGGCCAGCGCGGTGGCGTCCGGCGTCTCGTAGGTCTCCTGGTAGTACCGCGGGGCGAAGCCGCCGAAGTCGTAGACCAGCGGTGCCCGGCTGGCGCTGAGCATCACCGGTGCGGACTCCCAGTGGGCGCTGACGATGAGGATGGCCCGCGGGCGCGGCAGGTCGGCCGCCCACGCGGCGAGCTGGCCGGACCAGAGGGGGTCATCGAGGAGCGGCGGGGCCCCGTGGCCGAGGTAGAGGGCAGGCATGCGCATGGTCACGTCCTCATACTAGTTCAAGATTCAAGTTCATTCCCAGCCCTGCGTCCAGTCGACCGCCGTGCCGCCCTGCTCCTCGAGCAACCGGTCGACCCGGCTGAAGGGCCGCGACCCGAAGAATCCGCGGTGGGCCGACAGCGGTGACGGGTGGACCGACTCGACCCACGGCACCGGCGCGAGCAGCGGCTTGAGCGACTGCGCGTCGCGGCCCCAGAGGATCGCGGCCAGCGGTCCGCCGCGCGCCGCGAGGGCGCGGATCGCGCACTCCGTGACCTCCTCCCAGCCCCGGCCACGATGGCTGGCGGACTCGCCGGGCCGCACCGTCAGCACCCGGTTGAGCAGCATCACGCCCTGGTCCGCCCACGCGGTGAGGTCGCCGTGCTTCGGCGGTACGACGCCCAGGTCGTCGCGCAGCTCGACGTAGATGTTGCGCAGGCTCGCCGGGATCGGCCACACGTCGCGGGCGACGGCGAAGCTCAGTCCGATCGGGTGGCCGGGCGTGGGATAGGGGTCCTGGCCGACCACGAGCACCCTGACGTCGGCGAGCGGGCGTCGGAACGCTCGCAGCACGTGGTCGCCGGCGGGCAGGTACTGCCGTCCCGCCGCCACCTCCTCGCGCAGGAACCTGCCCATCGCCGCGATCCGGTCCTCGACCGGGGCCAGCGCCGCCGCCCAGTCGGCCGCGACCAGTCCCCGCTCGACGAGCGACTCCAGGGGGCTCATGCCGTCACGCTAGCGGCCGGGTCTCGTTCAGGGCGCCAGCGAGCGGGACCCGGCGGAGCCGTAGCGGCGGCGGGGGTTGGCGCCGATGTCCGGCCCGTCGTCGGGCCGCTCGCCGTCGGCGGGGTCCGAGGCCCACTGGTCGATCCACTCGTCCATGACCTGCCAGGTCGTGCCGCGGGCGGCGCGGCCGGTGAGCATGCCGAGGTGGCCGCCGGGAACGACCTCGAACCGGACCTCGCGGGAGGCGGTGAGCAAGGGGACCACGGCCTTCACGGCGGGGATCGGCGCGATGCCGTCGGTGGCGCCGCCGAAGACCAGCACCGGCGCCGTGACGTCGGCGAGGCGGATGGTGCGGTCGTCGAGGTCGAGCTCGCCGTCGACGAGGGCGTTGCCCTTCACGAAGCGGTGGTAGAGCTGCCCGAAGGTCCGGCCCGGGTAGGCGATCATGTTGTCGGTGAAGCGGTCGACGGCCTCGATCTGGGCGAGGAAGTCGGTGTCGTCGAGGTTCTGCGCCAGGGCGAGCGGCTTGGTGACCAGCTTCTGGAACGACGAGAGCTGGAAGGCCCAGCGGACCAGCGGCTTCGGCGCCCCGCCCATCGCCTGGTAGGCCCGGGTGATCGCGCCCCGGCCCTGGAGCACGTTCAGGTGCAGCAGCGGCCGCAGCGGCGCGACGAGCGGCACCCGGGTGACGTCGATCGGCGAGCCGAGCACGGCCACCGACGCGATCGGGAGGTTCGGTGAGTCGGCGGCGGTCAGCAGCGAGAAGATGCCGCCGAGCGACCAGCCGATCACGTGGACGGGGCGGCCGCCGGCGTGCTCGGAGACGGCGCGGACGGCGGCCGGCACGACCTCGTCGACCCAGTGCTCCATGCCGAGGTTGCGGTCCTTGAACGAGACCTCGCCGTACTCCACGAGGTAGGTGGCGCGGCCCTGCGTCACGAAGTGCTCGACCAGCGAGCAGCCGCGCCGCAGGTCGAAGCACAGCGAGGGCGCGGCCAGCGGCGTCACCAGCAGGACGGGGTCGCCCTGCTCGCGGACCGTCGCGGCCGGTCGGTAGTGGTAGACCTCGCGCAGCGTGCCCTCGTCGATCAGGGTGCGCGGCATCGGTCGCAGGTCGGCCAGGCCGCCGTAGAGGACCATGTGGGCCACGTTGCTGGCGGCCGAGACGACCTGGTCGGGCTTCGGGACCAGATCCATGGTCCGAAAAGTACCCCGTCCTCGACACGGGGGTGTCCCGAGCACTAGAACCGGACCCATGAAGTGGCAGCGCGTCGGCGCCGTCGCGGTTGCCGCCCTCGGGGCGGTCGCGGCGCGGGACCTCACCCAGAAGCAGCACGCCATCCGCCGCAACTTCCCCGTCGTGGGGCACCTGCGTTACCAGCTCGAGCGGTTCGGGCCCGAGCTGCGGCAGTACATCGTCACGTCCAACGACGAGGAGCGGCCCTTCAGCCGCGACCAGCGGCGATGGGTCTATGCGAGCTCCAAGCTGGAGAACAACTACTTCGGGTTCGGCACCGACAACGACTTCGAGAACGCCAGCGGCTACCCGATCATCAAGCACCGCACGTTCGCCGGGGAGGGGGCGCCGACCGCCTCCCATGCCCACGAGGACGTCGTGCTGCCCTCGGCCAAGGTGCTCGGGGGTCCCCGCGGCCGGACCCACGCGTTCCGCCCGCAGTCGGTGATCAACGTGTCGGGCATGAGCTTCGGTGCCCTCTCACGCAACGCGGTCGAGGCGCTCAACAAGGGCGCGGCGATCGCCGGCTGCCTCCAGAACACCGGCGAGGGCGCGATCTCGCCCTACCACCGCAACGGCGGTGACCTGATCTTCCAGATCGGGACGGCGTACTTCGGCTGCCGCAACCCCGAGGGCGGGTTCGACCTGGCCCGGCTCAAGGACACCGTCGCCTCGGCGCCGGTGAAGGCGATCGAGATCAAGCTGTCGCAGGGGGCCAAGCCGGGCCTGGGTGGGATGTTGCCCGGCTGCCAAGGTCAGCGAGGAGATCGCCGCCATCCGCGGCATCGAGCCCGGGGTCGACTGCGCCTCACCCAGCCGCCACGCCGCCTTCCACGACGTCGACTCGATGCTCGACTTCGTGGAGATGGTCGCCGCCGAGACCGGCCTGCCGGTCGGCATCAAGTCGGCCGTGGGCAACGAGGAGTTCTGGGACCACCTCGTCGAGCAGATGGCGGGCCGGCAGCGCGGCGTCGACTTCGTGAACGTCGACGGGGGCGAGGGTGGCACCGGTGCGGCGCCGATGATCTTCGCCGACAGCGTCTCCTACCCGTTCCGGATCGGCTTCTCCCACGTCTACCGTCGGTTCGCCGAGGCCGGGCTGGCCGACGACGTGACCTTCATCGGCGCCGGCAAGCTCGGTATCCCGGAGAACGCCGTGGTCGCCTTCGCCCTCGGCGCCGACATGGTGTCCGTGGGACGGGAGGCGATGCTCGCGATCGGCTGCATCCAGGCGCAGAAGTGCCACACCGACCACTGCCCGGTGGGCGTGGCGACCCAGAACCCCCGCTACGTCCGCGGCCTCGACCCGACGCTCAAGAGCGTCCGGCTCGCCAACTACGTCCGGACCATGCGCCGCGACCTGCTCAAGGTCTCCGAGGCGATCGGGGTGTCCCACCCGGGTCTGATCACCTCCGACGACGTCGACGTCCTCGACGGGCTGGTCGATTCCCGCTCGGTGCGCGAGGCCTACGGCTACCAGCCGGGCTGGGGTGGGGTCGGTCCCGGGCTCGGGGAGGAGATCACCCGGCTGATGGCACACCACCACGCCGGGTGACCGCCCGGCCCCACTAGGTCGGGCGCGGGGTCTTGCGGTGGGGCGTGACCTCCGCCAGCCCCTCGAGGAACCGGGTCGCCCACGCCGACACGTCGTGCCGCAGCACGGTCTTCCGCATCGCCTTCATCCGCCGGGTGAGGTCCCTGTCGTCCGCGTGGTAGGCGTCGAGCAGCGCCGACTTCATGCCGTTGATGTCGTAGGGGTTGACCAACCACGCCTGCCGCAGCTCGTCGGCCGCTCCGGCGAACTCCGACAGCACGAGCGCGCCGTCGTCGTCGTAGCGGCAGGCGACGTACTCCTTGGCGACCAGGTTCATGCCGTCGCGGTAGGGCGTGACGACCATGATGTCGGCGGCGCGGTAGAGCGCGGCCATCTCCTCCCGCGGGTACGAGGAGTGCAGGTAGTGGATCGCCGGGCGACCGATCCGGCCGAGGTCGCCGTTGATCCGACCGACCAGCCGGTCGATGTCGTCACGCAGGATCCGGTACTGCTCGACCCGCTCGCGGGACGGCGTCGCCACCTGCACGAAGACGGCGTCCTCGACGTCGATCCTGCCGTCGGCGATCAGCTCGCCGAAGGAGCGGAGCCGGGCGAAGATCCCCTTGGTGTAGTCGAGCCGGTCGATGCCGAGGAACACCTTGCGCGGGTTGCCCACCGCGGTCCGGATCTCCTCGGCCCGGTCGACGACGGACTGCTCGCGCGCCAGCGACTCGAAGCCCTGGGTGTCGATCGAGATCGGGAAGGCGGCGGCGCGGACCGCACGGCCGTCGGGCAGGTAGACCAGGTCGCGGTGGGTCTTGTGGCCGACCCGCTGGCGGACCAGCCGCACGAAGTTCTGGGCACCGCCGGCCATCTGGAAACCCACCAGGTCGGCGCCCAGCAGCCCCTCCAGGATCTGGCGCCGCCACGGCAGCTGCGCGAAGAGCTCCGCGGGCGGGAACGGGATGTGGAGGTAGAAGCCGATCAGCAGGTCCGGCCGCAGCTCCCGGAGCATCGCCGGCACCAGCTGGAGCTGGTAGTCGTGCACCCAGACGGTCGCGCCCTCCTCGGCGATCTGTGCGGCCTTGTCGGCGAAGCGGCGGTTGACCGCGACGTAGCTGTCCCACCACTCGCGGTGGAACTCCGGCTTGGCGATCACGTCGTGGTAGATCGGCCACAGGGTCGCGTTGGACATGCCTTCGTAGAACTCCTCGACCTCCTCGGCCGAGAGCGGGATGGGGACCAGCCGCAGCCCGTCGTCCTCGAAGGGCTCCGGGTCGGACTCGGTGCCGCCGGCCCAGCCGATCCAGACCCCGTCGTTGCTGCGCATCACCGGGTCGAGGGCGGAGACCAGCCCGCCGGGGGACCGGCGCCAACCCTGGCTGCCGTCGGGGAGCTCGACGCGGTCGACCGGGAGCCGGTTGGCCACGATCACGAGCTGGCTGGAGGGAGTCACTCCTCCACCCTATGGTCGGCCTCGTACTCGACCCCGACCTGGCGGCGGACCTCGTCCATCACGCCCATCAGGCGCAACGTCCGGGCGTGGGGGACCAGGGGGCTCTCGCGCAGGCCGGCCCGGACGCAGCGCACGACCTCGGCCGCCTCGTTGCCGAGCCCGGTGCCCAGCACCGGTCCGACGCCCTCGATCCGGACGGGCTCGCCGTCGTGCGGCCGCCAGAGGGCGTACGGCGGGTGGTGGAAGTCGGCCGGGAGCTCGAGCAGCCCGGTGTCGGTGGCCAGGGTCGCGCTGCGCGGTGAGTGCGCGGTCATCGACGCCGTGAGCGCGCCCAGCCCGCCGCCCTCGTGGCGGGTCGCGAACGCGACGTCGAGGTCGATCCCGGACGGCGCCAGGTCGGCGGTGGCCACGACCGCCGTGACCGGGCCGAGCAGCAGGTCGGCCAGGGTCAGGGGGTAGATGCCGAGGTCGAGCAGGGCGCCGGCACCGAGCGCCGGGTCGACCAGCCGGTCGTCCGCGGGCCGGTCCACGACCCAGCCGAGGTCGGCGTGGACCTGGCGGGGCGTGCCGAACCGGCCGGCGGCCAGACCCTCGACGACCGCGCGGACGACCGGGTGGCACGCGGTCCACATCGCCTCCATGAGGAAGCGGTCGTGCTCGACGGCCGCCGCGACCAGGGCCTCCGCCTCCCGGCGGGTGACCGTCAGCGGCTTCTCGCAGAGCACGTGCCGACCGGCGGCCAGCGCGCTGCGGGCGTGCTCGAGGTGCAGCGTGTGCGGGGACGCGACGTACACGACGTCGACCCCGTCGTCGGCCAGCAGCGCGTCGTAGGACCCGTGGGCGCGGCAGTCGGCGGCGCCGTACCGCTCGACGAAGTCGGCGGCACCCTCCGGGCTCCGCGAACCCACGGCGACCAGGGCGGCGCCGGGGACCTCGCGCAGGTCGGTGGCGAAGCTCGCGGCGATCCGGCCGGTGGCCAGGATGCCGAAGCGGACGGGGCGGTCCAGCGGGGTGTCGGGCACTCCTCGACCCTAGGAGGCCGACGCGCACCGAAGCGAATGACACGGCTGTGGTTCGTCGCCTACAGTGGCCCCGTACAGGACCCGAGACCACGGATCGAGCAGGGAGACCTCTCATGGACGCCGCCAACGCACTCCACGGCCAGCCGGCCGGTGAGCAGCCGGGCCTGAGCGACCGCGACGGCGAGATCCTCGAGTTCGAGCGCCACTGGTGGAAGTACGCCGGGGCCAAGGAGACGGCCGTCCGCGAGAAGTTCGACATGTCGTCCACCCGCTACTACCAGGTCCTCAACGCCCTCATCGACCGTCCCGAGGCGCTCGAGGCCGACCCGCTGCTGGTCCGCCGCCTGCGCCGCCTGCGCTCGGCCCGCCAGCGCCAGCGCTCCGCGCGCCGTCTCGGCTTCGAGGTCTAGTCGTGACGCGCAGCCAGCGCGGCGTCGCCTTCCCCTCCCCGGTCGCCATGCTGAGCATCATCGCGGTCGCGATGGCGGGCATCGCCTACGTCGCGACCCAGGGCGAGGAGCCGACCGAGCGCGAGGTCACCACGGTGGCGCGCTCCTCGGACCCCGAGCCGTCGGCCGACCCGAGCACCCAGGTCCTCCCGAAGGACGTCAAGGTGCAGCCGATCAAGCAGAAGGTCATCCGCGGCGACGTCTACGTCGAGGTCTACAACAACTCCGGGATCACCGGGCTGGCCGACCGCTACGCCGGGACCGCCGGTGACGTCGGCTGGCAGGTCGTGGGCGTGGACAACTGGCACGGCAGCGTCCCGACCTCCACGATCTACTACCCCGCGCGGCTGAAGGAGGCGGGCCGGCAGCTGGCCCTCGACCTCGGCATCCGACGCACCATGCCGGCCATCGACTCGATGCGGCTCGACCGGCTCACCGTCGTCCTCAACGCCGACGCCGCCTGACCCCACGCCCACCCCGCGTGGTGGGATGGGCGCATGGAGTTCACCTCCCCCCAGGCGGAGCGTCGGTACGACGCCCTCGTGGCCGCGGCCGCGGCGACCGTGGTGGGGCTCGACTTCGACGGGGTCCTCTCGCCGATCGTCGAGGAGCCGTCGCAGGCCCACATCCACCCCGGCGCCGCGGAGGTGCTGGTCGACCTGGCCGAGGTGGTCCGCGCGGTCGCGGTGATCACCGGCCGGCCGGCGCGGCAGGCGCTCGCCCTGGGTGACCTCGACGAGGTCGGGGCCGAGATCGGCGACCACGGCAAGGAGCTCTTCGTCTTCGGCCAGTACGGCAACGAGCGCTGGTCCTCGACCAACCGCCGGGTCATCTCCCCGCGCCCGCCGCACGGGCTCTCGACCTTCCAGCGCGAGCTGCCCTCGGTGCTGCGCCGGGCCGACGCGGTCGACGCCTTCGTGGAGGAGAAGGGGCTCGCCGTCGCCGTGCACACCCGCCGGCTGCCCGAGCCCGGTGCGGCCCGTGACCGCCTCCTGGACCCGCTCTCCTCCCTGGCCGACCGGCACGGGCTGGTCATCGAGCCCGGCCGCAACGTGATCGAGGTCCGCTCGCCCGGCATGGGCAAGGGCCAGGCCGTGACCACGCTGGTCGAGGAGCAGGAGGCCGGCGGCTTCCTCTTCGCCGGCGACGACCTCGGCGACCTCGACGCGTTCGACGCGGTCGAGCAGCTCCGCGAGGACGGCATGCCCACGCTGCTCGTCTGCTCGCTCTCCGAGGAGGAGTCCGCGCTCGCCGACCGGGCCGACGTCCTGGTCGCGGGTCCCGACGGCGTCCTGGAGCTGCTGCGCCGATTCACCGCCGCCGCCCGCTGACCTCACCGCGCCGGCATCCACGATGCGGGACCGTGCGACGCATCGTGAGACGAGCGCCGTACAGTGCTGAACAGCTCATCGAGAGGGACTGAGGGAACGGCCCGACGACGTCCCGGCAACCGCCACGACTGCACCACCAGCGCCATGGTCGTGGAGACGGTGCCAATTCCGGCCCGTGGCGAGAGCCGTCACGGGGAAGATGAGGAGGAGGATTCCGTGAGCGCATCCCTGGCCGAGGCCACGACCACCACCGCTGCGACCACCGGCACCCGCGAGGGCGCCTTCGGTCATGCCACCGCCCTGTCCTGCCGCGAGTGCGGCCACGAGGTCGAGCTGGGCCCGCACTACGCCTGTCCGGAGTGCTTCGGGCCGCTCGAGGTCGCCTACGACTTCCCGGCGGTGACCCGGGCCGAGATCGAGGCGGGCCCGAGCAACATCTGGCGCTACAAGGCGCTGCTGCCGGTCCCCTCCGACATCGAGGAGTCGCCCAACACCGAGCCCGGCTTCACCCGGCTGCTCCCGGCGAAGAACCTCGCCGCCGAGCTCGGCCTGGAGAGGCTGTGGGTGAAGGACGACTCCACGAACCCCACCAACTCCTTCAAGGACCGCGTGGTCGCCTGCGCCCTGAGCGCCGCCCGCGAGCTGCACGCGAAGGTCTTCGCCTGCCCCTCGACCGGCAACCTCGCCAACGCCGTCGCCGCCGCGGGTGCCCGGGCCGGGATGAAGACCGTGGTGTTCATCCCGAGCGACCTCGAGCACGCGAAGCAGGTCAACTCCGCCGTCTACACCGACTCGCTGGTGGCGGTGGAGGGCAACTACGACGACGTCAACAAGCTCGCCTCGGAGATCGCCGGCGAGGAGGAGGGCTGGGCGTTCGTCAACGTCAACGTCCGCCCCTACTACGCCGAGGGCTCCAAGACGCTGGGCTACGAGATCGCCGAGCAGCTCGGCTGGCGGCTGCCCGACCAGGTCGTGATCCCGGTCGCCTCCGGCTCCCAGCTCACCAAGGTCGACAAGGCCTTCCAGGAGCTGATCACGCTCGGTCTGGTCGAGGCCAAGCCGTACCGGATCTACGGCGCGCAGGCCGAGGGCTGCTCGCCGGTGTCCGTGGCGTTCAAGGCCGGGGTCGACGTGATCCGCCCGGTCAAGCCCGACACGATCGCCAAGTCGCTGGCCATCGGCAACCCCGCCGACGGGATCTACGTGCTCGACATCTGCCGGCGCTCCGGCGGCGCGGTCGAGGACGTCACCGACGAGCAGGTCCGCGAGGGCATCCTGCTGCTCGCCCGCACCGAGGGCGTCTTCACCGAGACCGCCGGCGGGACGACGGTGGCGGTGCTCAAGAAGCTCGTCGAGACCGGCCAGCTCGACACCAGCCTCGAGACCGTCGTGATCAACACCGGCATGGGCCTGAAGACCCTCGACGCGGTCTCCGACCGGGTCGGGCCGGCCGCGACCATCCCGCCGTCGTACGCCGCGTTCACCGCGACCGGCATCGCCTGACCGGCACCAGCACAGAGCAGAGAGAGGACCCCATGAGCGTCTCCGTCCGCATCCCCACCATCCTGCGCACCTACACCGGCGGCGAGTCCGAGGTGAGCGCGGCCGGTGCCACGCTGTCCGACGTGCTCGACGACCTCGACGCGAGCTACTCCGGCATCAAGGGCCGGATCCTCGACGAGCAGGGCGAGCTGCGGCGCTTCGTGAACGTCTACGTCGGCAACGACGACGTCCGCTTCCTCGACAACCTGGCCACCCCCACGCCCGACGGCACCCAGGTGTCCGTCATCCCGGCGGTCGCCGGGGGCTGACCGCCGCGACGGTCCACGCGACCTCGTGGGTCTCCCCGGGCTCGAGCACGACCAGGTCGACGCCGGAGCCGAACGCGTCCGGCGGGCAGGTCATCGGCTCGACCGCGAGGCCGCCTCGGCTCTGGTCCGCGTCGGGCTGGTCGTCGGCCAGGTCGGCCGTGTGGAGCTGCAGCCAGGGCAGCGTCGCGGGATCCCAGACCATCGCGCTGCCGAGCCCGGTGTCCGGGTCGACCAGCGTGACCCGCGCGAGTCCGTCGGCGCCGGCGGCCAGGTCGGTGAAGGCGTCGTCGAGGGTGGTGGCCCCGATCCGGCGTGCGGCCGTGAAGTCGAGGTCGGTGCCCGCGACCGGCCGCCACCGCGGTCCTCCTGCCTCCGGGCGGGACGGCAGCAGCCGTTCGCGGTCCACCTCCAGCACGGACGTGGCGGGTGTCGTCAGGACCCAGCCGTCGACCCGGCCGCCGTGGCCGGCCACCAGGTAGGGGTGGCCGGCGGCGCCCCACGGCAGCGGCCGATCCCCGGTGTTGGTCACGTGCACGGTGGTGGTGAGGCCGTCGTCGTCGAGCCGGTACGTCGCCCGCAGCGCCGGGGCGAAGGGGTAGCCGGGCCGCGGCGCGAGCCGGAGGGTGGCGACCGCCGTCGCCGGGTCCGGCTGCGCGAGCCCGAACCGCTCCTCGCAGACCAGGCCGTGCAGCGCGGCGCCGCGCTCTGGCTCGGTCAGTGGCAGCCGGTGGGTCTCGCCGTCGAACTCGTAGCGCCCGTCGGCGACCCGGTTCGGCCAGGGGGCGAGGAGAGCGCCGCGGAACCGTGGTCGCGGCTCGCCTGCGGCGTAGGAGCGGACCAGGTCGCGGCCCTGGTGGGTCAGCGCGCGCAGCCCACCACCGATCGCGGTCACCACGGCGCCGTACGGGCCGTGCCGGAGGGCTGTCTCGTGCACGTCTCACAGCCTAGGAGACGTTTGCACTCGACCCACCCGAGTGCTAAACATGAGGCTGGCACTCGTAGCATGAGAGTGACAACTGAACGACCAATTGCAGGACGCGGTGACGTTGAGGTCCGCGCCCGGTCGGCGAGCAGGGTTCGCCGCTCCGGACGGGCCGTCCGTCGCGGGCAACCCACCGTGTCATCCACCAGACTCCCAGAAGGAAATCCCAGGAGTTATGTCGAAGCTGATTGCTTTCAACGAGGAGGCCCGCCGCGGGCTGGAGCGGGGTATGAACACCCTCGCCGACGCGGTCAAGGTCACGCTCGGTCCCAAGGGCCGCAACGTCGTCCTCGAGAAGAAGTGGGGCGCCCCCACGATCACCAACGATGGTGTCTCCATCGCCAAGGAGATCGAGCTCGAGGACCCGTACGAGAAGATCGGTGCCGAGCTCGTCAAGGAGGTCGCGAAGAAGACCGACGACGTCGCCGGTGACGGTACGACGACGGCCACCGTCCTGGCCCAGGCCATGGTCCGCGAGGGCCTCCGCAACGTCGCCGCCGGCGCCAACCCGATGAGCCTCAAGCGGGGCATCGAGGCCGCCGTCGAGGCCGTCTCCGAGCAGCTGCTCGGCATGGCCAAGGACGTCGAGACCAAGGAGCAGATCGCCGCCACCGCGTCGATCTCCGCCGCGGACGCCACCGTCGGCGAGATCATCGCCGAGGCGATGGACAAGGTCGGCAAGGAAGGCGTCATCACCGTCGAGGAGTCGAACACGTTCGGCCTCGACCTCGAGCTGACCGAGGGCATGCGGTTCGACAAGGGCTACATCTCGGCCTACTTCGTCACCGACCCCGAGCGCATGGAGACGGTGCTGGAGGACCCCTACGTCCTGATCGCCAACTCCAAGGTGAGCAGCGTCAAGGACCTGCTCCCGCTGCTGGAGAAGGTCATGCAGTCCGGCAAGCCGCTGCTGATCCTCGCCGAGGACGTCGACGGCGAGGCGCTGTCCACGCTGGTCGTGAACAAGATCCGGGGCACCTTCAAGTCCGTGGCCGTCAAGGCGCCGGGCTTCGGTGACCGCCGCAAGGCCATGCTCCAGGACATCGCCATCCTCACCGGTGGCCAGGTCATCTCCGAGGAGGTCGGCCTGAAGCTGGAGAACGCCGGCGTCGAGCTGCTCGGCCAGGCCCGCAAGGTCGTCATCACCAAGGACGAGACGACCATCGTCGAGGGTTCCGGCGACGCCGACCAGATCGCCGGGCGGGTCAACCAGATCCGGGCCGAGATCGAGAAGTCTGACTCCGACTACGACCGCGAGAAGCTCCAGGAGCGTCTCGCCAAGCTGGCCGGCGGCGTGGCCGTCATCAAGGTCGGCGCGGCCACCGAGGTCGAGCTCAAGGAGCGCAAGCACCGGATCGAGGACGCCGTCCGCAACGCGAAGGCTGCCGTCGAGGAGGGCATCGTCGCCGGAGGCGGCGTCGCCCTGCTGCAGGCCGCCGAGTCGGCGTTCGAGAAGCTCGACCTGTCGGGTGACGAGGCCACCGGCGCCGCCATCGTGCGTGCCGCCACCGAGGCCCCGCTCAAGCAGATCGCCGTCAACGCCGGCCTCGAGGGTGGCGTCGTGGTGGAGAAGGTGCGGGGTCTGACCCCGGGCCACGGTCTCAACGCCGCCACCGGCGAGTACGTCGACATGATCGAGGCGGGCATTCTCGACCCGGCCAAGGTCACCCGCTCGGCGCTGCAGAACGCCGCGTCGATCGCCGCGCTGTTCCTCACCACCGAGGCCGTCGTGGCCGACAAGCCGGAGAAGGCCGCCCCCATGGGTGGCGACCCCTCCGGCGGCATGGGCGGCATGGACTTCTGACCACGAGTCGCCCAGAAGCACAGCACCAGGGCCCCGACCGTCACGGTCGGGGCCCTGGTGCGTCTGTCCTCGGTGGCCGGTGTGGCACGGTGGGGGCGTGGGGACTGCCGAGGACCGTGCCCGCTTCGAGGCACTGGTGCGCGACGAGCTGCTCGAGCCGCTGAGACGGTTCCTGGCCCGGCGTACCGACCCGGCGACGGCCGAGGACGTCCTGTCCGAGACGTTGCTGGTCTGCTGGCGTCGTCTCGCCGACGTGCCGGACCCCGCGCTGCCCTGGGCGTACGGCGTGGCCCGGTACTGCCTGGCCAACGCGGAGCGCTCCGCGCGCCGGCAGCGCGTGCTGTCCGGCCGGCTCGGGGTCGTCGACCCGCCCCGTGAGCGGATCGAGGAGCCCGGCCCCCGCCACGACGCCCTCCACGAGGCGCTCGCGCGGCTGCGCGCGGAGGACACCGAGCTGTTGCGCCTGTGGGCGTGGGAGCAGCTCACGCCCGGCGAGATCGCCACCGTCCTCGACATCTCCTCCAACGCCGCCAGCATCCGGCTCCACCGGGCCCGGACGGCGCTGCGCGAGGAGCTCGGAAAGGTCGAGGCGGCTGCCGGACATGAAGAGTCGGAAGGGGGTGCCCCATGACCGACGAGGTGACCGACGACGAGCTGTTGGCGCGACTGCGCGACGCCGACCCCGCCGCCACCCTGCCCGCTGACGACCCCGACCGGGTCGCCCGACTCCTGGAGGACACCATGAGCCCCGAGACCGACACCCTGACCCGCGAGCCGGGCACCCCTGGCCGAGGTCCGCTGACCTGGCTGGTCGCGGCGGCGGCGGTGCTGCTGATCGGTGCGGCCGGCATGTCCACGCTGGTCGGCGGCGACGACACGGTCACCCCGCCCAGCGCCGGCGAGGCCGACCCGACCGTCACCACGCTCACGCTCCCGACCGGGACGCCGGCGCGCTGCATGGTCCCGAGTGCGCGGCTGCTCTCGAACGCGGCCTTCGCCGTCGACGCCGAGGTGGTCGCCGTCTCCGGGGGCGTGGCCACCCTCGACGCCAGCCAGTGGTACGCCGGGGAGCCGACCGACGAGGTCGAGGTCGACGCCGGGTCGGCCGACCTCTCCGCGCTGATCGGGGCGCCCGAGTTCGAGGAGGGTGACCGCTACCTGGTGGCCGGCAACGGCGACGGCGACGTGATGGTCTGCGGCTTCAGCGGCCCCTACTCCGACGACCTCGCCGGCCTCTACACGGAGGCCTTCGGCGGGTGAGTGCGCACGGGCTCCTGCTCGCGGCCGGCGCCGGGTCCCGGATGGGGCGGCCCAAGGCGCTCGTGACCGGCTGGCTGGCGCACGGTGTGACAACGCTCCGCGACGGCGGCTGCGAGCAGGTGACGGTGGTGCTCGGGGCGGCGGCCGACGAGGCCGCGGCGCTGGTCCCCGACGGCGTCGACACCGTGGTCGCGGACGACTGGGCCGACGGCATGAGCGCCTCCCTGACCGCGGGTCTCGGCGCCCTGTCGGGCTCCGGTGCCGACGTCGCCGTCGCCGTGGTGACCCTGGTCGACCTGCCGGACGTCCACGCCGAGGTCGTACGACGCCTGCTGGCTGCGGCCGCGGGGCCCGACGCGCTGGCGCGCGCGACGTACGACGGACGCCCCGGCCACCCGGTGGTCCTGGGCCGCGACCACTGGGCCGGCGTGGCCGGCTCGGCCACCGGGGACGCCGGCGCCCGCGACTACCTCGCCACCCACGACGTGCTCGCCGTCGAGTGCGGCGACCTCGCCACGGGCCACGACGTCGACCGTCCCCGATGACCGGCCGGTGACCGGAGGGCGCGGTCCAACCTCCGGCCAACATCCCCGCCGTAGCCTTGAGGCATGGCCCTCTCCCAGGCGACCAGCGCCGCCGACCTCGCCGACCGGCTGCGCGCCACCGGCTACCTCGCCGACGAGGAGCTGGCCACGGTCGGGTTCCTCGCGCTGCGGATGCAGCGGCCGCTGCTGCTGGAGGGTGAGCCGGGCACCGGCAAGACCGCGCTGGCCGAGGCGCTCGCCGAGTCGCTCGACCTCCCGCTGATCCGGCTCCAGTGCTACGAGGGCATCGACGCCAGCCAGGCGCTCTACGACTGGGACTTCCCGCGGCAGATCCTGCACCTGCGCGCGCTCGAGGCCGTGCGGGGCGACGACGGCGTCGATGTGGAGGAGACCGAGAAGAGCCTGTACGACGAGCGGTTCCTGCTCGCCCGGCCGGTGCTCCAGGCGCTGCAGCAGGCGCCGGCGGTGCTGCTGGTCGACGAGGTCGACCGCGCCGACGACGAGTTCGAGGCGTTCCTGCTGGAGGTCCTGTCGACCTACCAGGTGAGCATCCCCGAGCTCGGCACGGTCGCGGCGGCCGAGCCGCCGATCGTCGTGCTGACCTCCAACCGCACCCGGGAGCTGCACGACGCCCTCAAGCGGCGCTGCCTGTACCACTGGATCGAGCACCCCGGCCTCGACCGCGAGCTCGCGATCGTGCGCAGCCGCGCGCCCGAGGTCAGCGAGACCCTGGCCCGACAGGTGGTCGAGGTGGTGCAGCAGCTGCGCGACCGCGACGACCTGCTCAAGCCGCCCGGCGTCGCCGAGACCCTCGACTGGGCCCGCGCCCTCGAGCACCTCGCGACCGCCGAGCTCGACCTCGCCTCGGCCTCCGCGACGCTCGGCGCCCTCGTGAAGTACCGGGAGGACAGCGACCGGGTGAAGCAGGCCCTCGACCGGATGCTGGCCAGATGAGCGCCGGCGGCCGGACCCCGCGTGCCGGCGACGAGGTGCTGCTCGGGTTCACGCGCGCGCTGCGCGCCTCGGGCGTCGGCGTCACCCAGGACCGCGCCCACGACTTCCTGGCGGCCGCCGCGCTGCTCGGCGTCGCCGACCGGCGCGACACCTACTGGGCCGGCCGGGCCACGCTCTGCGGCGGACCCGACGACCTCGAGCGCTACGACCAGGTCTTCGACGCCTTCTTCAACTCCCGCGACGGGCTGCCGCGCTCGCGACCGGCGCAGCGGCCGGCCACCCCGGTCTCGGTGCTCCCCGAGCGCGAGCCCGAGGGCGGCGAGGAGAGCGGGGGCGATGACGAGGCGATCCGCGCCGCCGCGAGTGGCGCGGAGGTGCTGCGGCACCGCGACGTCGCCGCCCTGACCGCGGCCGAGAAGGCCCGCCTCGGTGCGATGTTCGCCCAGCTCGACTGCCGGCCACCGCTGCGGCGTACGGCGCGCCACCGGAGGTGGCACCGCGGTGACGTGGACGCCCACCGCACGCTGCGCGACACGCTCCGCCGGATGGGGGAGCCGGCCGACATCGCCTGGCGGCGGCGCGGCACCCGACCCCGCCGGGTGGTGCTGCTCGTGGACGTCTCCGGCTCGATGAGCGGGTACGCCGACGCGCTGCTCCGGCTGGCGCACCGCTGGACCCAGACCGGTGGCTCCACGGTCGAGACGTTCACCGTCGGCACCCGGCTCACCCACGTCACCCGTGCGATGCGACTGCGCGACCCCGACCGGGCGATCGTCGCGGCCGGCGACACCGTGCCCGACTGGTCCGGCGGGACCCGGCTCGGGGAGACCATCCAGATGTTCCTCAACCGCTGGGGCGCCCGCGGGATGGCCCGTGGTGCGGTCGTCGTGGTGTTCAGCGACGGCTGGGAGCGCGGTGACCCGGCGCTGCTCGGCGACCAGCTCGAGCGGCTGCGCCGGATCGCCCACCGCGTCGTGTGGGTCAACCCCCACCGCGGCAAGTCCGGCTACGAGCCGGTGCAGGCCGGCGTCGTCGCCGCGCTGCCCCACTGCGACCACTTCGTCGCCGGCCACTCGCTGGCGACCTTTGCCGAGCTGACGGAGCTGGTGTCCCGTGCGTGACGTCCTGACCGAGCTGATGCAGTGGTGGGAGGCCGGCGAGACCGTCGGCGTCGGCACCGTCGTCGCGACCTTCCAGTCGGCCCCGCGGCCGGCCGGCGCCTCGATGCTGGTCGGACCCGACGAGTCCGCCGTCGGCTCGGTGTCCGGCGGCTGCGTCGAGGGCGCGGTCTACGACCTGGCCCAGTCCGTCGTCGAGTCCGGCGAGCCGGTGCTGCAGCGGTACGGCGTCTCCGACGACGACGCGTTCGCGGTCGGCCTGACCTGCGGCGGCATCCTCGACGTGTACGTCGAGAAGGTGAACCGCGAGACGTTCCCCGAGCTCGGCGAGGTCGCCGCCGACATCGAGGCCGGCCGCCCGGTCGCGCTGGCGACCGTGATCGAGCACCCCGACCCGGCCTGGCTCGGTCGCCGCCTCGTGGTGCGTCCCGACGAGACGGTCGCCGGCAGCCTCGGCTCGCCGCGCGCGGACGACGCCGTCCGCGACGACGCCCTGGGCCAGCTCGCGCAGGGCCACAACGCCACGCTCAGCTACGGCCCCGACGGCGAGCGGCGCGGCGAGGGGATGCGGGTCTTCGTGTGGGCGTTCGCCCCCAAGCCACGGATGCTGGTCTTCGGCGCCATCGACTTCGCCGCTGCGGTCGCCCGGGTCGGGTCGTTCCTCGGCTACCACGTGACCGTGTGCGACGCCCGGCCCGTGTTCGCGACGAACAGCCGGTTCCCCGAGGCCGACGAGGTCGTCGTCGACTGGCCGCACCGCTACCTCACGGCCGAGCTCGAGGCCGGCCGGATCGACCGCCGTACGGTGCTCGCGGTGCTCACCCACGACCCCAAGTTCGACGTACCCCTGCTCGAGGTCGCCCTCCGGATGCCCGACGACGAGCGCCCGGCGTACATCGGGGCGATGGGGAGCCGGCGCACCCACGACGACCGGCTCGAGCGGCTGCGCGAGGCCGGCCTGGGGGAGAAGGAGATCGACCGCCTCTCCAGCCCGATCGGCCTCGACCTCGGCGCCCGCACCCCGGAGGAGACCGCGATCAGCATCGCCGCCGAGATCGTGGCGCTGCAGTGGGGCGGCAGCGGGATCCGGCTGGCCGGCAGTGAGGGCCGCATCCACCACTGAGCGAGACCGCCTGCGAGAGTCCCGGGTGAGCTCAGTCCTGCAGCGGGAGTCGCATGATGATCTCGCCCTGCGAGTCGACGTCGCCCCGCGGCACGAACCCGAGGCGGGCGTAGAAGCCGGCGGGGCCACCCTCGCCCGGCACGTGGCTGGTGAGCAGCTCGGTGGCACCCTCGGCCCGCACCACGTCGACGACCTGGCGGACGACCTCGCGGCCGTGGCCCCGGCCCTGGAAGCGGTGGTCGATGAGCAGCTTCCAGAGGAACCACGGCCCGTTGATGTCGGGGGGCACCGTCTCGCAGTCCCAGCTCAGCATGACGAACCCGACGGGCTGCTCGTCGTCGTAGACCGCGCGGAACCAGGGCTTGCCCTCCGGGGTCTCCTCGGCCTCGACCAGCGAGTGGCGCACGCCGCTGACGAACTGCTCCTGCTCGGACGTCGTGCGCAGCGCGAGGACGGCCTCCGCGTTGGCGTCGATGATCTCCCGCAGCGTGATCGTCACCGGGCGCACGCTACTCCGGGCGGCTACCCGCCGCCCGGGACAGCGTGACCGGCCTCGTCGGCGTACCTCACCAGCTGCGCCCGGTCCGGCAGCCGAGCTTGGTCAGGTGCAGCTCGGCCGCGGTCTCCTGGTGGGAGAGGCCCTGGGCGACCGCCAGCAGCACGTCGTGCTCGCGCTCGGTGAGCCCGAAGTCCGGCGTACGACGCGGCGCGGGCAGCGTGGCGAGCTGCTCGATCGGGCTTCGGGTGACCCTGGGGTGGAGCAGGGCCTCGCCCCCGGGACGGGTACGACCACCGGGCGGTCCTCGCTCTCGCTGAGCGTCGACGACTGACTCCTCCACAAGGGCGTGGACGACCCTTGACTCGAACAGGTGTTCGAAGGAGAATGGAGCATGTCGTCCACCACCGCCCAGGTCGCCACGCCCGACCGACCTGCTGATGCGGGTGCGGGCGGCCCGGGCCACGCAGCTCGCCGCCGACGCCGAGATGGTGGTGCTCGCGGCCGGCTGGGCCGATGCCCACCCGGACCTCGGGGACGAACCCCACGCTGCCCGGCCGACGCCCGACCCGGTCGACCCGGCAGACGAAGCTGCGCGTCCCTTCGACGAGGATCGCGGCCTGCCGTCGTGGTCCTGGTCCGCTGCCGCTCCGCTGGCTGCCGCCCTGGGACGATCCACGCAGGCGGGGGACGCCCTCATCCGCGACGCCCTGACGTTGCGCCACCGCCTTCCCCGACTCTGGCGTCGCGTGGAGCGCGCCGACCTCGAGGCGTGGCGGGCGCGGCGCATCGCGCAGCTGGTGGCGGGCGCCCCGGACGACGTGTGCGCGCTGCTCGACGACACCCTCGCCGACATCGCGCACCGGGTCGGTCCCACCACCCTCGCCCGCCTGCTCGACGAGGCGATGCTGCGCCTCCACGCGGAGGAGCGCGAGCTCGCACAGATCGAGGCGCTCGACCGGCGCCACGCCACCCTCGACGAGTCCTCCATCAACGCCACCGGCGTCGCCGACCTGACGATCCGCGGCGACTGGAAGGACCTCCACGACTTCGACCAGGCCCTGTCCGTGATGGCGGGCCTGATCGCGCAGCGCGACGCGGCCGAAGGTCGCTACGCCGACTCCCTCGACGTACGACGCTCGCGCGCGGTCGGCGTCCTCGCCGACCCGGCGGCGGCCCTGGCCCTGATCGAGGGCCGGGCGGCACCGGCTCCGTCCAAGCACGCCGTGCTCGTCCTCCACCTCGGCGAGGACGCCGTCACCGCGGGCAACCCCGTGGGCCGGTGCGAGACCTCGCCCACCCTCGTCCAGCAGCTGCGCGACTGGCTCGGCCGGACCGACACCCACGTCACCGTGCAGCCCGTCGTCGACCTCGCCGACCACGTCCACGCCGACGCCTACGAGATCCGTGGCCGGCTCCGGGCCCACACCGACCTGCTCCACCCGCACTGCGTCTTCCCCTGGTGCGCTCGCCCCTCGCGTGCCTGCGACCACGACCACACCGTCCCGTACGCCGAGGGAGGTGCGAGCTGCGACGACAACGTCGCGCCGCTGTGCCGTCGTCACCACCGCCTCCGCACCCACGCCGGCTGGCGCTACACCCGCCTCGACGAGACGACCTTCCTCTGGTCGGACCCCCACGGCCAGCAGTTCCTCACCGACACCACCGGCACCCGCGACGTCACCCCGCCCGACCGCCCCGTCAACCGCGGTTCCGGCTGCACCCGCGCCGGC
>CAWGVI010000006.1:0-168970 GCA_963826015.1 uncultured Actinomycetota bacterium | reverse complement strand
CAGCAAGCAGTTGGGAGACAGCGGTGACAAGCCACGCAGCCCGAGCAGCCGTGCTCGCCGTCGCCACCCACGAGGATCGTCCAGCCGCCATCACGATCGCCGAGCTGCTGGCCCGACATCAACTCGCTCCCACGGTCTGCGCAGGCGGCGCAGCGGGGGCCGACCTCGCTGAAGGCGTGCGAGAACTCGCCTTTAGCATCAAAAAGGCAGCCCAACAGTTGGAACGACTGACCTACCAGAAGAGGTAGTCAGCTCGAACCTGTGGCAGCCACGACTTCGTCGAGGACCAAGCGAGCACCACGCAAGTCGGTGAAGCAACTCCGCGCGGATTCACACGTTGAAGCGGAACGAAAACCGGGTTTTCGGTGGTTGTTGGTCATCGCCGACTGAGGCCGGAAAAGACGGTCTGACCTGCGGAAACGCGTTCGCGAGACCGTTGGACGTCGTTGGCGAGAATCGGTCTCGGCCGGACTTCTTGCGGACTATTTGCGGACCGCTGGACGGTCGGAGAGCCGTGGCTAGTCCGAGCCCCGACCCAGACCTTCGATCTTCGCGCACCTTGCGGACAGCTCGCGGATGCTCTGCCAGACAACTGCTCGGGGCGCGTCGATCTTGAGTGCGCGGATGTATTCGTCGAGACGTTGCGGGCGATCTTGGAGGTAGGTGACTGCTTTGTCGAGGCTCTCGCCGACCGTCTTGCCGTATGCATCGACCGCCTTGCGCGCGCCGGCCTTCAGTGCGGCGGTGTCGGGTTTCATCATGGCCAGGTCGATGAGGTCGCGGCTGAACGTCGACGTGTCTGCCCAACGGTCGTCGTTGGCGAGCAGCTTGGTTGCGACCTGGTCGGTTCGCGTCAGGATCCGTAACCCGCAGATCTCATCGCCCGGGGAGGGAGTGTCGAGGTCGATGCGGCCTTCATGGATGATCTCGAACTTGATCGCAATCCCCGCAACGAGCACCGAGGTCCTGATCCCGTAACCGTCAACAGAGGGTGTTCGACCCAGGTCCAGTTCGCGTGTAGCCAGAGCGTCGAGCCCGTGGTCCCTGACCATCTGGCGCAGCTCGCGGTAGGACTTCGGGTCGGAGACCAGGAAGTCGATGTCGACCGATTCGCGGAACTCACCGTTGGCGAGGACGATCGCGGTGCCGCCTCCGAACCAGCAGTTGTGCTCTGCCAGGAGCGGTGCGTCGAGGATCGACAGCACCTCGGCCACCTGTTGGTGGTGCAGCCGCCTAAACAAGGAGCCTCCCGTTGCTGTAGGTGTCCGCCAGGTGCTGGATGAACGCCTTCTCGTGGTCGGTCAGCGTCTCCTGGTTGAGGTGTCGCCAGCCGCGTTCGTAGAGGTTGAGTGCCTCCGTCTCGGTGATGGTGGTGCCGGCGTCGGTCTGCCAGGCCAGCGTGCGCAGGCCGGGGTAGTCGCCGACCGTGATCGTCGCCGGTTCTGCTGCTGGAGCGTCGAGGATCGGGACGACGAGGTGAAGTCCGAGTGCGGCGGCAACGTTGACGTAGGCGCCGATCGTGACCGAGGGGTTGCCTGCCTCGATCCTGTGCAGGGTGACACGCGAAACGCCAGCAGCTTCGGCACAGGCGACTACCGTGACACCGAGGGCCTTTCGGCGTTCGCGCAGCCGGGCGCCTAGGCGTTCGAGGTCCGCCTGTTGCTCGGGGCTCGTGTACGGGCTAGGGGCTGGCATGTTTCTCATTTTAGTCATTTGATCTCATGAGTCAATAATGAGAAACATTTCGAACGACCTCTCGGCCGAACGGGCTAGCTCAGCGCGAAGCCACGGGTCCCTGGAGCGCCTCACTGACAGACATAGCCGCGCGACGTCACGGCTACGACTCAGCACTCCCCCGGAGCTGCCGCGCGACCTGCGCTGCGAAGCCGGGGTCGGAGTGGATCCGGGCGACGACGTCGTCGGCGATCTGGTTCACGTCGAGCGGCCCGGCCAGTTCGACGTCGAGACCCATCGGCTGTTGGATGTCGACCCGGGAGTCGTAGGCGCTCTCACCGTTGTCGCCGTACGCGGTCAGGACGTGGTCGAAGACGAGCTGGACCTTGGCCGTGAAGATGTCCGGGGTGTACGGCTCCTGCGGCAGGCCCTCGTCGAGCACTCGCCGGATGGTGCTGTTGACGTCGTTGGTCACGTCGACCTTGCGGCGCCAGTCCTGCACCAGCTTCTCGTGCAGGTGCGACAGCAGTTGCTTCGCACTCGCCTTGACCGTCTCCCGCTCTTCGTCGGTCAGCACAGGGTCCGGCTGGGTGAGCAGGTCGAAGACCGCGAGTTCCTCCTCGGTCATGCCTTCACGGACCGCGCGCTCTTCCTCGGCGGTCAGCGTCTTCGACAGCTCGATGAGACGGCGCAGGTATTCGTCGCTGTTGACGCTGCCCTCGTTGTAGTCCGAGATCAGCTGCTCGATCCGCTCGACCAGCTCATAGCGGGTCGGGTTGCGCAGGGCAGCGCTGATCGCCTGCTGGCGGAGCAGTTGCGCGAGCCGGTCGGTCTCGGCGCGCTTGCGGCCGGCCAGCTTCTTGGCCAGTCCTTCGAAGTCGATCTGCGACAGGTCGATCAGCGGGTCGGGCTTGGTGCCGTCCGCTGCGGCGCGGATGACGTACTCCTCGGCGCCCACGGAGCGGTCGAGCAGCGCATCCACCGCGTCAGACACCGCAGAGATGTCCGCCTGCGGCGGTCGGGTCACCTCGGCGATCCGTTCGGCCAGCACCCGAATGGCAGCGACCGTGCGCTGCTGGGCGGCGGCCTTCGGGTTGGGCAGCAGCGCCTTGAACAGCTTGCGGACCTGGCGCGCCTTGCCCATGAAGTCGTTGCGGGTCTCCTCGTCCACCAGGAGCGCCTCGACCGCGGCGTCGCGCATCGCGACGTGGTCGAAGCCCTCCGCGTCACGCATCGCGATCAGGTCCACTCCGGCGCCAGAGCAGAACGAGATCAGGTCACCGACCGCGGTGTCGAGCTCGGCCGCCAGCGCATCGATGATCTCGATCGGCGACTCGCTGGTCCCCGCGGCACCGTAGATCGCGAGTGCCTTCTCCAGGTTCCGGAAGACGCCGACGTAGTCGACGATCAGACCGTTGTCCTTGTCGGGGAAGACCCGGTTGGCCCGCGCGATGGTCTGCATCAGGGTGTGGTTCTTCATCGGCCGGTCGAGATAGACCGTGGAGACGCTGGGCGCGTCGAAGCCGGTCATCCACATGGCGCACACGAAGACCAGCCGCAGCGGGTCGTCGGCGTCCTTGAACTTCTCCGCCAGGTCCTCGCGGTTCATCCGCTCCCGGTGGGGCCGGATGTCGAGGCCCTGGTCGTCGAGCATCTTCAGCTCGTTCTGGCTCTGGGAGACCACGACCGCCATGTCGGTGGTCTCCATCAGCTCGATCCGCGAGGCGAGCCAGGGCCGCTCCAGCTCCGGCAGGGCGTCGTGCTGCGCCTTCAGGTCGGCCAGGTGCTCGGCCCACGCGTCCTTGACCAGGTCGTGCATCCGTACGGCGGCGGCCTTGTCGAGCCCGACATACATCGCCTTGCCGGAGAAGCCACGCCCCACGAAGTGCGCGCACGAGATCCTTGGCGAGCGTCTTGAGCCGCTCGGGTCGGGTGAGGAGCGTGTACGCCGTCCCGAACTCCCGAGCCAGCTGACCCTCGGCGTCCTCGTCGAGCTCGGCCGCCTCCAACAAGGCGTCGAGCTCGTCGGAGAAGTTCTCGTTGACCAGTTGGAGCTCGGGGATCCGGTTCTCGTAGTAGAGCGGCACCGTGGCGCCGTCCTCGATGGCGTCGCGGAAGTTGTAGATGCTGACGTAGTCGCCGAACTGCTGCCGGGTCGCCTGCTCCTCCCCCGCGATCAGCGGGGTGCCGGTGAAGCCCATCATCGAGGCGTTGGGCAGCGCCATCCGCATGTTGAGCGCGAGGGTGTCGTACTGGCTGCGGTGCGCTTCGTCGGTGATGACGATGACGTCCGAGCGGTCCGACAGCACCGGCATCGTCTGCTCGCCCTTGGCCGGCTGGAACTTCTGGATCAGCGTGAACACATAGCGGTGGTCGGCTGCCAGCAGCTCGCGCAGATTCGCGATCGACTCGGCATGCACCCTCGCCTCGGGCGGGACCGCGCCGGCGTCGGCGAACTCCCCGTGCAGCTGGTCGTCGAGCTCCTTGCGGTCGGTGACCATCACGAACGTCCACTTGCCCGGCACCTGGCGCAGCACCTTCTGGGTGAACCACAGCATCGACAGCGACTTGCCCGACCCCTGGGTGTGCCAGAAGACGCCGAGCCGCTTGTCCTGCTCGGCGCGAGCCCGGTGCAGGTTGTCGATCGCGGCGTTGACGCCGAGGTACTGGTGCGACCGGGCCAGGATCTTGATCAGCCCACCGGGGCGCTCCATGAACGCCACGAAGTTCTCGAACAGGTCGAACAGCACCCGCGGTTCGCAGGTGCCGCGCAGCGCGGTCTCCAGCTCGACCCGGCCCCGCTTGCCGGTGGCGTCGATGACCTTCCAGTCGCCGAAGAACTCCCACGGCGCGTACGTCGCCCCGACTCGCGCCTGGCTGCCGTTGGACAGCAGCACCAGGCAGTTGGGGATGAACAGCTGCGGGATCGTGTCGCGGTAGTCGGTGAGGTTGTCGTCGTAGGCCGACTTGACCGACTGGTTGGGCTCCTTGAACTCCATCAGCACCAGCGGCACCCCGTTGACGAACAACGCGATGTCCAGCCGGCGGCTGTGCAGGTGGCCCTTCACCCACATCTGCTGCACGGCCAACAGGTCGTTGTTGGCGGGGTCGCTCAGATCGAGGTAGCGCAGCGTCTCGATGCGCTTGTCACCCTGCTCGTCGGTCCACTCGGCCCGGTATCCGTCTCGCAGCAGGTCGTAGACCTCACGGTTGGCGCGGACCCGGTCCATGATCGAGCGGTCCTTGGTGATCGCCTCGACCGCCTCGTTGATGACCAGGTCCGGAACGTCGGCGGCGTTGAGCTTGCGCATCGCGAACCGGAGCCGATGCGTGAGTACGACGTCGTGCTGGCTGTCGCGGCCCAAGGTGCCCTGCGCGCCCAGGGTCTCGTGGAACGCGTCGACCGGAGTCCAGCCGAGCTCTTCGAGCAACGCCATGCTCGGCTTCTCGACGTAGTCGTACTCCGGCCCCCGCGGCACCATCACGCCACCCCAACTCCGGCGGTTGAGCTTGACGAAACCAGGCCGTCCAGGTCGAGCGTCGACACGTCGATCTGGCCCGTGACCAGCTTCGGCAGCAGCGTCACGCAGTCTGACGAGACGGTCCCTCGCCAGTTTCAGCGCCGTCATCATCGCCCGCAGCGGGCGGAACGAATCTGCGAAGTGGCGCTGAAGCTCCATCGGCGGGCGCAGGACGTGAAGGGCCTGCAGGCGGTCGGTCGAGATCTTCCGCCGTCCCGTGGCCTGCGAACTCCACCATTCGCTGGATCGTTCGTCGAGCCTCGCGTAATCACACTCAGCGCCAGCATACATGGGATCGATACCTGGCGAGGCCTCCAGCGCCTTGACAGTCCTGACCGAATGCCAGGCGCCCGTCTGCGATGCCTGCACGGAATCCTGGCCAGGCTCATGCCTCGTGACTACAAACAGTCGGGCGTCGCGCTCCGACGACTCATCGTGCCACTCGCCGCTCCCAATTCGGTCAGCATTCGGTCCGAACGGTCCAGGAGCATCGAAGTCAACGTTCCGCTGGTAATCCAGGCGACGATCACCATTGCCGATAGTCGGCGACCGTCGTCTTCGAGCGTGCCATCCTGAGAACCACCGTGCGGCCGCGCCGAGCGTCGTTGCGACTCCCAACCGTCCGGAATCGGACCGAGGGCGGAGTCGACGAGGGGGACGTCCTCGTGGCCGGGGTAGCGGAACTTCACGAACCACTCGCGGTAGATGGCCCGCGCCATCTCCTCCAGCACCTCCACCCGCCGCCGGTTGTTCTCGATCAGGTCGTCAAGCGAGCCGAGCAAGTCGGCCGTGACGGCCTGGTGGCGCGGATCGGTAGGCATCGGACCGACATCGAGCTTGCGGATATCGCCGACGTTCAGGTGGCCAACGGTCGCGCCGCCCGTCTGTGCTCGCATCACTGCCTATGGGCGTCAGGACCGAGCAGCGCAGTACTGGAGGAACCGCGGCAGGACCCGGGATTCGTCGGGACGAATCAGGACCGTGCGCTGTCCGAGGCAGATACGTCGGCGACTCAGGGACCCGCACCACGTCCCGCTACTGGGGCCGTCCCTAGCGAGGATCAACGTCACCCGGAACTGGTCGCATTCGGCGCGTCCAGCTTCGTAGGTCTCCTCGCTGACGGGTCGAGCGCCCTCGCAGCACGAAGTCGACCGACCCTTCATGGCCGTTGGTCCCAGACTCGCGAAGGCGAATCCGTCACCTTCCGGTGCAGTCTTGTGTTCGCAATCAACGATCGCCTCACAGATGTCACGTCGAGCCAGTCACTCATGACCGTCCAAGAATCCCTTGTACTGCGGCGTCGACCTTCTCGCGCAGCGCCTCGGCTTCGTCGCTGAGCAGCGTGAACTCCTCGTACAGCTCTTCGAGCTCGACCGCGAAGTCCTCGTCGCCCTCATCGACCGCAGCCGTGCCGGCGTATCGGCCGGGGTTGAGGCTCCAGCCCTGGGCTTCGATCTCGGCGCGGGTGGCGACCTTGCAGAGGCCGGGAACGTCGACGTACGTGCCGTCCGGGAAGTTCTCCTTGAGCAGCACCTCGCTGCCGTCGATCGTCTCGACCTCGTCGCCGCGGTAGAGCCGCACGACGTTGGCGAGGAACTCGACCTGCTCGGGCAGGAAGTCGCGGTGGGCCCGGTCGATCTGGCGGAAGATGTGGCGGGCGTCCAGGAACAGCACGGTGTCCTCGCGCGGCGTACCGACCTTGGCCTTGTCGAGGAACCACAGCGTCACCGGCAGGGTGACGGTGTAGAAGAAGTTGGAGCTGATCGCGACCATCACGTCGACGGCTCCGGACTCGACGAGTTGCTTGCGGATCTCCTTCTCCGAGTGGCCCGCGTCCCCCGCGGAGTTGGCCATGACGAACCCGGCGCGACCGTGGGCGTTCAGGGCGGCGTAGAACTGCTGGATCCACAGGTAGTTGGCGTTGTCGCTGCGGGGCAGGCCGAAGGGGAACCGCTTGTCGCCGGCGAGCTGTTCCTTCTTGACCTTGTCGACGTTGAACGGCGGATTGGCCATCACGAAGTCGAAGGCGAAGTGAGCCCGGTGCGGGTCCTCGTAGTAGCTGTTGGCCTGCCGGATGTCACCCGAGAGCCCGTGCAGGGCGAGGTTCATCTTCGCCAGCGGCACCGTGTCGTCGGTCTTCTCGGCGCCGAAGACGAGAGCTTCCGGGTGGCGGACTCGTGGTGACGCTCCACGAACTTCGCGCACTGGACGAACATGCCGCCCGAGCCACAGGCCGGATCGAAGACTCGGCCCTCATAGGGCTGCAGGATCTCGACGATGAGCCGGACGATGGAGTAGGGCGTGAAGTACTCACCACCGCCCTTGCCCTCCTGGGCGGCGAAGTTGGAGAGGAAGTCCTCGTAGATGAAGCCGAAGGCGTCGCCGGAGAGCTGGGTCGGGAGCGGCGCGAAGAGGCGCAGCAGCTCGATCAGGGTCGAGCGCTCCAGCTTCTGGTAGCCGCGAGGCAGGATGTCCTTCAGCTCCGGGTTGGTGGCCTCGATCGCCTTGATCGCCTCGTCGACGGCCTTGCCGATGTCGTCGCCCTCCGGCAACCCGACCAGGTGGGACAGCCGGGACTCGTCGGGGACGTAGAGCACCGACTTGGCCTTGTAGTCCGCGATCGTGGCCGGGTTGCGCGCGGTCGCCTTGGCCTCGACCTCGCCGCGCACGGCCTCGAAGCGGTTCTCGGCGTACGCGAGAAACACCAGACCGAGCACCGGGTCGCGGTACTGGCACCGGGGTGAGCTTGGAGTTGGCTCGGAGCTCGTCGGCGGCCGCCCACAGCGTGGCGCGCACCTTGGCGAGGTCGGTCGTCTTCACCACGGCAGGCTATCGGCGCAGTTTAGAAGAGCGTGTCCGAACCCGCATCATCGCCGATGCGGCCGGGTCACCCCTTGAAGATGCAGGTGGGGTCCTCGTCGTACTCCGCCAGCAGCCGCTCGATCGGCTGGTCGGGCTCCAACAAGTCGTAGCGATGGGCTCGGGAGTTCCGGTCGAACCAGTACAAGGTCCAGCCCTTGGTCTGCTCGTCGTACTTCATCCGAGCCTGCGGAGTGTCGGTCCACTCCGGGCCCAGCGCCGGATTCCACGGCGGCCGATGCTCGACGATCGTCACGGTGCGACCGCGCACGCGGTGCTCCACACGCACCTGGTCCCGCATCTCGGGCGGGACCTGCTTCTCGCAGAACCGCCGGATCCGCGCGAGATCGGTCTCTGGGACGGCCATGGACTCAGTATCCTGACGAGTCACCCGGCCGCCATCCGACAACCTGCCCTCTCCCGCTCTCCGTCCACCTCTTGATCTGACAATCATCGACTCTCGTCGGTCCCCAGAATCTCTCTCACTTCCACCCGCCTTGCGGCCTCTCAACACCTCCCTTTCAAGCGGCACGCATGCTACGAAGGTTCGTAGATGGGTCGCCCGTGATCGGGCGGCCCACGCGGCATTTCTAGGGGTCCGTTGGTTGTCGACGGACGTCGTGGAGGCGGTGGTCCGGGTGCATGGCGGGGTGAAGTTCTACCGCGGCGCAGCGAAGGCTGCCCGGGCCTACGTCGAGCGCGATCGGTCCCGTGCGGACGACTACTACCTCGGCGAGGGCACCGGCGTTGCTGCCCGGCTCACCGCGACCCCGGACGGGGTCGAGCGCGCCGGGGCGATGGACGGCGAGACCTACGAGCAGTGGGTCGCCGGGATCGACGTCGACACCGGTCACAAGAAGGGCCGGGTCCGCGACGACGCCGAACGCGCTGCGGTTCGTCGAGGTCACCGTCAACGGACCGAAGACCTGGTCACTGGCCGCGGCGCTTCACCCAGACATCTCGGCCGCGCTCGACGAAGCCCAGGACAAGGCCGCCACCGAGATCGTGGGCTGGGTCGCCGGTCACGCGACGACCCGGGTCGGGCCGCGCGGGCGGCAGGTGCAGGTCCCGGTCGAGCAGATCGAGGCGGCGGTGATCCGGCACTACACCTCCCGGGCCGGCGATCCGCACCGTCACCTTCACCTCCAGATCAACGCCCGCGTCTACGCGGCCGGTGCCTGGCGGGGCATCCACTCCGTCGGGATCCGCGACAGCATCGAGGCCATCAACGGGATCGGGCACGCCGCTGTCGCGACCGACCGGCAGTTCCGGTCGGTCCTCGCGGCGCACGGGCTCACCCTCGACCCGGAGACCAGCGAGATCCGCGAGCTCGCGCCGTACGTCGGAGCGTTCAGCGCCCGGACCGCGCAGATCCGCCGCAACGTCGAGCGCTACGAAGCCGACTGGCGCTCCGAGCACCCCGGCGAGGAGCCTGGTCCGCGGCTCCGCGAGGCGTGGGACCGGCGGGCGTGGGCAGAAGCCCGACCCGACAAGGTCGTCCCGACCGACGGCGCCGAGCTCGTGGCCCGTTGGAACAGCGAGCTGCGGGACCTCGGGTACCGCGACCCGACCGAAGCCGTGGAGCTGACGGGGACGCGGCCGGGATGGATCGACCGCGAGGCCGCAGCCGAGCTGGTCGTCTCCATCCTCGGGGCGAAGCGCTCGGCGTGGAACACCGCCGACATCCGCGGAAAGACCGAGGTCCTCCTCGCCCAGACCTGCCTGCTCGCCGACCCGGCCGCGCGGATCGAGCTCGCCGAGGACATCACCGCCCGTGCGGCCGACCGGTGCATCACGTTGCTGAGCGGGGCCGATGTGCCCGAGCACGTCCGGTGCTTGACCTCGCCGCAGGTGCTCGAGGTCGAGGCCGACCTCGTCGCCCGTCTCGCCAGGCGTGCGGCGCAGCCGGCGCGCAAGGTGAGTCTCGGCGGGCGCGGACTGGTCCGACCCGACCCGACCCAAGCGGTCGTGGTCGGCGCCCTGGCAGGCGACGGGCCTCTGGTGGTGGTCGAAGGTGCCGCCGGTGCCGGGAAGACCACCGCCCTGCGGTCGGTTCAGGAACTGCTGTCACGGCGGGGCCATCGGCTGATGGTGGTGACACCGACGTTGAAGGCCGCCGAGGTCGCCGCCGCCGAGACCGGTGCCGACGGCCACTCGGCCGCCTGGCTGATCCACCAGCACGGCTGGCGCTGGGACGCCGACGGCCACTGGACCCGGCAGCCAAACCCCACCCCCGGTCCCGGCGCCCTGCTTCGGCCCGGTGACCTGCTGCTCTGTGACGAGGCGGGGATGCTCGACCAGGACACCGCCCGCGCGCTGCTCACCCTCGCCGACGAGACAGGCGCACGCGTCGCGTTCGTCGGGGACCGGCACCAGCTCCCGGCCGTCGGGCGCGGCGGCGTACTGGACCATGCGGTCGCATTTGCGCACCCGACCGCGGTGGTCACCTTGGAGAAGGTGCACCGGTTCACCGACCCCGACTACGCCGCGCTCAGCTTGCGGATGCGTCAGGGCGATGCACCGGGCTCGGTGTTCGACGAGCTCCTGCGTCGCGGTCGGATCGTGTTCCACGCCTCCGAGGTCGAACGAACCGCCGCCCTCGCCGAGGACGGCGCCGCCGGCGATCTGGTCATCGCCGATACCCGTGAGCAGGTCGCGGACTTGAACGCCGCGATCCGTGATCATCGAGCAGCTGATGGCGCCGCACACGGTCGGACGGTCGCCACGGCGAACGGTGAACGGATCGGGCTCGGGGATCGGGTCGCGACCCGACGCAACGATCCCGACCTTCAGGTCGCGAACCGCCAGACCTGGACCGTCACCGGCATCGGCGAGGACGGCAGCCTGATCCTCCACGGGCGTGGGCGCGATCGGGTGGTCCCGGCTGAGTACGCCACCGCGTTCGTCGAGCTCGCCTACGCGACCACCGTGCACGGCGCCCAGGGCGAGACCGTCGGCTCCGCGCACGTCGCCATCGGCGAGCACACCGGCGCCGCGTCGGCGTACGTCGCCATGACCCGCGGCCGCCACGCCAACACCGCTCACCTGGTCGCCGAAGACGTCGAGGACGCCCGGAGGCAGTGGATCGAGGTGTTCAGCCGCGACCGCGCCGACCTGGGCCCCGCCCACGCCCGACAGCTCGCCATCGACGCGATCGACCGGTACGGCCCGGCCGCCGTAGCGGCTCCAACGCCACGACTCCCGGTCCCGGAGTACCGGCCGCCCACCTCACGGCCCTCCGGAATCGGCCTCTGACAAGCGGGTGCAGCCAACGACTTGGGGAACGCCGTTGACCTGCACGAACGCAACGTTCCCCCTCGCGTTCCCCCTCCTTGTTACCGCATTCCGGTAACGCCCCTCACCCACGCTGATCGGCATGAATCAACACCTTGTCAAGCCCGCGCGGAAACGACTTAGGGATACCTGTTGACCTGCGAAAACGCAGGTCTCCTGGCAGGTATCCCCCTCAGGTTCCCCCGATTTCGGGGAACCTGCCGCCCCATGCTGATCAACGCGTACAGGTCGTTCGCGACGACAACCGGCGAGGAGCACCCGATGAATTCTTGAACTTTCGGACGGGCGCCGCCTGACCTGCGAAAACGCCTCCCGACAGGGGCGCCCGTCCCGAGGACGGGCGGGGCCAGGACGGGCGCGAATTGGTGCCCCCCAGCGCGCACCGTAGGACGCGTACCTCTCGACGACAGACACCCACCCATCACGACCGGCGACGAACGTCGCCAGGCACCCACCCACAAGGAGGCCGCCATGACCGCACAACCCAACGCCCCACGACCCCGCCAGAACCCCGGCGACGAGATGCTCACCCTCCAGGAAGCCTGCCGCTTCCTCCGCGTCCCCGAAGGCACCCTGCGCTACTGGCGCCACCTCGGCGCCGGTCCCCGCAGCTTCAAGATCGGCCGCCACGTCCGCTACTGGCGCGCCGACCTCGTCCTCTGGCTCACCGAGCAGACCAACCGTCCCCAGAACCACCACTGACCCGCCGTCGCTGTCGGATCCCAGAGAGACGATGGAGCGATCCTGGAAGGAGCATCACCATGGCGGGAAACATCGCCAAGCGAGCCAACGGCAAGTGGCGGGCGCGGTACCGCGACGAGGCCGGCAAGGAGCACTCGCGGCACTTCGACCGCAAGATCGACGCCCAGCAGTGGCTGGACCAGGTCACCTCGGCGGTGGTCACCGGCACGTACGCCGATCCCAAGGCCGGCCGGATCACGTTCGCGGCGTTCTTCGGCGAGTGGTCGGCCCGCCAGGTCTGGGCACCCGGCACCGTGCTCGCGATGTCGCTGGCGGCCAGATCGGTGCCCTTCGCGGGGAAGCCGATGAAGCAGGTCCGGCGCTCGGACGTCGAGACCTGGATCAAGCAGATGAACGCCGCCGGGCTCGCCCCCGGCACGATCAAGACGCGGTACGTCAACGTCAGGTCGGTGTTCCGCGCCGCCGTGAAGGACCGGGTGATCGGCTCCGACCCGACCGACGGCGTACGCCTCCCCCGCGGCCGTCGCGCGGACGTGGCCATGTCGATCCCCACTCCGGAGGAGGTGGGGCAGCTCATGGCCGTGGCTGACGAGCGGTTCCAGCCGTTCATCGCCCTCTGCGCGTTCGCCGGCCTGCGGCTGGGTGAGGCCGCCGGGGTCCAGCTCGGCGACGTCGACTTCCTCCGCAGGTCGCTGAAGGTCTCCCGCCAGGTGCAGCGCGTCAACGGCGGGGCGATCGACGTACGGGCGCCGAAGTACGGCTCAGAGCGCGTCGTCTACCTCGCCGACAGCCTCGTCAACGTGCTCGCCGAGCACGTCACCGCTCACGGCACCACCGGCAAGGATCGGTGGCTCTTCGCCGGGGAGGGCGACGACCCACCGCACCAGAACACCGTCGGCTACTGGTGGCGCAAGACGCTGCGCGACGCCGGCCTGACCGGCATCAAGCTCCACGACCTGCGGCACTTCTACGCCTCCGGCCTCATCGCGGCCGGGTGCGACGTGGTGACCGTCCAGCGCTCGCTCGGCCACGCGAAGGCGACGACGACCCTCAACACCTACGCCCACCTCTGGCCGACCGCCGAGGACCGCACGAGGAAGGCAGCGGAGTCGATCATGTCCGCGTCGCTCGGCGAGCCTGCCGCGATCCTCCCTGAGCTGGCGGCGACTACGGGTGAGTGACCCGCAACCTCGGATCGCAACTGTACTTCGCCAGGCGTCCCCATGAATCAGCGTGCGTCACAGCAGCCCATAGTTAGGCCCTGCACCCTGGCTCGCAGCGAGGCTTCGATTGCCCGGGTCGCTTGGACTGCTCGACCGCCACAGTCCGGGTCGAACTCAAATTGCGCCATCGCACATGAGACCTCTAGTTGAAGTCGAGACCGACAAGCTCAGCGGCTTCGCGAAGCCTCGCCAGATACCGGTGAGTCTCCATGACGAGCACCATGCTGCCCAACTCGGTGAAGGCGTCTGCCTGACCCGGATCTTGATCGGCGGCAGGATGGACGCCGTAGTTGCGGAGGTCCCGTAGATAGGAGGCATGAGCGATCAGCTCGTTGGCCATTGACCGAGCCCGCCGGTTCTTGTCCCGGAACACATTCGAGACCAGTCGCTGCACCTCACCCGTGCTGTTCTTTGCCAGCGCGGCAGCCAGCTCCGTGCTCTCGCTTTCAAGTCCGGCGCCGACCTGGTACCAGGCGGCTTCGCTCACGGCCGCGAGCAGGTTCACCGCACTTAGGTACAGACCGCGCCGATAGGCGGCGAGGGCCTCCGAGAGACACTCGAGAGCGCGTGGAGTCAGCAGTGTGCCGAGACCGGCTGCGAACTCTGCTGCGCTCAGAGCCGGAGCATCACCGAGGGCTCCCAGTCGAGGCTTGGCCCGATAAGCGCTCTCCATCTTGGGAGTCGAGACCGGCACATGTTCGGCACCGGAGTGCCCGATGCGGCGCACCTGCACCTGGATATAGTCGTTGCTCGGAGTTTCGGCTGCAACGATGACGCCCTCGGCCACGAGTTCCGCGATGGCCAGTTTGGTGGCGTGGGTCATTCGAGAACGCTTGAGCTGCATGGCGTCGGCGTCCACGGCGTCGTCAGGTTCGAGTTCCGGTCGGATGTCGTAGTGCTCGTTGTGCCCAGGTGGCGTGATTCCCAGGCTCGAGATGACTTCTTCGATCAGCGACTGAGTTGCGGCCGCGGCTCCGTCGAGTCGGGCGCGGACCGCGGCCTTGGCGACGGCGATATCCGCTTCAGCGGGCGTCACCGCCCTGCGAAGCGCCTCCATTGTCTGTTCACCGACGATGTTCGGGGCCATGGGACGACGATGCCCTATGCAGCTTCCGCGCGCCTGCTGAATCCTCGCGGTAGGTGTTACCGGCTGTAAGGCGCGAGCCCTTCGTTCCCGGCGACGACTAGGGAGTCGACGAGCCTCTGCCACTCACCCAGAAGCTTGAGCTCCTCCGCGGTTGGTCGAATTTCCTTGAGCCAATCGTTGGTGTTCCACGACTGGTCGACGGTCACCGTGCCGTCTTGGATGCACAGGTCGGATACCAACGCGAGACCTCGACGCACCTGGACCTCGACGGGGAGCCGGCGGAGGAGCTCGATGAGGCCGTCGACGCACTTGCGGTCGCCGCGGGCGATCGGCAGCCAGTCCTCGATGAGGTCGAGGATGTCCTCGGCGCGGACCCAGTCGAGGGGCGCACCGACGCATTCGTTGTACATGCCCTGGCTCCAGGTGAGCGGCGCGGGAAGGAGGGCATTTGCCGCCCAGTCGCCCCAGTGGTGATCCTTGTACGGGCTCTCCTCGCCGTCCGCGTAGGTGAGTCCTCGCTTGAGGACGGCGGGCCACAGACGTCGGGCAGCGTCGGCGAGCCGTTCGTTCTCGGCGCCGGCGGCTGCCAGCCCGTGCAGGAAGTTCGACAGCAGGCTCGCGTCCGCGCGCAGCACATCCATGTGTTCGAGAACGGGGGCCGAGTCGCCGCTGTTCGCGTAGCCCTGAAGTAGCGCTCTAGCAGCGACGAGGGCGCCGCGGTGGTCAGCAGTCCAGCCCTTCTCCTCGTGCACCACCATGGCTCGGGCTTCAATATCCAGGAAGTCGGGGAGAAGGGTCGCCGCATCCGTCGTGCAGCAATGGTCGGTTGATGCGGCGGCGCCGAGCCCTCGGATGGCTGCGTCGAGCAACGAGATGTCAATCGAGTCGCCCGAAAGCTCCTTCAACCGTGCGACGACGTCACCGTCGATGCGCACCGGGCTGCGTCGCTGAGCGTCCTGGTCCCAAGGGCCAATCTCGGCGCTTCGAGCTGTCTCTAGCAGCCAGTCCAGCACGACGCGGTGGATGCACGGGTCGCCCTTGCACGGCGTGGCCCAAACGACGTCGCACCCGCGAGCCAGGAACAAGCGGGTTTCGAGCGAGGCCTTGCCGGCCATCGTAAGGCCGGCATCAGCGACCCTTTCGATGGTGCCGCCTGCGGCTGCCAATGGTTCGGCGAGCGCAGGGGTCAGGAATGCCGGGAGGGCTTGAGCGACCGCCCGGTCGGCGCCGAGGTCGAAGTACTGCCCTTCGTCTCGCTGGTCTTCCACGTCACGGAACCAGGACGCGACGCCGAGAACGAACTCGGTTGCGAACGCGGGTTCGTCACCGAAGGCCGTCAGGTCACCGGCGGTGGCACGCTCGACGGCGGCGCGGATGACGTGGGCGACCGCGTCAGCTGGCCGGGTTGGCATCATGCCTTCCTCAGCCTCGAGCAGCGACTTGCCCGCGACCAGGTCGGAGGCGATCTCCTCCGAGGTCGGCGGCACATACTCGTCGTCGTGCTTGGCCGACCCCCAGTACCTGTTCTGCAACCGCAGGCTGGTGTTGAGCAGGTCTTGGTACGCCGCGTGCGCCTCCTGCGCGGCACGAACTTCCGGCGGCGGCTCAACCTCGATACGCAGACCTTCGGGGACCGGCGTCAGCTTGTACTGCTCCGCATCCAAGCTGGCAGCCCAGTTCATCGTCGTCTCTCGCGGGAGGCCCAGCCGGTCACCCCTGTCGACGAGCTCCTGTCCAACCTTCTTCAGCGCCTCAACGCGTCCCTCACCACCCGTGGTGAGCAACACGGCCGCGACCTCACGAGGCGTCCACTGGCGCCGGTCGACGTTGACGAGGCCCTCGGTGCGAGCAGCGAGACCCGAGTACTCGTGGGTCCTGCGGGCGAACTCGAGTTCCCACACGACCGGCTCTGCGAGGAACCGGTCGAGAGCATCGCCGATCTTCTCGAGATGGCGCACCATGACCCCGAAGAGCATGCCGGGCATCGCCAGGTTTTCGCAGCCATCGAGAACAATCTCGATAACGCGCTCGGCCGGCAGACCTTGATCCAGCCACGTCTCGATGACGCGTTCCATCGCCTGCAAAGCGCTCATCGCCGAGTACGGCCCGACCGTCGTGCCCCGGTACCAACACCACGTGTGCGAGTCACCGACGTACAGCCGCGGCGTTCCATCCAGGGTCAGGACGAACCCTCGCTCCTCACTGTCGCCTTCGCCGTCGGACACGACCTCGCCGTTCGCGTCGACCGGCAGGGCGAACAGATCAGTGCCGAGTCGCGACATCCTTCTGACGCGCGCGTTGGCGCCGCTGTTCAGGATGTTGTTCAGCACCCGCACCTGCGTCTGGAAGTGCGCGTACTGGAACAGCTGCCAGAACCCGCCGTAGTAGAACATGAAGAACGGACCGCCGACACCCCTCCATCGGCCCTGATGGTCGCGGACACCTTCATCGTGATGCCAGCTGTACTCCTCGTCGTCGATGTAGTAGGCCTCCATCAGCGTCGCAAGCAGCTCGGGGTCGTACTGGGCCACTGCGCGGGCGCTGACCGGGGAGTCAGCTGCAGGCGCAAGGAACGCCGGTGCGTCCTCGGCGATGGCACGCAGGCACGCCTCGATGTTGTCGTCGATGTCCGTTCCGAGAAGCGCCAAGCACTCGACGAACTCCTCGTCGGTGAGGTGGTAGTCGAGGTCACCTCGGCGTCGGCGACGCGGCCGCATCCCGGTGAAGACGGACGTGACCTTGACCTCGTCGTCGGCGGGTTCGTTCGGCGGGTACGCCTCCCAGTGCGCGAGAAGTCGCGCCCTAAGCGCGATACGGAGCTGGTTGCCCGCAGGCTCATCTGCGAGGACGAGTGCCTGAAGCCAGTCCGCGAGCAGCACGAAGGATTCCTTGGACACGTCCCATGGCTCGTCGCAGTCCAGCAGGATGCGGACGACGGCACTCGCGACCGTTGGGTCGATGAGCCCACCGACCTTGTGCCGCTGGTTGACGATGCGGACGACGTCGGCGAGCACGAGACCAGACGAGGTGTCGTCAAGTGCAGCCTTCAGGCACTCGTACGCGTCCGGAGTCTCCAAGACAGCCTCGACCGGGACGTCGGCCCAGCGGGCACCGTGCTTGGCGGCGAATGCCTTGAACTGCGAGAGCAGGTCGAGGAACCTGAGGTCCGGCTTCTTGCCGGTGTCCTTGAACAGGCCCTTGCACGCGAGAGTAGAGGCTGACATCGCCAACCGCGGGACCGCAGACCCTTCAAGGACTTCGGTCATGTCTGCGGCCCGAACCAACAGGATGGCGGTCGCGTACCGGCGGACCTCGTCGTGCGCGAACTCCGGCGCCTCCCGGTAAGGGTTGGCTGGCGCGAGCAGATGGTCACGGCGCAGCGAGTCGACCGCTTCAGAGTCGATTCCGGCGGAGGGCCGCAACTCGGCAGGCAGCTGCATGGCAGCCGCCGCCACCGCGAGGAGCGTCTGCCCTCGCGCTTCTGCCGACCCGGCACCCGGACGCCCCTCACCACGAACAACGTTCGTCCACACCAGGTTCAGCGCGTCCCACTCGCTCAGAGTGCCCTCGAGCCTCACACCGGTCCGGGCCAGTAGATCGAGGACCACTGGTCGCCGCAGAAGCGAGTTCTTCGGCAGCTCCCGCAACACCGGACGCAGAAGAGGGAAGGCCTCGGCGACGACCGCGACGTCTTCATCCCCCAGCGGGTCCATCCTGAAAGACAGTGTGGAGGCGAACCCGGCCGACAACTGCTCCCGCACGAACTCCGCCGCCACGTCCGAGGACACCGCCACAACACCGACGCCCGCTGCCTTCGCAGCCAACACCAGGTCGCTCAACAGCGCTGCGTTCCGCTCCAGCGCAGCGTCCGCAGCGTCGATGACCAGGACCCTCGAGGGCGCCGACAGCTCCGTCAGCACATCCTGAACCGAGACGCCGAGCACACCGCGCAGGTCCAGGCTCGACTGCGGAAGAGACCGGAAGTTCACCACAGCGGCCTCGAACCCCGTCGGGTCCGCACCTTCCAACTCGGCGACAGCCGACAGCGTCAGCGCACTCTTGCCGATGCCGGACTCGCCGGAGATGAGCAGCGCGGTGTTGTTCAGCCCCGCGTCCAACATCGCCTCACTCAGTCGAGTGCGTCGGTCCGCGAACGCGAGCTCGACCGGACCACCGGGCGTGCCGTCCCCGATGGTTGCGCGCACACCGCCAATTGCCAGGTCGCGGTGGTCCTCGAGGACCTTCCACGCCTGCTTGGTACGGGTCGCGGCCGCCTTCAGATGCGCGTGCAGGTCCCGGCGCAGCAGGTTGAGATCGACGACGCCGCCCCTGCTGTCGTAGCTCGCGGTCAGGGTCTCCAGCCGGTCCCGAAGAGCAACGCCGTCACCGGACGCGTCCGCGACCCCGTCCAACATCGTCGCGACCGCCGTGCGGTCGCTCTCGTCGGGCGACTGCACCGCAAAACCGATCACATGCAGACGACCGAGCAGCCGCCACGACAGTCGCAAGACCTCGTCCTCCGCGACCGTGCCCTTCAACGCCGTCGAGACCATCATCTGGAACTGGTCGAATCTGCCGCGCACCTGCCTCGTCCAGCGGCCGTCAACATCGATCGACGCCTTGAACGACGTCGGGTTCGCGTGCACGCGAGCGATGTCGCACACCTTCGCCAGGTCGTCCCACTGGGCGACCCAACCCGCGGTGGCCACGGCGACCTGGTGCGCGTCGGAGTCGAACTTCTCGACCTCAGCAAGCAATGACGCGACCAGCTTCACTGTCTCGTCGTCGCTGTTCACGAAGTTCGGGGTCGCCCGGCACGCCACCGCGAGCGTCACCTCGATGGTGCTGTCGCCACACGTGATGAGGAGGTCATCCACCGGGTGTTCCGGACCGTTCTGGAACGCAACCGTCCGAACCTGCAGGTCAGAGACCTCCGGCCGGCGGCCACCGGTCAGCATGCTGGTCAAGTACACGGACGCCACGAGCTGGGCGAAGGTCACACCACCGCCGCCAGTCGAGTACGGACTCGAGCCGCGATTCGCCCTGATCGCTTCTGCCCCGCCTCCGCTCGCCGCCGCCGCTTGGCCGGGGTGGGCAGCGGCGTTGGCTACCGGTCCTTTGTCAGCCTTCTTCTTGCTCGGCACGTTCACATCCTCCCTTGATACCGACGTCCCAGCCTGTCCGCACCTCGGCTCGCTGGCGGGCGAGGTGTCTACTAGCGGTCGACCCATGTTGTCGCGGCGACTGGGCTCACTTGAGCTTGATGAACGTGCCTTCCTTCGTGAACAGAGCCCCGTAATGGCTGACCCGGGCGTGGATCTGCTGCGCCTCTACCGGCCGTCCGTCCCGCATCCGGTACAGCCCGCGTCGCTCGATCGCTGCGGCCAGGTCTCCCGCTCGCATCATCCGCTCGGGAGCGGTCCGCAATACCTCTGCCATCGCCTCATGGAGCGTCCGCGGAATCTCACCCCTCGTCATGACCGCCGGGCCTTCCGCCGACGATGTCGCCAGGTCAAGCAGACCTTCCAACATCGCCACTCGCCGGTCGGTGAATGAGGCCTCGGCGTGAAGGCTTTCGGACTGAGCGCGGAGGGACTCAAGGTCTGTCCGCAATTCGTCTTGGTGTCTCGCCGCGATCTCTGCCAGGGCGTCGGCGTAAGTGGTCATTCTTCAACCCCTAATGCGATTGTGTGACGTGTAGTGCGATTATCGCACCATGAGGCAGGGAGCATCCAGCGTTTCCGCGGTGCTCCAGCGCCGCCAAGGGGTCACGTCACAGACGCCGAGTGTCAGCAGCGATCCGGAGATGCGCCTCCCAAGCAGCCCGGTCGAGCCCATCCCGCTGAACTTCTTGCGGACTGTGTGCGGACTGGGAGGGGTCACACCCCCTCTGACCTGAGGTTTTACGCGCGATTCAGACGTTGAAGCGGAACTCGACGACGTCGCCGTCCTGCATGACGTAGTCCTTGCCCTCCATCCGGACCCGGCCGGCCTCCTTGGCCTTGAGCATGGAGCCGGCGGAGAGGAGGTCGGCGAAGCCGACGACCTCGGCCTTGATGAAGCCGCGCTGGAAGTCGGTGTGGATGACGCCGGCGGCCTCGGGGGCGGTGGCGCCCTTCGGGATCGTCCAGGCGCGCGACTCCTTGGGGCCGGCGGTGAGGTAGGTCTGCAGGCCGAGGGTGTCGAAGCCGACCCGGGCGAGCTGGTCGAGGCCGGACTCCTCGATGCCCATCTCGGCGAGCATCTCGCGGGCCTCGTCGTCGTCGCCCAGCTCGACCAGCTCGGACTCGAACTTGGCGTCGAGGAAGATCGCCTCGGCGGGGGCGACCAGGTCGCGCATCTGCTGCTTGAGGGGCTCGTCGCCGAGCTCGTCGGCGTCGCAGTTGAAGACGTAGATGTAGGGCTTGGCCGTCAGCAGCGACAGCTCACGGAGCAGGTCGCGGTCGATCGAGGTGGCGATGATCGGCGTACCGGCCTCGAGGGCCGTCTGCGCCTCCTTGGCGGCCGCCAGCACCGGGGCGAGGTCCTTGCGGTTCCGCGCCTCCTTCTCCAGCCGCGGCACGGCCTTCTCGACCGTCTGGAGGTCGGCCAGGATCATCTCGGTCTGGATCGTGGAGATGTCGCTGGCGGGGTCGACCTTGCCGTCGACGTGGGTGACGTCCTCGTCCCGGAAGACCCGCGTGACCTGGCAGATCGCGGCGGACTCGCGGATGTGGGAGAGGAACTTGTTGCCCAGGCCCTCCCCCTCGGAGGCGCCGCGCACGATCCCGGCGATGTCGACGAACTCGACGGTGGCCGGCAGCACCTTCGCGCTGCTGAACACCTCGGCCAGCTGCGGGAGCCGGTCGTCGGGGACCCCGACGACGCCGACGTTGGGCTCGATCGTCGCGAACGGGTAGTTCGCCGCGAGCACGTCGTTCTTGGTCAGGGCGTTGAAGAGGGTGGACTTGCCCGCGTTGGGGAGTCCGACGATGCCGATGGTGAGGGCCACGGGCGGCGAGTCTAGGCGCGCCGCCCGTGGCCCAGCGAATCAGAGACCCGCGATCAGCTGCCGTACAGGGCCCGGATGCCGGCCCGGTCCTGGTCGGTCATGCTGAGGTCGGACGACGAGCCGTTGCACTGGGGGTAGTGCATGATCGACGCCGAGTCGTACGGCGTCAGCGGGCGCCAGTTGTTGTCCTCGAAGCAGGTGCCGGCCTCGGGGCGGGTGTGCTCGTGGCGGAAGCCGAGCGTGTGGCCGAGCTCGTGGGCCAGGATGTTGGACGGGGTCCAGGAGCCCGAGGTCCAGATCGAGTTGTCGACGAGGACGTTGCGCGAGCGCTTGGGGCTGCTCGGGAAGAACGCGCGGGCGATGTAGGACGTCGTGTTGACCGGCTCCACCGAGAACAGCACGTTCGTGTTGCGCGTGTTGCAGCTCGCGTCCTGCGACGGCACGTAGACGTAGTTGACCTTCGAGGAGGCCGCCTCCCACTGGCCGGCGCCGCTCGCCATGGCGGTGACCATCCGGGAGTAGTCGCTGCCGAACTTGGTGGAGACGCAGTAGGTCAGGTTCAGCGCCTGCGAGGCGCTCCACTTGTCGTCGCGGCCGGAGACCGTGTTGACGATGAGGCCGCCCTCGAGCTTCTTGCCCGTGTGCTTGTCGCCGACCATGTCGTCGTAGAACTGGCGCAGCTTGCCGTCGGTCGCGACCGGCTCGTCGCCGTTGACGATGTACTGGGCGTCGGTGTCGACGAGCGTCGAGGTCCGGAACTGCTGGTAGGTCGGGACCTCGCCGTACGACGTCGCCGAGTTCGCCGGCAGCATCGAGGCGGTGAGGGCACCGGCGGCGAGGGTGGCCGCCGCCAGTGCGCGCGTCTTGCGAAGGTTCATCTGGGTTTCCTTCGAACGGGGGTGGGTACCCGGGCAGTGGAACCCGGAATCCGGACGCCCGGCTAGTGATCCGTCCCCTCAGGAACGTGCAGTGCGAAAGGATGAGGCAGTGCCGCGGCCGGCCCGCGCTAGCCTCGCCGGGTGCGACTCGCGACCTGGAACGTCAACTCCCTCCGCTCCCGGATCGACCGCGTGGAGGCCTTCCTGCAGCGTCACGACATCGATGTGCTCGCGCTCCAGGAGACCAAGGCGCGCGAGGACCAGCTGCCCCTGATGGGCCTCCAGGCCATGGGGTACGACGTGGCGGCGGCCGGCGTCGACCAGTGGAACGGCGTGGCCCTGCTCAGCCGGGTCGGGCTCGACGACGTCGAGGTCGGCTTCCCGGGCCAGCCCACCTGGGGCGAACCCGCCGCGGCCGAGGCGCGGGCGATCGGCGCGACCTGCGGCGGCGTCCGGGTGTGGTCGCTCTACGTCCCCAACGGCCGCAAGGTCGACGACCCCCACTACGTCTACAAGCTCGACTGGCTGGCGCGGCTCCGCGAGGCGGCCGGCGGCTGGCAGGGGACCCCCACCGCCCTGGTCGGCGACTGGAACATCTGCCCCACCGACGACGACGTGTTCGACCCGGCCCAGTTCCGGACCAGCACCCACGTGACGCCGCGCGAGCGGGCGGCCTTCCAGGCCTTCCTCGACGACGGGTACGCCGAGGTCACGCGCGAGCACGCTCCCGGCTACACCTACTGGGACTACTACCGGCAGCGGTTCGAGCGCGACCGTGGCCTCAAGATCGACTTCGTGCTGGCATCGCCGCCACTGGCCGGTCGGGTGACCGGCGCGTTCATCGACCGCGACGAGCGGGCCGGCACCGGCGCCTCCGACCACGCACCGGTGGTCGTCGACGTCGCCGCCGCGTGACGCCGCCCGTTCACCTCGCCGTGGTGTGGTGACCCTAGGCTGACCGCGTGCTGAGACGACGGGACACCCAGGTGGAGACGCGGTCACGGTTGCGCGTGGACCCGCTGGGCCCGGCGCTCGCCGCGGCCGGCGCGGTCGTCTTCCTGCTCCACGGGTTCGGGGGACTCCTCACGCGCGACCTCGCGCTCTACGCCTACGCCGGGCAGCAGTTCGCCGAGGGCGTGCCGCCGTACGAGGGCGTGGTCAACCGGGCCGGGCCGCTGGCCCACATGGTCCCCGGCGTCGGCGTCATGATCGCCCGGGTGCTCGGCACCGACGACCTGATCACGATGCGCGCGCTGATGATGGTGCTGTCGGTCGATCGCCGTCTGGATGACCTACCTGCTCGGCCGGGACGCGTTCCGCTCCCGGCTCGCCGGCGTCGCGGCGGCCGCGACCCTGCTGACCTTCCAGGGCTTCGTGACCTACGCCGGCGGCGGGCCCCGCGAGAAGACCACGATGATGCTGCTGATGGTCTGCGCGATGCTGGCCGTCGTCCACCGCCGCTGGGCGTGGGCCGGCGCTGCCGTCGCGGCCGCCACGCTGACCTGGCAGCCGGCGTTCTGGACCGGGATCGCGGTCTGCGTCGCGGCGGTGCTCGTGGGCGAGACCCGCGGCCGCTGGTTCCGCGGTCTGGCCGGCGTCGCCGCCGGTGGGATCGTCGTGTCCGCGCTGATGACGGCGTACTTCTGGTGGGCCGACGCGCTCCAGGACTTCGCCGACGGCTTCCTGCTCCTCAACGCCACCTCGACCCGCCAGATCGGCCTGGTCGAGCTGGTGGCGACCGACGCGGAGGAGGTCGTGAGCGGCTTCGGCTGGTCGCTGTGGCTGGTCGTCGCGGGACTGGTCGGGACCGTCGTCCTCGCCACCCTCACCTGGCGGAACGGGGACCGCCGGGACCCCCGGCAGGCTGCCGTGATCGCCTTCGGGGTCGGCACGCTCGGCTCGTTCGCGTGGGCGGTGGGCGTCTTCAACGGCTGGGCCGACGCGGTGGTGGTGCTGCCGCTGGCCGCGGTCGGGTTCGGCGGCCTCGTGCACCTGCTCGCCAGCCGCTTCGAGCCGCGGCTGGCCACGCGGCTGGTGGCGGCCTACGCCGTCGTGGCGCTGGTCGTCGCTGGCGCCGACACCTGGCTGAGCCGGCCCGACGAGCTGGGTCCGATGCGGGCCGAGACCGAGGCGATGCTGGCCGAGGCAGGGCCGTACGCCACGGCGCTGTCGGTGGGCGCCCCGCAGGTGTTGGTCTTCGGCCAGCTGAAGAACCCGCTCCAGCACCAGATGTTCATCGGCGGGCTCCAGGAGTACCTCGACGACACCTGGCCCGGCGGGCTGGAGGCGATGGCCGCGGTCGTCCACCGCGACCGTCCGACGTTCATCACCATGGACCACCCGACCTGGTACGGCTGGCTGCGACCGGTGCTGCTGGAGGACTACCGCAAGATCGGGACCACCCTCGACTTCACCTGGTACGTCGACCGCTCGGTCGGCGAGGAGAAGATCACGCGCTACACGACGATCCTCAACAGCGGCCCGTGACCCCGTCCGGCGCCGCTGTGCGACGATCCCTGCCATGACCGGGACGCTGGATCGCACGACGTTCACCTACTCGATCGTCATCCCCGTCTTCAACAGCGAGCAGATCGTCGGCGACACCGTCGACCGGGTCGTCGAGGTCTTCACCGGGGCCGGGCTGCGCTTCGAGCTGATCCTCGTCAACGACGGCAGCAGCGACCGGAGCTGGGACGTCATCTCCGAGCGCGCCGCGCGGCTCCCCGGCGTGGTCGCGATCGACCTGATGCGCAACTACGGCCAGCACTACGCCAATCTGGCGGGCCTCACCGAGGCCACGGGCGACTTCGTCATCACCATGGACGACGACCTGCAGAACCCGCCCGACCAGGCGCTGGTGCTGATCGACGCCGCGATGGCCGGCCACGACGTCGTCTTCGGCGAGTTCGAGCAGAAGCAGGCCGCCGGCGTACGCCGCCTCGGCAGCAAGCTGATCGGGACCATGAACAGCCGGATCTTCGGCAAGCCGTCCGACCTGGTCGTCAGCAACTTCCGGATCCTGCGTCGCGACGTCGTCGACCGGATCGTGGCCTCGCGCACCGCCTTCCCCTACATCACCGGCCAGGCCCTGCTCTACTCCGGCGACCGCGCCAACGCGCTGGTCCGCCACGACCCGCGCCCGGTCGGCAAGAGCAACTACAGCCTGATCCGGATCGTGCGGCTCGTGCTCACGATCCTGTTCAGCTACTCCTCCTGGCCGCTGCGGGCCGCGGCGGTGCTCGGCTTCTCGATCTCGGGCCTCAGCTTCGTCTTCGGCGGCGTCCTGGTCATCCGGGCGCTGGTCCGCGACACCGTCTTCCCCGGCTGGACCTCGATCGTGGTGCTGCTCTCGCTGTTCGCCGGCGTGATCATCGCGCTGATCTCGATGATCGGTGAGTACGTCGTGCGCACGCTCCAGACGGTCAACACCGACCAGTCCTTCCACGTCGTGCGCCGGGTGCGGTGATGAGGCAGCACTTCCTGGTCGTCGGCGCCCAACGCTGCGGCACGACGTACCTGCACGACCTCCTGGCCGCCCACCCCCAGGTGGCGATGGCCCGCCCGACCCGGCCGGAGCCCAAGGCGTTCCTGCGCGCGGACCCGGTCGACGCCGACGCCTACCGCGCCGAGTTCTTCGGCCACGCCGGCGACGCGGACGTGCTCGGCGAGAAGAGCACGTCCTACCTCGAGGTCCCCGACGTGCCCGACCGCGTCGCCGCCGCCCTCGGCCGGCCGCGGATCGTCGTCCAGCTCCGCGACCCGGTCGCGCGAGCGGTCTCCAACTGGAGCTTCAGCTGCGACCACGGCGTGGAGCACCGCTCGCTCGAGGAGGCGCTGCGCGACGACCTGGCCGGGCCACGCGAGTGGGACCGGTCGACCTCGTCGGTCTCGCCGTACGCCTACGTCACCCGCGGCCGCTACGCCGACGACCTCCCGCGCTGGACCGAGAGGTTCGACGTCCACGTGCTGTTCCTGGAGGACCTGCTCGCCGACCGCGACACCGTCGGCGGGCTCTACGACTTCCTGGGCGTCGACGACGCCGTGCGGCCCGACGTCGGCGACGCCCCGGTCAACGCCAGCTCGACCGCCGCGCGCGGCCTCGGCCCCGAGCTGTACGCCGACCTCCGGGACCACTACCGCGACACCGACGCCGCCCTGGCCGACCTGCTCGGGCGCGACCTCCCCTGGCGAGACGAGGACCGATGACCGACATCCCGTTCAACCGTCCCGAGGTCGCCGGCCGCGAGCTCGAGCTGGTCAGGCAGGCGATCGAGGGCGGCCACACGTCCTCGGGCGGTCCGTTCTCGCGGCAGGCGGGCGAGCTGATCGAGGCAGCGACCGGGGCCGGTCACGTGATGCTCACGACCTCCTGCACCTCCGCGCTCGAGCTCAGTGCGATGCTGCTCGACCTCGGGCCCGACGACACCGTCGTCGTCCCGTCGTTCACGTTCACCACGAGTGCCCTGGCCTTCGCCCGGCAGGGCGCGCGGATCCTGTTCTGCGACGTCGAGCCGGACACGCTCGGGCTCGACCCCCGCCACCTCGCCGAGCTGCTCGACGACAGCGTCCGCGCCGTCGTGATCGTCCACTACGCCGGGATCGCCTGCGACGTCGACGGGATCCGCGCCGTCCTCGCGGGCCGGCCGGACATCGCCCTCGTCGAGGACGCCGCGCACGCGCTGCTCGGGCGCTTCCGGGGTGAGCGGCTGGGCAGCATCGGCCGGTTCGGCAGCCTCTCCTTCCACGAGACCAAGAACGTCACCTGCGGCGAGGGCGGAGCGCTGCTGCTCAACGATCCCGCCGACGTCGACCGCGCGCGGGTGCTCTACGACAAGGGCACCGACCGGCAGGCGTTCTTCCTCGGCCAGGTCGACAAGTACTCCTGGCGCGACACCGGCTCCTCCTTCGGGATGTCCGACGTGCTCGCGGCGTACCTCGTGGGCCAGCTCGAGGTCGCCGACGCGATCCAGGCGCGCCGCCGAGCCGTGTGGGAGGGGTACGCCGCGGCGCTGGCCGACCGGGCCGACGAGCTCGGGCTGCGACTGCCGGCCGTGCGCGAGGGTGCGGACCCCGCGTGGCACCTGTTCCACGTGCTGCTCCCGACCGCTGCCATGCGCGGACCGGTGATGGACGACCTGCGCTCACAGGGCATCTCGACCACGTTCCACTACGTCCCGCTCCACGACTCCGAGGGCGGTCGCCGCTTCGCGCGCCGGCCCACCGAGTGCCCGGTGACGGTGGACGCCAGCACGCGCCTGGTGCGACTGCCCTTCTTCAACACCCTCACGACGGCCGAGGTCGAGCGCGTCGCGTCCGCCTTCCTCGCGGCGGTGCAGCGCGCGTCGTGAGCGAGGTCCGCGAGGGGTCCGCGTCGATCGAGCAGCCCGACTACTGGTGGTACCGCGCCCGCGCCGAGCTGCTGGAGGCGGCGCTGGCCGGCTTCGCCACGGACACCGCGCGCGTGCTCGACGTCGGCAGCGCCGACGGCCCGAGCGTGCCCTGGTTGCACGGCGAGCGGCACGTCACCGTCGACGTCGACCCGCGCGGGCTGAAGCCCGGCGAAGGCGTGTGCGCCTCCGCGCTGGCGCTGCCGTTCCGGGGGGCGACGTTCGACCTGGTGAGCGCGTTCGACGTCGTGGAGCACTGCGACCCCGAGGCCGACGCCCTCGACGAGCTGGCCCGGGTGCTGCGCCCGGGCGGCCGGCTGCTCCTGGCCGTCCCGGCCTACCAGTGGGCCTGGACCGACCACGACGCCCGCGCCGGTCACCACCGCCGCTACACCAGGCGCCGGCTGGTGGCTGCGGTGGAGCGGTCCGGGTTCACGGTCCGACGCGCGACGTACGGCTTCGCGGGGGTGTTCCCGGTGTTCGCCGCCGACCGACTGGCCCGGCGGCTGCGGCGGACGGCCCAGGACCACGCCCTTCCCGAGCCCTCGCCACGGGCCGAACGGGTCCTGCTCGGGCTCTCGCGGGTCGAGGCACGCTGGCTCGCCGGTCACGACGCGCCGTTCGGGTCCTCAGTGTTCCTGGCCGCCGACAAGCCGGTCTGAGCGCCAGTCCAGCACCAGGAAGCCGAGCCAGGCACCCGCCTCGATCACGACGAACGTCCAGCAGGTGCTGGTGAGAGCGCTGCCGGGCAGGACCAGGTGCGCCACCACGCCGAGGGGCATCGCTGCCAGCCAGGTGCGTGCCGCCGCGGTGGTGCGGCCCCGGGCGAGCAGGCCGACGGTGAGGACGAGGTTGGCCAGGGCCAGCACGCTGCCGACCGCGACGAGCCCGGTGTCCTCGGCGCGCAGCCGCACCCCCTCGCCGAACACCAGCTCCATGACCGGCGGCCCGAGCCACGCACCGAGCAGCCCACCGGCGATCGCCAGCACGACGGTGGCCCCCGCGACCACCTCGCGGACGCGGGCCAGGGCGTCGTGCCGACCGGCCTCGGCCAGCCGGGTCAGCCGCCCGGTGAGGGCGGAGACCAGGCCCAGCGCGAGGGTGTACGGCGCGCGGAACAGCGCCAGCCCCGCGAACAGCGCGGTCACCTCGACGGGCGCGCCGCCGACCGCCGCGAGCAGCACCGGGCCGCCCGTGAGCGTGACCTGCGCCAGCAGCTGGCCGGCGGACGCGCCGGAGACGAAGGCGAGCGGGGCACCGAGCTCACCGGTGCCGGTACGCCGGGGAACCAGCGCGGCCGGCACGAGCACCGCCGCGGCGTAGCCCGCCACGAGGGCGAGGCCGTAGCCGAGGGGTGAGTCGCACCCGCTCGAGATGAGCACCGCGGCGACGGCGCACCGGATCCCGTTCTCGGCGACCAGGCCGAGCCCGACGGTGCCGAAGCGGTGCCGGCCGCTGAGCGTGCCGCGGACCAGCCCGAGCACCCCGGAGCCGAGTCCCACGGCGACGACCAGGAGCGGGAACGCGCCGCCCAGAGGCCCGAACAGCCGGTCGCTGAACAGCCACGCCAGCGCCCCCGCGGCGACCGACGCGCCGACGATCCCCGCGGCGACGTGCGGCAGCCCGCGTCGTACGGCGGCCTCGCCGGAGGCGAGCGCGCTCGTGTGCGAGATCCAGTGCTGGACCGGGAAGGTGAGCGCGGCGCCCGCGAAGCTCCACCAGGCCCAGAGCACCGCGACCGGTGCCGCCGGTCCGGCCCCCAGCGCCCGGGTGACCAGGGCGAAGAAGAGGTAGGCGAGGACGCCGCCGACGAGCGATCCGGCGGCCAGGACGGAGGCGTCCCGGCGTCCGGAACGTGCAGGTGGCTGGACCATCGCTGGCTGATTGTGCCGGAGTTGTCGGTGGTCCCGGGCATCCTGTCGGCATGGACACGGTGATGACCACGCTGGTGGCGCTGGCGGCCCTGCTGCTCGGGCTCGGCCTCGGCGGCGTGATCGGGGTGCTGTGGGCGCGGTCGCGACCGGAGGTGGCGACCGGGATGGTCGAGCAGGCCGAGGTGATGCAGGGCCTCGACCGGCTCAGCGACCAGATGGTCGACCTCGACCGGCAGCGGGCCAGCTGGCAGGGCGAGTTCCGCCAGCACGTCTCCGAGCTCCAGCACGAGACCCGCAGCCTCTCCACCGCCCTGCGCCGGCCGCAGGTGCGTGGCCGGTGGGGCGAGCTCCACCTGCGGCGGGCCGTCGAGCTGGCGGGGCTGGTCGACCGCTGCGACTTCAGCGAGCAGGTGCGGGTCGCCGACGGCGCGCTGCGCCCCGATCTGGTCGTGCACCTGGTCGGCGGCCGGAAGGTCGTGGTCGACGCCAAGGTGCCGCTCGACGCCTACCTCGATGCCACCTCCACCGACGACACCACCCACGACACCGCCCACGCCACCGCCCAGCGCGACGAGGCGGTGCTCCGGCACGCGCGCCAGCTCCGCACCCACGTCGACCAGCTCGGCTCCAAGGCCTACTGGCGGGCGCTGCCGGAGACCCCCGAGTTCGTGGTCCTGTTCGTCCCGGCCGAGTCCTGCCTCGCCGTGGCGCTCGACGCCGACCGCACCCTCATCGAGTACGCCGCCGAGCGGCAGGTCGTGCTCGCCTCGCCGACCACCCTGATCGCGCTGCTGCGCACCGTCGCCCACGGCTGGCGGCACGAGGCCCTGGCCGACCAGGCCCGCGAGATCCACCACCTCGGCCGCGACCTCCACGAGCGGCTCGGCACCCTTTCGGGACACCTCGACACCCTCGGCCGCTCGCTGGGCGCGGCCGTGGGCCACTACAACGCCGCCGTCGGCAGCCTGGAGTCCCGGGTGCTGGTCTCGGCCCGCCGCTTCCGCGACCTCGCGGTCACCGACGAGCCGCTGGCGGCGCCGCGGCAGGTCGAGGCCGGCGTCCGCTCGCTCGGCGCGCCGCCCCCCGAGGACGACGACGTGCTCCTACCGTGGTCCCGTGCCCGATAGTTCGGAGCTGGCTGCCCGGACCCTCTGGGAAGAGGGTCACGAGCCCGGCCGGCAAGTGGTCGCGCTCGCCGTGGCGCTCGCGCTGTCCGGGGTGGCGCTCGACCTGGCCCTGGGCGGCGGGCTCGGCCTGCTCTTCGACATCTCCTTCGTCGGCCTCTGCCTGGCCATCGCGCTGCTCGTCCGCCCCCGCGACTTCTTCACCGTCGGGGTGCTGCCGCCGCTGCTGATGCTCGGCGTCCTCGTGCTGATCGAGGTGACCCGGCCCGGCGTCCTCGGCGAGCCGCAGGACGGCGGGGTGCAGTCGGTCGTCACCGGCCTGGCCGCCCACGCCGGCGCCCTCGTCTCCGGATACGTCCTCTGCCTGGCGGTGCTGGCCGTGCGCCACCGCTACCTCGCGCAGCAGCGCCGCCGCGGCGTACGTCAGGCTGCGAAGCGGGCCGGGTCGCCGGCTCCGACGCGCACGATCTCCGGGTAGCCCTCCGACCAGTCGACCACCGTCGTCGGCTCGGCCAGGGTCTCCCCCGCCTCGACGACGATGTCGACCTGGTGGTCGAGGTCCTCCTTGATCTCCCAGCCCATCGTGCGCGGCTCCTCCTCGCCCGGGAGGATCAGGGTGCTGGTGAGGATCGGCTCCCCGAGCTCCTCGAGCAGCGCGCACACGACGACGTGGTCGGGGATCCGCACGCCGACGGTCCGCTTCTTGGGGTGCATCAGGCGGCGGGGCACCTCGCCGGTGGCGGGCAGGATGAACGTGTAGGGGCCCGGCGTGGCCGACTTGATCGCCCGGAATGCCGCGTTGTCGATGTGGACGAACTGCCCGAGCTGGGCGAAGTCCTTGCACATGAGGGTGAAGTGGTGGCGGTCGTCGAGGTCGCGGATCCGCAGGATCCGGTCGCGGCCGTCACGGTTGCCGAGCTGGCAGCCCAGCGCATAGCCGGAGTCGGTCGGGTAGGCGATCAGCGCGTCGTCGCGGAGCGACTCCACGACCTGGCTGACCAGGCGTGGCTGCGGGTTGACCGGGTGCAGGTCGACGTACCGCGCCACGGGCCTAGGACCCTGCCTGCGCGGCCAGCTTGGCGGCCTTGAGGTCGCGCCGCAGCTCCTTGGGCAGCGCGAAGATCAGCGACTCCTCGGCGGAGTGGACGGCCTGGGCGTCGGGATAGCCCCGCTCGGCGAGGAACTCCAGCACGCCGTCGACCAGGGACTCCGGGACGCTCGCGCCGCTGGTGACGCTCACCTTCTGCACCCCGTCGAGCCACGCCTCGTCGATCTCGCTGGCGTCGTCGACGCGGTACGCCGAGCGGGCGCCGGCCTCGAGCGCGACCTCGACCAGGCGGACGCTGTTGGAGGAGTTGCCGGAGCCGACCACGATCACCAGGTCGGCGTCGGGAGCGATCTCCTTGACCGCCAGCTGCCGGTTCTGGGTGGCGTAGCAGATGTCGTCGCTGGGCGGGTCGAGCAGCGAGGGGAACCGCTCGCGGATCGCGGCCACGGTCTCCATCGTCTCGTCCACGCTGAGCGTGGTCTGCGAGAGCCAGGCGACCTTCTCGGGGTCGCGGACCACGATGTTCGACACGTCGGCCGGGCTCTGCACGAGCTGGATGTGGTCGGGGGCCTCGCCGGCGGTGCCCTCGACCTCCTCGTGGCCCTCGTGGCCGATCAGCAGGATGTCGTAGTCCTCGCCGGCGAACCGCTTGGCCTCGTGGTGGACCTTGGTCACCAGCGGGCAGGTCGCGTCGATGGTCTTCAGCTCACGCTCGCCGGCCTGCCGGTGCACCTCGGGCGAGACGCCGTGGGCGGAGAACACGACGGTGGCACCGCCGGGCACCTCGTCGAGCTCCTCCACGAAGATGGCGCCGCGGGACTCGAGGTCGGCGACGACGTGCTTGTTGTGGACGATCTGCTTGCGGACGTAGACCGGCGCGCCGTACAGGTCGAGCGCCTGCTCGACGGTCACGACCGCCCGGTCGACGCCGGCGCAGTAGCCGCGCGGCGCCGCGAGCAGCACCGTCCGCTCGTCCTCGCTCAGCAGGCGCGGGCTTCCCAGGTCGGTCGTCATGGCTCCGAGTCTACGGACCGGCGGCACCCACCTCACATCGTCAACTCATCAGCGCCGGCCGTCAGGACCACGCCCTAGGGTGACCCCGTGCCCACCCTCCGCGACGCCACCCCGGAGTCCCCGGCCCCGGTGCGCGCGGTGTCCAACGCGCTGTCCCAGTGGATCGGACAGCTCGGGGCGGTCTGGGTCGAGGGACAGGTCACCCAGTTCACCCGGCGACCGGGCCTCAACACCGTCTTCCTCACGCTGCGCGACACCGTCGCGGAGGTGTCGGTGCAGGTCACCTGCGCGCGCACCCTCTTCGACTCCCTCAACCCGCCGCTGGTCGAGGGCGCCAGCGTCGTGATCCACGCCCGCCCGTCCTTCTACGCCGGCAACGGCAGCCTCTCCCTCGCCGCCTCCGACCTCCGGATGGTGGGCCTCGGCGAGCTGCTCGCCCGGCTCGAGCGCCGCCGCCAGCTGCTCGCCGCCGAGGGTCTCTTCGAGCCTGCCCTCAAGCGTCGGCTGCCCTTCCTGCCCCGCTGCGTCGGGCTGGTGACCGCGCCCGGCTCGGCCGCCGAGCGCGACGTCCTCGAGCACGCCCGGCGCCGCTGGCCGGCCGTCCGCATCGAGACGGCGTACGCCGCGATGCAGGGCCAGCGGTCCGCGCTCGAGGTCATCGAGGCGGTCGAGCGGCTCGACCGCCATCCCGACGTCGACGTCATCGTGGTCGCCCGTGGTGGCGGGTCGGTCGAGGACCTGCTGCCGTTCTCCGACGAGGGCCTGGTCCGCGCCGTCCACCGGATCAGCACGCCCCTCGTCTCCGCGATCGGCCACGAGCCCGACTCCCCGTTGCTCGACCTCGTCGCCGACGTCCGCGCCTCGACCCCCACCGACGCCGCGAAGCGGGTCGTCCCCGACGTGGTCGAGGAGCAGCGCCAGGTCGCGGCGGTCCGTGACCGGCTGCGCTCCGGCGTCACCACCCTGATCGCCCGCGAGCAGGCGGCGCTGGACGCCCTGCGTTCCCGCCCCGTGCTGGCCGACCCGCGCACCCTCGTCGACGAGCGCGCGGCCGAGGTGGTGGCGCTGCGCGACCGGGCCCGGCGCTCCCTGACCCACTCGCTGGACCGGGCCGCCGACAACCTCGACCACCAGCGCGCCCGCGCCCGGGCCCTGTCCCCGCTGGCGACCCTCCAGCGCGGCTACGCCGTGCTCCAGGACGAGGCCGGCCACGTCCTCGCCTCGGTCGAGGGCATCGAGCCGGGCCGGGCGGTCAGCGTCCGGGTCGCCGACGGCCGGGTGCACGCGACCACGACCCGTACCGAGACCGAGGAGACACCGTGACCGAGGAGATCCCCTACGAGCAGGCCCGCGAGGAGCTGGTCGAGGTCGTCCGCGCCCTCGAGGCCGGTGGCCTCACCCTCGAGGAGTCCCTGGCCCTCTGGGAGCGCGGCGAGAAGCTCGCCACCACCTGCCAGACCTGGCTCGACGGCGCCCGCGATCGCCTCAGCGCCGCCATGGCCGACGAGGACGACTCCCCCGAGGGTTGAGTCGTGCCTCAACCCGTCAGGGGGGCCGTGGTGAGGGAGGCGGCGAGCTCCTGGAGGGCGACCTCGGGGGCCGAGCCGTAGACGAGCACCTGCTGGCCGTCGACCTCGCCGAGGTAGCCGACGTCGCCCGAGGAGTCGCGCCAGGCGTCCCACTCGGCGCCGGCGATGTCGACCCGGTCGATCTCCTCCGGCTCCTCGTCGATGTAGGTCGCCAGCAGGTCGGACACCGAGTCGTCGGACTGGTGGAGCCCGGCGAAGCCGTCGGGGGTGAGGAAGCCGATGCCCCACTCTCGACCGGGCTGTGACTCCAGGCTGGTGGCGCTCCAGTCGTCGGGCACCGACGGCGGGTAGGCGACCTCCCAGCCCGCCTCCTGCGCGAAGCTGACCGCCTCGAGGTAGTCGATCGCCTCCGGCTCGACCTCGAGGTCCTCCCGCGCGACCGCGCGGAACACCACGAACCCCCCGATGACCAGCAGCAGGACGACCAGCGCGCCGATCATCCCGGAGAAGGAACGCTGGTACCGCCCGGGCTGCTCGCTCACGGGTCCAGTCTCACAGGTGCCCTGGATTCCCCGCGTGCCACCCGTCGCCGACCTGCTCGCCCTCGCGGCGCTCGCGGCGCTGCTGGTCACGGCGTTCCGGCACCCGTCGGGCCGGGTGGAGCTGGGCGTCGGAGCGCTCGCGGTCGTCCTCGTCGGCGCCACCGGTCACCTCGACCGCGACGTCGTCGGATCCACGCTGGAGCACCTCGGGCCGGTCGTGCTGTTCCTCGCGACGATCCTCGTGGTCTCCGACGTCTGCGCCGCGGCAGGTCTCTTCGGCTGGGCCGCCGACCGGATCGCACGGCGGGGCCGTGGCCGCGCGACGTGGGCGTTCACGGGCACGTTCGTGGCTGGCGCCGCCGTCACCACGGCGCTCAGCCTCGACGCGACGGTCGTGCTGCTCACCCCGGTCGTGGTCGCGACCGGGCTCGCACTCGGCGTGCCGCACCGCCCGGGCGCCATGGCCTGCCTGCGGATGGCCAACTCGGCCTCGCTGCTGCTGCCCGTCTCCAACCTCACGAACCTGCTCGCGCTCCCTCACCTCGACCTCGGCTTCGCCGGGTTCGCGATCGCGATGGCGCCCGTGCTGGTCGTCGTCCTCCTGGTGGAGTACGTCGGGCTGCGACTCCTCTACCGACGCGACCTCGCCTCGCAGCCGACCCGGGTGCTCGCCGAGAGCCCGGTCCCGATGCCGGTCGTGCCGGTGGTGGCCGTGCTCGCGATGCTGGTCGGCTTCGCGGTCGGCTCGGCCGCCGGCATCGAGCCCGGCTGGGTCTCCACGGCGACGGCGGTCCTCCTGGTCGGCTGGGCCCGCACCCGTGGGATCGGCGGGGTGCGCCGGGCCGTCGCCGCCGCTCACCCGTCCTTCGCCGGGTTCGTGCTGGCCCTGGGGCTCGTGGTCGCCGCGCTCGGCGAGGGCGTCCTCGGCGACGACCTCGCGGCCCTGGTGCCGCACGGCACCGGACTGCTGGACCTGCTGCTGGTCGCCGGCGTCGCCACCCTCCTCTCGGCCCTGGTGACCAACCTGTCGGCGACCTTGCTGCTGGTGCCGATGCTCGCCCCGATGGGCACCACCGTCGTGCTGGCGGCGCTGCTCGGCCTCACCATCGGCTCGGGCCTGACCTGGACCGGGTCGCTGGCCAACCTGCTCTGGCGTCGGGCGCTGGTGCGGCAGGGCCTCGGCGCCCCCTCGGGCGACTTCCACCGCGTGTCGTTGCTGCTCACCCCGGTGTCCCTGGCGGCGGCCGTGACCACGCCCTGGCGGCTCTGCTTGACACCGCACATGCGGCACCTATCCTTGCGATCCGAGCCGCATGTGCGTCACTGTTCCAGCGTGACGACGTACCGAATCGCGGAGGCAGCCGAGGTGCTCGGGGTCAGCGACGACACCGTACGCCGATGGGTGGACGGTGGCCGGCTGGCCGCCGCGACCGACGCCGGCCGGACGACCGTCGAGGGGACCGACCTCGCCCGACTGGCCGAGGAGCTGGCGGACCACCCGGACCGCGACCTCACCCGAGCGAGCGCGGTCAGCGCGCGCAACCGGATGCCGGGCATCGTCACCCGCGTCCTCCGGGACACCGTCATGGCCCAGGTCGACCTGATCTGCGGCCCCTACCGACTGGTGTCCCTGATGAGCGCCGAGGCCGCCGACGAGCTCGGCCTCGAGCCCGGCGCGCGGGCCATCGCGTCCGTCAAGTCCACCAACGTCGTCGTGGAGCGTCCGTGATGAAGAAGCTGCTGGCCCTGGCCCTCGTGCTGCCCGCCCTCGCCGCGTGTGGGGGAGGCGACGACGAGCAGACCCTGCAGGTGCTCGCGGCGTCCTCGCTGACCGAGGCCTACACGGTGCTGGCGCAGGACTACGAGTCCGAGCACGCGGGCGTGACCGTCGAGCTGCAGTTCGGCTCCAGCACCGACCTCGCCGAGACGGTCGCCGACGACGCGCCCGGCGACGTGCTCGCCACCGCCGACGAGACCTCGATGCAGATCGCGGTCGACGCCGGTGTCACCACGGCGTCGCCGCAGCAGTTCGCGTTCAACCAGCTGGTGATCGTGACGGCGCCCGGCAACCCCGAGGGCGTGACGTCCCTCGCCGACCTCGAGGGCCTCGACTGGGTGCGTTGCGCCGACGACGTGCCCTGCGGCCGGGTCGCCCTCGGCCTGCTCGAGGCCGACGGCATCACCGCCGCTCCGGTCAGCCTCGAGGTCGACGTGAAGGCGACCCTGGAGAAGGTCGCGACGGGCGAGGCCGACGCCGGGCTCGTGTACGCGTCCGACGCGATCGCCGCGAGAGGCGACGTCCAGGCGATCGACATCGAGGGCGCCGACGAGGTGCCCGCGGTCTACTTCGTGGCGCCGCTGGCGCAGGCGAGCGACGACGAGCTGGCACAGGACTGGATCGACCTGGTCAACTCGGCGGCCGGTGACGTCGCGATGACCGACGCGGGCTTCGTCCCCCGATGAAGGACCCGATGGGTCGGGCGCCGGCCCTGCTGCTGGTGCCGGCCGCTCTCGCGACCGCGCTGCTCCTGGTCCCGCTGGTCGCGATGGTCGCGGCCACGGACTGGGCCGGCCTGCCCGAACAGCTGCGCTCCGAGCCGTTGCGGCAGGCGCTCTGGCTCTCGCTCACCACCGCCTCCGCCGCCGCCCTCTGCTGCCTGGTCCTCGGGCTGCCGCTGGCGTGGGTGCTGGCGCGGCTGGACTTCCGCGGCCGCGGCGTACTCCGCGCCCTGATCTCGGTGCCGCTGGTGCTGCCGCCGGTCGTCGCCGGCGTCGCCCTCCGCACCACGTTCGGCCGCCGCGGACTGCTCGGCGAGCCGATCCTCGACTGGACCGGCTTCAGCTTCCCGTTCACGACGTGGGGCGTGGTGCTCTCGCACGTGTTCGTCTCGCTGCCGTTCGTGGTGATCGCGGTCGAGGGCGCCTTCCGCGCGGCGGGCCGGGAGTACGACGCCGCCGCCGCGACCCTCGGCGCCAGCCGGTGGACCACCTTCCGCCGGGTGTCGGTACCGCTGGCCCTGCCCGGCATCCTCGCCGGCCTGGTCCTCGGCTGGGCCCGCGCGCTGGGCGAGTTCGGCGCCACCATCACCTTCAACGGCAACTACCCCGGCACCACGCAGGTCATGCCCAACCTGATCTACGTCACCCGCCAGTCCGACCAGGACGCCGCCCTCGCGCTCAGCCTGGTGATGCTGGTCGTCTCCGTGGCCGTGCTGCTCGCGCTCCGCGACCGCTGGCTGGGCACGCCGTGAGCGGCCTCGACCTCGACCTCCGCGTGCCCGGCCGGGTCGACGCGGCCTTCACGCTCGATCCCGGCGAGGTGCTGGCGGTGATCGGTCCCAACGGCGCCGGGAAGTCCTCGCTGGTGCAGGCGATCGCCGGCCTGGTCGTCGCCGAGGGCACCGCCGTCCTCGACGGCGTCGACCTGCTGGCCCGTCCCGCCCGCGAACGCCGCGTGGGACTGGTCTTCCAGGGCCAGCTGCTCTTCCCGCACCTCACCGCCCTCGCGAACGTCGCCTTCGGACCCCGCTCCCGCGGCACCGCCCGCGCCGAGGCGGACGCCGCGGCCCAGGACTGGCTCGACCGGTTCGGGATCGGCGACCTCTCCCACCGCAAGCCGCGCGAGCTCTCCGGCGGCCAGGCCCAGCGGGTCGCGATCGCCCGGGCGCTCGCGACCGACCCGCAGGTGCTGCTGCTCGACGAACCGCTCACCGGGCTCGACGTCAAGGTGGCGATGGCGCTGCGGATCGAGCTCGGCCGCCACCTCGCGTCGTACGCCGGGGTCACCCTGCTGGTCACCCACCACGCGATCGACGCCCTCACCATCGCCGACCGGGTGCTGGTGCTCGACGACGGCGAGGTCGCCCAGCTCGGCACCCCGCAGGAGGTCTCGCAGCGCCCCCGCACCGAGCACGTCGCCCGGCTGGTCGGCCTCAACGTGGTGCGCGACGAGCGCAGCCTGGTCGCCTTCACCCCCGAGGCGGTGGCGGTGTCACTGGCCGAGCCGGTCGGCTCGCCCCGGCTGCGCTGGCAGGGCACGGTCACCGACGTCTCGCCGCACGGCGACGCCGTCCGGGTGCTCGTCGACGCCGGCCCCGACCTGATCGCCGACGTCACCCCGGCGGCGGCGACCGAGCTCGGGCTGGTCCCGGGACGGGGGGTGTGGCTCTCGGTCAAGGAGACCGCCTGCCGCCGGTACGAGGTCGACCCGGCCGGCCCCGGTACAGTCTCGCCATGACGCCAGACCCCCTGATCGAGAACGCCGACAAGGTCGACCGCAACCTCGCGATGGAGTTGGTCAGGGTCACCGAGGCGGCCGCGATGGCGGCCGGTCGCTGGGTGGGCAAGGGTGACAAGAACGGCGCCGACCAGGTCGCCGTCAACGCCATGCGGGTCATGATCTCCACGGTCAGCATGAACGGCACCGTCGTGATCGGCGAGGGCGAGAAGGACGACGCCCCGATGCTCTACAACGGCGAGGACGTCGGCGACGGCACCGGCGCCGAGTGCGACGTCGCGGTCGACCCCATCGACGGCACCACGCTGACCGCCAAGGGCATGAACAACGCGATCGCGGTGCTCGCGGTCGCCCCGCGCGGGGCGATGTACGACCCGTCCGCGGTCTTCTACATGAAGAAGCTGGTCACCGGCCCCGAGGCCGCCGAGGTCGTCGACATCCGCAAGCCGGTCGCCGAGAACATCCGGGCCGTGGCCAAGGCCAAGGGCTCACAGGTCGAGGACGTCACCGTCGTGCTGCTCGACCGGCCCCGCCACGAGGGTCTGGCCGACGAGATCCGCCGGACCGGCGCCCGGATCAAGTTCATCGCCGACGGCGACGTCGCGGGCGCGATCATGGCCGCCCGCGCCAACACCGGCATCGACCTCCTGCTCGGCATCGGCGGTACGCCGGAGGGCATCATCGCGGCCTGCGCCATGAAGTGCACCGGCGGCGTGATCCAGGGCCAGCTCTGGCCCCAGGACGACGAGGAGCGGCAGAGGGCGCTGGACGCCGGGCACGACCTCGACCCCGACCACGTGCTGTCCACCGACGACCTGGTCCGCGGCGACGAGGCCTTCTTCGTCGCCACCGGCATCACCGACGGCGAGCTGATGCGCGGCGTGCGCTACCGCGCGGGCGGCTGCACGACGGAGTCGCTGGTCATGCGGGCGCGCAGCGGCACGATCAGGCTGATCAGCTCCGAGCACCAGCTCGCGAAGCTACGCACCTTCGCCTCGATCGACTTCGACCACTGACCGCGCCAGCGCCTGCGCCACCTGCTCGATCGTGAACGGGTCGACCGCCATCCCGACGTGGGACGCGGTGACCTCGACGTCGACGGCCAACGGGTCGACGCAGGCACGCCAGTCCACGATGCCGTCGCGACGACTGTAGATCGCGGTGAACGAGACGTCCGGCGGCAACGGCTGCCGGCTCTCCTCGAAGCTCGCGCGGGCGCACTCCCCGGCCACGCAGTCCTCGGCCATCAGCCCGGGCAGGCCCGCACGGCTCAGCCGCACCAGGACGTCGACGCTGCGGGTCAGCGAGGCGTGGTGCGCGGCGGGGGCCAGCATCGGGCTGCCCAGCGTGACGATGCCGGCGACCAGGTCGGGCCGCCGCACGGCGAGCCCGCGCGCCAGCATCCCGCCCAGGCTGTGCCCGACGATCTGCACGCGCGCCCCGCGTCGTACGGCGACCGCCTCCAGGCGGGCCTCGAGCTCGGCGGCGGCGGTCATCGTGCAGCCCACGTTGACGCCGATCAGCGACCGGTAGGTACGGAAGCCGCGGTGCCGCAGCTGCCGGGCCATCAGCCGCAGCGTCGCGTCGCCGGCGAGGAAGCCGGGCACCAGGACCACCGGCTCGCCGCGCACCGCGGTCCGCGCGGCGTACGGGGTGCTCCGGCGGGTGCGCCGCTCCCCCGCTGCCCAGACGACGTGGCGGCCCGCCTCGCGGGCGAGGCTCCCCTCCCGCAGCACGGCAGCGAGCCCGGGGGCCGCGAAGCCCTCGGGCATCAAGAAGGTGCCCAACGTGGGTGCCACGCCCGCGAGCGTAGGACGGATCCGCCCCTGTTCCGGGCATTTCACCGATGCTGGATACTGCCGGTATGAGCGCCTCGACCCGACCCGACGCGGAGGTCCCCGTGTCCGACGAGCTCGTCGCGCCCGTCCACGACGGCGTCGAGCTCTGCTACCAGACCTTCGGCGACCCCGAGGGCGAGCCGCTGCTCCTGGTGATGGGCCTCGGTGGCCCGATGACGTGGTGGGACCCGGAGTTCTGCACGATGCTCGCCCGGCGCGGCCACTTCGTGATCCGGTTCGACAACCGGGACACCGGCCGCTCGACCCGGATGAAGGAGCGCGTACGCCGGGCCGCGCTGATCCGGGCCTTCGCCGGACGCAGCGTGCGGCCGCCGTACACCCTCACCGACATGGCCGGCGACGCCGCCGGCCTCCTCGACCACCTCGGGATCGAGTCCGCCCACGTCGCGGGCATCTCGATGGGCGGCATGATCGCCCAGACCCTGGCGATCCACGAGCCGTCCCGGGTCCGCTCGCTGACCAGCATCATGTCGACCACGGGCAAGCGGTCGGTGGGCTGGCAGTCACCCAAGCTGCTGCCGACCCTGATCGCCCCACGCGGACCCGGCCGCGAGGCGTACGCCGCCAGCTCGAGCCGGGTGTGGCAGCTGATCGGGTCCCCGGGCTACCCCCAGACCGAGGAGGAGGTCTGGGCGCGCGCGCTGGAGACCTTCGACCGCGGCGTCTCCAACAGCGGGGTGATGCGACAGATGCTCGCGATCCTCGCCGAGCCCAACCGCGGCCCGAGGCTGCGAGGACTCTCCGTGCCGGCCCTGGTCATCCACGGCCTCGCCGACCGGATGGTGCACGTCTCCGGCGGCCGGGCCACCGCACGCGCCATCCCCGGCGCCGAGCTGCTGCTGGTGGACGGCATGGGCCACGACCTCCCCCGCGACCTCTACCCCACCTTCGCCGACGCCATCGAGCGGACCACCGCCCGCGCAGTCTGAGGTTGAGTTGGGTGGTGTGGCCCCTCCCGAAGGGCCACACCACCCAACTCAGGGGGCCAAACCACCCAACTCAACCCTGAGGGGGTCAGTCGGAGAGGCGCTCCCCGGACTCGTTGTCGAACACGTGGACGTTCTGCGGGTCGGTGGTGACGTAGATCGTCTCGCCCTTGCGGACCGAGTCGCGCCCCTGGGACACCCGGACGATCACGTTGCCGGGAGTGCCCTCGACGTCGCAGGTGCCGTAGACGAAGCCGTCGGCGCCGAGCTCCTCGACCACGGTGACGTGGACGGGCAGGCCGCCCTCGCCCTCGGTGACCAGACGCCACGCCTCGGGGCGGACCCCGACGGTGATGTCGTTGTGCTGCGGGCCGAGCTTCTTCGACGCGGTCGGGTCCACCGGGACGAGGTAGTCGCCCACCTTGGCCTGGCCGTCCTTGGCGCTCGCCTTGAGCAGGTTCATCTGCGGGCTGCCGATGAAGCCGGCGACGAACAGGTTGGTCGGCTTGTCGTAGAGGTTGAGCGGGGTGTCGACCTGCTGGAGGTAGCCGTCCTTCATGACCGCGACCCGGTCGCCCATCGTCATCGCCTCGACCTGGTCGTGGGTGACGTAGACGGTGGTGACGCCGAGGTCGGCCTGGAGCCGGGCGATGTCGGTGCGGGTCTGCACGCGCATCTTGGCGTCGAGGTTGGACAGCGGCTCGTCCATGCAGAAGACCTGCGGGTCACGCACGATCGCGCGCCCCATGGCGACGCGCTGGCGCTGACCACCGGAGAGGGCCTTCGGCTTGCGCTCGAGGTACTCCTCCAGCTGCAGGATCTTGGCCGCCTCGGCGACCCGCTTGGTGCGCTCCGCCTCGGGCACCTTCGCCATCTTGAGGGCGAACGCCATGTTGTCGGCGACCGTCATGTGCGGGTAGAGCGCGTAGTTCTGGAACACCATCGCGATGTCCCGGTCCTTCGGCGGGATGTGGGTGACGTCCTTGTCACCGATGAAGATCTTCCCGTCGTTGACCTCCTCCAGCCCGGCGAGCATCCGCAGGGTGGTGGACTTGCCGCATCCCGAGGGCCCGACGAGGACCATGAACTCGCCGTCGCCGATCTCGAGGTCGATGCCGGGCACCGCGGGCTTGTCGGCCCCCGGATACCAGCGCTGTGCCTTCTGAAAAGTCACTGTGGCCATGATGAACTGCTCCCTTCACCGGCAGGTACGTGCCGGACGATCCGTCGTGAAGTGACGCCCGTCACTCTAGGGACTCCACGGCATGCAGGACAGTGGCCGTCTCAGGGGCCACCACGCCCAGTCGTACGCCGACGCCGCCGAGGGCCGCACCGGGAAGCACGACGTCGAGCCGCCGCGGGGCGAGGTCGAAGGAGTGCTGGTCACCGGCGGGCGTCTCGTCGGTCACGCGGTACCGACGCGTCGGGTCCAGGCCCTCGAGCAGGACCGGCGCGAGGTGCTGGGTCTGCGTCAGACCGGCCTGCGCCACGACGTACCAGGCCTCGCCGCCGTCGGGGGCGACCACGCCGGTGACGTGGCAGCCCGGGTCGGGGTGGTCGCTGCGCACGAGCGCGCCCTCGGCCAGCACGGGTCGCAGCCGCCGGTGCAGTGCGACCCACGCAGCGACCCGGTCGCGGTCCGCATCGGCCAGCCCCCGCAGGTCCCACTCGATGCCGAAGTGGCCCAGCATCGCGGTCGCGGCCCGGAAGTCGAGCGGGAGCGTGCGGCCGGTGGTGTGCGCGGTCGGTCCGCCGAGGTGCGCCCCCGTCATCTCCGGCGGCACGAGCAGGGTGGTCCAGCGCTGGATCCGCTGCCGCTCCACCGCGTCGATGGTGTCACTGGCCCAGACCCGGTCGGTGCGCTCGAGGACCCCGAGGTCGATCCGGCCGCCGCCGGAGGCGCACGACTCGATCTCGAGCGTCGGGTGCGCCGCGCGCAGCTCGTCGAGCAGGGCGTAGAACGCCGTGGTCTGCGCGTGGGAGCCGGGCACGTCGACCAGGTCACGGTTGTGGTCCCACTTGAGGTAGGCGATGTCGAGCTCGTCGAGCAGCGCCAGCAGCTGGTCGCGGACGTGCGCGTACGCCGCGGGGTGGGCCAGGTCGAGCACCTGCTGGTGCCGCCACTCCAGCGGGAGCTCGCGGTGGGCCTGCAGCACCCAGTCGGGGTGCGCGCGGACCAGCTCGGAATCGAGGTTGACCATCTCCGGCTCCACCCACAGCCCGAAGTCGAGGCCGAGGCCGTGGACCCGCTCGACGAGCGGGCCGAGGCCGTCGGGCCAGAGCCCGGTGTCCACGGTCCAGTCGCCGAGCCCGGCCCGGTCGTCGCGCCGCCCGCGGAACCAGCCGTCGTCGAGCACGAAGCGCTCGACGCCCACGTCGGCGGCGACCCGGGCCAGGTCGGTGAGGCGCTCGAGGTCGTGGTCGAAGTAGACGGCCTCCCAGGTGTTGACCAGGACCTTGCGGAGCGGCCGTGGGGTGGTGCGCCGGACCAGGCCGTGGATCCGGGCCGAGACCCCGTCGAGTCCGGAGCCGGACCAGGAGCCGACCAGCCAGGGCGAGGTGTAGGACGCCCCGGCGTCGAGGGTCAGCTCGCCCGGGAGCAGCAGCTCACCGCCGCCGAGCAGGCAGTCGCCCTCAGGGGTGCGCTCGGCCAGCATCTCGTGGTCGCCGCTCCACGCCACGTGCACCGACCAGACCTCGCCCCGGCGGAAGCCGAAGCCGGGCGTGCCCGCGGAGAGCAGCAGCGTCGCGTCGTGCCCGGTGCGTCCGTGCCGTCCGGTGCGCGCCCAGGTGCCGACCGGCCAGGGGTGCCGCTGCGGCACCCGCTCCCCGATCCAGCGCCCGGTGAGGTCGAGCAGCTCGGTCGCCCGGTCCGGCACCGGCAGCATCGTCCGGACGCCGGCCAGGTGCAGCCCGTCGTCACCGGTGTTGGTGACCCGGGTCCGGGCCCGCACCAGCCCCTCGGGGGTCAGCTCGACCTCGACCGCGACGGCGCAGGCCAGGTCCGGGTCGGTCGCGGTCAGCGTCGCCGCGCCCGACCCGGCGCCCGGTGCAGTCTCCACGGACCACCCCGACAGCCGGACCGGCACGGCCCGGCCGGCGCGGAACACCTCCACGCCCGGCGTACCGGTGAACCCGAGCGAGGACTGCGGCACCAGGCCGGCCTCGCGGGGAGTGTCGAGCGCACTGTGCGGGACGCCCGGCTCCCGGGCGACGGCGAGGGCCGCCAGGTCGTCGGTGCCGAGGTCGCCGAGGGCGGCGCCCCAGTGCTGGAGGACGGGGGCACCGACGGGAGAGGGCGTGAGCACCAGGCTCACGCCCTCCCGGGTCAGATGGACGGAGGACCAGGTCATCCGGCCATCGTGGCGGTCGTCATCCCTTGACGGCTCCCGCGGTCAGACCGCGGACGAAGAACCGCTGCATCGTGAAGAACACGAGCATCGGGATCAGCATCGACACGAAGCCACCGGCCGGCATGAACTCCGAGCCCTGGCCCTGGGCGCCGAGCAAGCCCTGCAGCGCCACGATCACCGTGCGGTTGGAGTCGCTCAGGAAGAGCTTGGCGATGAGCAGGTCGTTCCACACCCACAGGAACTGCAGGATGGCGAACGCGGCCAACGCCGGGACCGACATCGGGACGATCAGCTTCCAGAAGGTCTGGAAGTGGGTCGCCCCGTCGATCTTGGCCGACTCCACCACGGTGAGGGGCAGGGTCGACATGTAGTTGCGCAGGGTGTAGATCGCCAGCGGCATGCCGAATCCGGTGTGGAGCAGCCAGACGGCGATGAACTGGCCGGTCAGGCCGAGGCCGTTCGGACCGAGCAGGTTCAGCATCGGCTGGAAGGCCACCTGGATCGGCACCACCAGCACCGCCACGATGACGACGAACAGCACGTCCTTCCCGCGGAAGCTCATGAACGAGAAGGCGTACGCCGCGTAGGCGGCGAACATGATCGGGATGATCGTCGCCGGGATCGCCACCAGGACGCTGTTGAACAACGCCGCGCCCATGTCGGCGTTCCCGCTGAACACGCCCCGGTAGTTGTCGGTCGTCCAGCCGCCGTTCCACAGCGCCGTCCACCAGCCGCTGCCCGCCTGCGCGTCACGACTGCGGAGCGAGGTGACGAACAGTCCGAACGTCGGCAGCGTCCACAGCAGGCACAGGAACACCATGGTGGCGATCGAGACCGTGCTCCGCGGCCGGCCGTCCTTCATCAGCTTCCGGGTCCGCACCTTCGGCTCGGCACCGGTCTCCTTGGTCGTCGCGCTCATCGTCCGGCCTCCTCTCGACGGAAGTGCCGGACTTGGTAGACCAGCACGGGCAGCACCAGGATCAGCAGCACGACCACGATGGCCGACGCCTCGCCGGCCTGGTCGTTCTGGAACAGCTTGTTGAAGAACAGGTTCGCGATCACGTTGGTCTGGTTGCGACCGTTCGTCAGCACGTAGACGATGTCGAAGACCTTGAGGACCAGGATCACCACGGTGATGAAGACCGTGATGATGGTGCCCTTGATCTGCGGGATGACCACCCGCCAGAAGATCTGCCACTCCGACGCCCCGTCGATCCGGGCTGCCTCCAGGGTGTCCTCCGGGACGCCCTTGATCGCCGAGGACAGCAGGATCATCGCGAAGCCGACCTGCAGCCAGATCAGGATCACCATCAGCAGGAACGAGTTCAGCCGGGCGGTGGAGATCTCCAACCACGCCTGCCGCTCCCCGCCGATGGTCTCCCACACCGCGTTGAGCAGGCCGGTCGGGCTGTCGCCGGTGTTGAACTGGTAGATCAGCGACCAGATCGCCGAGGCGCCGACGAACGAGATCGCCATCGGCAGGAACACCAGGCTCTTGGAGGCCTTCTCACCCGTCGCCGACAACCTGTCGGCGAGCACTGCCACGATCACTCCGAAGGCGACCGTCAACGCAGGCACGAAGACCAGCCAGAGCAGGTTGTTGGTGATCGAGACCCAGAACTCGGAGTCGGTGAGGATCTCCTGGTAGTTGTCCAGGCCGACGTACTCGGTGCTGTCGGAGTTGGCGAAGGAGTAGTTGATGGTCTGCAGCGTCGGGTAGAGCAGCATCAACGACATCAGGCCGAAGCCGGGCAGCAGGAACGCGTAGGGCATCAGTCCACCGGACAATCGTCCCGGGAGACCCTCCACGAACATGTTGATGAAGAAGAACAGCAACCAGGCGCCACCGACGCCGGCCACCAGCCCCAGCAGCCCGATCACCAGCTTGGAGTTGGCGAACCAGTTCGGGTAGTAGCCGAAGGCCAGGAACAGGTTGGCCACCGCCCAGACGACCACGACCGTGCCGAGCAGGCCGAGCGCCGCCTTGGCGAGATTGCCCTTCTGGGAGTCGGCTGCCCCCCCGGAGTCGGCGGGGGCCGGCGGGTTGGGCGGCGGCGGCTCGTCGGGGGAACGCTCGCCGGTCCCCTCGCGGACGGAGGTGTCGGCGCTCACTGCGGCCACGAGCTTTCGATGTCAGCGGCGGTGGATTGCGAGTCCTTGCCCTGGATCCAGTCGACCATGCCGGTCCAGAACGTGCCGGAGCCGACCTCCTTGGGCATCACGTCGGAGCCGTCGAAGACGACCGCGCTGGCGCCGTACGACGACTCGGCGATGTCCTTGGTCGTCTGGTTCGGGTAGTTCTCCACGTCGAAGGTCGTGTGCGGCGAGAGCCACCCTCCGGCCTGCGCCCACTCGACACCGAACTCGTCGGAGGTCAGGAACTCCATGACCGCGATCGCGTCCTCGTCGTCGCCGTTGAACAGCGCCGCGAGGTCGCCACCACCGAGGATGGCCGTGCTCCCGCTGTCGTCGGCTGCCGGGAACGGGATCACGCCCACCTCGGAGTCGAGGTCCGCCTGGACGTCGGCCGGGAGGAAGGACACCTCGAAGGAGCCCTGCCGCTCGAGCACGCACTTCGGCGGGTCCTCGAAGGCCGGGAACATCGACTCGGCGACCGTCGTGTTCACGACCCCCTTCACCCCGCCGTAGACCTGGCCGTCGGCCGTGGCCACCTTGCCGAACTCGTCGAAGGCCTCCACGATCTGCGGGTCGTCGAAGGGGATCTCGTGGCTGGTCCACTGGTTGTAGACGTCCGGCCCCTGCAGGGTGAGGACGTACTGCTCGATCCAGTCGGTGCCGACCCAGCCGGTGGCCTGGTCGGCGTTCCACGCCATGCACCACGGCGTGATGCCCTGGGACTCGATCTTGGAGGCGATCTCGTAGAGGTCGTCGAGGGTCTTGGGCGTCTCGAAGCCCTGCTCGTCCCAGTACTTCTTCGGGTACCAGATCAACGACTTGTTGGCGAGCCGCATCGGGGCGCCGTAGACACGCCCGTTGAGCCGGACCGACTCCAGGAGTCCGGGCACGAGCGTGCGGTCGATCTCGTCGTAGTCGAGGAAGGTGTCGATCGGCTGGACGTAGCCGTCGGCGGCGAGCTCGAGCAGCCCGCCGGGCTGCGGGAAGAACCCGATGTCGGGAGTGTCGCCGGACCGCACCTTGGACTTGATCGTCGTGGTGAAGTCGGTGTCGCTCGTGTACTGGATGTCGATCCCGGTCTCGTCCTCGAACGGCTTGAGCGAGGCCTCGAAGTTCGTCTGCTCGTCACCGCCGTAGGCGCCGAGGATGGTGACGACCTTGTCGTCGTCGGTCTGGTTGTTGTCGACGTACCCGTCCAGCCCGGCCGCGCCGGCGCTGCCCCCTCCGTTGGGATCCTGCAGACATCCGGAGAGCAGCAGGGTGCTGGCAGCCAGCATCCCCACCGCAGTCATGTGGCGCCGCTTGCGTGTTGCCATGTCCACTCCCTCAATGAGGTGGGGCGCCGGAGGCGACCCGTCCGCTCCTGCCGTGTGACCGCGGCCACACCCGTGTGCGTCTTGTCTAGTCACAACGGCGGAGTTTGTCCACGTCGGTGGCCGAGTCGTGATCCTGCCCCCACCTCTTTACGTAAACGTTTGCATCGTGATCGTGGCCCACGTCACATTCCGCGTCAAGAGGGGCTGCGAAAACGTTTGCGATCCCGGTAGCGTGCTGCGGGTGACCCAGCAGTCGCCCGCGCCGCCGTCCCCCGGCCGCGCCGGAGCGGTGAACATGGCGGACGTGGCGGAGCGCGCCGGCGTGTCCATCGCGACCGTGTCCCGGGCGCTGCGCGACGTGCCGGGCGTCTCCGGTCCGACCCGCGACCGGATCCGCGGCCTGGCCGAGGAGCTGTCCTACGTCGTCTCCCCCGAGGCCTCCCGGCTGGCACGGCGCGACACCGGCCGGGTCGCCGTCGTCGTGCCCCGGATCGACCTCTGGTTCTACGCCGCGATGCTCGCCGGCATCGAGGGCGTCCTCCGCGAGGCCGACTTCGACGTCCTCGTCTACCAGGTCGACAGCGAGGTCCAGCGCGGCCGCTTCTTCCGCGACCTGCCCGCCCGGCGCAAGGTCGACGCGGTGTTGCTGGTCGCCCTGCCCGTGCTGGCCGAGGAGGAGCAGCGGCTGGAGCTGATGGGCGTGGACGTGGTGGTCGTCGGCGGCGACCTGCGCGACTACCCCCACGTCCGGGTCGACGACCACGCCGTGGGGCGACTCGCCTGCCAGCACCTGCTCGACCTGGGCCACCGGCGGATCGCGATGATCCGCACCAGCGACACCGAGGGCACCCGCTGGTCCTCCGACGTCGAGCGGGTCCGGGGCCTCCGCGATGCCCTGGACGCCGCGGGCCTGGAGCTGCGCGAGGACCACGTCGTCACGCGACCGAGGGGTCCCACCGCCGGCGCCGACGGCGTCGACGTCCTGCTCGACCTGCCCGAGCCCCCGACCGCGATCCTCGGCTACTCCGACGAGATCGCCCTGAGTGCCCTGGTCCGCCTGCGCGAGCGCGGCGTGGCCGTCCCCGAGCAGATGTCGGTCGTCGGCGTCGACGGGCACCCGCTGGCCGCGCTGCTCGGGATCACCACCGTCGACCAGCACGTCGAGGCACAGGCACGCCGGGCGGCCGAGCTGGCGCTCGGGCTGGTCCGCGGCGAGAGCGCCGGGGCGACCTCAGAGGTGCTCCCGACCGAGCTCGTCGTACGACGCACGACTAGTGCCCCAGCAGCTTCCGCCTGAGCTGGCCGGGCGGTCCCTTGCGGGTCACCGTGACGCCCGACATCAGGGCGACGCCCTTGACCCGCACCACCGGGGAGTCGGCGGTGACCTCCGCCGGCACCTTGTCCCGCGCCTGGTCGAAGGCACCCATGATCCCCACGCCCTCGACGATCACGTGGGTCCGCGCGTCGACCACGATGTCGATCCCGGCCATCACGGCGTTGGCGTAGATCACGGTCTCCTTCGCCGCGAACGTCGCCTCCCGCAGGTCGAGGTCGACCCCGCCCATCAGCGCGAACGCCGTGTGCCGCTCGGGGACCAACCACGCGCCCTTCCGGGTGCACCCAGCCATGATGGCGACGGAGTTCTCGTAGGTGGCAGTCGTCGGCAGCGTCTTCCGCGCCGGCACCGGCGTCGCCGGCTGCTGCGGGTGGGCCGGCAGGTCGATCGTGATCGGCACCAGGTCGCCGTAGGTCTTCGCGGCGTACGCCGCCTCGAGCCGCTCGTCGAGCTCCTCGAGGTCGATCCGGCCCTCGCCCGCCGCGTCGCGCAGCAGGTCCGCGACCTTGTGCCGGTCCTCGTCGGAGATGCGCAGCAGCGAGGGGTCGTCCGGGCGCGGCTCGAGTGGTCCTCCCATGGCACGGAGCCTAGACGGCAGACAGCCGGGCCTCGCCTGACCTACTGTGTGCCAGCCGCACCACCACCGGGGGGACTCCATGGGCCGACTCCTGCTGTACGTCGTTCCGCTCGTCCTGACGCTCTTCTGCCTCGTCGACGCGATCACCAGCCGCGACGACGACGTGCGCCACCTGCCCAGGGTGTGGTGGCTCGTGCTGATCCTCTTCTTCCCGTTCGTCGGCGCGGTGGCCTGGCTGGTGGCCGGCCGGCCGACGTCGACCACCACCTCGCGGTCGCGCCTCGAACGCGCGGCGCCGGAGTTCCCGGAGTACGACCGCCGGGGCCGGATGGCCGCGACCGACCCGGAGGCCGACGCCGCCTTCCTGCGGCAGGTGCGGGAGCGCGCGGAGGAGCAGCGGCGCAAGGCTGCCGAGCAGAAGCGGCGCGAGGAGGGCGACTACCCTTCCCCGGGTGAGTGACCCCGAGTTCCGCTACTCCGACCTCCTCCCCCTCGGCCCCGACGAGACGCCGTACCGGCTGATCACCCGCGAGGGTGTCTCCACCTTCGAGGCCGGCGGCCGCACCTTCCTCCAGGTCGAGCCCGAGGCGATCCAGCAGCTGACCGCGGAGGCGATGCACGACATCGCCCACTACCTGCGGCCCGCGCACCTCGCGCAGCTGCGCCGGATCATCGACGACCCCGAGGCGTCGGGCAACGACCGGTTCGTGGCCCTCGACCTGCTCAAGAACGTCAACATCTCCGCCGGTGGCGTGCTGCCGATGTGCCAGGACACCGGCACCGCGATCGTGATGGGCAAGAAGTCCGAGGGCGTCCTCACCGGCGCCGACGACGGGGAGGCGATCTCGCGGGGGGTCCACGACGCCTACACGAAGCTGAACCTGCGCTACTCCCAGCTCGCGCCGCTCACGACGTACGAGGAGAAGAACACCGGCACCAACCTGCCGGCCCAGATCGAGCTCTACGCCACGCCCGGCTCGACCGACGCCGTGCCGGAGTACAAGTTCCTGTTCATGGCCAAGGGCGGCGGCTCGGCCAACAAGTCCTTCCTGTACCAGGAGACGAAGGCGATCCTGAACCCGCAGCGGATGCTGGGGTTCCTCGACGAGAAGCTCCGCTCGCTCGGCACCGCCGCCTGTCCGCCGTACCACCTGGCCGTGGTCATCGGCGGCACGTCGGCGGAGTTCGCGCTCAAGACCGCGAAGTACGCCAGCGCCCACTACCTCGACCAGCTGCCGACGTCGGGGTCGATGGACGCGCACGGCTTCCGCGACCTCGAGCTCGAAGCGGAGGTCTTCAAGCTCACCCAGGACTTCGGGATCGGCGCACAGTTCGGCGGGAAGTACTTCTGCCACGACGTCCGGGTCGTCCGGCTGCCCCGGCACGGCGCCTCGTGCCCGGTCGCGATCGCGGTCTCGTGCTCCGCCGACCGGCAGGCGCTCGGCAAGATCACCGCCGAGGGCGTCTTCCTCGAGCAGCTCGAGGAGGACCCCGCGCACTACATGCCCGACGCCGGGACGGCGGAGGACATCTCCGGCGGCGAGGTCGTCTCCGTCGACCTGAACCGGCCGATGGAGGAGATCCTCGCCCAGCTGTCCGAGCACCCGGTCAAGACCCGGCTCTCGCTGACCGGGCCGCTGGTCGTGGCGCGCGACATCGCCCACGCCAAGATCAAGGAGCGGCTCGACGCCGGCGAGGGGATGCCGTCGTACCTGCGCGACCACCCGGTCTACTACGCCGGCCCCGCCAAGACCCCCGACGGCATGGCCTCGGGCTCCTTCGGACCGACGACGGCGGGCCGGATGGACTCCTACGTCGAGCAGTTCCAGGCGGCCGGTGGCTCGAAGGTGATGCTCGCCAAGGGCAACCGCAGCAAGGTCGTCACCGAGGCGTGCGACCAGCACGGCGGCTTCTACCTCGGCTCGATCGGCGGCCCGGCCGCGCGGCTCGCGCAGGACTGCATCCGCTCGGTCTCCGTGCTGGAGTACGAGGAGCTCGGCATGGAGGCGGTCTGGAAGATCGAGGTGGAGGACTTCCCCGCGTTCATCGTGGTCGACGACAAGGGCAACGACTTCTTCACCGACCCCTCCGGCACCGTCACCGTGCCGCTCACCGGCATCCGGGTGCGCTCGGCGGAGTAGCCGGGCCCGCCATCAGAGGGAGTGCGATCAGCGGGAGGGTCGGGTGTCGGTCTCGCCCGGGTCGCCGTCCCAGTCGGGCTTCGCGTCGGGACCCTGCGGCCCCTCGTCGACCTCGCCGCTCTCGGAGTCGGGGGCGCCGGCGACGGACTGGTCGGGCTGGATCGGGGTGTCGGCCTCGGCGGGGTCCATGCCGGACACCTCCGAGACCTGGCCGTCCTGCTGCTCCGGATCGGGCACGGGTCCTCCTCGTCGTGGGCTTTCCTCGACCGTAGCCCGCGTCCGGGCGGGACCACCGGCCTGGCGAGATCGTCGCCACCGAGGGGGGCGGCCCGGCGCCGACCGATCCGTCAGCCCCGCGGGGTGAGCCGGGCGGCCAGGTCGGCGGCGGCCGCACCGACCACGTGGCCGAGCCGGTCGGCGCCCTCGATCCGGTGCTGGTGGGCGCCGCCGACGCAGACGACGACGTCGGGGGTGTGGTCGGCAAGGGCTGAGACGACCTCGCGGACGGCGGGCACGTCCTCCTCGATCGGGACGCCGATCACCACCGCGTCCGGGGCGAGCGAGCGGACCGTCGAGAGCCAGGCGTCACCGGGGAGGTCGGAGCCGACGTAGGTGACGCGCAGGCCGGCCTCGCGCATCACGCCGGCGAACGCGAGGACCCCGAGCTCGTGACGGGAGCCGCGGGCCAGCCCGACGAGCACGTGGGCCGCCGACGCCGCCGGCGGCGGGAACGCGTCGAAGGTCGCGGCGAGCCGGCGCTGGACACCCGCACTCACGAAGTGCTCGCCCGCGATGGTGACCCTCCCCTCCCGCCACGCCGTCCCGACCCGGGCCAGCGACGGCAGCAGCCACTCGTCCACGACGTGCGCGAGATCGCCACCGGCGAAACCGTCGGCCAGGACGTCGCGCAGCGTCCCGACGTCCAGGGTCTCCGCCGCGCCGGCCAGCCCCCGCAGTGCCGGGTCCTCGCCCTCGGTCGCCCCCGCCGGACCGGACTCGTCGGCGAGCACGCGGGCGGCGGCCTCGCGGGGTGACCAGCCGGAGTCGACCAGCCCCCGCATGGCCGCGAGGCGCCGCAGGGCGCGGTCGTCGTAGAGCCGGTAGTTGCCGTCGCTGCGCGCCGGCGTGACCACGCCGTAGCGCTGCTCCCACTTGCGCAGCGTCTCCGGCGGGATGCCGGTCAGCTCCGAGGCCCGTCCCACGGTGTACACCCACTCATCCTAGCCCCAACCTTGGACAAAGTCTGGACATCCACCTCGGTCGAGGAGCATGCTTGGACAAACCTTGGACACACCGACCGGAGGACCGTTCATGAACCGCCACCGCCTCGCCGTCGCCACCGCAGCGCTCGCCCTGGCCGTCACCGGCACCGTCGTCACGCACGGCACGGCCCAGGCCAGCCCGGACACGGGCTGCCAGAAGGCCGGCCTGAAGACTCTCCAGGGCGCCCGGCTGCTCGACGACGTCGCTCGCGGCGGCCTCCCGATCTCGACCGCCCTCACCCTGGGCGTCACCGTCCGCCCCGGCGCCGACATCTCGGGGGTCCCGGATCCGATCCCGCTGCGGATCGTGCTGGCCGACCACCGCGCCGGCGACCACAGCCTCTTCCGCTACCCCTGGTGCTGACGTGGGCGGGGCGGCGGCGTCAACCCCCTGACCCGCCGCCCCGCCTGCCCCCGACCTCGCGTGGGCGGGCGTCCTGTCCGACCGGTCCCGCCCACGCGGGCCTCGCTAGCGTGGGGCCCATGGAGTACGTCGAGGTGGCCCGCGCCGAGTCCGAGCGCGGCGAGCTGGTGCTGCGGGAGCGGCGGGAGGAGGGCGGTCCCTCCTTCCTCGAGCTGCGGGCCAACGGCGTCTTCGTGATGGACAACGCGGAGTTCACCAGCGAGGAGGCGCTCGCCTCGGCAGCGTTGGATCTGGTCACCGACCCGACCGACGTGCTGGTCGGCGGCCTGGGCCTCGGGTTCACGATGCACCGGGTGCTCGCCGACTCGCGGGTCGAGCGGTGCACGGTCGTGGAGATCGAGGAGGCGCTCGTCGGCTGGATGCGTGACGGCACCATCCCGCAGGGTCCGGCGATGCTCGCCGACTCCCGTGCCAACCCGGTGGTCGCCGACGTCACGGTCGCCCTCGCCGAGGCGGACGACGCGTCGTACGACCTGGTGCTGCTGGACGTCGACAACGGGCCGCACTTCCTCGTCCACGAGGCGAACGCCCGGATCTACGAGCGTCCCTTCCTCACCCAGGCGCTGCGGATCCTGCGGCCCGGTGGGGCGCTGGCGATCTGGTCGATGGACGAGGCGCCCGGCCTCCAGCAGACGATGGGCGAGGTGTTCGACGACGTCGACGCGCTCCCCCACCCGGTCCGGCTCCAGGACCGGGACGAGGACTACTGGCTGCTCGTGGGCCGGAACGCCTCCGTGGTGCGTCGAGGCTAACCTCGGGGACATGAGCGAGGAGTACCGGACCGAGCACGACTCGATGGGCGAGGTGCGCGTCCCTGCCCACGCGCTGTGGCGGGCGCAGACCCAGCGCGCGGTGGAGAACTTCCCGATCAGCGGCACCCCGATCGAGCCCCGGCTCGTGCAGGCCCTGGCGCTGGTCAAGCAGGCGGCGGCGCGGGCCAACCGCGAGCTCGGGGTGTTCGACGCCGACCTGGCCCGGGCCGTCGAGGAGGCCGCCGCGGCGGTGGCAGCCGGCGAGCACGGCGACCAGTTCCCGGTCGACGTCTTCCAGACCGGCTCCGGCACCAGCTCCAACATGAACATGAACGAGGTGCTCGCCAGCCTGGCCGGACGGGCCGGCACCCAGGTGCATCCCAACGACCACGTCAACGCGAGCCAGTCCAGCAACGACACCTTCCCCACCGCGATCCACGTCGCCGCGACGCTCGCCGTCGTCGAGGACCTCCAGCCCGCGCTCGCGGTGCTGCACGACAGCCTGGCCGCGAAGGCCACCGAGTTCGCCGACGTGGTGAAGTCCGGCCGCACCCACCTGATGGACGCGACGCCGGTGATGCTCGGCCAGGAGCTCGGCGGGTACGCCGCGACGCTGGCACTGGCGGGTGAGCGGCTCGACTCCGTCCTGCCGCGGGTCCGGGAGCTGCCCCTCGGCGGGACCGCCGTCGGGACCGGCATCAACACCCCCGAGGGCTTCCCGCAGGCGGCGATCGCCGCGCTGGGCGAGCTGTCCGGCCAGCCGTTCACCGAGGCACGCGACCACTTCGAGGCCCAGGGCACCCGCGACTCGCTCGTGGAGCTGAGCGGGGTGCTGCGGACCATCGCGGTCGGCCTCACCAAGATCTGCAACGACCTGCGCTGGATGGCCAGCGGTCCGACCACGGGCCTCGCCGAGATCCGGCTGCCCGACCTCCAGCCGGGTTCGAGCATCATGCCCGGCAAGGTCAACCCGGTGCTGCCGGAAGCGACACTGATGGTCTGCGCCCAGGTGGTCGGCAACGACGTGGCCGTCACCACCGCCGGCGCCGCGGGCAGCTTCGAGCTCAACGTGATGCTGCCGGTGATCGCCCGCAACGTCCTCGAGTCGGCCCGGCTGCTCGCGACGGCCAGCCGCACGCTGGCCGAGCGCTGCGTCGACGGCATCACCGCCGACGTGGAGCGGATGCGGGCCTACGCCGAGTCCTCGCCGTCGATCGTCACCCCGCTCAACCGGGTGCTCGGCTACGAGGAGTCGGCCAGGATCGCCAAGCAGGCCATGGCCGACGGCGCCACGATCCGCGAGACCGTGATCTCGATGGGGTACCTCGAGCGGGGCGACCTCACCGAGGACCAGCTCGACGCCGCGCTCGACGTCGACTCGATGACCCGGCCCTAGACCACGCTGCTAGCCGACCGGGCCGGCCAGCTCGGCGTCGATGGCCTCACCGAGCTCGGCGCGCAGGTCGTCGTGCTGGGGGCCGAGGGTGGCCGCCTCCTGGTCGACCCGACGGGTCCAGTGGTGGAGCGCGGCGGGCCAGCCGACGATGTCGGCGGGCTCCCACTCGTAGCGCGGCGTCACGTGGGCGTGGAGGAAGGCGTCGGTGTTGCCCTGGACCTCCACGTTGATCCGGCGGAACTGGGGGTCGCGCCGGCGGCACACGGAGGAGACGGCCCGGGCCAGCAGCGCGGCATCCGCCAGGAAGGCCGCCTGCTGCGCGGGGTCGAGGTCGGTGAGCTGGTCGACGCCGGGGGTGTCGGTGATCAGGACGCAGTAGCCCGGCAGGTGCTGCACGTCGCCGATCACGGCGAAGCCGCTGTCGAGGCGGCGTACGACGGTGGGATTGGTGCCGGCGAGGGCCGTGCCGACGCGGTCGGTCCGGAAGTCGGTCGCAGTCATGGCGGCGACCCTAGCCCGCGCGGCCGGCCCGACCGACACCGAGCGTCACTGGATGATGCGGTCCTCCCCGGAACCCCCGTGGAGGACGTCCCGTCCGGCCATGCCCACGAGGGAGTCGCCGTGCATGCCGCCCCAGAGCCGGTCGCGGCCGTCTCCGCCACGGATCCAGTCCCGCCCTCTGCCGCCGATGCAGCGGTCGTTCTCGGTCGCCCCGCCGAGGTAGTCGTTGCCGCGACCACCGAACAGGACGTCGCGCCCGGCGTCGGCGAGCACGGCCATCTCGAACTTCGCGGGCAGCCCGCGGCCGTCGATGCGGTCGTTCCCGAGGCGGGGCCGGATCTCGAGGAGGAGGGGGTTGCGCAGGCCGGTGACGTCGGGGACCTTGCAGGAGGCCAGTGCCCCCGGGCTCACCCGGACCCGGGTGCACGAGCTCGGCAGCGACTTGAACGAGCCCAGGCCCGTGTCGCGGAAGCGCAGCCGGCCGTTGACGACCTTCAACCTGAGGTGGGCGTTCTGCGCTCCGGAGATGAACCGGTAGCCGTAGGTGGTGCGGAGGATGATCGCCTCGTCCCCCTTGACCTTCGGCTGGGGGCCGTCGTCCGCCTTGATGGAGTCGTCGAACGGGTCGGACGGGCCGATCCCGTCGGGCTGATCGGCGGAGGCAGGAGCGCTCAGTGCGCCCAGCGAGAACAGGGTGGCGGCGAGGGCTGCGACGACGGACGTCAGTCGCCGGGGGTGGCGAGGCATGGGGGTCCTTCGGGGTGGGGGGGTGGGCTACCCGAGAGGTGGGGCTGTCCAGATGTGGGGGGCTCGCGGACCGCGGGGGGGCGACCGCGTCCCGGACTTTACCCGTCGGGGGCGCCCGCGGCCACCCTTTGCCGGAAGAGGTGGCTCAGTACCAGCCGTGGGACTGCTTGAACGACCACGCGCTGCACGGCGAGCCGTAGGAGTTCGAGATGTACTCCAGGCCCCACCTGATCTGCGCCTCGGCGGAGGTGTAGTAGTCGGCCGGCAGGTCGTGCATCGAGGTCAGCGCCTGTGGGATCCCGTAGGCCGAGGAGGAGGGGTTGTCGGCGTCGACGCGCCAGTTGCTCTCACTGACGTAGAGGGAGTCCAGGCACGAGAACTCGTCGGTGGAGAAGCCGTACTCGGGCAGGAGCGCCATCCCGATGTCGCGCGGGTCGGAGCCGTCCAGGCTCTCGCTTCCGGTGACGGCACCGCCCTGGTCCTGGCTGAGCGCCGCCTCCTTGGTCGCGTCGGTGCGGTCGCGGCTGTCCGAGCGCGACAGGACCTGGTCGGCGCGAGCGTCGATCTCCGACTGCGTCAACGGCTCGGACGTCGCGTTGCCGAGGGAGGCCCCGAGCTGGCTGCTGGGCGCGACGTCGTCGGCCGAGACGCCGTTGGCGACGGCGACGCCGGTCACGGCGATGGCCGCGGTCGAGAGCAGGGCGGCGTTGCGGACGACGGTCCGCTGCGCCTGCTGGGCGAGCGTGCGCTCACGAGCCTGGCGGTGCCGCGCGACGTGCTTGGGCCGGTGGCGCGAGGAGTGCAAAGGGGGCATGAGTCAGCAAGGAACCGGGGGTAGGAGACAGGGACGGACCTGTCGCGTCCTCGGGGCCTGAACCACCGAGGTCACGAAAAGGTCACGAGTCACCTTGCAGGACGCGGTGGCCCGATGCAAACCGAACACCACCCGATTGTGTGAAAGTTCGATCACACCTCGTCACATGCGTCACACCGACCCCAGCGGCCCCCGGCGTCACAGGATTCGCCGGGGCCTGGGTCCGGTCTCAGAGCGTGACGTTCTCCAGCATCTCGGTGACGAGAGCCGCGATCGGCGACCGCTCGCTCCGGGTCAGGGTGACGTGGGCGAAGAGCGGGTGGCCCTTGAGCTTCTCCACCACGGCCACCACGCCGTCGTGCCGGCCGACCCGCAGGTTGTCGCGTTGGGCGACGTCGTGGGTGAGCACGACCTTGGAGTTCGAGCCGATCCGGGACAGCACGGTCAGCAGCACGTTGCGCTCCAGGGACTGCGCCTCGTCGACGATGACGAAGGTGTCGTGGAGGGAGCGGCCGCGGATGTGGGTCAGCGGCAGCACCTCGAGCATGCCGCGGTCGAGGACCTCCTCGATCACGTCGCGCGAGGTCACCGCACTCAGGGTGTCGAAGACCGCCTGGCCCCAGGGATTCATCTTCTCGGCCTCCGAGCCCGGCAGGTAGCCGAGCTCCTGGCCCCCGACCGCGAAGAGCGGCCGGAAGACGACGACCTTCTGGTGCTGGCGGCGCTCCATCGTGGCCTCGAGGCCGGCGCACAGCGCGAGCGCCGACTTGCCGGTGCCGGCGCGGCCTCCGAGGGAGACGATCCCGACCTCGGGGTCGAGCAGCATCTCCAACGCGATCCGCTGCTCCGCGGAGCGGCCGTGGAGGCCGAACGCCTCACGGTCGCCGCGCACGAGGTGGACCTGCTTGTCGGGGCCGACTCGACCCAGGGCGGTCCCCCGCTCGGAGAGCAGCACCAGCCCCTGGTGGCAGGGAAGGTCACGGGCCGCGGCGAGGTCGAGCGTGCTGTCGTCGTACAGCTCGTCGAGCTCGCTGCCGGTGACGTCCAGCTCGGCCATCCCGGTGTAGCCGGTGTCGGAGTCGCTGATCCCCTCGGCCTTGTACTCCTCCGCGTCCAGACCGACCGCGGACGCCTTGATCCGCATCGGCAGGTCCTTCGACACCAGGGTGACGTTCTGGCCCTCGTTGGCGAGGTTGCACGCCACCGCGAGGATCCGGGTGTCGTTGTCGCCCAGCCGGAAGCCGCTCGGGAGCGTGGTGGCGTCCGTGTGGTTCAGCTCGACCCGGACGGTGCCGCCCTCCTCACCGATCGGGACCGCCTCGTCGAGCCGCCCGTGGACGATCCGGAGCTCGTCGAGCAGCCGCAGCGCGGACCGCGCGAAGTAGCCCAGCTCGGGGTGGTGCCGCTTGGCCTCCAGCTCGGTGATCACCACCACCGGCAGGACCACCTCGTGCTCGTGGAACCGGCGCAACGCGGCCGGGTCGGCGAGCAGCACGCTGGTGTCCAGCACGAACGTGCGGTTCGCGGGAGCGGGGGGCTGCTTGCGGGTCCTGCTGGAGGCGGGCGCCTGGGAGCTGCTGGCCGTGGTCGGCACGATGTCACCCCTCAATGACCGGCGCGCGCACTCCTCGCCCGGTCCGTGTTATGCGTTGGCGGACCGGGACTGACGCGGTGGACCGGAGTGCCGGCCCCCGGGCACGCCGCGGGATCTCCGCGCCGTACGTCGGTCGTGAATTGTCACGAACTTGTCCTCCCAGCACGACGAGCTTCCCCACTCGCCGTTGCTGGCGAAAGTACGCCCGCCCCGGCGCCCATCCGGGCCGACACGCCCGAACGCAGGGTGAACGGTGTGTGTCGGCGCGACTAGGCCCCGAACCGGCGCTCGCGCTGGGCGTAGGCCCGGATGGCGCGGAGGAAGTCGACCCGGCGGAAGTCGGGCCAGTAGGCCTCGCAGAAGTAGAACTCCGACCTGGCGCTCTGCCAGAGCAGGAATCCGCCGAGTCGCTGCTCGCCGGAGGTGCGGATGACGAGGTCGGGGTCGGGCTGTCCCTTGGTGTAGAGGTGGTCGGCGATGTGCTCGACGTCGATCAGCTGGGCGAGCTCCTCGAGGCTGGTCCCGCGTCCCGCGTGCTCGGTGAGCAGCGACCGGACGGCGTCGGCGATCTCCTGGCGGCCGCCGTACCCGACCGCGATGTTGACCAGCAGCCCGTCGACGTCGCGGGTGTCGTCGGCGGCCTGCTTGAGCCGGGCGGCCGTCGCAGACGGCAGCAGGTCGAGCGCGCCGACCGGGTGGAGGCGCCAGCGACGCTGCCGGGCGAGGCTGTCGACGGCCTCCTCGATGATCTCGAGCAGCGGCTCGAGCTCGTGGTCGGCCCGGTTGAGGTTGTCGGTCGAGAGCAGCCACAGCGTGACCACCTCGACGCCGACCTCCTCGCACCACTCGAGCATCGGCTCGATGTTCGCGGCCCCCATCCGGTGGCCGTGCGCGGTGTCGTGGCCGACCGCCTTGGCCCACCGCCGGTTTCCGTCGAGCATCACCCCGACGTGCTTGGGGAGCTGGTCGGCCGGCAGCGCGCGGACCATCCGGGCTTCGTACGCCGGGTACAGCCGACGGCGTACGGCGTCCTTCGCCCGTCTCAGCGTCGACACCCACCGATGGTAGTCCCGGGTGGGCGCGGGTGACGTGCGTCGCGTTCCGTGCCCCCCTCGCCCCCCTGCCGTAGGGTGGCCCATGAGCGAGACGGTGAGGCACGGCATCGACCACCTCGCCGACAACCTGGCCGAGATGAAGGCAGACATCAAGCCGCGGCTGCGGGGCTGGTTGCACCTCGTCAACGCGCCGCTCACGCTGGCCGCCGGCATCGTGCTCATCGCGCTCTCCCCCACCGCCGCCACGCGCGCCGGGTCAGCGGTCTTCGCGGGCTCCGCGCTGGTCCTCTTCACGGTCTCCGCCATCTATCACCGCGGCACCTGGTCGCCCCGTGTCCACGACGTGCTCAGGCGCTTCGACCACGCCAACATCTTCGTGCTCATCGCCGGCTCCTGTACGCCGTTCGCGATCCTGCTGCTCGAGGGCGGCGAGCGGTGGGCGATGCTCTCGCTCGTGTGGGGCGGCGCCCTCGCCGGTGTGGCGCTCAAGGTGCTGTGGGGTGGCGCGCCGCGGTGGCTCTCGGCGCCGATCTACATCGCACTGGGCTGGGCGCCGGTGTTCTTCTTCGGCGACTTCGTCGACCGGCGCGATGGGGTACGGCGACGGGGTCGGCACCGCGGTGATCGTGCTCGTCGTCATCGGCGGCGGCCTCTACACGGTGGGCGGCCTGGTCTACGGGACCAAGTTCCCCAACCCGTCGCCGCACTGGTTCGGCTTCCACGAGGTCTTCCACACCCTGACGATCCTCGCGTTCGTCAGCCACTACGTCGGGGTCTCGCTCGCGACGTACTCGTTGCGGTGACCCTCGAACCCTCGCCCGCGATGTCGGCTCAGGACCAGACTGACCACGAGCAGCGCGACAGCGCCACCACGGACGCCGCCGCCGCCACCGCGACCCCCGGCGCACCCGGGCGAACCACTCGATCGCCCGGTAGAGCCCGGTGAGCAGCAGCAGCGCCACGGTGACGTGGAGCAGCAGCGCGAGCAGCACGCCGAGGATCGTCCCGGCGATCCGGAACCTCCCCCACGTCAGCCCCAGCACCAACGGGATGGCGACCGCGCCGGCCAAGCCGCCGACCACCTCGCCCCACCAGGGCCGGTCCCCCATCCACGGCAGCCGCACGCCCAGGTCGAACAGGTCGAAGGTGGCGAGGGCGCCGAGCAGGACGACGAGCGCGATCGTCGCCGCCGCCGCGATCCGGTAGCGCCACCAGCGCGCGGGACCACGCCTGGCTGCCGACGAAGATCGTGGCGGTCGCCACCGCCGCCCACACCAGCCAGCGCCGCACCACGCCGGTGCCGGTGTCGGCCATCGCGTCGCGGAAGACCCGGTCGGCCCGGTCGCGGGCGACCACGTGCCCCTCCACCGAGACGTACGACGCGGGCCCGTCCGCCCCGCCGACCAGCCCGTCGTGCAGCAGCGCGGCGGGCAGGTGGGCGCCGGTGCGGGGCACCAGCCAGGTGAACAGCCACGGCACCGAGGTCAGGTCGGTGCGGAACCGCGCGTCGGCGGGCACCAGCAGCTCGCCGAGCTCCGGTCGGTGTAGCCGATCCGGCGCGCGAGCGCGAACCTCTCGACGCCGTCGTCGGTCAGCCGCTCGAGCACGATCCGCGGCGGGGCCGCGCGGTCGGGCGGCTCCTCGACCGTCCCGCCGTCGTGGAAGCGCCGCAGCTGGGGCTGCACCCGAGAGACGTGCATCCCGCCACTGTCCCACCGGGTGCCGACAGGCGGGCGCTACCGCACAGGCTCCAGAGGGCCGGGTCCGTCACCGGTCGCTCGCACACGAACCCGCGGCAGACGTACGCCGCCGCCCGGCCGTCGACCGCCGTCCGGCCGACCAGCAGCGGGATGTCCTCGCCCGGCCCGTCGGCCACGACCACGACCGCACCGGGCCGCCGCCGGGCCGCCAGCGCCAGCGCGTCCCGCTCGGCGCCGGCCGGCCCGACGACCGCGACCTCCTCCGGGCCGTCCAGCATCGGGACCGCCGCGGCCAGCGACCAGCCGGCGAAGCGCGGCACCCGCTCGGCGATCGCGGCCACCGCGGCGAGCGCCTGCTCGGCGGCGTCGCGGTGGCGGCCCGAGCCGGTCACCGCGGCGTACGTCGAGAGGGCGTGGATCATCGCCGACGTCCCGCTCGGCGAGGCGTTGTCGGAGGGGTCGCGGGGGCGGGCGACGAGCTCCTCGGCGTCGTCGGCGGTGTCGTGGAAGCCGCCGTCGTCGGCGGGGAACCGGGTCAGCGCGACCTCGAGCAGGTCCTCGGCGAACCGCAGCCAGCGCGCGTCGCCGGTGGCCTGGAGCAGGTCGAGCACCCCGGCCGCCACGCAGCCGTGGTCCTCCAGCACCCCGGCCGGCTGCCGACGACGCCGTCGCGGGAGACCCTGCGCAGCCGGCCGTCGACGCAGGTGGACCCGCTGCAGCAGCTCGGCCGCGGCGACCGCCGCCTCGACGTACTCGGGGCGGTCGAGCAGGGTCCCGGCGACGCAGAGGCCGCTGATCGCCAGCCCGTTCCACGCGGCGACCACCTTGTCGTCGCGCTCCGGTCGCACCCGGTGCTCGCGGGCGGCCAGGAGCACGCGCCGGGCCCGGTCCCAGTCGTCGGGGTCCTCCTGGCAGCTGGAGCGTCGAGGTGCCGTGCTCGAAGGTGCCCGCGTCGGTGACGCCGAGCAGCGCGGCGGCCCAGGCGCCGTCCTCGGTCCCGAGGACCTCGACCAGCTGCTGCGGGGTCCAGACGTAGTAGGTGCCCTCGGCGCCCTCGGAGTCGGCGTCGAGCGCGGAGGCGAAGCCACCCTCGGCGGTGCGCAGCTCGCTGAGCAGGAAGTCCGCCACCCCGGCGGCGGTCCGCGCGCCGAGCGGGGTCGGCCCACCGGGCGTAGACGCCGAGCAGCAGGGCGTTGTCGTAGAGCATCTTCTCGAAGTGCGGCACGACCCAGTCGGCGTCGACGCTGTAGCGGGCGAAGCCGCCCGCGAGCTGGTCGTGGATGCCCCCGCGTGCCATCGCCTCGAGCGTGTGGGCGGCCATCGCCAGAGCCGGCTCCGAGCCCTGGCGGAGCAGGAACGCGAGCACCATCGACGGCGGGAACTTCGGTGCGCCGCCGAAGCCGCCGCGGTCCGCGTCGTACTCACCTCCGAGCACCTCCACCGCGCGCTCCACCACGGCCCGGTCGACGGGCGCCGCGACGGAGGCCACCGGCTGCCGGAGGTGCTCGCGCAGCTTCGCGGCCACCCGCTGGACGTCGTCGCCCCGGTTGACCCAGGCGTCGCTGATCGAGGCCAGCACCTGCCGGAAGCTGGGCTGGCCGTGGCGCGGCTGGTCGGGGAAGTAGGTGCCGGCGAAGAACGGGTTGCCGTCGTGGTCGAGCACGCACGTCATCGGCCACCCGCCGTGACCGGTCATCGCCTGGGTCGCGTTCATGTAGACCGCGTCGACGTCCGGGCGCTCCTCGCGGTCGACCTTGATGCTGACGAAGTGCTCGTTGAGGTACGCCGCGGTCGCCTCGTCCTCGAACGACTCGTGCGCCATCACGTGGCACCAGTGGCACGCGGCGTACCCGACGACAGCAGCACCGGCACTCCCCGCCGCCGGGCCTCCTCGAACGCCTCGCTCCCCCACTCCCACCAGTGGACCGGGTTGTCGGCGTGCTGGAGGAGGTACGGCGAGGTCGCGTCCCTCAGTCGGTTGCTCATGAGCTGCGGTCCCCTTCACGTGTCGTGCGGCGTGCCGATCAGTCCTGCTGGCCCCGGGGCCGGTCGAGCGCCGCTCGGAATGCCGGGAGCACGTGACGTACCCAGTCGACGCTGAGGTGGGTGCTGTTGGCGTAGACCATGCGACCACCGGCGAAGGCAGGGCACCGACCGTCGAGGCACACCATCGGTAGCACGCCAAGGTACGTGGCCCCCGACTGCTCCGCGGCCTGGGCGGTGATCTCGTTGGCCTCGCGCACCAGGGTGGTCACCACGCCGGTGCAGGTGGACATGGTGGCGCGACGGTCGGTGAGGCAGTCGATGGGATCGAAGTCCAGCGGGCTCGTGTCACCGAGGACCCACACGTCGGACGTCGTCGTCCGCACGGCGTCGAGGAACCCCCGGACGCCCTGGAGCCAGACCTCGGGCCGCTGCGCCGGCGGCGCCTGCATGTTGGGCGGCATGCTCCGGGAACCGATCACCACGACGTCGGGCCGCAGGCGGGGCAGCTCCTCCAGGACCCAGGCGCGGAAGCCGTCGCACTCGGTGTAGGGCCGGGTCAGGTCGTCGGTCAGCTGCGGGACGTCGTAGGGGACGCACCCGTACTTGATGAGCGGGACGACACGGTAGCCGCGCTCGAGCCCGAGGGCGTCGAGGGCGGGCAGCCACTGGCCCGCATGGGAGTCACCGAGGACCACCATGGTGCGCTCCGCGCCGGTGTCACCGACCGGACAGAGCCGGGCCCGGCTCCTGTCGTGGCCCACCCAGCACCCGTACTCGTAGTTCCAGAGGTCCTTGGACAGCCCGTCGACCTCGGAGAGGTCCCGCAGCGGGAACGCGATCGGCTCACCGGCATCGGCCATCCGCAGCGACTCCGAGAGCTCCTGGCGGACCGAGAGGTGAGCGGTCCGCAGCGAGGCGTACTGCTGGCTCTGCTCGATGCGCTGCTGGAGTCGATGGCCGGCGAGCTCGCGTCCACCGAGCACCGCCAGCGCGACCACGGCGAGGGCCACGGGCCACAGGACGAGCCCGCGGGCCGGCGACCGACGCCACCAGCGCCCGCGACGTACCGGGTTCTCGACCAGGTGGTAGCTCGCCACCGAGAGCACCAGCACGACGCCGATCAGCGCCGTCGTCTCCAGCGCACTCCTCTCCTCGCCGGTGCGTGCGGCCCAGAGCACGAGGACGGGCCAGTGCCACAGGTACACCGAGTAGGACAGGTCACCCAGCGACGTGAGGGGACGCAGCGAGAGCAGCCGCCCCACGGCAGTCGGCGCGGGGCCGGCGGCCAGCAGTGCCACCGTGCCGAGCACGGGCAGCAGCGCGTGGTAGCCCGGCATCGGCGTGGACTCCTGGAAGCCCACGGTCGAGACCACGATCGCCACCAGGCCCGCGAGGGCCAGGCCTTCACGGACGGGACGGCGCAGGCTGGGGAGCCTGGGCCCGACCAGGGCGAGGAGCATGCCGGCACCCAGCTCCCAGGCGCGTGCCGCCGAGGAGAAGTACGCCGCGGTGGCGTCGGTCCGGGTGACCAGGAGGGACCACGTGAACGAGGCCACGCAGAGAGCTCCCGCGATGGTGACGACCAGCCTCCACGGCGCCCTGGCGCCTCGGCGTCCGATCCAGATCAGCAGCGCCAGCAACGGCGGCCACACGAGGTAGAACTGCTCCTCCACCGACAGCGACCAGTAGTGCTGGAGCGGGGAGGGCGGCTGCCCCTGGGCGAAGTAGTCGGTCCCGATCGCCGAGAAGTGCACGTTGGCCAGGAACGTCGCAGCCCACCCGGCGTCCACGGTGACCAGCTGGACCGCTCGGTAGGAGAGCTCGAGGCCGGCGAAGGCGACGACGGCCACCAGCACGACGGTGGCCGCCGGGAGGATCCGGCGCGCCCGCCGGGCGTAGAACGCGCCGAGTCCGACCCGGCCGTTCCGCTCCACCTCACGGACCAGCAGCCCGGTGATGAGGAACCCCGACAGCACGAAGAAGACGTCCACGCCGACGTACCCGCCCGACATGTTCGCCACGCCGGCGTGATCGAGCACCACGGCCGCCACGGCGAGCGCGCGCAACCCTTGGACGTCGGGGCGCACGCCCGGGGAGCCGCCCCGCGCGGCCTCACCGGAGGGGTTCGGATCGTGCGAGGTGGGGGCATCGGCGCGTGCGACCATCCCCGCCTCCTGCCCCCGTCCTCACCCTTCCGGGCGAGAGGGCCGCACTCTACCCATCTCGATCCACCGTGTCAGGGACCTCGGTCGAGGTACGACGAGGTGCTCCACGCCGAGCATGCGAGACTCGCCGTGCGTCGCGGAGGGTGGCGTGACCTCGACGCGGGAGCGCGATGACCCAGGCAGTGGCCACGATCCGGCCGACCCCGTCACCGGCGCGCGCCGCGAACGTGCTGGCGAAGGGGGCGCTCGTCATCCTGCTGGTGATGGCGGTGCTCTACCCCGACTCCGCGAACCTGCGGGACAAGGCCGCGGGCGTCCGCGCGGTCGTCTACCCGCTGCTCGCCTTCGCCGTGCCGGCCATCTGGTGGCTCCGGTTCAAGGACCAGGTCGCCTTCCCCTGGGTGGCCGACCTCCTGGTGACGATGACCTGCTTCACCGACATCCTGGGCAACCGGCTCGACCTCTACGACACGGTCGTCTGGTTCGACGACTGGATGCACTTCATGAACACCGGGCTCCTGGCCGCGGCCCTGATCCTGCTCACCCTGACCCGGACCTCCACCCTCGCCCAGGCGCTCGAGCGCGGGCTCGCGTTCGGGGCGACCGCCGCGATCGGCTGGGAGATCGGCGAGTACGTCGCGTTCGTCAGCCGCTCGTCCGAGCGCCGCTTCGCCTACGCCGACACCCTCGGCGACCTCGGCCTCGGCACGCTCGGCGCCGTCGTGGCCGCGGGCACCGTGCACCGGCTCTGGGCCCGCGGACGGTTGGTCCACGTCGAGCCGCTGGCCGCACCCGCGTTGGCCTCCGCCGGCTGAGGACCTGCGCCGTGGACTGACCCACTACCGTGTCCCCGATGGACACCCAGACACTGCTCAACTTCGGGCTGGTCGTGGTGTTCGTGCTGGTCGGCGGCGTCTTCGCCGCGACCGAGATCGCGCTGGTCTCGCTGCGCGACAGCCAGCTCACGCAGATGGAGCGCACGAGCAGCCGAGGGGCCCACGTCGCCCGGGTCGCCCGAGACCCCAACCGGTTCCTGGCGGCGGTGCAGATCGGCGTGACCGTGGCCGGGTTCTTCTCCGCGGCGTACGGCGGCTCGACGCTGGCGCCCGACCTCGCGCCCACGTTGGTCGCGATCGGGCTGCCCGAGGGCGCCGCCGACACGACCGCCCTGGCCGTGATGACCCTGCTGATCGCCTACCTGTCGCTGGTCCTCGGCGAGCTGGTGCCCAAGCGGCTCGCGCTCCAGAAGTCCGCGGGGCTGGCGCAGGCGGTCACGCCCACGCTCGACCGGTTCGCGACGCTGATGCGGCCGGTGATCTGGCTGCTGTCGATCTCGACCGACGCCCTGGTCCGGCTGCTCGGTGGTGACCCGACGGCCACCGGCGAGGAGCTGAGCGAGGAGGAGCTGCGCGACCTGGTCTCGACCCACGAGGGGCTCGAGGAGCAGGAGCGGCGGATCCTCCAGGACGTGTTCAACGCCTCCCAGACGACGCTGCGCGAGGTGATGCGGCCGCGGGCCGACGTGCTGTTCGTCGATGCCGCCACCACGCTCGGCGAGGCCGAGCGGTGGGTGAAGGACCAGCCGTACTCCCGCTACCCCGTGGTCGGGGAGGGCTTCGACGACGTGCTCGGCTTCCTGCACGTCCGCGACCTGCTCGACCTCCGCGACGACGACCCCCGGACCGTCGGCGACGTCGCCCGGGAGGTGCTGGTGGTCCCCCGCACCAACATGGTGCTGCCCGCCGTCCAGCTGATGCGCCAGACCCGCACGCACCTCGCCGTCGTCGTCGACGAGTACGGCGGCACGGACGGCATCGTCACGCTCGAGGACCTGGTCGAGGAGCTGGTGGGCGAGATCCAGGACGAGTACGACGCGGGCGAGGTCGACCGGGTCGAGGGCGACCCGAGCGTCGACGGCGGGACCTCGCTGGAGGACTTCGCGGACCAGACCGGCGTCCGGCTCGCCGACGACGGGGACTACGAGACCGTGGCCGGCTACGTCCTGGCCCGGCTCGGGCGGATCCCCGACGTCGGCGACGTGGTGCCGGTCGAGGACACCGGGTCGCTCGAGGTGGAGGAGATGGCCGGGCGCCGGATCACCCGGCTGCGGCTGCACCGCGCGGAGGAGTCCTAGTCCCAGGTGGTGGCGTGCTCGGCGAACGCGTCGCCGGTCTGCACCGGGACGACGCAGAAGACGAGCCCACCGGGGTCGGCCAGGATCGTGTAGCCCTCGCGCTGCTCGACGACGCTCGCCCCCAGCCCCGTCACCCGGGCCACCTCGGCGGCCACGTCGTCGGTCTCGAGGTCGAGGTGGACCCGGGCCGGGGTGCCGGCCCCGGTGCGCTGGAGCTCCAGCAGCAGCCCGCCACCGGGTGACCCGAGCGACTCGTAGGGCTCCTCGTCCGGCGGCCCCTCGGCGGCGGCGCGCTCCCGTCCGACGGCGCCGGCCCAGAAGGCGGCCGCCGCGTCGTAGGTGGTGGCGGGGTGGTCGATCAGGACGACGCCGAGGCGGCTGCGGTGCATGGAGGGGAGCCTAGGCCCGCTGGGGCGGGTCGGTCCGGCGCAGCACGAGCACGGTGACCAGGGTCAGCCAGGCCGTCGCGTACACCAGGCTGGTGAGCGCATCGGTCGGGTGGTGGGCTCCCTCGTAGAGGCGACTGGCGACGACCACCAGCGGCACGAGGAACAGCAGCCACGCCCACCGCGCAGCGCGGGGTGCGAGCCAGATCAGCAGGACGGCGATCCCGGCGTACGCGCTGACCGACGTCGCGACGTGGCCGGAGGGGAAGCTGTGGTCGGGGACCAGGCCGGGGTCGAGGATCTTCACCGGCGGACGGTCGCGGCTGATCAGCGCGACGGCCACCAGGTAGACGCCCTGGATGCCGGCGGTGATGAGCACCCAGCACGCGCCCGGCAGCCAGGAGCGGCGCCACCACGAGAGGGCTGCTGCCGCGGCCAGCCCCAGCGGGAGGCCGATGATCGTGTCGGCGACGAGCGTGCCGACCTCGGCGGCGCCGTCGAGTCCCGACGTACGGCGGTCGGCGATCCACCGGGAGGCGTCCTCGTCCCACCCGCCGACGCTGTCGGCCAGCGGACCGGTCAGCAACCAGCCGATGCCGAGCACCACGGCGCACACCGCCACCCAGCCGAGGAGCAGCTGGGCGGCGGTGCGGGGGACGGGCGGAGGACGTGGGGGCTCGGCCTGCATGGGCCGAGCGTAGGACAGTCGGTCAGTAGCTCAGGCGACCGACGCACACCTCGTCGGTCTGCGGGTTCACGGCGCGGAACTTGAGCGCGTCGCTGCCCGCGTGGTTGTCGACCCGGCGCTCGACGCTGAAGGAGCCGCTCGGACCGGAGGTCTGCTTCCGACCCTGCGCGACCAGGTCGCCGTCGTGGCGCAGCGACCAGCGCCAGGTCTGGCCGCTCACGTTGCTGTCGATCTCGCCCTCGACCTCGAGCCGGCCGTCATCGGTCTTGGCCTTCAGCTTCCAGTCGGTGCTGCCGGTGCAGGAGCCACGGCGGATCTGCTCGTCGTCACCGGCGTGGGCCGGGACGGCCGCGGCCAGCGGCAGGGTGGTGGCGATCAGGGCGACGGCGGCGAGCCTGGTGCGGATCATGGGGTGCTCCCTCAGAGGTGGTGTGGTTCGGTGACCTCAGCCTCGGGCCGGCGGATGGGACCCGCGTGAGGCCCCCGTGAGACCTCTCTCATCACGAGTTCAACCATTCCAGACGTGGCGCAGCTCCTCGACCAGGTCGGCGGACTGCCGTAGGCCCGTGCGCGCGGAGTCCGCGCGCTTGGCGGGATCGAGCAGGTTCTTGCCGAAGTCCGCCAGCGCCTGCGCGTCGGGCGTGACGACCGACCACTCACGCGGGGCGACGCGCTCGAGCTGCGCTCGGATCGAGGCGCTCTTGCTGAACGACTGCGGGAGCGGGGCCAGCACCACGACCCGCTCGGCTCCCACCGCGAGGTCCACGTTGGCGGTCGAGCGCATGCCGCCGTCGACGTAGTGCCGCTCACCGACCGCCACCGGCGGCCAGACCGTCGGCACCGCGCAGCTCGCAGCCACCGCACTCACCAGGTCGACCCCGCTGTCGCCGTCGAAGACGGTGAAACGCCCCGACTCGGCCTCGACCGCGGTCACCCGCAGGTCGCGCCCGGCGGGCCAGCGCGCGACCGGCAGCCGGGAGCGGATCACCGCCTCACGGTCCACCGAGCCCGGGGCGTGCGCGCGCAGCGCGAGGCTGCCGACCCGGCGCAGCTTGTCCTGCGAGCTGCCGGGGAGCAGGTACGGCGGGACCAGCCGGAGCGCGGCCCACCGCGAGAAGCTGCCGCCCAGCTCGGCATCGGCCGGGGTCAGCTGTTCGGCGTACAGGGCGGGCAGCGGGATCGCCGAGGTGACCTGGGAGCCGACCACGGAGCCCGCGGAGGTGCCGATCACGGTGTCGGCGTCGGTCAGGTCGACCCCGGCGCGGGCCAGCCCGTGCAGCACGCCGACCTCCCACGCGATGCCGGTGATGCCACCCCCACCGAGGACCAGGGTCCGCCGTCCGGCGGCACGACGCTCGCACATGCGGCCAACCTAGTGGGACTGGTTCAATCGACCTGTGGACGCCAACGCCTGGGACGAGCGGTACGCCGCACGCGAGCTCGTGTGGTCCGCCGAGCCCAACCAGTTCGTCGCCGAGCAGCTCGCCGACCTGCCCCCGGGCTGTGCCGTCGACCTCGCCGCGGGCGAGGGCCGCAACGCGATCTGGCTGGCCCGCCGGGGCTGGCAGGTCACGGCCGTCGACTTCTCGCAGGTCGCGCTCGACAAGGGCCGCATGCTGGCCGGCACGACCGCTCCCCTCGAGTGGGTCTGTGGCGACGCCACCACCTGGCGCCCGGAGGCGCCGGTCGACCTCGTCGTCGTCGCCTACCTCCAGCTCCCCGCCGACGAGCGCCGCGCCGCCGTCCGGGGCGCGGTGTCGTCGCTCGCCCCCGGCGGCACGTTCCTGCTGGTCGCCCACGACTCGACCAACCTCACCGAGGGCACCGGCGGGCCGCAGGACCCCGGCCGTGCTGATGACCGCCGAGGACGTGCTCGCCGACCTCGACGGGATCGACGTCGAGGTGGTCCGGGCCGGGCGCGTCGCCCGCCGGCTCGAGCCCGAGCACGGCGGCGACGACGCGCTCACCGCCTGGGACTGCCTCGTCCGCCTCGTCCGCCGCTGACCGCCCCCAGACCCGATTCCCGGTGGTGTGGTCACTCCCGCGGACGCCAGCACCGCGGGAGTTGCACCAACCCGCGGGAGACGGTCTGGGTCAGCGGCCGGAGGCCTGGCGGAGCAGCTGCTCGAACGGGACCGGGTCGTCGGCCTGGGCGGCGGACAGCCGCGGCCGGGTGGTGGCCGAGGGCGAGTCCACGCGTGCCGGGCGTACGGCGAGGGCGAGCTCGCCGGCGGCCCGGGCGATCCGCCCGGACAGGTCGGCGTCGGTGCCGAAGTCGTCGGTCGCCGCGAAGACGCCGGTGGGCACCGGCACGGCGCGGAGGTAGGCGAACAGCGGCCGGAGCGCGTGGTCGATGACCAGCGAGTGGCGGGCGGTGCCGGCCGTGGCGGCCAGCAGCACCGGCACGCCCTCGAGCGAGTCGGGCTCGAGTGCGTCGACGAACGTCTTGAACAGCCCGCTGTAGGACGCGGCGTACACCGGAGAGACGACGACCACGCCGTCGGCCTCGGCGACCTCGTCGAGCGCGGCCTGCAGAGCGTCGTTGGCGAAGCCGGTCAGCACCCGGTCGGCCAGCGGGTGCGCCAGCGGCCGGAGCTCGACGTGGGTCACCTCGACGTCGTGGTCGCCGAGCGCGCCGACGACCGCCTGCGCCAGCCGGTCGGCCAGCAGCCGGGTCGCCGAGGGCACCCCGATGCCGGCCGACACGATCGCGATGCGGGTCATGCGGACTCCTCCGCGGACAGGTCGTCGGTCTCCACGGCAGCGGCGGCCTCCACACGGGCGGCGTGGGTCGGCGCGTCCGGCACGTGTGCCGGACGGCCCGAGGCGAAGCCGGCCCGCAGGTCGGGCAGGATCTCGCCGAGCAGGTCGAGCTGCTCGAGCACGGTCTTGAGCGGCAGCCCGGCGTGGTCGACGAGGAACAGCTGGCGCTGGTAGTCGCCGACGTACTCCCGGAAGCCGAGGGTCCGCTCGATCACCTGCTGCGGCGAGCCGACGGTCAGGGGCGTCGCGGAGGTGAACTCCTCCAGCGACGGGCCGTGGCCGTAGACCGGGGCGTTGTCGAAGTAGGGGCGGAACTCGTCCACGGCGTCCTGGCTGTTGCGACGCATGAAGAACTGCCCGCCGAGCCCGACGATCGCCTGGTCGGCGCGGCCGTGGCCGTAGTGCTCGAAGCGGCGGCGGTAGAGCGCGACCATCTGCTGGGTGTGCGAGGACGGCCAGAAGATGTGGTTGGAGAAGAAGCCGTCGCCGTAGTAGGCCGCCTGCTCGGCGATCTCGGGGCTGCGGATCGACCCGTGCCACACGAAGGGCGCGACGCCGTCGAGCGGGCGCGGGGTGGCCGTGAAGCCCTGCAACGGCGTCCGGAACCGGCCCTGCCAGTCCACGACGTCCTCGTGCCAGAGCCGGTGGAGCAGCGCGTAGTTCTCGATCGCGAGGTTGAGGCCCTCACGGATGTCCTTGCCGAACCAGGGGTAGACGGGGCCGGTGTTGCCGCGGCCCATCATCAGGTCCATCCGGCCGTCGGTGAGGTGCTGGAGCGTGCCGTAGTCCTCCGCGATCCGCACCGGGTCGGTGGTGGTGATCAGCGTGGTCGAGGTGGAGAGCAGGATCCGCTCGGTCTGGGCGGCGATCCACGCCATCGTCGTCGTCGGGGACGACGCGACGAACGGCGGGTTGTGGTGCTGCCCGACGGCCACGACGTCGAGGCCGACGTCCTCGGCCTTCTTCGCGATCTCGACCTGGGCCTTGATGCGCTCGTGCTCGGTGGGCGTGCGCCCGGTGGTGGGGTCGGTGGTGACGTCCCCGACCGAGAAGATCCCGAACTGCATCATGACGACCACTCCCTGACTGGTTGAAGATCGAACTACTTCGTCAACAGGATGATGCCCCAGGCTATTCCGCGACTCTAGGGTCGAGGCCATGAGATCCGACCGAGGGTCGAGGTGGACCGACCCCATCCTGTGGAACGACGCCACCCAGCTGGTCAAGACCGCCGTGGCCGCCGTCGTCGCGTGGGTCGTGGCCGAGTCCGTGCTGGACCTGCCGCAGCCGTTCCTGGCGCCGTGGGCAGCGCTCCTGGTCGTTCACGCGACGGTGTACCGGACCTTCTCGCGCGGGCTGCGCCAGGTCGCGGCGACCGTGGTGGCGGTGCTGCTCGCGGCCCTGGTGGGTCAGGTGCTCGGCCTGGACACCACGGCCGTGGCGGTCGTGGTCGTCGCCGCGCTCGTCATCGGCTCCCTCCGCTGGTTCGGGGAGGAGGCCGCCACCCTCGCCACCACCGCGCTGGTCGTCCTCACCACGCGCTCGACCGACGACCTGCTGCTGGTCTCGCGACTGGCCGACACCGGCGTCGGCGTCGCGGTGGGCCTGCTGGTCAATGCCGTGGTCTGGCCACCGCTGCGCCGGCGTACGGCGGTGGCAGGACTGGCCCGCCTCGACGAACGGCTCGGCCGGCTGCTGGAGGACATGGGCCGGCGGCTGGCCGAGGGTGGGGTCGGGGACGAGGTGGACGACTGGGTCGAGCGGTCCCGCGACCTCGACGAGCTCGTTGACGACGCGCTGGCGATGGTCCGTCAGGTCCAGGAGAGCGCCCGGCTCAACCCGCGCCGCTCCGCCCGCGCCTTCCGCGACCCGCAGGAGTGGTACGACCGCGTCCACCGGCGCGAGCAGGCGATCGCCGAGATCCGGAGCATGGCCCGCACCCTGGGTGGCCGGATGCCGAGGGCCGCGGCCCAGGTCGACCCGGTCGGCCGGGTGTGGGCCGACCTGCTCACCGACACGGGTCGGGCGGTCGGCGAGTCCGACGCCTCCGGCGTCCGGGAGGTACGCCGCCGGCTCGAGCAGCTGGTCGCCGAGATCGGCGAGGCCGGGACGACCCCGCGCTGGCCGGTGCACGGCGCGCTGATCATCAACCTGCGCAACCTGCTCGACGCGATGGACGAGGTCGTGGCCGTGTCGCCGCGGCTGTCCTGAGCCGGCTCAGTCGGTGCGCTCGGCCGTGCGGTCGACCGGCTCGTCGCCGTAGACGCCGGCGTCCTTGGCGGCCTGTGCCTTGCGCAGCTGCTTGACCAGGCTGAAGCCCAGGAACGCGACCGCGGCGACGAGGGCCAGGAAGATCGCGAACGCGCCCCAGCCCGCCTTCACGTCGGCGGGCTCCGGGCCGTCCTCGGGGAGCTGGTCGGCGAGTCGCACGAGGAACCACATCACCTGGCTGGGCATGGCCCCATCCTCTCACCCGAGCGCGGTCAGGCCGGGGTCGGGATCCCGGCGAACAGGTCGTCCTCGGGCGTCGGCGCGTCGACGTGGGAGACCACGAGCTCGAAGTCCTCGGTCGGCCACACCCGCTCCTGGATCTCCCGCGGCACGGCGAACCAGAACCCGTCGGGGTCGATCTGGGTGGCGTGGGCCAGCAGCGCCTGGTCGCGGACGCCGAAGAAGTCCGCACACGGCACCCGGGTCGTGATCCGGGCGTCCCACTCGGGCTCGGGCTTCCACTCCTTGAGCCGTTCGCCCCACGGCGACTCCAGCCCGTGCGCCTCCATCTCGTCGTGCAGCGCCTGCATCCGGGCCCGGTTGAACGAGTGGTGGTAGTAGAGCTTGCTCGGCTGCCAGGGCTCACCGGCGTCGGGGTAGCGGTCGGGGTCGCCGGCCGCCTCGAAGGCCGCCACCGACACCTGGTGGCAGGCGATGTGGTCGGGGTGGGGGTAGCCCCCGCGCTCGTCGTACGTCGTCACCACGTGCGGTCGGAAGGCCCGGATCAGTGCGACCAGCCTCTCGGCGGCCTCCTCGACCGGCACCAGCGCGAAGCACCCCTCCGGCAGCGGCGGCTTCGGGTCGCCCTCGGGCCAGCCGGAGTCGACGAAGCCGAGCCAGTCCTGCCGGACGCCGAGGATGTCGCGGGCCCGCTCCATCTCCTGGCGGCGGACCTCGGTGATGTTGTCGAGGATGTCGGGCCGGTCCATCTTCGGGTTGAGGATCGAGCCGCGCTCGCCACCGGTGCAGGTGACCACGTGGACGTCGACCCCCTCGGCGACGTAGCGCGCCGTCGAGGCCGCGCCCTTGCTCGACTCGTCGTCGGGGTGGGCGTGGACGTGCATGAGCCGGAGCCCGGTCCGGGGGTGCTGCGTCATGCCCGAAGTCTAGGGACACCCGTGTGTCAGGCTTGCGGGTGTGACCACCGACCTCGCCCAGCGGTACGGCGCACCGACCGCCGCTCGCCGTCGCGGCCTGGTCGCGCTGGTCGTCGTGGTCGCGCTGGTCTTCGGTGGCTGGCTCGCCTGGACGACGGTGTTCCACGCCACGCCCGCGGTCAGCTCGGAGATCGGCGGCTGGGACGTCGTCGACGACGGCTCGGTCGACGCGGTGGTGTCGGTCAACCTCGAGGAGGGCGTGGTCGCCAGCTGCCTGGTCCGGGCCTACGCCGCCGACCACTCGACCGTCGGCGAGGTCGCCTTCGAGCCGGTCGACGGGCGCAACGAGGTGACGGTCCGGACCGAGCGCCGGGCCACCTCCGTCACGCTGCTCGGGTGCACCGCGCCGGACCAGCCGCGACCCCGCTGAGGCCGTCCGACCTGCGTTTCTGGGCCCGAGTTGGTAACCTCGGGACTGATCACCCCGCAGGGCCGTCCCGACAGCTCGGAGGCGCCCCGGCGGGTTTTCCTTTTGCACAGGAGTTGAGACACCCATGACGCAGCCCGTCCAGCCGACCCAGGTCTGGCTCACCCAGAAGACCCACGAGCGGCTCACCGCCGAGCTCGCGGACCTCAAGGGACCCCGCCGCCAGGAGATCATCGAACGGATCAGCGCCGCCCGCGACGAGGGTGACCTCAAGGAGAACGGTGGCTACCACGCCGCCAAGGACGAGCAGGGCAAGATCGAGGCCCGGATCCTCCAGCTCGACGAGATGCTCAGCCACGTCTCGACGGAGAAGTCCGCCGACGACGGCGTCGTCTCCGCGGGCAAGGTCGTGACCTACCGCTACGCCGGCGACGACGAGGACGAGGTCTTCCTGCTCGGCGCCCGCGAGGTGGACGACGACCACGAGGACATCGAGGTCTTCTCCCCGCAGTCGCCCCTCGGAGCGGCCCTGCTCGGCGCCACCAAGGGCTCGACGGTCGACTTCGAGGCCCCCAACGGCAAGACCCTCAAGATCGAGGTCCTCGACGCCGTCCCGTTCTCGGAGTGACCCTCAGCCAGGTGGACGTCAGCCAGTGAACGTCAGCCGGTGACGGCTACTCGGTGACCCGGTAGCCGCACTGGCGCAGGCGGGCCACGACCTTCGCGGCGTGCTCCTCGCCGCGGGTCTCCATCTGGAGCCGCACCTCGACCTCGTGGACGGCGAGCTCGGCGGAGATCCGCTCGTGGCTCACCTCGAGGATGTTGGCCCCGGCCTGGCCGAGCTCGGTCAGCAACCGGGCCAACCCGCCCGGGGTGTCGGGGATGGAGACGCGCAGGTAGAGGTAGCGACCGGCCGCGGCCATGCCGTGCCGGATCACCTTCCCGAGCAGCAGCGGGTCGATGTTGCCGCCGGAGAGCACCGCCACCAGCGGCGTCCCGAACGAGGTCGGCGCGTCGAGCAGCGCCGCGACCGCCGCCGCCCCGGCCGGTTCGACGACCATCTTCGCCCGCTCCAGCAGCGACACCAGCGCGCGCGACAGCGACTCCTCCGAGACGGTGACGATCTCGTCGACGTACTGCTGGACCAGTCGGAAGGTGACGTCCCCGGGCAGCCCGACCGCGATCCCGTCGGCCATCGTGTTCATCGTCGACAGCGGCACGGGCGACCCGGCGGCCAGCGAGCCGGGGTACGCCGCGGCGCCCTCGGCCTGCACCCCGATGACCTTCACGTCGGGGCGGTGCAGCTTCACGCCGAGCGCGATCCCGGCCAGCAGTCCACCGCCCCCGGTCGGGACCATCACGGTCTCGACGTCCGGTGACTGCTCCAGGATCTCCAGCCCGCAGCTGGCGGCCCCGGCCACGATGTCGGTGTGGTCGAAGGGATGGATCAGGACCGCACCGGTGTCGGCCGCGAACTGCCGGGCCTCGGACCAGCGCGTCCTCGAGGTAGCGCCCGTGGAAGACCACGTCCGCGCCGTACCCCCGGGTCGCCTTCTCCTTCGGGATCGGCGCCCCCTCGGGCATGAACACGGTCGCCTTGATGCCGAGCATCTGCGCGGCCAGGGCGACGCCCTGCGCGTGGTTGCCGGCGGAGGCGGCGACCACGCCGAGCGCCCGCTCCTCCGGCGAGAGCCGCGACATCCGGACGTAGGCGCCGCGGGTCTTGAACGAGCCGGTGCGCTGGAGGTTCTCGCACTTCAGGTCGACCCGTCCCCCGGCCAGCGCCGAGAGCCAGCGGGACTCCTCCATCGGGGTCAGCACGGCGACCCCGTCGAGCAGTGCCCGGGCGGCCGTGAGGTCCTCAGCCGTCAGCTCGGCCATCGGGTTCTCCTTCCAGCTCCAGCTCGTCCAGGTCCTCGTCGAGCTCCTCCTCGGGATCCTCCTCCCCCACGTCCGTGTGGGCGGCGAGGTGCTGGACGACGGCGTTGAGCGCGGCGGCCAGCGGGACGGCGACCAGCGCGCCGACGATGCCCGCGACCAGCACGCCGGCACCGATCGCCAGGATCACGCCGAGCGGGTGGACCGAGACGAAGCGACCCATGAGGAACGGCTGGAGCACGTGGCCCTCGATCTGCTGGACGAGGATCACCCCGCCCAGCATGAGGAGGGCGGTCAGCGGGCCCTGGTCGACCAGGGCCACCAGGATCGCGACCGTGCCGGCGACCGTGGCGCCGATCATCGGGACGAACGCACCGAGGAAGACGAGCACGCCGATCGCGAGCACGAACGGCACCTGCAGGATCGCCGCGACGACCATCACGCCGGCCGCGTCGACGGCGGCGACCAGCACGGTGGCCCGGACGAACTGCGTGAGACTGTGCCAGGCGACCTGCCCGCTGGAGTCCACCTTCTCGCGGGCCGCCCGCGGCGCGATCCGGACGATCCACGCCCAGATCCGGGCGCCGTCGGCGAGGAAGAAGTACGTCGAGAACAGCACGATGAAGACGCCTGCCACCACGTGGCCCAGGGCGGTCCCGACCTCGAGCGTGCGCGTCACGACGCCGCCCTGGTCGGTGCTGGCGGTGATCTGCTCCTGGACGGTCGCGAGTGCGTCGCTGACCTGGGAGTCGCTGGCGTTCAGCGGACCGTCCTTGAGCCAGGCGCTGATCCGGTCGATGCCCTGGACGACCGAGTCGGCCAGGTCGCTGGCGCCGGCCGCGACCTGGGTGCCGACGAACGTCAGCAGCAGGGCCAGGAGGGTGAGGCCGCCCAGGACCATCATCCCGGCCGCGAGCGGGCGCGGCATCCGCGCCCGCTGCAGCCGGTTGACCACGGGCGACACCAGCGCACTGATCAGCAGGGCGATCGCCACCGGCACGGCCAGGACGGAGAAGTAAGAGAGCAGCCACAGCACGAGGTAGCCGGCCGCGGCGATGATCAGCAGCCGCCAGGACCAGGCGGCGGCGAGGTCGACGCCGTACGGGACCTGGGCCTTGGCGAGGTTGGTCGTGCCGGACTGGATCGGCAGCGGGTCGGGCCGGCGCTCGGCGCGGGCCTGCACCCACTGGTGCGCGAAGCGCTCGGTGAACCGCGGGGTGCCCCCGCCGGGCTCGCTCTCCTCCGGCTCGGTGGTCACGTCGGACAGGCTACCCAGCGCCGGCCGTCGTCCCCGACAACCTCCGGGCGAGCCGGTACGCCGCCTCCGGCTCGGGACCGGCCAGCAGCCCGATCGCGCACAGGGCGTAGTCGTGGTCGACCACCACCCGTGGCGCCCGCGGCAGCTGCCAGCCACCCTCCTGGTCGGGTCCGAGGCTGCCGGCGAGCACCCGCCCCGCGACCCCCGCCCGGCCGTTGCGCAGCACGCCGCCCGAGCCGATGAGCAGGTCGACCTCGCGCAGGTCCTTGCCGGTCCGCTCCAGGACCCGGCCCTCCGGGCTCACCACGACCCGGGAGCGGCCGGCGTGCCGGCGCAGGGCGAGGTCGACGGCCGCGGCGGCGATCGCCTCGTCGACGTCCGCGCCCGCGTCGTCGTCGGGCAGGAAGCCGGGGTCGTCGCGGCGGACGCGGGCCGCGTCGAGGAGGTCGTCGAGACCGGCCGCCTCGACCGTGGAGACGGCGGACCAGCGCATCCCGAGGTCTCCCTCGACGGTGCGGGTGACCGGCGTGACCGCCACGACCTCGCGGGACAGCCCGGCCTCCTCGGGGTCGAGCGCGACCACGCTGTGCACGTCGGTCGTGGCGCCGCCGACGTCGACGACGGCCACGTCACCAGCGCCGGGGCGGCCCTCGTCCAGACCGCGGGCGAGCAGCTCGACGCCGGCCAGGACGACGTCCGGGGTCGCGCCGCGGACCATCTGCCGGAAGTCGTCGCTCGCGCTCAGGTGCTTGCCGCCGATCACGTGCGCGAGGAACATCTCGCGGATCGCGGCCCGCGCCGACTCCGGCGCGAGCACTCCGATCCGCGGGACGACGTTGTCGGCCAGCACGTGCGGGAGCCCCGCCAGCAGGCCGGCCACCTCGTCGCGGGCGTCCACGCTGCCGGCCACGACCACCGGACCGGTCCAGCCCCCGTCGACCAGCGCCCGGGCGCCCTCGACCAGCGACTCGGCGTTGCCGCCGTCGGTGCCGCCGGTGAGCAGCACGACATCGGGCGCCGTGTGCCTGAGGGTGCGCTCCAGCGCACCCTCAGGCACACGGGACGCCAGGGAGTGCACCGCGACGACCTTGCCGCCGCTGGACAGGGCCACCCGGCGGCCCGCCTCGGCGGTGACCAGCTCCTCGTTGCCGAGCACCGCGATCCGCAGCCCGCCGCCGGCGCTGGAGCACGCCAGCACCGGCGCACCGGCCGCGCGCGGGTCCGACCCGGCGAGCGCCGTACGGCACGCGGCGAAGCCGTCGAGGACGTCGGTGTCGATCGTGGTCGGGTGGCTCGCCGAGGCGAGGATCCGGCCCTCGTCGACGTCGACGAGGGACGCCTTGGTGAAGGTGGACCCGAAGTCGACGCAGACGACGAGCCGGTCAGTCACCGACCGGTCAGTCCCCACTCAGCGCCCGGTCCAGGTCGGCGACCAGGTCGGCGGCGGTCTCGATGCCGACGCTGAGCCGGACCAGGTCGGCCGGCACCTCGAGGTCGGTGCCCGCGACGCTCGCGTGGGTCATCCGGCCGGGGTGCTCGATCAGGCTCTCGACGCCGCCGAGCGACTCTCCCAGCGTGAAGACCTGCGCGCGCTCGCAGACGCGCAGCGCCTGCTCCTCGCCGCCCGCGACGCGGAACGACACCATGCCGCCGTACCGCTTCATCTGGCGGCTGGCGACCGCGTGGCCGGGGTGGGACTCGAGCCCGGGGTAGACGACCTCGCTGACCGCGGGGTGGGTGGTGAGGAACTCGACGACGGCCTCGGCGTTGTCGCAGTGGCGGTCCATCCGGACCGCGAGCGTCTTGAGGCCGCGGTGGGTGAGGAACGCGTCGAACGGCCCGGGCACGGCGCCCAGGGCGTTCTGGTGGAAGGTGATCCGCTCGGCGAGGTCGAGGTCGCGGACCACGATCGCGCCGCCGACGACGTCGCTGTGGCCGCCGACGTACTTCGTCGTGGAGTGGAGGACCACGTCGGCGCCGAGGGTGAGCGGCTGCTGGAGGTACGGCGAGGCGAAGGTGTTGTCGACCACGAGCAGCGCGCCGGCGTCGTGGGCGACCGCGGCGATCGCCTCGATGTCGCCGATGTTGAGCAGCGGGTTGGTGGGCGTCTCGACCCAGACCAGCTTGGTCTCGCCCGGCCGGATCGCGGCCCGGACCCCGTCGACGTCGTGCACCGGGGCCGGCGTCAGCTCCACGCCCCACGGACGCTCGACCTTGTCGAAGAGCCGGTGCGTGCCGCCGTACGCGTCGTCGGGGAAGACCACGTGGTCACCCGGCTGGAGGGCCGACTTCACCAGCGTGTGCTCGGCGGCGAGACCGGAGGCGAACGCGAAGCCACGCTCGCCCTCCTCGACCGCGGCGAGGGCGCCCTCGAGGGCGGTCCGGGTCGGGTTGGCGCTGCGGCTGTACTCGTAGCCGCCGCGCAGCCCACCCACCCCGTCCTGCTTGTAGGTCGAGGTCGCGTAGATCGGCGGGATCACCGCTCCGGTGGTCGGGTCGGGCTCGTAGCCGGCGTGGATGGCGCGGGTCTCGAAGCCCGCCTTCTGGGCATGCTCCTGGGTCACCCCCCGAGGCTAGCGACCCGGTCGGGAACGTTGGACGCTCAGGTGGTGTTGGACATGATGGAGGCACCCGACACCGCCTCCGGAGGAGGAGCAGACCATGTTCGGACTGGGCAGGAAGACCGAGATGGTGGACGCCGCGCAGGCGCTGCCGGGCCGTGACGCGCAGCCGTGGCACCTCGGTGACCACGTCGTGCTCAAGACCCCCGTCGTCAGCGACGAGGTCCCCGACGGCCACGAGGTCGCGATCTTCGGGCTCGGCTGCTTCTGGGGCGCCGAGGAGATCTACTGGCAGCTCCCGGGCGTGTGGTCGACCTCGGTCGGCTACGCCGGCGGCGTCAGCCCCCACCCGACGTACGAGGAGGTCTGCTCGGGCCGCACCGGCCACACCGAGGCGATCCGGGTCGTCTTCGACCCCGCCGTCGTGTCGTACGCCGATCTCGTGAAGCGGTTCTTCGAGGTCCACGACCCCACCCAGGGCATGCGCCAGGGCAACGACGTCGGCACCCAGTACCGCTCGGCGATCTACTGGACCACCCCCGAGCAGGAGCAGACCGCCCGCGAGCTGACCAAGGTCTACGGCGACGAGCTCGCCCGCCGCCGGCTCGGCGACATCACCACCGAGATCCGTCCGGCCGCGGACACGCCGTACTTCTACGCCGAGGACGCCCACCAGCAGTACCTCGCCAAGAACCCCTTCGGCTACCGCTGCCACGCGAACACCGGCGTGAAGTTCCCCGTGAGGTTCGCCGGCGCTGAACCCGTGGACGGGTCTCACGGCTGTCGGGCAGAGCTGAAACCGTGAGCCCGACTGCGCCTCGTAGCGACGGCGCGGGGCTGCATGCGATCTGGCGACGGGTCGTCACCGGTCCCGTTCGTCACAGTGGGTGAGGGCGGGCACCGGGTCCGCCGTGCAGGAGGATGCAGACGTGACCGAGTACCTCATCTACTTCAACCAGCAGTGGGTCGGCGACCACCCCGACGACTGGTGGCAGACCCGCGTCGCGCCGAGCGTGGCCGTCATCCACGAGATGGAGGCGCAGGGCATCGTGGTCTTCGCCGGTGGCCTCGAGGAGGAGGACGGTCCGATCGCGCACGGCGACGCGACCAGCGGCACCACCGTGGTCACCGACGGTCCCTACGCCGAGACCACCGAGTGGCTGGGTGGCCTGACGATCATCGACGTCCCCGACTTCGAGACCGCCCGCTACTGGGCCGGCCGGATCGCGGAGGGCTGCGGGTGGCCGCAGGAGGTGCGCCAGTTCAAGAAGCGCGCCCGACCGCCCGTGACCAGCGCGACCTGGACCGCTCAGGCCAGGTCCTTGGCGAACCACACGTCGGCGTCGGCGTTGCCGTTGTAGTCGGGCACCTGGCGGTAGCCCGAGGACTCGTAGAGCCGCACGGCGGGCGTGAGCGAGCTGTTCGTGTCCAGCAGCGACCGGGTGCGCCCCGAGGCGGCGATGACGGCCTCGAGGTGCCCGAGCAGCGAGCGCGCCAGCCCCTGGCCGCGCGCGTCGGGTGAGACCCACATCCGCTTGATCTCGCCACGCTCGTCGTCGAGGAACTGGACGGCGCCGCAGGCCAGCGGGGAGTCGTCCGGACCGGCCAGCACGAAGGCGCCGCGCGGCGGGGCGTACGCCGACCCGGCGTCGTCCAGCGCGGTGCCGATCTCGAAGCCGAAGCGCTCGCTGATCTCGGCGAAGTAGCGCTCCATGGCCCACCGGGCCGGGGCCGAGGCGGGGTCGGCGGCGCGGAAGTCGGTCACCGATCCATCGTCCCAGACCTCGCGGGGTGACAATGGGGTCATGTCCGACCTGCCCCGCAAGGCTGCCGCTCGCACGGCGCGGCTCGCCGCGCTGCCGCTGGGGTACGCCGGGCGGCAGGCCGTCGGCTTCGGCAAGCGGCTCGGGGGCAAGCCCGCGGAGGCGGTGCTGCTCGAGGTCCAGCAGCGCACGGCCGAGCAGCTCTTCCGCACGCTCGGGGAGCTCAAGGGCGGCGCGATGAAGTTCGGCCAGGCGCTGAGCGTGCTCGAGGCGGCCCTGCCCGAGGACGTCGCGGCGCCGTACCGGGAGCAGCTCACGGCGCTCCAGGACTCCGCCCCCCCGATGGCGACCCAGACGGTGCGCGAGCAGCTCGCCCGCTCGCTCGGCCCGGACTGGAAGCAGCAGCTGGTCTGGCTCGACGGCGCCCCGGCGGCCGCGGCCAGCATCGGCCAGGTCCACCGCGGCACGTGGGTGGGCGACCGCGACGTGGCGGTCAAGGTGCAGTACCCCGGCGCCGGCGAGGCGCTGATGTCGGACCTGCGCCAGCTCGCCCGCGTGGCCCGCGGCATCGCCCCCGTCTTCCCGGGCATCGACATCAAGCCGCTGGTCGAGGAGGTCCAGGCGCGCGCCGCCGACGAGCTCGACTACACCCTCGAGGCCGAGGCGCAGCGGGTGCACGCCGAGGCGTTCCGCGGCGACCCGGACGTCGTGGTGCCCGACGTCGTGGCGGTCGGCGACCAGGTGCTGGTCACCGAGTGGCTCGACAGCCCCTACTCCCTGTCCCGCGTCATCCGCGACGGCACCCAGGCCGAGCGCGACCACTACGGCCGACTGTTCGTGACGTTCCTGTTCGAGGGACCCCGGCGCACCGGCATGCTCCACGCCGACCCGCACCCCGGCAACTACCGCGTCCTGCCCGCGGCCGACGGCGGCCTGGGCCGGATCGGCGTCCTCGACTACGGCGCGGTCGCCCGGCTCCCCGAGCGCGGCCTGCCCTCCGCGATGGGCCGGCTGATCCGGATCGCGTCGCAGAGCAGTGCGTCCGAGCTGGTCGAGGGACTGCGCGCCGAGGGCTTCATCAAGGACCGGATCCAGGTCGACCCCGAGCTGGTGCTGGACTACCTCTCGCCGTTCATCGAGCCGACCCGGCACGAGACCTTCCGCTTCACCCGCGAGTGGATGCGCGCGCAGTTCGAGCGGATCAACAACCCGCGCAACCCCACCTTCACGATCGCGACCAAGCTCAACCTGCCCACGTCGTACCTCATGATCCACCGCACCTGGCTCGGCGGGCTCGGGATCCTCAGCCAGCTCGAGGCCGAGGCACCGTTCAAGGCCATCCTCGAGGAGCACCTCCCGGGCTTCGCCCCGTGAGCACCCCGGCCGATGTCGGTCTGGAGCGCTGGCTCGCCACCGCGAAGGCCCTGGACGCCGAGGCGCTACCGGGGCTGATCGCCGACGGTGCGGTCTTCCGCTCCCCGGCCGTCCACGCGCCGCAGGAGGGCCGGGACACCGTGATCGCCTACCTGTCGGCGGCCCTGGTCGTGCTCGGCCCGACCCTGACCTACCACCGGACCTTCCGGCGCGAGACCGGCGCCGTGCTGGAGTTCACGGCCCGGCTCGACGACCGTGAGGTGCACGGCGTCGACGTCATCGAGTGGGACGACGACGCACTGATCACCGACTTCACGGTGCTGGTCCGGCCGGTGTCGGCCCTGCAGAAGGTCATCGAGCACATGGCCGCCGAGCTGTTCCGGGAGCGCTGAGCGGCGCTCGGTCGAGGTCGGAGGCGTAGCCGGTCAGGAGACCTGAAACTCCCCGAGCCGGTCCCAGTGGTCGCCCTCCATCTGCTGGTTGCGGATGTACGGCGTCTCCGCGAGGTACTGCGGCAGGTCGGCCTGCGCCCGCGCGAAGTGGTCGGACGTCACGTGCGCCTCGGCGGCGTCGTCGCGGAACGCCTCGATCAACACGTACTCGTTCGGGTCCTCGAGGCTGCGCGACCAGTCGAAGAAGAGGTTGCCCTCCTCGGCCCGCGTCGCCTCCGTGAACGCCCGGGTGAGCTCCGGCCAGGCATCGGCGTGCTCGGGCCGCACGGGGAACCTCACGCAGATGAAGATCATGTCGCCAGCCTGCCACGGCCCCCGGAGCCGCTAGCGTCCGGCCATGGCGTTCTTCATCCTCCTGCTGATCGGTGGCTTCGTGCTGCTCCTCTCTCTCGGGTACCGCGGGCTGAGGGACGGGATCGGCGACTCGGCCGCGTTCGGCGCGGTCTGCGTGTCTCTGGCGACAGTGCTGGGCTGCCTGCTCGCGATCGCGTTCTACGCCGAGACGTTCTGAGCCAGGTCGAGGTACATCACGAGCAGCCCGACGTATCCGTGGGCGCGGGAGTCGAACGCACCCGGCACGGTGCCGACGGTGACGAAGCCCAGCGAGTGCCACAGCCGCACCGCCGCGGTGTTGGTCTCCACGACCGCGTTGAACTGGATGCCGCGGTAGCCCTGCTCGCGGTGCCACGCGACCACGTGCTCGGCCAGCCGGCGCCCGACGCCTCGGCCACGGGTGTCGGGGTCGACCAGGAACGACGCCGTCCCGACGTGGGCGCCGCGGGCCGGGCCGGTTCGGGCCCATCTTGGCGGTGCCGAGGATCCGGCCGTCCTCCTCCAGGACGACGGTGCGGCCGGGCGGTCGCTCCAGCCAGAGCTGCGACGCCTGCTCGACCGTGAGGTCCTCGGGGTAGGCGTAGGTCTCCCCCGCCGCGACCGTGTCGCGGAAGATCGGCCAGATCGCGTCCCAGTCGGCCGCGGTCGCGTCGCGGATGGCGGGGTCGGTCACCGCGGGTGCCGATCGGTGAGGCAGTACGCCGACCCGAGCGGGTCGGTCAGCACCGTCCACCACTCGAGGGAGTCGACGACCGTGGCGCCGAGCGACCGGTGACGCTCGGTCTCGGCCGTCCGGTCGGTGGTCGCGATGTCCACGTGCGCGCGCACCTCGCCCAGTGGCTCGTCGAGCCGCTGGGTGAGCAGGTGGAGCGCGTCGGCGTGCCCGCGCACCAGCCGGTGGAACTCCGGTCGCGTCGGCACCGCCTCCAGCTCGCGGGCGGTCACCGCCTGCCAGAACTCCAGCTCGCGGTCGTGCACCTCCGCGGGCAGGTCGAGGCAGACCTGGTCGACCTGCGACCGGTGGCCCCCGGGCCACTCGGCAGCCGGGGCCGGGGCACCCTCGCCGCCCTCGGCCACGAAGCAGAAGACGAACCCGCCGGGCGAGGCCATCACCACGTGACCGAGGTCGGCGATCTCGCGCGCACCCAGCCCCACCGCGCGGTCGGCCGACACCCGAGGCCAGGCGACGTGCAGGTCGAGGTGGATCCGGGGGCGGGGGCCCTCCAGCCGCTGCACCCGCAGGTGCGCGTCACCGGCCGCGGGCTCCAGGGTCGCGAACTGCCCGTGGTCGCCGCGCGCCGCGGAGACGCCGTAGCCGGTCACCCCGCTCCAGAACCGCACGCCCTCGTCGTAGCCGTCCTCGGGGAAGTCCCAGAAGGCGGTCGTCCAGCTCGGGCTCACGTGACCGGGGCGCAGTCGTGTCCGCAGCCCCCTCCGGCCCCGTGGTCATGGGCGGGACCGTCGGCATGGTCGGCGGGCCGGTGCAGCACCGCCGTCGCCGGGGTGAAGGCGATCCCGTCGTCGCCAGCCGTGGCGGTGCCGTCGACCAGCAACGTGAAGCCACGCTCCTGCGGCGGTGGGAACAGCAGCGTGGCCGCCGGGTGGGCGGCCAGGTTGCGTGCCGAGCCGCGGCTGCCGGCGCAGTGCAGGACGCCGTCGCGCAGCGTCGGCTCCACGGTCACGGCCTTGACCCGGCCGTCCTCCCCCGCGGTCAGCAGGTAGCCCGGCCCGCGGTCGGCCAGGGCGTCGGCGAGGGCGTCGATCTCCACGGGGATGCTCACAGCCCCGAGGATAGTCAGCGGCCGAGGGCCGGTCAGTGGCCGAGCAGTCCCCGGACGTACGACGCCTGACCGACGTGCTGGGCGCAGTCGTTGGTCATGCTGACCAGCCGGACCGCCAGCGTCACCGGCGGGTCCCAGCGGTCGTCGACGACCCGCGTCGAAGTCGTCCGCGGTGAGCCCGGACAGCCAGGCGGTCGCGCGCTCGTGCACGACGTGGAGGTACTCGGCCAGCGCGGGACCGGGCACCCGGACCTGGCCGACCTCCTCCGAGGTGTGGCCGTAGCCGATCCCCGCGACGTCGAAGGGGAGCGCGAAGCGCTCGGCGTACCCGGCCTCGACGTAGACCTGCTCGGTCCCGGCAACGGTCGCGACGTGGTCGTCGTAGACCCGGGTGAGGTGCCAGACCAGCCACCCCACCGGGTTGGCGTCCGGGCCGGGCCGGTGGGCCAGCTCCTCGTCGGTGAGGCCGTCGAGCAGTCCGTCCACGCCGGCGACCACCCGTCCGAGGGCATCGATCAGCAGGTCAGCAGGAGTCACCCGACCACGGTAGCCCGCGGCACCGGCCCGCGACACCACGCGTTTTGCAACCCTCCTCCCCCCTTTCGCGTCTTGGTGGCGATGGAATGGAGGTGCAGCGGATGCACGCACTCGCAGGGACGGGGGTGACCATGGCCGACCCCGAGCCAGGGCACGACCTCGCGCGACGCCGACTTCTCGTCGTACATGCAGGCTCGCCAGCCGAGCCTGCTGCGCACGGCGTACCTGCTGACCGGCGACCGGCACGCGGCCGAGGACCTCGTCCAGACCGCGTTCGCGAAGCTCTACCTCTCGTGGGACAAGGTCCGCGACCACGGCTCGATCGACGGCTACGTCCGACGGATCGTGGTCAACGAGAACAACTCCCTCTGGCGCCGCGCGTGGAAGCGCCGCGAGCTGGCCAGCGACGCGCTGCCCGAGCGCCCCCACCACGACGAGTACGACGGCGGCGCCGGCCGCGAGCTCTGGGACCTGGTCCAGACCTTGCCCCGCAAGGCCCGCGCCGTGGTCGTCCTCCGCTACTACGAGGAGCTCTCCGAGGCCGAGACCGCCGAGGCGCTCGGCATCTCGGTCGGCACCGTGAAGTCCCAGGCGAGCCGTGCGCTCGCCGCCCTGCGCGACCGCGCACCCCAGTCCCTGAACCCCGCCGACACCTCCCGGGAGGAGGACCGATGAACGACGACCTGACCACCCGCCTCACCCGCCAGCTGCACGACCAGGTCGACGACTGGTCCGCCCACCCGCTCACCCTCGAGGGAGTGCAGGGCCGGGCCCGCTCGATCCACCGCCGCCGGCAGGTCATCGCCGGGTCCGCCATCGCCGCCGCCGTGCTCGCCGTGGCCGTGCCGGTCGGTGCCGCGCTCAGCACCAACACCGGCAGCACCGACGTCCCGGTGGCCCCGTCACCGACCCGCCTGGTCGACGACGCACCCGACGCCGCGGGCCGACGGCACGTTCGCGTTCGATGTCGCCGCCTGCCTCGCGGCCCGATGTCCGAACCGGCCGCCTGGCCCTGCCGCCGATCAGCTGTCACGCCAGGGCGGGGTCGTCGACCTACCGAAGGGGACCGTGCAGGGCGAGCGGTTCGGCGACGGCTGGCTCGCGCTGCAGTCCGGAGACTTCGCGACGACGTCGGACGCAGCTGCTGCGCCTCGACAAGACCTCGAGTCCGTTCGACGGTCCTGGCGGGCGAGCCTGGTCGTCGACGTAGCGAGGCAGCACGCCGCCTGATCGAGTCGCGACGACGGGGTGCGGACCCGCTCGGCCAGGCCGACCCGGTGCGAGCTGGTCCGTACCCCGTGGGCGGCAGGCACAGCTGATCGGCACCTGACCGGCGACCGCGTCTGTTCGCCGACCCACTACGAGACCGGCGACGACACCTTCGGCATCGTCAACGTCGATGGCGACGGTGACGCCGATGGACCCGGTGGTCCGGCTCCTCTCGAGTCACCGACGTCGACACTCCCAGGTCGCGGCCGCGACGCGTCACCCGAGAGCGAGCTCGCGGAACCGGGCTGCTGCGGCCGGGTCTCGACCAGCAGTCTCGGCACCCGAGGCCTTCGCGACCTGCGACTACTCGACCGGGTCGGTTCTCGCCGGACGGCGACACCTGTCGGCCGCCTTCAGCCCTACGACGACGGTTTCGGTGACGCCTGCCACGCGATCCTCGACGCCGACACCGGGACAGAGGTGGCGCGACCACGAAGCGAGGACCGCGCGCCGCGGTCTAGTACAGTCCGTCTGGGAGGACGACGACACCTCCTCGCTCACCTACGAGGAGGGCACCTGGCGACTGGTCACGCGGCTCGGCATCGACGGGTCGACCGAGACCGCGCTGCCGGCCCGGTGGAGGTGCACCCATGTGACGCCTAGCCGCGCGCACATCCTCCTGGGCGCTCGACTAGGTCGAGCGGCTCAGACCAGCACGGCGGTCACGGGCTGGCTGGAGTCGGCGGGCAGGTCCAGTGCGGACGGCGTCCGATCCCGCGTCACCATCTCCGCCCCCAGCGCGGCGACCATGGCGCCGTTGTCGGTGCACAGGCCGGGTCGCGGAACCCGGACCCGGATGCCGCGGGCGGTCGCCCGCTCCTCGGCGAGCACGCGAAGTCGTGAGTTGGCGGCGACGCCCCCGCCGATCAGCAGGTGGTCGATCCCGTGCTCGACCGCGGCGTCGACCGCCTTGCGGGTGAGCACGTCGCAGACCGCCTCCTGGAAGGACGCCGCCACGTCGGCCACCGGGACCGGCTCGCCGCTCCGCTCCCGCGCCTCGACCCAGCGGGCGACCGCGGTCTTCAGACCGGAGAAGGAGAAGTCGAAGCGGTGCCGCTCGAGGTCGCGGCGCGAGGAGAGTCCACGCGGGAAGTCGATGGCGATGCTGCTGCCCTCGCGGGCGGTCCGGTCGATGTGCGGGCCGCCGGGGAAGGGCAGGCCGAGCAGCCGGGCGACCTTGTCGAAGGCCTCCCCCGCCGCGTCGTCGATGGTCGCGCCGAGCGGCTCGACGTCGCCGGTGACGTCCTCGACGCGGAGCAGGCTCGAGTGTCCGCCGGAGACCAGCAGGGCGAGGCAGGGCTCGGGCAGGGCGCCGTGCTCGAGCTGGTCGACGGCCACGTGGGAGGCGAGGTGGTTGACGCCGTAGATCGGCTTGCCGAGGCCGATGCTGAGCGCCTTCGCGGCGGCGACGCCCACCAGCAGCGCGCCGGCGAGGCCGGGGCCGCTGGTGACCGCGATCGCGTCCACGTCGTGCAGCCGGACGCCGGCGGTCTCGCAGGCCCGCTCGATCGTCGGCACCATCGCCTCGAGGTGGGCGCGGCTGGCGACCTCCGGCACGACGCCGCCGAAGCGGGCGTGCTCCTCCACGCTGCTCGCGACCGCGTCGGCGAGCAGCTCGTGCCCGCGCACGATGCCGACACCGGTCTCGTCGCACGACGTCTCGATGCCGAGCACGAGGCGGTGCCGCTCGAGGTCGCGGCGCGAGGACAGGCCGCGCGGGAAGTCGATCGCGACGGTGCTGCCCTCGCGGGCGGCCCGGTCGATGTGGGGTCCACCGGGGAACGGCAGCCCGAGCAGCCGGGCGACCTTGTCGAAGGCCTCCCCCGCCGCGTCGTCGATGGTCGCGCCGAGCGGCTCGACGTCGCCGGTGACGTCCTCGACGCGGAGCAGGCTCGAGTGGCCGCCGGAGACCAGCAGGGCGAGGCAGGGCTCGGGCAGGGCGCCGTGCTCGAGCTGGTCGACGGCCACGTGGGAGGCGAGGTGGTTGACGCCGTAGATCGGCTTGCCGAGGCCGATGCTGAGTGCCTTCGCGGCGGCGACGCCCACCAGCAGCGCGCCGGCCAGGCCGGGGCCGCTGGTGACCGCGATCGCGTCGACGTCGTGCAGCCGGACGCCGGCGGTCTCGCAGGCCCGCTCGATCGTCGGGACCATCGCCTCCAGGTGCGCGCGGCTGGCGACCTCCGGCACGACGCCGCCGAACCGGGCGTGCTCCTCCACGCTGCTCGCGATCGCGTCGGCGAGCAGGGTGTGACCTCGGACGATGCCGACGCCGGTCTCGTCGCACGACGTCTCGATGCCGAGCACGAGGGGGGCGTCCATGCCGCCCATCATGCCCGCTCGCCCACCGCTGGTTGAGTAAGGCCCTTCTGCCTCTTCAGTTGGGCTCCTTCGCCCCAGTCGTCGGGCGAAACTACGTCAACTCGAGGGGCCAACCTGCCCAACTCAACGCCTCACCCGACCACCGGCAGCTCCAGCACGACCGCCGTCGCGCCGTCGCGGTAGTAGCGCGGCCGACGCGCGAGCTCGGCGAAGCCGCGGGCGGAGTAGAAGCCGAGGGCGCCGGCGTTGTCCTCGCGCACCTCGAGCAACAGCCGTTCGGCGCCGTCCGCGCGGGCCAGTCGGACCACCTCGGCCAGCAGGAGGGAGGCCAGACCGCCCCGCCGACGGTCGGGGTCGACGGCGATCCGCTGGAGCTCCGCCACCTCGCCGGCCACGCTCACGACGACGTACCCGGTGACGAGCGCGTCCTCGCGGGAGACGAGGTAGTGGACGGTCGGCAGCTGGCCGGTGATGCCCTGCTCGACCAGCCCGGCCGACCAGGCGTCGTCCCCCAGCGCGACCAGCTCGAGGGCCGCGACCGCGGCCACGTCGTCGGCGCCGGCGGGCCCGATCACGACGCGGGCTTGCGGGGGCCCGGCATGACGGCGTCGGGACGGCGCAGGTAGAGCGGCTCGGGGTCGGACAGCTCGGCGCGCTCCCCGACGACGGTCCGGGCCAGCCAGCCGGCGCTCGGCCGGCGCGGGCCGACGCCGGTCGGGAACGCCTCGGGATAGAGGTGGGCGCCCTCGCCCACGACCTGGGCCTCGGTGGCGAGAGCGGCCGGACGGTCCACGACCGGGCCGTCGAGGCGGTGGCCCTCCTCGTCGTACGACGCGAGGTAGACCTCCTTGCGGCGGGCGTCGGTGGCGACCAGGAAGTCGCCGATCACCGCACCGGTGTCGACTGCCTCGGTGGCGAGGACGTCGAGGGTGCACACGCCGTAGACGGGGATCTCGAGCACGAGGGCGAGGGTGCGCGCGGTGACCAGGCCGACCCGCAGGCCGGTGAACGGCCCCGGTCCGACCCCGACCGCGAGGGCGGTCAGGTCCTGGCGCACGGCACCGGCGTCGCGCAGCACCGCGTCGATGAGCGGAGCCAGCTGCTCGCCGTGCTTCATGACCTGCTCGCTGGCCCGCTCGGCCACCACGTCGGTCCCGTCGTGGAGGGCGACGGTCACCGACGGCGTCGCGGTGTCGAAGGCGAGCAGCACGCGGTCAGGGTAGCCGCGGCGCGCTCAGCGGCCGAGCAGCACCCGGACCAGGTGGGCGTCGATGGCGGAGAGCCCGGGGTGGTCCTCGGCCGGGTCCCACCAGGTCAGCGCGTCCACGTCCCCCGACGGCGACATGCCGCTGTCCTCCGCGAGGTCGCACCGGTAGAGGGCGACCCGCTTGATCCGCCTCTCGTGGCCGTACTGGATCGTCGCCACCCCCGAGAACACGATGTCGCCCGGATCGACCCCGGTGACCCGCTCGAGCTGCTCGACCGCGGCCCGTCGTGGGGACTCGTCGTGGCGGAGCCGGGCCAGCGGGAGCTCCCACTCGGCGCTGCGGGGGTTGTGGACCAGCAGCACCCGGCCGTCGTGCTCGGGCACCAGGATCGACATGGTGAGCGGGACCTCTCGGTCGAGGGCGTCGAGGTCGGACTCGGCGCACTCCCAGAAGTCCACGAGCAACGTCTCGTCGGGCTTCTCGGCCAGCGGCGGACGCTGGGTGTCGGGGATCTCCAGCTCGTACCAGCGCGGCCCGACCGGCGTCATCAGCACCCGGCGCGGGTCGTGGTCCTCGCCGGTGTGGGCGAGGGCGCGGATGACCCGGACCTCCAGCCGCGACTCCGCCAGCCCCTCGGCGATCCCCTCGCCCCACTCGACGACGGTGACGGCGTCGTCCAGCGACTCGTCGAGGTCGAGGTCGTCGAGCTCGGCGATGCCGCCGAGCCGGTAGGCGTCGACGTGGACCAGGGGCGGGCCCTCGACGAGCGAGGGGTGCACCCGCGCGATCACGAAGGTCGGGGAGGTGATGTCGCCGCGGACCCGGAGACCGGCGCCGAGCCCTTGCGTGAGCGTGGTCTTCCCGGCGCCCAGCTCACCGCTGAGCACGACCAGGTCGCCGGCCCGGAGCTGCAGCGCGATCGCGGCACCGAGCTCGCGCATCGACTCGGCATCGGGGACGTCGAAGAGGAAGGTGTTGAGCGGTCGGCGCAGCTCGACGTTCGGCTCGTCGCGGCGTACCTCCCGGAAACCGCGGCGCTCCCAGAACCCCACGGTCTCCGGCAGCTCGAGCCGGGCCACCACCGTCAGGTCGTCGAAGCCCTCTGCCTGCTCGACCGCGGCGGCGATCAGCCGGGCCGCGATGCCGTGTCCCTGGACGTCGGGGAGCACGCCGAAGCGGCGGACGTACATCGTGGAACCGACCGGGTCGAGGACCAGCCCGCCGACCGGCTCACCGTCGAGCCGGGCCAGCAGCCCGCCCCGGTGGCCGAGCAGCGCGGCCAGCGACTCGACCGACTCGGTGAGCGTGGCCGCCGGCGGGTCGAGCGGGGGCCGGGCCTCGAAGGCGGGGCGGATCGCGGCCAGCAGGATGGCCGCGTCGTCGGGCCCGATCGGGTCGATCTGCACCGTCACCGGCCCACCCGCTCCCCTGCGGCGGCGAGCAGCTGGTCGAGGGCCGCGTTGACCTGCTCGTGTCGCTCCAGGATGACCATGTGGCCGGCGCCGTCGCACTCCACGAGCGTCGAGCCCTCGATCGTGGCGTGCAGCTTGCGGCTGTGGCCGATGCTGGTGAGCTTGTCGGCGGTGCCGCAGACGATCGAGACCGGCACCCCGGAGAGCGCGGCGACGGTCTCGAACTTGTCGAGCGACCCGAAGGTCGGGAAGAAGTCGGCGATCACCTCGAACGGGGTCGAGGAGAGCATCGAGTCGACGAACTTCACGTAGGTCTCCGGCACGTCGTCCCCGAACGCGAACACGTCGGTCGCGACGGCGGCGACCGCGCGGCTGGCCCGTCGGAGCAGGTCGACCGTGCGGTGACCCCGCGCGAGCGTCGCCACCGCGCGCACGGCGAGCGCGCTGCCGAGGGTGGACGGGATCGCCGGGACGAACAGGCGGTGGGGGTCCAGGCCTCCCGCGGTCGTCGAGATCAGGGCGACCCCCACCACGGTGTCCCCGAACAGCTCGGGGTGCTCCTCGGCGAGGGCGATGATGCTCATGCCGCCCATCGAGTGGCCGACCAGCACGACCGGACCGTCGGTCACGTGCTCCAGCACCTGGTGCAGGTCCTTCCCGAGCTGCTCGACCGTGGCGCGGCCCTCCGTGGAGCGCCCGGAACGGCCGTGGGAGCGCTGGTCGTAGTAGACGGCGCGCACCAGACCGCGGTAGCCGGCCCGCTGGAAGTGCCAGCAGTCGAGGTTGAGCGCGTAGCCGTGGACGAACACGACGGTCAGCGGCGAGCGCGCGACGTCGTCGACCTCCACGTGGAGCGGGACGCCGTCGTCGGCCACGACCGTGACCGGCGCGGCCCGCAGCGAGCCGAACACCGTCGCGTCCCCGGCCCCGCGACGGGCGATGATCCGGCGCCGACGGGCGACCCCGACCGCCGTACCGGCGACGGCGACACCGGCTGCCGAGGCGGCGATGCCCAGGACGCGTCCGCGGACGGTCATCGTGCGCTCCCCTCGTCGTGCCACCGCCGCTGGAAGCGGCCCCCGATCCGGGTGACGATCTCGTAGCTGATGGTGTCGCACCACTCGGCCCAGTCCTGGGCCGTCGGCTCGCCGGCCAGGCCGCTCCCGAAGAGGCAGACCAGGTCGCCGGCGGCGTCGTCCGGCCCGACCTCGACCACGAACTGGTCCATGCAGATCCGACCCCGCACCGGCCGCCGCTCGTCCCCCACCCGGACCTCGGCCCGGTTGCCGGCGTGCCGGGGTACGCCGTCGCCGTACCCCGCGGGCACCAGCCCGACCCGGGTCGGCCGCTCGGCGGTCCAGGTGTGGCCGTAGGAGACGCCGTCACCGGCCGCGATCTCCTTCGTGAGCGCGAGGGTGGCGCTGACCGTCATCGCCGGCAGCAGCCCGAGGTCGGGGCCGTGGCCCGGCGCCGGGTCCAGGCCGTACGACGCCAGCCCGCAGCGGACCAGGTCGTAGCTCGCCGAGGGCCGCAGGATCGCGGCGGCCGAGTTGGACAGGTGGCGGACCTCGGGCTCGAGCCCGGCGCTCGCGGCCAGCGCCAGCGCCTCGTCGAACGCGGCCTGCTGAGTGTCGTTGGCGGGGTGGTCGGGCTCGTCGCTGCACGCGAAGTGGGACCAGACGCCGGTCACCCGGATCCGGGCGTCGCGCTCCAGGTCGGCCGCGCTCGCGAACAGGTCGTGCCACGTCTCGCGCGGCGCCCCTCCGCGCGAGAGGCCGGTGTCGACCTTGACCTGCACCCGCGGGACGGCGTCGCCCGCGGCAGCGACGACCTCGGCCAGCTCGGCCTCGGAGTAGACGGTCACGTCGACGTCGGCCGCGATCGCCGCGGCGTAGTCCTCACCGGGGACCCCCAGCCAGCAGAGCACCCGGCCGGTGTCGCCTCCGGCGCGCAGGGCCAGCGCCTCGTCGATGGTCGCGACGCCCAGCCAGCTCGCCCCGCCCTCGCGCGCCGCCCGCCCCGCCTCGACCATGCCGTGGCCGTAGCCGTCGGCCTTCACGACCGTCATCACCTCGACGCCGGTGTGCTCGCGCAGGACGCGCACGTTGTGACGGATGGCGGGCAGCTCGACGACGATCTCGGCGCGGGCCCGGCTCATTCGGGGGATTCTTCCATCCTCGCGTCGAGCACCAGCCGGAGCGTCTCGGGGAGTGCGCGGGCGACGGCCCCGGCCGTGACCGGCCCGCCGCCGCGAGGCGAGGGTCGCGGCGGCGCCGTGCAGCCACGATCCGACCGACGCCGCGTCGTACGGCGCGAGGCCGGTGGCGAGCAGCGCGCCGACCAGTCCCCCGAGCACGTCACCGGCGCCGGCGGTCGCGAGCCACGGCACCCCGGTGGTCGTGACGCGGACCCGGCCGTCGGGGTCGGCGACGAGCGTGTGGCGGCCCTTGAGCAGGACGACCGCGCCGTACGCCTGCGCCGCGGAGCGGGCGTGGTGGAGGGGCCGGGCCTCGACGTCGGCCCGGTCGGCACCGGTCATGGCGGCCAGCTCGCCGGCGTGGGGGGTGAGGACGGCGGGGACCGGCAGCGGCCCCTCGACGTGGCGGAGCGCGTCGGCGTCGACCACGACGGGCACGCCGTCGGCCGCGGCCGCCGCGAGCTCGTCACCGGCCGTGTCGCCACTGCCCGAGCCGACCACCCAGGCCTGCACCCGGCCCTCGCCGACGACCTCGGGGTGGTCGGCGCGCACGGCGTCTGCCGCTGCTCCGACGTACCGGACCATGCCGGCCAGGCCGCACCCCGCACCGGCGACGCTGAGCCGGGCGGCGCCGGGGTAGGTCGCCGAGCCGGCCCGGACGCCGACGACGCCGCGCGTGTACTTGTGGGCGCGCGCGTCCGGCCGCGGCAGCAGCCGGCGTACGTCGGCGGGCTGGAGCGCCTCCACCGCCGCCTCGGGCAGGTCGAGGTCGAGGTCGACGAGGTGCACGACCCCGCAGGCCGCGGCGGCGGGGTCGACGAGGTGGGCGACCTTGTGGGTGCCGAAGGTGACCGTGAGGGAGGCGGTCACGTGGGGGCCGTCGACCTCACCGGTGTCGACGTCGACGCCGCTGGGGGTGTCGACCGCGACGACCGGGACCCCGGCGAGGTGGTCGAGCGCCGCGACCGCCCGCTCCCGCAGCCCGGGCCGTCCCCCGATCCCGACGATCCCGTCCAGCGCGACGTCGGCGGCGTGGTCGTCGTGCGGCTCGGCGACCCGGCCACCGGCTCGGCGCAGGGCCGCCAGACCCTCCTCGTGGACATCGTCGGCCAGCAGCCAGGCCTCCACCGCGGTCCCCCGCCGCGCCAGCATCGCCCCGGCCCACAACGCGTCGCCGCCGTTGGAGCCCGAGCCGACCAGCAGCACCACCCGGCGCCCGTACGCCCCACCCATCAGGTCCTCGACGGCGTACGCCAGCCCTGCCGCCGCGCGCTGCATCAGCGCCCCCTCCGGCAGCGCCGCCAGCAGCACCCCCTCCGCCGCCCGGACCTGCTCCACGGTGTGTGCGTGCCGCATGCCTCCCACCGTATCCGCGGCACACGCCGCGATCAGGATTCCAGGACGACGACGGCGGAGGCGATACCGGCGTCGTGGGAGAGGGAGAGGTGGAGGGAGCGGACGCCGAGCTCGTCGGCGCGGGCCCGCACGCTGCCGCGGATCACGAGGAGGGGGCGGCCGGACTCCTCCGACTCGACCTCGGCGTCGTGCCAGGCGAGGTTGCCGGGGGCGCCGAGTGACTTGGCGAGGGCCTCCTTGGCGGCGAACCGGGCGGCCAGGGACGCAGGCAGGCGGACCGCCTCGGCGGGGGTGAACAGCCGCTCGCGCAGGCCGGTCGTGCGCGCGAGCGAGGCCATGAAGCGCTCGATGTCGACCACGTCGATCCCGACGCCGATGACGGCCACGTCACTCCACCGTGACGGACTTCGCCAGGTTGCGCGGCTGGTCGACGTCGTGGCCGAGCATCGTCGCGAGCTCGCAGGCGAAGAGCTGGAGCGGGACGACGGCGACCAGAGGCTGGAGCAGCACCGGCACCTGCGGGAGGCGCACCAGCGCATCGGCGTACGGCGTGATCGACTCGTCGTCGTCCTCGGCCAGGCAGATCGTGTGGGCGCCCCGGGCGCGGACCTCCTGGATACCGCTCACCATCTTGTCGTGGAGCTGGTCCCGGCCGCGCGGGGGCACGATGCACAGCACCGGGGTGCCGTCCTCGACCAGCGCGATCGGGCCGTGCTTGAGCTCGCCGGCGGCGAAGCCCTCGGCGTGCAGGTAGGCGATCTCCTTCAGCTTCAGTGCCCCCTCCAGCGCCACGGGGTAACCCGCGTGGCGGCCGAGGAACAGCACCGAGCGCGCGTCGGCGTGCTGCCGGGCGAGGTCGTAGACCTCCTCGGCCTGGTCGAGCACCCGTTGCACGTGGGCCGGCATCTGCTCGAGCTGGTCGAAGACGCGGGTGATCTCGTCGCCGTAGCGGGTGCCCTTGACCTGCGCGAGGTAGAGGGCGAGGACGTAGCAGGCGACCAGCTGGGTCAGGAAGCCCTTGGTCGACGCGACGCCGATCTCGGGACCCGCGTGGGTGTAGATCACGCCGTCGGACTCGCGCGGGATGGTCGAGCCGTTGGTGTTGCAGATCGCGAGGACCTTGCTGCGCTGGACCCGCGCGTGCCGGATCGCCTGGAGGGTGTCGGCGGTCTCGCCGGACTGGCTGATCGCGACCACGAGCGTGGAGCGGGTGAGGATCGGGTCGCGGTAGCGGAACTCCGAGGCGAGCTCGACCTCGACCGGGATCCGGCACCAGTGCTCGATGGCGTACTTCGCGACCATGCCGGCGTAGAACGACGTGCCGGCCGCGATGATGATGATCTTGTCGATGTCGCGCAGCTCGTCGTCGGAGAGCCGCATCTCGTCGAGCTGCAGCAGCCCCTCGGTCGTACGACGCCCCAGCAGCGTGTCCGCCACGGCGCGCGGCTGCTCGTGGATCTCCTTGCGCATGAACCAGTCGTAGCCGTCCTTCTCGGCGGCCGACAGGTCCCAGTCGACGTGGTAGCGGCTGCCCTCGGCGGGCGTCCCGTCGAAGCCGGTGACCTCGACGCCCTCGGTCGTGATCGTGACGACCTGGTCCTGGCCGAGCTCGAGCGCCTCGCGGGTGTGCTCGATGAACGCGGCGACGTCGGAGCCGAGGAAGTTCTCGCCCTCCCCGATCCCCACCACCAGCGGGGAGTTGCGACGCGCGGCGACGACGCGGGCGGGGTCCTGGCTGTCGACGGCGACGAGGGTGAAGGCGCCCTGGAGCCGCCGGCACACCGCCTGCATCGCGGTCGTCAGGTCGGCGCCCGCGACCACCTCGCCCTCGAGCAGGTGGGCGGCCACCTCGGTGTCGGTGTCGGAGCGCAGGTCGTGGCCGGCGTGCTCGAGCTCGGCGCGGAGCGCTGCGAAGTTCTCGATGATCCCGTTGTGGACCAGCGCCACCCGGCCGTCAGGCCCGAGATGAGGGTGGGCGTTGCGGTCGTTGGGGGCGCCGTGGGTCGCCCAGCGGGTGTGGCCGAGACCGGTCGTGGCGGCCGGGAGCGGGGTGTCGGCGATCGCCTTCTCGAGGTTGGCGAGCTTGCCGGCACGCTTGTGGTGGGCGATCGTGCCGCCGGTGACGAGGGCGATCCCGGCGGAGTCGTAGCCGCGGTACTCGAGCCGTCGCAGACCCTCGATCACGACCTCCTGGGCCTGCTGGGGGCCGACGTACCCGACGATTCCGCACATGCCGTCGAGTCTAGGGGTGGGTCGACTGCAAGAATGCCGCGCATGTCTGCGAACGGCGGGTCGGCCGACGACCACGGCCGGGAGCCGTCGCCGTACGTCGAGCTCGACCGCGACGCGTGGGCGGCGCTGGGCCGCCAGGTCGAGAGCCCGCTGACCGGCGAGGAGATCCGCCGGCTCCGCGGCCTCGGTGACGCGCTGGACCTCGAGGAGGTCGAGCAGGTCTACCTTCCGATCTCCCGGCTCCTCAGCCTGTACGTCGCCGCCGCCGGCCGGCTGCACCGCGAGCAGGAGGAGTTCCTGCACCAGCCGCAGCCGCGTCGTACCCCGTTCGTGATCGGCCTGGCCGGCTCCGTGGCGGTCGGCAAGTCGACCACCGCCCGGGTGCTCGCCCAGCTCCTCGCGCACTGGCCCGAGCACCCCAACGTCGCGCTGGTGACGACCGACGGCTTCCTCTATCCCAACGCCGAGCTGGAGCGGCGCGGGCTCCTGCACCGCAAGGGCTTCCCGGAGTCCTACGACCGCCGAGCGCTGCTGCGCTTCGTCGTCGACATCAAGTCCGGCAAGGACGAGGTGCTGGCACCGACGTACTCCCACCTCGTCTACGACGTGGTCCGCGACGAGCAGGTGGCGATCCAGACCCCCGACATCGTGATCATCGAGGGGCTCAACGTGCTCCAACCGGCCCGGGTGCGCGAGGACGGCCGCGCGGGGCTGACCCTGAGCGACTTCTTCGACTTCTCCGTCTACGTCGACGCCCGCACCGAGCACATCCGCGACTGGTACGTGAGCCGCTTCCTGCGACTGCGCGAGACCGCGTTCCGCGACCCGGACTCCTACTTCCAGAAGTACGCCGCGCTCACCGAGGACGAGGCGGTCGCGCAGGCGACCGAGCTGTGGGACAGCATCAACGGCCCGAACCTCACCCAGAACGTGCTGCCGACCCGCTCCCGCGCGACGCTCGTGCTGCGCAAGGACCGCGACCACTCGGTCCGCTACGTGCGGCTCCGGAAGCTGTAGCGGTCAGAGGGCGAGCTGGCGGCGTACGACGGCGGCCAGCCGGTCGGCCACCGCACGTGCCTGGGTGTCGGTGGGCGCCTCCACCATCACGCGCACGATCGGCTCGGTGCCGGAGGGCCGCAGCAGCACCCGCCCGGTGCCGTTGAGCCCGGCCTCCTCCTCGGCGATCGCCGCGGCGAGGATCGCGTCGTCGTCGGCACGCGACTTGTCGACGTCGGGGACGTTGACCAGCACCTGCGGGAGCCGGGTCATCACGGCCGCGAGCTCCTGGAGGGACTTCCCGGTCGTGGCCATCCGCTCGAGCACCGCCATCGCGGTGAGGATGCCGTCGCCGGTGGTGGCGTGCTCGCTCATGATCACGTGGCCGGACTGCTCGCCGCCGAGGGTGTAGCCGGAGACCTTCATCGCCTCGAGCACGTAGCGGTCGCCCACCTTCGTCTGGCGTACGCCCACTCCGGCCTCGCGCATCGCGTGCACGAACCCGAGGTTGCTCATCACGGTCGCGACCACGGTGTCCTTGGCCAGCCGGCCCTGCTCGTGCATCGACAGCGCGAGCACGGCCAGCAGCTGGTCGCCGTCGACCACGTTGCCCTCGTGGTCGACCGCGAGGCACCGGTCGGCGTCGCCGTCGAGGGCGAAGCCGACGTCCGCACCGTCCTGGAGGACGGCACCCTGGAGCGTGCCGAGGTGGGTCGAGCCGCAGCCGTCGTTGATGTTCAGGCCGTTGGGCATCGCGTGGATCGCGCTGACGTCGGCGCCGGCGCCGACCAGGGCACGGGGACCGGCCTCGTGCGCGGCACCCTCGGCGCAGTCGAGGACGACCTTGATGCCCACCAGCGGGTGGTCGATGGTGTCGATGAGGTGACCGACGTAGTCGTCGATGGCCTCGCCGTACGTCGTGACCCGGCCCACGGCGCCGCCCTGGGGACGCTGCCACGTCTCACGCATCCGCGCCTCGATCGCGATCTCGACGGCGTCGTCGAGCTTCTGGCCACCGCGGGCGAGGAACTTGATGCCGTTGTCGGGCATCGGGTTGTGCGACGCCGACAGCATCACGCCGAGGTCGGCGCCGAGCCGCTCGGTCAGGAAGGCGACCCCGGGGGTCGGCAGGACCCCGAGCAGCAGCACGTCGACGCCGGCCGAGGCCAGCCCCGCGACCACCGCGGCCTCGAGGAACTCCCCCGAGACCCGGGTGTCGCGGCCGACGACCGCGAGGGGTCGGTGGCCCTCGAACTCACCGGCGTCGGCGAGGACGTGGGCCGCGGCAACGGAAAGGTCCAGGGCCAGCTCAGCGGTGAGATCACCGTTGGCCAGACCCCGGACCCCGTCCGTGCCGAAGTAGCGCTTCGCCATCAGCGAAGGCCGCGAATCAGCGCTTGCTGAACTGAGGCGCCTTGCGGGCCTTCTTCAGACCGGCCTTCTTGCGCTCGATGACGCGGGCGTCACGGGTGAGCAGGCCTGCCGCCTTGAGCACCGCGCGGTTGGCGTCCACGTCGACCGCGTTGAGCGCACGGGCCACGCCGAGGCGCAGCGCGCCGGCCTGGCCGGTGATGCCGCCGCCGTGGATGCGGGCGATGACGTCGAAGCGGCCCTCGAGGTGCGTCGCCGCGAACGGCTCGTTGACGACCTGCTGGTGCAGCTTGTTCGGGAAGTAGGCGTCGAGCGGGCGGCCGTTGACCGTCCAGGTGCCGGTGCCGGGCATGATCCGCACGCGGGCGACGGCCTGCTTGCGGCGGCCGGTCGCGGCGGAGGGCGCGATGGTGGACGTCACCGGCGCGTCAGCCGACGGGGTGCTCTCCGAGCTGTAGGCGACGCCCTGCTCGTTCGTCTCGAAGGTCTCCTCGACCTCGGTGTTCTCAGTCACGATCTGTCCTTCGTCCTCAGTCACTGGGAGATCTGCTGGATCTCGAACGGCGTGGCCTGCTGGGCCTGGTGCGGGTGGTGGGGGCCGGAGTAGACCTTGAGCTTCTTGATGATCTGGCGGCCGAGCTTGTTCTTGGGGAGCATGCCCCAGACAGCCTTCTCGATCACCTTGCGAGCGTCCTTCTCCAGGATCTCGCCGACCGGGGTGGCGGTGAGGCCGCCGGGGTAGCCGGAGTGGCGGTAGGTGAGCTTCTTGGTGGCCTTGTCGCCGGTGAGGGCGACCTTCTCGGCGTTGATGATGACGACGAAGTCGCCGGTGTCCATGTGGGGCGCGAAGATCGGCTTGTGCTTCCCGCGCAGCAGGTTGGCCGTCTGGACGGCGAGCCGACCGAGGACGATGTCCTCGGCGTCGATGACGTGCCAGACGCGCTGGATGTCACCCGGCTTGGGGCTGTAGGTGCGCACGTGAGTGGCCCTTCTCGTTCGTGGACCCGCACCGACGGACGCCGGGCGGTGGTGGTGCTGCGACTTCTGACGAACACGGCCCGGCTCGAACTTCAGTCCGGGACTGCACCCCGACCCACGTGGAGGTCAGGACGCGGCAGGAGTCGCGACCACCCAAGGTACCGGCGGCCCGGCGTACGGGTCAAAACGCGGAGGGGCTCCCCAAGACTCGGATTCGCACCCTCTGGCGACCGGGGTTAGGTTACCGGGGTGACTGATTCCCTCACCGTCCGCGACAACCGCACCGGACAGGAGTACGAGGTCCCGATCGCCGACGGCACCATCAAGGCCGCCGACCTGGGCCAGATCAAGACCGAGAACGAGGACGACACCGGCCTGGCCGTGTACGACCCGGGCTTCGTCAACACCGCCTCCTGCCGCTCGTCGGTCACCTACATCGACGGGGAGAAGGGGATCCTCGAGTACCGCGGCTACCCCATCGAGCAGCTGGCGGAGAAGTCGAACTTCCTCGAGGTCGCCTACCTCCTGATCCACGGCGCGCTGCCCACCAAGGCGGAGTACGACACCTGGGTCCACGAGATCACCTTCCACACCTTCGTCCACGAGAACGTGAAGTCGTTCATGGAGGGCTTCCGTTACGACGCCCACCCGATGGGCATGCTGATGGCCTCGGTCGGCGCGCTGTCGACCTTCTACCCCGACGCCCGCAACATCGGCGACGCGGAGAACCGGCACATGCAGATCGTGCGGATGATCGCGAAGATGCCGACCCTCGGCGCCTGGTCGTTCCGCCACGCGCAGGGCAAGCCGTTCGTCTACCCCGACAACGACCTCTCCTACACCGCGAACTTCCTCTCGATGCTCTTCAAGATGAGCGAGAAGCACTTCGAGGCCGACGAGCGCCTGGTCAAGGCCCTCGACGTGCTGTTCATCCTGCACGCCGACCACGAGCAGAACTGCTCGACCAACGCGGTGCGCTCGGTCGGCTCCAGCCAGGTCGACCCCTACTCCGCGGTCTCCGCCGGCGTCGGCGCCCTCTTCGGCCCGCTGCACGGCGGCGCCAACGAGGCCGTGCTGCGGATGCTGAAGCGGATCGGCTCGAAGGAGAACATCCCCTCCTTCATCGAGGGCGTGAAGGACGGCAACGAGCGGCTGATGGGCTTCGGCCACCGGGTCTACAAGAACTACGACCCGCGCGCCAAGATCATCAAGAAGTCCGCCGAGGACGTCTTCGAGGTCACCGGCACCAACCCGTTGCTCGAGATCGCGCTGGAGCTGGAGAAGATCGCGCTCAACGACGAGTACTTCGTCAAGCGCAAGCTCTACCCCAACGTCGACTTCTACTCCGGCCTCATCTACGAGGCGTTCCAGTTCCCGCCGGAGATGTTCACCGTGCTCTTCGCCATCGGCCGTACGCCGGGCTGGCTCGCGCAGTGGCTCGAGCTGGTGCAGGACAAGGAGCAGAAGATCGCCCGCCCCAAGCAGATCTACACCGGCGACCGCACCCTCGACTTTGTGCCCGCGTCGGAGCGCTGGGCCTGAGCGGAGCGAAGGCCAGCGCTGCGACGGAGCAGGGCCAGGTCGAGCAGCGGCACGGCTGAGCCTGCGAAGCCGTGACCCGCGTGTCGAGACCGTGCCCGCGTCGGAGCGCTGGGCCTGAGCGTTCATCGCGGCGTGTGCCTGAGGGTGCGCCCTGGCGCACCCTCAGGCACACGCCGCGGTCTATTTCCGGAGCTGGTCGGGCAGCGGTACGCCGGCGCCGACCGACCCGGACCAGCCGGGGCTCAGGGCCCAGTAGAGGATGTCCCGGGTGAGCGCCCCGCTCGTGCCCGAGAGGAAGACGCCGTTCCTCTGGAAGCAGGTGTCCTCGAACACGATCGAGACGCTGCCGAGATCTCCCCCGCTCCCGGCCACCACCCGCCCGGATGGCTCGGCCCGAGCACGACACCCGCCGATGACGGCAAACGGGGGCGCTGACTGCACAGCCTTCGAGAACGCCTCCGTCTGCGCCACCGTCAGCAGCTCGCTCTGGACCAGCCGGTCGGCCGCGTCGTACCGGCACACACTCCAGCGGTCGCCTGAGCCCTGGGCGGAGTCCTCGCCGTTGCGCACGGCACACCCGTTGGCGTCGACACCGTCGACGACGTCGGCCGACTCGACGATCCGGCGGGTGAGCGCCTCGGAGCGGGTGACGACCAGCGCGTAGTCGTCGCCGTCCTGCACGAGTCCGAGCCAGGAGTCCTCCGGGTAGACCTTGACCTGGTCCTCGGACTCGGACTCGGACTCGGACTCGGACTCCCAGCGGTACTGCCACACGTGCCCGCTCTCGTAGACCCACCTGATCGCCGACCCGTCGCCGAAGGTCACCCCGTAGGCCTGGCCCGGAGTGCACCCGATGGCCGCGGTGACGCCTTCGGGCCGATCGACCCCGAACCCCGGCTCCCGCGTCGCCACGCACCAGTCCGCGCCACCGTGGTGGTCCCAGTCGGCCGGCACCTCCAGGCTGAGCCGGTGCCAGGTCTCGGTCCGCGTCCGGGGGTCGACCGCGGGCTCGGTCTGGAGCACCTGCGGCTCGGGTCGCAGGATCGACAACCCCTGGTCGTCGTCCACGACAGCGGCCGTGACCGGGACGGCGGCGACCGCGAGCGCCACGGCGGCCACCGTCAGCCCGGTCGTACGCCGACGCGCGCGCTGCCGTCCGCGGGCGCGGGTCGCGAGCCCGGTGGCGTCGTCGCCGCCCGGCGGCCCCTGGGCCAGCAAGGTCTCGAGCCTCGAGTCAGTCATCGTCACCCAGCTCCTCGCTCATTTCTTGGCGCAGCACGGCCAGCCCCCGGGACACCCGGGAGCGGACGCTTCCCTCCCGGACGCCGGTCAGCTCGGCGATCTCGGCGTACTCCAGCTGCTCGTAGTAGCGCAGGACCACGGCGGTGCGCTGGTCGTCGGGCAGCCGCCGGCAGGCGGCCCACACCCGGTCGTGGTCGTCGCGGACCCGGTCGACCACGACCCCGTCGAACGGCTCGCTCTCGGCGGTCGGCGTCTCCCGGCGGCGGAACCTGCGCCACCAGGACGTGTGCTCGTGGACGACCATCCGGCGGACGTAGGCGTAGGGGTCGGCCATCACGCCGATCCGCGACCAGCGGGGCAGCGCCCGCGCCAGCGACTCCTGGACCAGGTCCTCGGCGTGGGCGGCGTCGCCGGTCAGGCCGCGGGCGAGCCGCAGCAGGGCGGGACCTCGCGCCGCCACCCACTCGTCGAACTCGGGCACCGCCACCGGCGTCACCTCGCTCCGCGTCACCGTCGCCTCCACGACAGGAGAACGCTGCCGGGGCCGATCACGTTGCGACGGTAGTGCTCCCGAGGCCAGTAGAGGATCTCCCGGGTGAGGGCCCCGCTCGTGCCCGACAGGAAGACGCCGTTCCTCTGGAAGCAGGTGTCCTCGCACACGATCGAGACGCTGCCGAGATCTCCCCCGCTCCCGGCCACCACCCGCCCGGATGGCTCGGCCCGAGCACGACACCCGCCGATGCAGCAAACGGGGGCGGGTCCGGCGAAGACCCGTTCGGCGGCGACGAGCCACTCCACGGCCGCCGCCCGGTCGGACCAGTCGGGCTCCGGTGGCGGGTCGTCGAAGTAGCGGGCGAGCTCCGCCGTCGGTCCCGGGCAGACCGGAGGAGTCGACTCCCGCCGGCTGCCGCCGTCGACACCAGCGTCTCAGCGACGCGACCAGCCCGGATCGCCGCAGCGCCAGGGTCTGCGCGATCCCGCCGCCCATCGACAGACCGACCAGGTGGGCGGGGCCGCCCAGGGCCTCGACCAGGTCGGCACAGTCACGCGTCAGCGCGCCCCGTCGTACGCCGGGGGCCCGGCGCCCGGTCGTGGACCGACCGGTGTCGCGGTGGTCGTAGCGGACCACCCGCCGGCCACCCGCCGCGATCGCCTCGCAGAGGTCGACGTCCCACCAGTCCATCGAGGCCGCCGCCCCGTGGACGAGCAGGACCAGCGGATCCCCGCGGTCGCCGTGCTCGTCGACACACAGCTCGCCACCGTCGGGACCGCCCACCCGCACCATCCTCACGGCCGGGCAGACCGACGGCGACGCCCGGACTCATCGGTCAGACCGTCTGCTCGTGGGGCCGGCCGGGGTCGTCGTAGGCCGGCTCGGACTCGCCGGCGCGCAGCGCCTCGAGCTGCGCGCAGACAGCGGCGCCGTAGAAGAACGACATGGCGCTCAGCAGGCTCCACAGCAGGAGCACGAAGACGCCGGCGAGGGGGCCGTAGGTGGAGCTGAAGGACGCGCTGACGGTGACGTACGCCGCCAGCCCCCCGGTCGCGACCATGCTCAGCAGCACGGCGATGCCCGATCCCAGCGCGAGCCAGGACAGGGCCGGCTGCCGCCGGCGCGGGGCGTGGTCGAGCAGCACGGCGATCGCGAGCACCAGCAGCGCCAGCCCGAGCGGCCACCGCAGCCAGTCCCACCAGTCCCGATCCGTGTCGGACCAGACGCCCTCGGAGACCATCGCGCCGCCGAACGCGCCGCCGCCCACGAGCAGCAGGAAGCCGAGGCCGACCGGGCCGGCGAGCAGTGCGGTGAAGACGGTGGCCCGCCCGTACTTGTGCAGGGCCGGCCGGTCGCGCCGGATCCCGTAGATCCGGTTGGTGCCGCGCTCGACCTGCGCCATCGCCGTGGTCATCGAGACCAGGGCGAAGACGAGGCCGAAGGCGAGTGCGATCTCCCCGCTCTCCTCCGAGCCGTCCGCGGCCGTCGCGAGCGCGTCGTCGCCGCCCTGCCCGGGCGCGATCGCGTTGACCGTCGCGGCCACGACCCGGGACCAGCGCGCGTCGTCGATGTCGGCCGCGAGGCCGGTGACCGCGAGCATGAACGGCACCACGGCGAGGCACGTCTGGAGCGCGAGGGCGCGGCTGTTGGTGAAGCCGTCGCCGTAGCGGAACCGCACGAACGACTCGACCAGCACCCGTCGTACGCCGTGCCGACGCACCAGGTGCCAGGCGTCCTCGGCATCGAGCTCGTCACCGTCCATCTCCACGGTGACGGGCACGGTGCGTGCGGTGGTCATGCGGGCACGCTACGGGTGTCACACGGTCTGGCGGTCGCGGCCCTCCCAGTAGGGCTTGCGGAGGTCGCGCTTGAGGATCTTGCCGGTGGGGTTGCGCGGAAGTGCGTCGATGATGTCGACGCTGCGGGGGCACTTGAACTTCGCGAGGTGCTCCTGGGAGTAGGCGATCAGCTCCTCGGCCGTGGCCGACTGCCCTTCGTGGAGCGAGACGACCGCCTTGACGACCTCGCCCCACGTGTCGTCCGGGATGCCGATGATCGCGACCTCCATGACCGCCGGGTGCTCGGCCAGGACTCGCTCGACCTCGGGGCTGTAGATGTTCTCACCGCCGCTGATGATCATGTCCTTGAGCCGGTCCTGGACGTAGACGAAGCCGGCCTCGTCGACCTTGCCCAGGTCGCCGGTGCGGAACCAGCCGTCGTCGGTGATGACCTGCGCGGTCTCCTCGGGCTTGCCGAGGAAGCCCTTCATCAGCTGGGGCGTGCGGAACCAGAGCTCGCCGTGCTCGCCGGTCCCGACGTCCTCGAGGGTGCCGGGGTCCACGACCCGCACCTCGGCCCCGGGCAGCGGCTGCCCCGCACTGACCAGCCGCTCGGGGTGGTCGGCGTCGCGGTGGGCGTCGGGCATCAGGTGGGTGATCACGCCGCCCACCTCGGTCAGTCCGTAGACCTGGATGAAGTCGGTGTCGGGCCATGCCTGCATGGCGGCCCGGAGCAGCGGCATCGGCATCGGCGCCGCGCCGTAGCAGTAGGTCTTCAGCCTGCCGAACACCGCGATCGCCTGCGGCCCGGACTGGAGCACCTGCGCCAGCACCGCCGGCACCAGGAACGTCCGGTTGGCCCCGCCCATGATCGCGCCGGCCAGCGAGGCGCCGTCGGGGTCGCGGGTCATGATGCTGGGGACGCCGTCGTGGATCCCGAACAGGACGTACGACGAGCCGCCGACGTGGAACAGCGGCATCGCGACCATGTTCTTGTCGCCGTCGTCGAATCCCCAACCCTCGTGGGCGTTCAGCGTGTGGGCGACCATGTTGGCGTGGGTGAGCATGATGCCCTTGGGCCGGCCGGTGGTGCCCGAGGAGTACATGACCAGGCAGACGTCGTCGGGTGACACCTCGTCGGGCCGCGACACCGGCTCGGACGCCGCGAGCCACGCCTCGTACTCGTCGCCGTCGTCGCCCTGGGGCGTGACCTCGATGATCTTCTCGACCCGCGTGAGCCGGTCGCGGAGCTTCTCCACCAGCGGCATCAGCTCGCTGCCGACGACGAGCACCCGGGCGCCGGAGTCGTTGACGGCGTAGTCGACCTCGTCACCGGCGCTGCGCCAGTTGACGATCGCGTTGGCGGCGCCGAGCGAGGCGGCACCGAGGCTGAGCTCGACGCAGGCCGGGTGGTTCTTGTCGAGGAACGCGACCACGTCGCCACGCCCGACGCCGAGCGCCTGCAGGCCGCCGGCCACGCGGCGTACCCGCTCGTCCCACTGGGACCAGGTCCAGGTGCGGCCGAGGTAGGTCATCGCCTCCCCGTCCGGGTCGTGCTGGGCCCAGTGGGCGAGCCGGTCGTCGACGAACACGGGATCGGCGGGAGTCATGACGCATTGTGACCCACGTCATATCGCCGGACAACCGGCACCAAACTTGGCCGGGGACCAGCCGGTTCTCAGCGCGCTCACAGGGTGCTTGGACACGGTGGTGACATGTCCGACGACCGCATCCTCCCGCCGTACCAGCCCGCTCCTGCCGCTCACACCACTCCGGCCGACACGACCACGCTCGACCCGGCGCCGCCGCAGCGCGGCCGCCGCGGCTTCGCCGCCGCCGTCGTGTCCGGTGCCCTCGTGGTCGGCGGGCTCGCGGGGGTCGGCGGTGCCGCGGCGTACGACGCGATGCAGGGCGACCCCGCCACGCACCGACGGCTCCACGACCCGGACGACCTCGCAGGTCGTCGACACCGGCGACTCCCCCGCGGCCGCCGGCTCGGTCGAGGCGGTCGCCACCAAGGTGCTGCCGTCGGTCGTGAAGATCGATGTCGCGACCAGCGAGGGCCAGGGCTCCGGCTCGGGCATCGTCCTCAGCTCCGACGGGCGGATCCTCACCAACAACCACGTGGTCGAGGGCGCCGGTCAGGACGGCCGGATCACGGTCTCCTTCAGTGACGGCAGCCACGCCGACGCCACCGTGCTCGGCAGCGACCCGCTCACGGACACGGCCGTGATCCAGGCCGAGGACGTCGACGGCCTCACGCCCGCCACGATGGGCACCTCCGCCAACGTCGACGTCGGCCAGCAGGTGGTCGCGATCGGGTCACCGTTCGGCCTCGACGCCACCGTCACCAGCGGCATCGTGAGCGCCCTCAACCGCCCGGTGAACGTCGGCACCGACGCCGAGGGCAACGCCACCGTCTATCCCGCCGTCCAGACCGACGCCGCGATCAACCCCGGCAACAGCGGCGGCCCGCTGGTCGACATGGACGGCCACGTGGTCGGCATCAACTCCTCCATCCGCTCCACCGGCTCCTCCTCGGTCACCCAGGCCGGCTCGATCGGCCTCGGCTTCGCGATCCCGATCGACGAGGTCATGGACATCGTCGACCAGCTCGCCGCGGGCGAGACCCCGACCCACGCCCGGCTCGGCATCGGCGTCACCGACGCCGCCACCACCTCCACGGCCGTCCAGATCAGCGACGGCGCCGTGGTCGGCGAGATCACCGACGGCTCCGCCGCCGCCGACGCCGGCCTCGAGCGCGGCGACGTGATCACCCGGGTCGACGACCACGAGGTCACCAGCGCCGACTCCCTCATCGCCACCATCCGCTCCTACCGTCCCGGCGACGAGGTCACCGTCACCTACCAGCGCGACGACGAGCAGGCCACCGCCACCGTCACCCTGGAGTCCGACGGCAGCACCACCTGAGCGGCGATAGGCTCGCGGCGATGACTGCCTCGAGCGAGCACTGCGACTTCTGCGACCTCCCGCTCTCGCAGTGCGTCCACGGTCGGCCACCGGCACCTCCGGCGCCCCCCGCGGCGCCCGCACCCAGGCCTCAGCCCCGCAGGAAGGCCGCACCGAAGGCACCTGCCAAGCCCGTCGTCCACCGCTGGACCCCGCCCGACCAGCTCGCGCCCCTGATCGTGGAGGTGCTCCGGGACGCCGACGGCCCGCTCACGGCCGAGGACGCCTTCGCCCGGCTGGAGGAACGCCTCGACGGACGCATGGCAGTCGGCGACCGCGAGCTGACCCCGACCGGCGAGCCCCGCTGGCAGTACGCCGCCCGCCGCGCGCGGGTCGACCTGATCAAGGACGGCATCCTGCGCAAGGACGAGCCTGGCGTCTGGCACCTGGCCTGACGCCTGAGGGCGTGGGCACGTCAGCGCGAGCGGGCGACGCGCCCCTCGTCCCAGACGGGGCCGTCGGACTCGTAGACCGAGCCGTCGGCGCCGTAGACGAGGAAGCGGTCGAAGCCGCGGGCGAACCAGCGGTCGTGGGTGACGGCGAGGACGGTGCCCTCGAAGGCCTCGAGGCCGTCCTCCAGCGCCTCGGCGCTCTGGACGTCGAGGTTGTCGGTGGGCTCGTCGAGGAGGAGCAGGGTGGCGCCGGAGAGCTCGAGCAGCAGGATCTGGAAGCGGGCCTGCTGACCGCCGCTGAGCGACTCGAACTTCTGCTCACCGGCGTGCGCCAGCTCGTAGCGGTCCAGGACCCGGGCGGCCTGCTCGCGACCCATGCCGGTGCGACCGTCGGGCGAACCGTCGCCGCGGTGGAGGATGTCGAGCAGGGTGCGACCGACCAGCTCGGGGTGCTCGTGGGTCTGCACGAACCAGCCGGGTCGGACTCGCGCGCCGAGCTTGGCGCGGCCGGTGTGGTCGACGGGCTTGACCGGGACGTCGCCGACGGGTCGGTGCTCGACGTCGGGGTCGGAGCCGCCGGCGGCCAGCAGCCGCAGGAAGTGGGACTTTCCGGAACCGTTGCTCCCGAGCACGGCCACCCGCTCGCCGTACCAGACCTCGAGGTCGAAGGGCTGCATCAGGCCCTGGAGCTCGAGCTGCTCGCAGACCACGGCGCGCTTGCCGGTACGGCCGCCGCGCAGCCGCATCGTCACCTGCTGCTCGCGCGGCTGCTCGATCGGCGGGCCGGCCTCCTCGAACTTCCGGAGCCGGGTCTGGGCGGCCTTGTACTGGGACGCCATGCCGTCGTTGTACTCGGCCTTGATCTTCATCCGGAGCACCAGCGCCTTGATCTTCGCGTGCTCCTCGTCCCAGCGGCGGCGCAGCTCCTCGAGCCGGGCGAACCGGTCCTTGCGGGCCTCGTGGTAGCTCGTGAAACCGCCCGGGTGCGTCCAGACCAGGTTGCCCGCGGCGCCGAGCTCGACGGTGACGACCCGGGTCGCGGTGTTGTTGAGCAGCTCGCGGTCGTGGCTGATGAACAGGATCGTCTTGTCCGACTCCCGGATCCGCTGCTCCAGCCAGATCTTGCCGGGGACGTCGAGGAAGTTGTCGGGCTCGTCGAGGAGCAGCACCTCGTCGGGGCCGCGCAGCAGGAACTCCAGCACCAGCCGCTTCTGCTCACCGCCGGAGAGCGTGCGCAGCTCGCGGTACTTGGCCCGGTCGTAAGCGACCCCGAGGCCGGCGATCGTGCACACGTCCCACGTGACCTCGAGGTCGTAGCCGCCGGCGTCGGCGTACTCCGCCAACGCCGAGGCGTACTCCAGCTGGGTCTTCTCCTCGTCGCTCTCCATCAGCGCGAGCTCGAGCCGGTCGACCTCCGCGTGGGCCGCGCGGACCCGGGCCGGGGCGACCGACAGCAGCAGGTCGGCGACGGTCGGGGCCTCGCCCAGGCCGTGCCCGACCATCTGCCGCATCACGCCCAGCCCTCCGGTGCGGGTCACGACCCCACCGTGCGCCACCAGGTCGCCGGTGATGATCCGCAGCAGCGTGGTCTTGCCGGCACCGTTGGCGCCGACCAGCGCCACCTTGGCGCCGTCGCCGACCCGGAACGAGACGTCCTCGAGCAGCACCCGACCGTCCGGGAGCTCGAAGCGCACCCCGGCGACGTCCACGTGACCCATGGGCCCAGTCTGACCTGCCCCCGCCCGACCGGCGAGCGATTATGCGTTCCCCCATGGCGCAGGCACAGCGGATCCACAGGTGGCGGGCGGAGCCTGAGGAGCATGCACACACGCGAACGACGGCTCCGGCGCACCCGGTGGGTGACCCGCGGCGTCCTGGCGATCGGCACCGTCGGCGCGATCGGCGCCAGCGGGGCGATCGCCCTGGCGGCGACTCCCACCGCCGCCACCGACGAGGAGTCGCGGCATCGGTCCGGCCCGGGTCGACGACGACGGCGGTGGCTGGCTCGCCCGTGACCCAGCGGGTCGCCCCCGGCGGCCGCACCCTCACCCCAGGCCACGAGCGGGGGGTCGTGATGGAGCCGCTCCGACCCCCGGGCCCGGGACCGCGCCGTGCGCCGCTCACGCCGGCTGCGTGCCGGACTGCTGGCCGGGAGCCTCGCGGTCACCGGCGCCGTGACGGCCGGTCTCGCCGTCAGCGACGCGCAGGTCACCGGCACCACCACCAGTACCACCACCGGCGCCACGAGCACGTCCCACTCGAGCCTGGTCTCGCGCGGCACCAGCACCGACAGCCACGCCAGCAGCGGAGGGTCATGACATGCACACCCGGGACTGGGAGCTCTGGAGCACCACCGCCCGACTCGTCGTCACCGACGACGGGGCCGCGGCGCCGGCAGCGGCGCTCGTGGACGAGCCTGCTGGCCGAGGTGGCCGCCGCCTGCAACCGCTTCGACCCCACCTCGGAGCTGATGCGGCTCGTCCCCGGGACCACCCGGCTCTCGCCGATGCTGGCCACGCTCCTCGCCGCCGCGCTCGACGTCGCCGAGCAGACCGACGGCGCCGTCGACCCCACCGATCGGTGGCGCCCTGGTCGCCCTCGGCTACGACCGCGACCTGCACTCGCTGTCCCCGACGCCCGGCGCGGTGCGGGTCGTCGACGTGCCCGGGCTGGCGCGGAGTCGAGCTGGTGCGGCGACGAGCTGACCCTCCCTCGCGGGGTCCTGCTCGACCTCGGGGCGACCGCGAAGGCACTGGCCGCGGACCTCGGCGCCCGGCTGGTGGCCGAGAGGCTCGGCACCGGGGTCCTGCTGGAGCTCGGCGGCGACCTCGCGACCGCCGGGCCCGCGCCCGAGGGCGGGTGGCAGGTGCTGGTGCAGGACCTGCCCGGCGATCCCGCCCAGCAGGTCACGCTGGCCGCCGGTGCCGCCGTGGCGACGCTCCAGCACCGTCCGTCGCACCTGGGCCGACGGCACCCGGCACCACATCGTCGACCCGACCACCGGGCGCTCCAGTCGTACGCCGTGGCGCACCGTGAGCGTGGTGGCGGGCAGCTGCCTGGAGGCCAACGCCGCCTCCACCGGCACCCTGGCGATGGGCGAGCGCGGTGTCGGTTGGCTGGCCACGACCGGCCTGGCGACCCGGCTGGTGGCACGGAACCTGGGCGTCGTGACGATGCACGGCTGGCCCCGCGAGGACGTGGCGGCATGAACGAGGCCCTGTGGGCGCTCGGTCGCGGCACCGGGGTCGTGGCGTTCCTCCTGTTCACGCTGTCCCTGGTGTCCGGCATCGTCGGTCGCTCCGGGCGCGACGTGGGGCTGGGCAGGTTCGGGCTGCAGGAGGTGCACCGCACCGCCGCCCTGACCGCGACCGGGCTGGTCGCGGTCCACGTCGGCTCCCTGTTCCTCGACCCCTACGCCCAGCTGCGGGTCGTGGACCTGCTGGTCCCGTTCCTCGGCGTGGGCCGTCCGGTCTGGCTGGGCCTCGGCACCGTCGGCGTCGACCTGCTGCTCGTGGTCACGGCGGTCAGCCTGCTGCGCGCCCGGGTCGGGCCGCGCACCTTCCGGGCCGTCCACTGGGCGACGTACCTGCTGTGGCCGGTCGCACTGCTCCACTCCCTCGGCAACGGCACCGACGCCGGGTCGGTCTGGTACGGCGCGCTGGCCACCGGTTGCACCACGGCCGTCCTCGCGGCGGTCGGCTGGCGCCTGCTCCCGTCGTACGCCGAACGCGGCCACCGCCGTACTCCCCGCGAGGTGGCGCCGTGAACGGCCCGGTGGCCGTCGCACCGCGCACCCGGCACCTGCTCCTGGCCGGCGACGTCTGCCTGCCCCCGCTCCCGGCCCCGGACCTGGCCGCGCTCGGAGCCCTGCTCGACGACGCGGGACTCACCGGTCGCGGCGGGTCCGGCTTCCCCACCGCCCGCAAGCTGGCGGCCGTGGCGGCGGCCGGCCGCGAGGCCGTGGTGGTCGGCAACGCCATGGAGGGTGAGCCGCTCAGCCACAAGGACCTGGTGCTCCTGCAGCGGAACCCCGGCCTGGTGGTCGACGGGCTGGCGCTGGTCGCCGATGCCCTGGGGGCGCGGACCCGGATCCTGGCCGTCGACCGCCGCGCCCCGGTCCCGGTCGCCGCGCTGACCGCCCACCCGGGGATGGTGCTGCGGCGGCTCGACGGCGGGTTCGTCGCCGGCCAGGAGTCCGCCCTCGTGAACCAGCTCGACGGCCGCTCCGCCACCCCCTCCGACCCGCTGGTGCCGGTGCGCGAGCGCGGGGTCGGTGGTCGCCCGACGCTGGTCGCGAACGCCGAGACCCTGGCGCAGGTGGCGCTGCTCGCCAGGTTCGGGGCCGGGTGGTTCCGCAGTGCCGGGACTCCGACCGATCCCGGTACGTTCCTGGCCACCGTGGGGTCCTTCTCCCCCGGCCCGGTCGCCGCACCCGGCGTGCTCGAGGTGGACCGCGGGGCCGCGCTCGACTCCGTCCTCGCCCGGGCCGGCACCGACCTGGCGGCGGTCTCCGCGGTCCTGGTGGGTGGCTACCACGGCACCTGGGTCACCGACCTCGCGCTGCCGGTGACCCGCGACCCCGGAGGCGCGTCGCCCGGCGCCGGCGTGCTCCAGGTGCTCGGCCGGGACGACTGCCCGGTCGCGCGGACCGCCGACGTGGCGTCGTACCTCGCCCGGGCCTCGGCCCGGCAGTGCGGACCCTGCGTCAACGGGCTCCCCCACCTGGCCACGCTGCTGCACCGGCTCGCCGGCCCGGGTGCGCACCCCGGGCTCACCGGGGAGCTGGAGCGCGTCGGACGGTTGGTCACCGGCCGCGGCGCCTGCGCGCACCCCGACGGGACGGCCCGGCTCGTGGCGAGCCTGCTGACGGCCTTCCCCGCGCACGTGGACGCCCACCTCCGCGGCGGGTGTCCGCGATGACCACCCGGCTGCACGTGGACTGGACGCGCTGCGACGGTCACGGCTCGTGCGCGGAGCTCCTCCCGGAGCTCTACGACGTGGACGACTGGGGCTTCCCGGTCTCCCGCACCGGCGGCGACCCGGTGGTGCCGCCGTCGCTCAGCGGGCTGGCCCGCAGGGCCGTGGCCGCGTGCCCGCTGCAGGCCCTGCGTCGGGTCGACGCGCCGTAGCCGCCGACGCGTCCTCACCGCCGACCGGCCATGATGCAGGGGACGACGTCACAGGTCGACGGAGCAGGAGGACGGATGAGGCTGGAGCTGTCGGAGGACGACCAGGCGTTTCGCGAGGAGATGCGGACGTTCTTCACCACCGAGGTGCCCGAGGAGATCCGCCGCGGCGTGATCGAGGGCGAGGAGCTCTCCAAGGAGCACATCGTCGAGGCGATGCGCGTCCTCAACGCCGCCGGCCTCGCGGTCCCCCACTGGCCCGAGGAGTGGGGTGGCCGCGGGTGGAGCGAGCTGCGGCGCCACATCTGGTACGACGAGATGCAGCGCGCCGGCGTCCCGCCGCCGCTGGCGTTCAACGCCTCGATGATCGGGCCGGTCCTCGCGCAGTTCGGCTCCGAGGAGCTGAAGGAACGCTTCCTGGCCAAGACGGCCAACCTCGACATCTGGTGGGCGCAGGGCTTCTCCGAGCCCGACGCCGGATCCGACCTCGCCTCGCTGCGGACCACCGCGGTCCGCGACGGCGACGACTGGATCGTCAACGGGCAGAAGACGTGGACCACCCTGGGCCAGCACGCCGACTGGATCTTCATGCTCGTCCGGACCGACCCCGAGGCCAAGAAGCAGCGTGGCATCTCGATGCTGCTGATCGACCTGACCCTGCCCGGCGTCGAGGTCCGCCCGATCGAGCTGATCGACGGCAGCCACGAGGTCAACGAGGTCTGGTTCGACGACGTGCGCGTGCCCGGCGACCTGCTGGTCGGCGAGGAGAACCAGGGCTGGACGATGGCGAAGTTCCTGCTCGGCAACGAGCGGGTCGGGGTCGCCCCCGTGACCGCCACCAAGCGGGCCCTGGCCCGGCTCAAGGAGGTGGCCGCCGACACCCTCGCCGACGACCCGTTGGCGCGGGCGCGGGTGGCCGAGCTGGAGAACGAGCTGCTCGCCCTCGAGCTCACGGCCCTCCGCGTCGCGGCCCACTCCGCCGACGGCGAGCCCCACCCCGCCTCCTCCGTGCTCAAGCTGAAGGGCTCGGAGCTGCAGCAGGCGGTCAGCGAGCTGGCGGTCGACCTGGCCGGGCCCGGGTCCCTCGCGAGCGGCGCCGGCGACGACTCGGCGGTCGCGTCGTGGCAGCGACGTACGACGCCCCGCTACCTCAACTACCGCAAGGCCTCCATCTACGGCGGCTCGAACGAGATCCAGCGGCAGATCATCGCCGGCCGGATCCTCGGGCTCTGAAGGGGACGACGATGGACTTCACCTACGACGACGAGCAGCAGGCCCTCCGCGACGCCGTGCGCGGCCTGGTCGGCAAGACCTACGCCGACCACGAGCACCGGCGGGAGGTGACCGCGCAGGAGCCCGGCTACGACGAGACCCTGTGGTCGCGGATGGCGGAGATGGGCCTGCTCGGCCTGCCCTTCGCCGAGGACGACGGCGGCGTCGGCGCCGGCCCGGTCGAGATCGGCATCGTGTGCCAGGAGCTCGGCCGGGTGGCCGCTCCCGAGCCCTACCTCGCGGCGGTCGTGCTGGCCGGCGGGCTGGTCGCCGCCTGCGGCAGCGCGCAGCAGCGCGCCGACGTGATCGGACCGCTCGCGGCCGGTGAGGGGCTGCCGGCCCTGGCCCACACCGACGCCGGCACCCCCGTGACCGCCGGGCAGGACGGTGACGCCTGGACCCTCACCGGCACCAAGGAGCCGGTGCTCCACGGCGCGCACGCCGACGTCCTGGTCGTCAGCGCCACCCTGCCCGACGGCGGCACCGGGCTGTTCCTCGTCGACCCCGCCGCGGCGTCGGTCACCGGCTACCCCGTGTACGACGGCAGCCGGGCCGCCCGGGTCGACCTCGACGGCACCGCCGCCACCCCGCTCGGCGAGGCCGGCCGCGACCTGTCCCCGAGCATCGCGACGGTGCTCGACCTGGCGTCGGGTGATGGCCGCCAACCAGGCGTTGGGTGCGATGCGGACCGCCCTGTCGGCCACCACCGACTACCTCAAGAGCCGCCAGCAGTTCGGGGTCACCCTCAACACCTTCCAGGACCTCACGTTCCGCGCGGCCGACATGTACGTCTCGCTGGAGCTCACCCAGAGCGTGGTCGACTGGGCGACCATGGTCGTCGCGACGGGCGACGCCGAGGCGCTGGCCGTCGCGGCCGCGCGGGTCGGCCTCCAGACCAGCCGGGGCGGCCGGCACGTCGGCCAGGAGGCGATCCAGCTCCACGGCGGGATCGCGATGACCGCGGAGTACAGCGTCGGCAGCCTGGTCGCCCAGCTCACCGTCCTGGACCACCTGCTCGGCGACGGCCGCGCCCACCTCACCCGGCTCGCGGCCGGGATCGACGGGTACGGGCTGGTCGAACCGCTCGGGTGAGTGCTCAGAGCCGCCGCGGCGTGTGCCTGAGGGTGCGCCCCTGGCGCACTCTCAGGCACACGCCGCGCTACTGGTCCAGGCGCTTGAGCATCATCGCGACGGTGTGGTCGACGATGAAGCGCTCACCGACGGCCTCGAAGCCCCGGCCGGCGTGGAAGGCCAGGGAGGGGTCGTTCGGCGGGTCGATGTTGACCTCGAGGGTCAGCAGCGGCACCGACCGGGCGGCACGGGCCTCGATCTCGTCGTACACCCGACGGCCGAGGCCGACCCGGCGCGCGTCCTCGTGGATGACGATCCGGTCGAGGTAGCAGTAGGAGTCGTAGCGCTCGGCGAACCAGGCGAAGTTCTCGCTCTCGAAGTCCGAGCCGCTCATCGCGGTGACGACGAATCCCGCGAACCGGCCGTCGTGGCGGACCACCTCGACGGTGCTGGTGTCGTCCATCTCCAGCAGCCGCTCCCGGGCCATGGGAGCGAGGAGCTCCACGAACCTCTCGTTGAGCCCGAGCACGTCGTCGACGTCCCCCGGCCCCAGCGGCTCGAGCAGCTCGCCGGTCATTCCTCGGTCTGCTTGGCCCAGAGGTTGATCCCCGACTCCACGGCGTGCCGGTCGATCTCGGCCAGCTCGTCGTCGGTGAGCGGCGGCCCGCCCACGGCGTCGAGGTTGGTGTCGAGCTGCTCGACGCTCGAGGCGCCGATGACCGCGCTGGTCACCCGCGGGTCGCGCAGCGCCCACTGGAGCGCGAGCTGGGCGAGCTTCTGCCCACGCGCCTGCGCCACCTCGTTGAGCGCGCGGACCCGGCGCAGCACGTCGTCCTCGAGCCCGGTCAGCGTCGAGTCGTCGCGGGCGGCTCGGGAGTCCTCGTGGGATCCCCTCGAGGTAGCGGTCGGTGAGCAGCCCCTGCGCCAGCGCGCGTGAAGACGATGCAGCCCATCCCCTGCTGCTCCAGCTCCTCGAGCAGGCTCTGCTGACCCTGGGGGCCTCGATCCAGCGGTTGAGCATCGAGTACGACGGCTGGTGGATCAGCAGCGGCGTCCCGAGCTCGCGGGCGATGGTGGCCGCCTCGCGCGTCTTCTCAGCGGAGTAGGAGGAGATGCCGACGTACAACGCACGGCCGGAGCGGACGGCGGTGTCGAGCGCCGTCATCGTCTCCTCGACCGGGGTCTCGGCGTCGAAGCGGTGGCTGTAGAAGATGTCGACGTAGTCGAGCCCCATCCGGGCCAGCTACTGGTCGAGGCTGGAGAGCACGTACTTCCGCGAGCCGCCGCCCTGCCCGTACGGGCCGGGCCACATGTCGTAGCCGGCCTTGGTGGAGATGATCAGCTCGTCGCGGTAGGGCTTGAAGTCCTCGGCCAGGTAGCGCCCGAAGTTCTCCTCCGCGCGGCCGTACGGCGGCCCGTAGTTGTTCGCCAGGTCGACATGGGTCACGCCCCGGTCGAACGCCCGCCGCAGGATCGCCCGCTGCGTCTCCTCGGGTCGGTCGTCCCCGAAGTTCTGCCACAGCCCCAGCGACAGCACCGGCAGCTTCAGCCCGCTGTGCCCGGTGAAGCGGTACTCCATCCCGCCGTCGCTGGTCAGTCCGTCGTACCGGTTCTCTGCCGCCTCGTAGCTCATGACTCCAGCATGTCAGCCCCTCCCGCTGGTGCCCGCGGAGGTCTAGCGTGCAGGACATGAGCTTCGCGGTGTCGGCGGAGGCGTACGACCGCTTCATGGGCCGGTTCTCCGGTCCGCTGGCGGGCGTCTTCGCGGCCTGGGTCGGCGTCGAGCCCGGGTGGCGGGTGGCCGACGTCGGGAGCGGGCCGGGCGCGCTGAGCGCGGCGCTGGTCGAGACCCTCGGTCCGGGGATGGTCGCCGCCGCCGACCCGATGCCGGACTTCGTCGAGGCCCTGCGCGAGCGGCTGCCGGGGGTGACGGCGGTGGTGGCTCCGGCCGAGGACCTGCCCTGGGAGGACGACGCGTTCGACGCGGCGCTGGCCAACCTCGTCGTGCCCTTCATGACCGACGCGCACGCGGGCGTGGGCGAGATGGTGCGCATCACCCGGCCCGGCGGGCTGGTCTCCACGTCGGTCTGGCAGCACGGTGACGGGATCAGCCCGCTGACGCCGTTCTGGGACGGCGTGCACGTCGTGGACCCCGAGGCCGAGGACGAGTCGCTGATCCTCGGGGCGAACGAGGGCGAGCTCGCGGGGTTGCTGGCGGAGTGCGGCCTGCGCGACACCCGCGCTGACGCGCTCACCGTGACCGTCGAGTTCGCGAGCTTCGAGAGCTGGTGGGAGCCCTTCACCCACGGAGTCGGTCCGGCAGGGAGCTACCTGGCGGCCCAGGGCGCCGAGAAGCAGCAGGCGATCCGGGACGCCTGCGCCGACCTCCTCGGCCCGGTGCCGTTCACCGTGGCCGGCCGCGCCTGGTGCGCCGCCGGGACGGTCCCCGGCTAGGGGCGGCGGGTCTCCAGCACCCGGAAGCCCTTCGCGCTGGCGAGGCGGGTGGTCGGCCAGCCCTGCTCGTCGAGCCACCGCTGCAGCGAGTCCGCGCCGAGGAACTTGCCGACGACCATCACCGCGCGCCCGCCCGGTCGCAGCCTGGGCAGCCAGGTGAGCAGCAGGTCGTGCAGCGCCTCCTTGCCGATCCGGATCGGCGGGTTCGACCAGATCTCGTCGTACGTCGCGTCCGAGGGGACCTGGTCGGGGCGGCAGGCGATGAAGCGGCCGCTGACCCCGAGCACGGCGGCGTTCTCGTTGGCGAGCAGCAGCGCCCGCTCGTTGACGTCGATCGCGGTGACGTTGGCCATCGGCGCGGCCGTGGCCATGGCCAGCCCGATGACGCCGTAGCCGCAGCCGAGGTCGAGGAACTGGCCCTGGGCGGGCGGGTCGGTCTCGCGGAGGAGGACGGCGGTGGCGTGGTCGAGGTGGCCGCGGCTGAACACGCCGGAGCCGCTGGTGAGCTCGAGCTCGTGGCCCCAGACCTCGCAGGTGAAGGTCTCACGCTCGAACGGCACCGCCGGATCGGCGGAGAAGTAGTGGTCCTCCGGCGCCATGTCAGAGCGCCTCCCGCTTCGCCCGGGCCCGGGTCGCCTGCTCGGCCAGCTCGCCGGCGTCACTCGGATACCCGACCTCCTCGAGCGTGAGTCCGTGCGCCGCCGCGACCTTGACGGACGGGTCGCGGACCGCGGCCGCGAGCACGTCGGCCGCCCACGTCGGCGTACGACGGCCCTCGCCGACGGCGATGAGGCAACCGACCAGCGAGCGGACCATGCGGTGGCAGAAGGCATCGGCGCGCACGGTCGCGACCGCCACACCGTCCTCGTCACGCGACCAGCCCAGGTCGAGCAGGGTCCGGACGGTCGTCGCACCCTCACGCCGCTTGCAGAACGCGGCGAAGTCCTGGAGCCCGAGCAGGGGGGCGCACGCGGCGTTCATCGCGTCGAGGTCGAGCGCGCGTGGCCAGGCGAGCACGTGGCTGCGGGTGAGCGGGTCGACCAGCGCGGGAGCGTCGGCCACCCGGTAGGCGTAGCGGCGCCAGACCGCGGAGAAGCGGGCGTCGAAGCCCTCGGGCGCCACGGCGACGCGGCGCACCCGGACGTCGGCAGGCAGCACGCCGTTGAGGCGGCGGAGGAGCTTCTCCTCGACTTTCCCGGCCAGGTCGACGTGGACCACCTGACCACGGGCGTGGACCCCGGTGTCGGTCCGGCCGGCGCACACGACGCGGACCTCCGGCGCTCGCAGCACGGTCGCGAGCGCGGACTCGACGGTGCCCTGCACCGTGCGCAGGCCCGGCTGGGTCGCCCAGCCCAGGAAGTCGGTCCCGTCGTAGGACAGGTCGATCCGCAGCCGCACGGTCGCCCATCCTAGGACGCCCCCTTTGTCAACCAGACGGTTGACAAACCTCCGGGGTCCTCCTACCGTCGTACTCAACCAAACAGTTGACCAAGGGTGGCACCATGACCGACGAGCTCTCCCGGGTCTTCGCAGCACTCAGCGACCCGACCCGACGCGACCTGGTCGCGCGGCTGACCGAGGGCGACGCGACCGTCGGCGACCTCGCGGCGCCGTACGACGTGAGCCTCCAGGCCGTCTCCAAGCACCTCAAGGTGCTCGAGGACGCCGGCCTGGTGACGCGCAGCCGGGAGGCCCAGCGGCGGCCGGTGCACCTGGAAGCCGAGGTGTTCGACCTCATGACCGACGTGGATCGAGCGCTACCGGCGCCGGGCGGAGGAGCGCTTCTCCCGCCTCGACGCCGTGCTCGCCCAGATGAACGAACGAGATGACCGACCAGACCGACGCAGACCCGACCCAGGAGGAATCCGCATCATGACCACCACCACCGCCCACCTGACCGAGGCCACCATCGAGGCCGACCCCGCGCTCCCGATCGTGCGGATCACGCGCGACTTCCGGGGCACGGTCGCGCAGCTGATGACGGCCCACACCGACCGGGACACCTTCTCGACGTGGATCGGTCCCGACAGCACGACCACCCGGATCGAGGAGTGGAACTGCCAGACCCTCGGCTCCTACCGGTACGTCGCCGAGGCCGACGGCCAGGAGTACGCCTTCCGCGGGACCTTCCCCGAGGTCGGCGAGGACCGGATCGTGCAGACCTTCTGCTTCGAGGGCATGCCCGAGGCGATCGCCCTGGAGACGATGACCTTCGAGGACCTCGGCGACGGCTGGACCCGCCTCCACGCCCAGTCGCTCTGCGACTCGATGGAGGGTCGCGACGCGATGCTCGCCAGCGGCATGGAGGTCGGCATCCACGAGGGCTACGCCAAGCTCGACGCCCTGCTCGCCGGCTGACACGTTGCGTGGGAGGGGTCATGCTGTTCGCGTGCCCCCGTCCCGCGATCGTCCTCATCTCCGAGGACCACATCGCCGTCCTCGAGGAGCAGTTCTCCCGCTACGCGCGCGAGTACGAGGTCCGCACCTGTCGATCCGGCCTCGAGGCCTACCACTGCATCCACGAGCTGAAGGACGCCGGGACCCAGGTCGCCCTCGTTCGTCGTCGAGTCCGTGCTCCCCGACGCCACCGTCTACGAGGCGGTCGCCAAGATGCGCAAGGTGGTTCCGACCGCCCGCCGCGTCGTGGTCGCCCACTGGGAGCGGTTCCGCGAGGACGCCGTCGGGCTGCGACCCGGCATGGCGCTCGGGAAGTACGACGCCTACCTGCTCATGCCGCGCGGGGTCCGCGACGAGGAGTTCCACACCGCGATCGTCGAGCTGCTCAGCGACTGGGGTGCGACGATCGCCACCCCCGAGGTCGATTCCGTGCGGGTGGTCTCCCCCGCGGCGGTGCCGCTCACGCTGGCGGTCCGCGACTACCTCGACCGGATCGGCATGCCCCACCGGGTCTACCTCCCCGACAGCGAGGTCGGCGTCGAGGTGCTCTCCCGGCTCGAGGGCGGACCCACGGGCTGGCCGGTGCTCGACCCCTTCAACCAGCCACCGCGGGTCGTCGGCTCGGTGCGCGAGGTGGCGGCCTCGTTCTACGGCCGCCCCGACGAGATCGAGGTCGACCAGGTCGTCGACCTCGTCGTCGTGGGCGCCGGCCCCGCCGGGCTCGCCGCCAGCGTCTACGGCTCCTCGGAGGGCCTCAGCACGATCACCGTCGAGACCGAGGCGATCGGCGGCCAGGCCGGTACGTCGTCGATGATCCGCAACTACCTCGGCTTCCCCCGCGGCATCTCCGGGATGCGGCTCTCCCAGCGCGCCCGCAACCAGGCGATCCGCTTCGGCACCCGGTTCTTCACCGGCTGGCCCGTCGTCCGGCTCGAACCAGGTGTGGACGGCGAGCCCCACCTGGTCTGCACCGAGGGCGGCGACGTCCGGGCCCGCGCCGTGGTCATCGCCACCGGCGTCACCTACCGCCGGCTCGGTGTCGACGCGCTCGAGGACTTCACCGGCAAGGGCGTCTTCTACGGTGCGGCGATGACCGCGTCACGCGGCATGGAGGGCGCCGACGTGGTCGTGGTCGGCGGCGGCAACAGCGCGGGCCAGGCGGCGGTCCACCTGGCCCGGTTCGCCCGCAGCGTCACCATCGTGGTGCGCCGTCCCGACCTCGCCTCGACCATGTCGCACTACCTGGTCTCCGAGATCGACTACAACCCTCGGATCGAGGTGCTCGGCTCCAGCCGGGTCGTCGACGGGGGTGGCGACGACAACCTCGAGTGGATCGAGCTCGAGGACACGTCCTCGGGCGAGCGCCAGCGTCGCGAGGTCCGCGGACTGTTCCTCCTCCTCGGCGCCGAGCCGCACTGCGAGTGGTTGCCCGAGGAGGTGGCCCGCGACGACAAGGGCTACGTCCTCACCGGACGCGACGTCCCCCAGGACGAGTGGTACGACGGGATCCCGCCGCCGGAGCTCGCCACGACGGTCCCGGGCATCTTCGCCGCCGGCGACATCCGCTCGGGCTCGATGAAGCGGGTGGCCTCGGCCAGCGGCGAGGGCGCGTCCGTGGTCTCCCTCGTCCACTCCTGGCTCGAGCCCGGGGGCGACGAGTAGCCGGACCCGCGTCCGGGCCAGCCTCGGTCCCGCTCGGCCCCGCTCAGTCCAGCTCGTGGCGGTACGGCGGGTTCGCGCCCGGCCGGCCCACGGTGACCGCAGCCGCGCGGGCGGCGTGGGCGAGGACCGAGACGACGGTGTCGCGGGTCGCCTCGACCAGGGCCTCGCGCCGCGCGGCGCCGACGAGGTCGCGCGTCCACAGGGCGTCGATGATGCCGGCGCAGAAGGTGTCGCCGGCGCCGATCGTGTCGCTGACGACGACCGGGACGGAGGCGACGTCGACCTCCTGGTTGGCGGTCAGCCAGGTCGCGCCGTCCTGGCCGCGGGTGACCACGACCGCAGCCGGCCCGAGCGCGAGCAGCCGCTTCGCGCCGGAGATCGGGTCCAGGCCGTCGTACAACGCCTCGAGGTCCTCATCGCTCGCCTTCACCACGTCACTGAGCGCGGCGACCGCGTGCACCTTCTCGACCAGCTCCGGGCCGGTGCCGGTGATGGCGGGCCGGGCGTTGACGTCGTAGGTGATGGTCGCGGTGGTGCGGACCCGCTCCAGCAGCGCGACCACGTCGTCGCACCCGGGGTCGAGCACCGCCCCGAGCGAGCAGGTGTGGACGACCAGCGCGTCGAGGCCCTGCTCGACCGGGTTGAGCCGCCAGGACAGGTCGAACTCGTACGACGCGGCGCCGTCGGAGCCGATGGTCGCCTGCGCGGTCGAGGTGTGGCCGACGGCGAAGGGGTCGCCGGCCAGGGCGATGCCGTCGCGCTCGCAGCGCTCGGCCAGCACCCGGCCGCGTTCGTCGTCCCCCCAGCTGGTCGCGAAGCGCACCTCGCGGCCGAGTCGGGCCAGGGCCACCGCGACGTTGGCGGCGCTGCCGCCGGGGAACTCGGTGGTGCTGCCGTCTCCGCCGCGCACGATGTCGACGAGCGACTCCCCGACCACCAGTGCCGTGCCTGACATGGGCTATTGCTACCGCATCGGACCGCCGCGCGCGAGGCGTAGGGTCCGCGACATGCGGATCGATCCTCCCGACCCGGCCTCCGACCAGCCGCCGTTCGACCAGCTGCGCTCCCAGGTGGCCCGCCGCGCCGCCTCCGGCGACCTGCCCCCGGGCACGAAGCTGCCGACCGTCCGGGCGCTCGCGACCGAGCTCGGGCTGGCCGCCAACACGGTCGCCCGCGCCTACCGCGAGCTCGAGGCCGACGGGGTCGTGGTCACCGAGGGCCGCCGCGGCACCTTCCTCGCCGCGACCGACGCCGCCGGCTCCCCCGACGTCACGGCCGCGGCCGCGTCGTACGTCGCCACCGCCCGCCGGCGGGGCCTCTCCCGCGCCGAGGCGGTCCGGTTGGTGGAGCAGGGCTGGCCGGTCTGAGGCCACGCCCCTGGGAGCCCGCAGGGACGACGACGGCCCGCCACCCTCGCGGGTGACGGGCCGTCGTGCTGACAGGCGAAGGAACGCTCAGGCGTCCTTCTGCTCCTCGGTCGACTCCTCGGCGGGGGTCTCCTCGGCAGCCTCGTCCGTGGTCTCCTCGGTGGTCTCCTCGGTGGGAGCCTCCTCGGTGGCCTCGTCCGTGGTGTCGACGGTCTCCTCGGCGGGAGCCTCCTCGGCGGCCGGAGCCGCGGCCGGGGCCGACGTCTCCTGCTTCTTCGACGAGGCGGGCTTCGGCTTGTACGCCTCGGTCACGAGCTCGATGACCGCCATGGGGGCGTTGTCGCCCTTGCGCGGACCGATCTTGGTGATCCGGGTGTAGCCGCCGGGCCGCTCGGCGAAGGTCGGCGCGATCTCGGTGAAGAGGGTGTGCACGACCGACTTGTCGCGCACGGTCTTGAGGACCTCGCGACGGTTGTGCAGCGGGTTCTCACCGAGGTGGGCCTTCTTGGCCTTGGTGATCAGCTTCTCCACGTACGGACGCATCGTGCGCGCCCGCGACTCGGTGGTGGTGATCCGGCCGTGCTCGAACAGCTGGGTGGCCAGGTTCGACAGGATCAGCCGCTGGTGAGCCGGGCTACCGCCGAGGCGGGGCCCCTTCTTGGGAGTGGGCATGGTTCTTCGTCTCGATTCTTCCCGGCCGTGTCAGGTACCGGGATAGGGGTGTCAGTACTGCTCGTCCTCCACGAACGCGTCGTCGTCGTCCTCGGCGCCGTACGCCGCGAGCGCGGCGTGCGGGTCGAAGCCGGGTGCGCTGTCCTTGAGCGAGAGGCCCATCTCGACCAGCTTGGCCTTGACCTCGTCGATGGACTTGGCACCGAAGTTGCGGATGTCGAGCAGGTCCTGCTCCGAGCGGCTGATGAGCTCACCCACGGTGTGGATGCCCTCGCGCTTGAGGCAGTTGTAGGAGCGGACGGTGAGGTTGAGCTCCTCGACCGGCAGGGCCAGGTCGGCCGCCAGCTGCTCGTCGACCGGCGAGGGACCGATGTCGATGCCCTCGGCCTCGACGTTGAGCTCGCGGGCCAGGCCGAACAGCTCGACCAGCGTCTTGCCGGCCGACGCGATGGCGTCGCGGGGCCGGATGGACGGCTTGGTCTCGACGTCGATGACCAGCTTGTCGAAGTCGGTGCGCTGCTCGACACGGGTGGCCTCGACCTTGTAGGTCACCTTGAGCACGGGCGAGTAGATCGAGTCGACCGGCATCCGGCCGATCTCGTTGTCCGCGCCCTTGTTCTGGACCGCGGACACGTAGCCGCGACCGCGCTCGACGACCAGCTCCATCTCCAGCTTGCCCTTGTCGGACAGCGTGGCGATCTTCAGGTCGGGGTTGTGGACCTCCACGCCCGCGGGCGGGTTGATGTCGGCGGCGGTGACGTCACCGGCACCCGACTTGCGGAGGTACATGGTCACGGGCTCGTCGTGCTCGGAGGAGACGACCAGGCCCTTCAGGTTGAGGATGACCTCGGTGACGTCCTCCTTGACGCCCTCGATGGTCGAGAACTCGTGGAGGACACCGTCCACCTTGATGCTCGTGACCGAGGCACCGGGGATGGAGGAGAGGAGGGTACGCCGCAGCGAGTTGCCGAGCGTGTAGCCGAAACCGGGCTCCAGGGGCTCGATGACGAACCGCGAGCGGAACTCGTCGACGGACTCTTCCGACAGGGTGGGGCGCTGTGCGATGAGCACTGAATACTTTCCTTTCCGGGCCCGACCGCTATTTGAGGGACCCAGATCTGCGAGATGTGACGGAAGGAGAGGACTTACTTCTTCGAGTAGAACTCGACGATGAGCTGTTCCTGGACCGGGAGGTCGATCTGCGCCCGGACGGGGACCTGGTGGACCAGGATCCGCATCCGGGTGGGGATGGCCTCGAGCCACGCGGGGACGACGCGCTCGCCGTGGGTCTCGCGAGCCACGATGAACGGGGTCATCTCGAGCGACTTCTCACGGACGTCGATGACGTCGTGCGCGGTCACCTGGAACGACGGGATGTTCACCTTGTGGCCGTTGACCACGAAGTGGCCGTGGGTGACCAGCTGGCGGGCGTGACGACGCGTGCGGGCGAAGCCGGCGCGGTAGACGACGTTGTCCAGGCGGCACTCCAGCAGCTGCAGGAGGTTGTCGCCGGTCTTGCCGGAGCGACGGCTGGCCTCCTTGTAGTACCGGACGAACTGCTTCTCGAGGACGCCGTAGGTGTAGCGCGCCTTCTGCTTCTCCTGGAGCTGCGAGCGGTACTCGCTCTCCTTGATCCGCGCGCGGCCGTGCTGGCCGGGGGCGTACGGACGCTTCTCGAAGGCGGCGTCGCCGCCGACGAGGTCGACACCGAGACGGCGCGACTTCTTGGTCATGGGGCCGGTGTAACGGGCCATGGTTGAGTCTCCTTAGCTCTCTGGTGTCGGGGTCAGACGCGCCGGCGCTTGGGCGGGCGGCATCCGTTGTGGGGCGTGGGGGTGACGTCCTGGATGGTGCCGACCTCGAGGCCGATCGCACCCAGGGAACGGATCGCCGTCTCGCGGCCCGAACCCGGGCCCTTCACGAAGACGTCGATCTTCTTCATCCCGTGCTCCATCGCCCGACGACCAGCGGCCTCGGCGGCCATCTGCGCAGCGAACGGGGTGGACTTGCGCGAGCCCTTGAAGCCGACGGTGCCGGCCGAGGCCCACGAGATCACCGCACCCGTGGGGTCGGTGATCGTGACGATGGTGTTGTTGAACGTGCTCTTGATGTGGGCTTCGCCCTGAGCGACGTTCTTCTTCTCCTTGCGGCGCACCTTGGTGGCGCGGCTCTTGGGAGGCATTCGTTATCTCCTGAGGATTGCTGGAAAGCTGTGGATTCGAGGAAGAGAGCGGTGACTCGGCGTCAGCCGAGGATCACTTGGCCTTCTTCTTGCCGGCAACTGTGCGCTTGGGGCCCTTGCGGGTCCGGGCGTTGGTCTGGGTGCGCTGGCCGCGGACCGGGAGGCCCTGGCGGTGACGGCGACCCTGGTAGCTGCCGATCTCGATCTTGCGGCGGATGTCTGCCTGCGTCTCGCGGCGCAGGTCACCCTCGATCTTGAACTCGCGGGTCTCGATCTCGTCGCGGAGCTTGACCAGCTCCTCGTCGCCCAGCTGGTGGACGCGGAGGTCCGGGGAGACCCCGGTCGCGGCCAGGACTTCCTGGGCGCGGGTACGGCCGATGCCGTAGATGTAGGTGAGTGCGATCTCGATGCGCTTGTCGCGCGGGAGGTCGACTCCGAGGAGGCGTGCCATGTCTGGCCCTTTCGATTCACGGTGGTGTGGTCGTGATGCGTCCCGGGTGTTCTGTCCCGGGCCCCGGCCATCCGCTCCGGGGGTGATTTCAGTCCTGGTGGGACCTAGCGATCACGGTGGTGTTGGTGGTGATTCAGTGGTGGTGGTGCTGCGCTCAGCCCTGACGCTGCTTGTGGCGCGGGTTCTCGCAGATCACCATGACGCGGCCGTGGCGGCGGACCACCTGGCACTTGTCACAGATCTTCTTCACGCTGGGAGCGACCTTCATCAGTCGACCCTTTCTGCTCGTGGGCGGCTATCTCACTTGTAGCGGTAGACGATGCGACCCCGCGTGAGGTCGTACGGCGAGAGCTCCACCACCACGCGGTCCTCGGGGAGGATCCGGATGTAGTGCTGTCGCATCTTGCCGCTGATGTGTGCGAGCACCTTGTGCCCGTTGGTCAGCTCGACGCGGAACATGGCGTTGGGGAGGGCCTCCACGACGGTGCCCTCGATCTCGATGACGCCTTCCTTCTTCGGCATGTCCTCCACAATCTGTCGTTGACGTTCGGTCTACCGTCGACCCGGGAACCTCCACCGCCGGGTGGCGGTGGTGGACCTCGTGCAGCGGTCTCGTGCTCCTCGTCCCGGCGCACGCACGTGAGCTCCGGTCAAGGAGTTCTCGGCGAGAGTCGGGCAGCCGCGAGGCACCACGAGACGCGACCCACGTTGGGCCGACACGCCAGTGTACGGGGCCGCGCGGGCGAAACCCTAATCAGCGGCGGAAGGTCCGCAGCGACAGCGCGGCCCGGATCCGACGGCCCCGCGAGGCGCCCTCGGAGAGCGAGGCACGGTAGGCGTCGACGTCCTCCCAGTACGCCGCGGCCGACTCGGCCGCCGGTGGCCGAGGTCCGAAGACGTGGCTGTCGGCGGTGCGGGCGAGCTGCGGTGCTGCGTCCACGGTACCGGCCCCGGCGAGCGCCAGCGATTCCTCGCGGCGGGTGAATCCCGTGATGGCCAACCCCAGGTCGCGGGCGTGGTCGGTGACCTCCCGCCAGCCGCCGGCGAAGCGGGCCGACACCGATTCCGCCGCGCGGCGGCGACGGCGGCGCAGCGTCTTGGCGCCGACGATCGCGCACGCGACGAGGGCGAGGACGAGCAGAGGGAGCACGACGTAGAACAGCACGGCCACCAGCCAGGCCGGGAGGGCGAACCCCTCCTCGGAGTCGCGCTTGTTGCGCAGCGAGTTCAGCTCGGCGTCGGTGGGCTCCCCCACGGTGCTCGGCGGCGGGATCGCGGCGGGCGGCGGCACGTTGGTGCCGCTCATCTCCTCCTCCTGCCGGGGCGGGAGCTCGGCCGGCCGGTCGAAGTCCATGAACGCCTCGGTCGGGACGGTGCGCCAGGTGCCGTCGGCGGCCTGCACCTCCACCCACGCCGAGACGTCCTCGCCGGTGACCTCGCCACCCTCGGGCACGACCGCGCCCATCACCACGCGCGCCGGCACCCCGATCTGGTTGACCAGGAGCGCCATCCACGCGGCGTACTGCTCGTCGTTGCCGACGATGATCGGGCTGTTGATGCCGCCGTCGGCGTCGGAGAGCCGGGACTGGTGGTGGCCGGCGAGGTAGAAGCGCTCGGAGGCGCGGACCCCGTCGCTGTACTTGCCGTCGTCCTTGAGCCGGGCCGCGATGTCGAGCACCTGCTGCATCGGCTGGGTCGAGGCGGCCGACCAGTCCTGCGCCTGGGCGGTCAGGAACGGGGCCGAGGTCTCGGCCAGCCCGATCGTGGCCGCGGGCGGGGTGTCGGCGGTCAGCGTCTCGTCGGTGAGGACCGCGTCGAAGGAGTAGCGGTCACCCGGCTGCAGGCCGGCCGGAACCACGCCGGTCGAGGTGGCCAGGTTGTAGCGGAAGGTGTCGGTCTCCTCGTCGGAGCGCTCGCCCTCGAACTCCAGTCCGGTCAGCGCGCCGACCGTGGGCAGCCACACGCCGGTGTAGCCCTCGCCCAGGGTGACGGTCACCTCGGCCTCGCGGCCGGTGGCGGGGTTGGAGATCTGGGTGGCCACCCGCTGGAAGGTCCCCTCGACCGGCCCACCGAAGGTGCTGTCGTTGCTCGCACCCCAGATGACGCCGTCGTAGGTGTCGAGGGCCGCGAACCGGATCCGGGTGCCCGGCTCGACGCCCTCGACGGTCATCAGGGTGTCGTCGAAGAGGTTGGACGGGGTCGGCTCCGGCTCCTCGACGTAGCGGCGGAAGGAGGAGAGCGGCGAGGGGTACTGGCCGACGTCGAAGGGCGGCTCGACGTGGTCGCGCAGCACCAGCCGCTCGTCGTCGGTGCCGGTCGACCAGGTGGCCACCGGAAGGGCGAGGGACGCCGCGAGCGCGATCAGCACCGCACCGGAGACGGTCCGGATGCCACGGACCCGGCCGCCGAGCCGGGCGTCGTCGTCACGGACCACGCGGCGGTGGGTGCGCAGCACCAGCCACGCCATCGCCAGGGCGGCGAACAGCACGCCCTGGAGCAGCAGCGAGGCGGGCTCGCGGACGCCGAGCAGGATCACCGCCGAGAGGAGCGCCGTGGGCACCAGCACCGGCAGCAGAGCGGCGAGGAAGCCGCGCCGGGTGGCGGTGACGCGCAGCCCCGCGGCCAGCGCGCCGAGGGTGCCGGTGGCCAGGCCCATCAGCAGCGGCAGCGCGAGCAGCGAGGAGTCCGCGTCGACCGGCGGCAGCGTGGTGAGCAGGTCCTTCCAGCCGAAGACCAGCTGGTCGAGCAGGATCCGCACGGCCTCGGGCGTGGGTGGCCGACGCAGGGCCACCGGGGCGCCGAGGAGGAGGTAGAGGAGGACGGCGACGGTGATCGGGACGATGAAGGGCCAGCGCAGGGCGCGGGCGGCGAGCACGGCCGCCATTCCGAGCAGGACGCCGACCATGCCCACGACCCAGAACCCGATCCCGGCGAAGGTGGGCGCGAGACCCGCCAGCGCCAGGCCGGCCAGCGCCGTCAGCAGCGCCACGTCGGTCCAGCCCCGCCGGTCGGGCAGCCAGCGGGTCACGACGTCGCCCCCGACAGGCTCCACCGCAGCACCGCGGCGAGGTCGGCGAGCTCGGCGACCACCAGCACCGGCAGCCCGCCGGCGTCGGTCACGCGGGACCGGCCGGCCGGGTCCACGGTGATCGCGTAGCGGCGTACCTCGGGAGCGAAGGAGGCGGCGGCGCGGAGGTGGTCCTCGAGCGAGGTCCCGGTCCCGCCGACGAGGAAGAGCAGGGAGGTGTCGGGGGCCATCCGGCCGGCGTCGCGGCCGCCGGTGACCAGGCCGCGGCCGCCCTGCTGGGCCCGGCAGACCGCATCGAGGGCCCGGGTGCCGGTCTCGCCCGACGCGGCGTGGTCGCCACACACGAAGGAGACCTCGAACTCGTCGATCACGGCCCGGACGGCGATGCTCGCCGCCACCGACATGCCGAGCTCGAAGTCGTCCTCGTCGCCCCAGGCGGAGGGGCGGTCGTCCACCACGATCGTGGCGTGGCTGCGGCGGGTGTCGAGGTACTGCCGGACGAGGAGCTTGCTGTCGCCGCCGGAAGCCATCACCTTGGCCGAGGAGCGCCAGTGGACGTGGCGCAGGTCGTCGCCGGGGACGTACTCGCGCAGCGCGTGGAAGGCGAGGTCGCTGGAGGTGATCTGCTCGGTGGTCACGCCCTCGAGGTCGCGGAGCAGGCCGCCGGCGAGCGAGTCGAGCGGGGTCATCGGCGGCCGGACCAGCACCTCGGTGACCGGGGTCCACTCGACGTCGCGCGAGAACGCCCCGAGCGGGTCGCCCCGACGGGTCATGGCCGGCCCGACGGCGATCACGCCGCGGCGGCGGGTGCGGATGGTGAAGGACTCCTCGTGGCGGGCGCCGGTGGCGAGGGTCGGCAGCGGGTAGCGGTGCACGGCCGAGCCGACCGGCACCTCCAGCATCGTCGGCAGCTGCCGGCGGTCCGCGGTGTTGCTGACGGTCAGGCCCGCGACGACACTCTCCCCCGCGGTCACCCGCTGCGGCTCGAGGTCGAGCCGGACCGAGACCGACGTCCGGCCGAGGAGGAAGGGCAGGGCCAGCACGACGACCAGCAGGCAGGCGGAGGCCACGACGGCCGCCTCGAGCCAGTCGGTACGCCGCGCGACGAGCAGCAGCAGCACGCCGAGGACGAGCAGGGTCCACCCGAGGGGGTTCACCACCCCCACGACCCCGCGCGCCACCGGCCGCAGTCGGCCCAGCCAGGACATCACGCCACCCTCACCCGCTCAGGCGACCCGGTCGGTCGGGGGCGCGACGGAGTCGAGCAGCCGACCGATGACGGTCTCGACCGTGATCCCGCTGAACTGGGCCTCGGCGTCGAGCAGCAGGCGGTGGCTCAGCACGGGCGTCGCGAGGATCCGGACGTCGTCGGGCACGACGTGGTCGCGGCCGTCGGCGGCCGCCCAGGTCTTCGCCACCCGGATGAACGCCAGGCAGCCCCGCGCCGAGAGCCCCAGCTTCACGTGCGGCTGGCGACGCGACTCCTCGGCGAGCTCGGCGACGTAGCCCAGCACCGCCGGGTCGACGTAGACGTCGTCGGCGAGGCTGCTCATCTGGGCGATCGTCTCCGAGGTGATGACCGGCGTGACCAACGACGCCCGGTCACGGACCTTGGCGTTGATGAGGAGCTCGACGGTCGCGTCCCGGTCGGGGTAGCCCACCGAGCTCTTCATGAGGAACCGGTCGAGCTGGGCCTCGGGCAGCCGGTAGGTGCCGGCCTGCTCGATCGGGTTCTGGGTGGCGATGACCATGAACGGCCGGCCCACGCCCCGGCTGACGCCGTCGACGGTGACCCGGCCCTCCTCCATGACCTCCAGCAGCGCCGACTGGGTCTTGGGCGAGGCCCGGTTGATCTCGTCGGCCAGCACGATCGTGTGGAAGATCGGGCCGGGGTGGAACTCGAAGCTGCCCTTGTGCTGGTCGTAGACGGTGACGCCGGTGACGTCGGAGGGCAGCAGGTCCGGGGTGAACTGGATCCGGGCGTGGCTGCCCTGCACGGTGTTGGCCAGGGCGCGCGCCAGCATCGTCTTGCCGGTGCCGGGGAAGTCCTCCAGCAGCATGTGACCCTCCGACAGCAGGCACGTCAGCGTGAGCCGTACGACGTGGCGCTTGCCGAGGACGGCGCGCTCGATGTTGTCGGTGAGGACGTCGAAGGTCTGCCGGAACCAGGCGGCCTGCTCGGTCGAGATCGTCACGGGTCGTTCTTCCTGCTCGGTGGGCGGAGGGTCTGCGGGCGTGGGAGGTCGCTAGGTGGGCCAGGTGTAGTGCGCGGACTCGATGCCGTTGCACATGGCCCACACCGACCGACCCGGGTAGCCGTAGTAGCTGCCCGGCTCGATGCGTCGTGTTGGTCTGCACCGTGCGTACGTTCCACTGGCCGTCGACGTTGTCCCACATCTCGCACCGCATGGAGTTGTCGGTGAAGTTCTGGGAGGTGAAGCGGATCCGGCCGCAGCTCGGGTCGAGGCAGTCGGTACCGCCACCGCCGACGTTGCAGGCCGGCTGCCCGGAGCCCGGGACGTCGCTGCAGCGGGTGCCGCGGGTGATCGACACCGTGGGCGTCTTGCGCTCGGGCGTGGTCATCCGGAACTCGCGCGTCTTCTCGCGCCCGGTTCGGCGAGGTGTCGTAGAGCGCCACCCGCATGATGTCGGAGGTGGAGGCGTCGATCCGGTCCTTGCCGGTGTTGAACGTGTAGACGTCGACGACGGGGATCTGCACCGTCTGGTCGCGGATCGCGGTGCCGGTGCCGGAGCGTGAGGTGATGTGGACCGTCGCCGGGTCGCCGTTGGCGTCGACCGTGACCGTCCAGTACACCTCGTAGACGTTGTTGGCGACCTCGTTGTGGTGCGGGGTCGCGGAGATGATGTGGCCGGCGACGAACGGCCCGTAGGCCTGGACCGGCTTCGCGGAGGAGTCCGAGCAGTTCCCCTTCTCGTTGCAGACCCGCAGCGAGACGTTGTGGGAACCGTCGTTGTCGCCGACGGAGATCTCCTGCACCTGGCCGCCGGTCCACTCCTGGGTCGTCTTCACGACGCCGTCGACCAGGATCGACACCTGCGAGGTCGCGCCACGCGACGGCGGCACGGTGAAGGAGACCCGGGCCATCGTGTTGGCGCCGGTCGGGGCCACCGTCCAGGTCTCGTCCCAGGCCGCCGGCTTGCCGACCGCGGCCCACTCGGTGCCCGGACCGGTCGGAGAGCTCTTCGCGTCGTCCACCCCGCCGTTGTTGGTCGAGCGCACGGCGTACGTGTACTTCTTGCCGTCATAGGTCAGGCCCGCGTCGTCGCAGCTGGTCGCGGTGATCCGCGTGCACTGGGCGAGCGCCGCGCCGTTGCGGAACACGGTGTAGACCACGGGGTTCGGCCCGTTGGCTCCGACCGCGGCCCAGGCGACGGTCACGGCGGTCTCGCCCTCGCCGGTGAGCTGGTCGGTGACGCTCGGGGCGGCGGGCGTCCCCGGGGTCCCGATCGACTGGAACTGGTCGGAGGTGCGCGGCTCGCCGTAGTCGAGTGCGTTCTCGGCCACGACCGTGAAGGCCTGCGCCTTGGTGTTGTCGAGCCCCTTGATCACGATCGACGGCACCCGCGTCGCGCGCCCGCCGGACGGGCCGCCGGGCCAGGTGACGTAGTAGCTCGAGATGGCAGAGGTCTCGGTGGTCGGCGGCGTCCAGCGCAGGCTGATGGAGCCGTCGCCGCGGCCGGTCATCTCGATCGGGCCGACGATGCCGGGCTTGGCGTCCGGGGTCGCGGTCGTCGAGTAGTCGCTCCAGCCGGACTCGCCGACGGCGTTCACCGCGCGCACCTGGAAGCGGTAGTCCTGGCCGTTGGTGAGGCCGCCGACGTCGCACGACGTCGAGCCGCAGCGGGTGTCCTCGCCGCGCTGGTCACGCACCTCGTAGTACTCGATCGGGGCACCGTTGTCCTCGGGAGCGCGCCACGACAGCGCGACCTCCTCGCTGCGCACCGTGCGGCCCGGGACCGGGGCGGTCGGGACGTCGGGGACGTCGAGGACCTCGAGCTCGACGAACCCGGTGACCTCGCGGTCGGGCGACAGCGACTCCGCGACGTCGCTCATCACGATCCGGAAGCGCGCGGTGCCGTCGACCTCCGGGCCGGTGGTGAGGGTCAGCTCGGCCGGTCCGCTCTTCACGGCCTCGACGTCGAGATCGGTCTCGGGCGTCACCGACACCAGGGTCGGCTCGGCGTCCGGCACGCCGGGCAGGAGGTACGGCGACAGGTCGATGGTCCGGGTCTCGCCGGCCTCCATGTCGGAGATCCGGATCTCCGCCAGGGACGGCGGCGGGGTCTTGACGACCTGGATCGGCAGGAGCGCCGGGACGCCGCCCTCGGTGGTCAGCTCGAGATCGGCGGTGATGCCCGGCTCGGCGCTGCCGTCGGCGGCGACCTCGATCACCGAGCCCTCCGGCTCGATGATGCTCAGCCCGTCGATGCTGCTGGCCCAGTCGGCGACGAAGACCAGGTCGTCGGCCGTGGCCGGATCGGCGGTCCACGCGTGGCAGACCGCGGCGACGTCGATCTCGAGGACCGTGCCCTGCGGGATCTCGATCGGCTCCTCGGGGCAACGCAGCACCGGTCGGTCCTCGCCGACCTGCACCGGCACCGTGAGGATGACGGTCTGGCCGTCGGGGTCCTGCACCGACTCCCCGGTCGTCACCTCGAACGAGACGCCGCCCGGCCCCTCGTAGTCACCGGTGGTCTCGACCCGGAAGGTGTCGTCGCCGGTGATCGAGGCCCCGACCTGGCCGAGCGGGCTCGACCACACCCGGTTCTTCAGCGTGAAGCCGAGCGGGCCGCCGGACGGGTTCTCGACGTAGTCGCTCGAGGTCGAGGTCCGCCGAGTCGCCGGGGTCGAGCTCGATCAGCGCGTCCTCCTTGACGAACGGCAGCCCGTTGCTGGCCTGCGGCACGTAGAGCGAGGCCGTCGTGGCGCCGCCGTCGGCGTCCTCGACCTTGAACGCCACCACGACCGGCTCCGGACCGCGCACGACGGTGACCGTGCCGCCCTCGACGCTGGCCTCGACGCCCGCCGGCGGCAGCACCTCGGCGACCACGAGGTCACCGCTCGGACCGTCGGGGTCGTAGGCCGTCTCGAGGACGTCGACCTCGATCGAGTCGCCGTCGTCGGCGTTGCCGAAGGCGTCGAAGGCCACCGGCGGGTTGTTGTAGGGCTCGGCCGTGCGCACGGTGACCGTGGCGCGGGTGGTGGCGATGCCGTTGGTGACCTCGTAGACGACCTTGGTGGTGGCGCCCTTGCCCTCGTCGGGTGCGACGACCTCCAGCGGCCCGACCGGCGACTCCAGCTCGGCACCCGGGGGCGCGTCGAGGAGTCGGGCGTTGACGCTGTCGCCGGAGGCGATGTGGTCGTTGGCGAGGATGTCGACGGTGGCGGTGCGGCCCGGCTCGACGGTGATCGGGTCGTCCACGGCCAGCGGCGCCTGCGGTCGGCCCGGCGGCGCCACCGCGACCCGGACCGAGCCGGTCGCCGTCCCGCCGAAGGAGTCGGTGACCTCGTAGGTGAACTCCTCGGTGCCGACGCTGCCGGGGAAGGACTGGTAGGCGATCGTGTTCGCCCCGGTGCGCACCACCCGGCCGAGGGTCGGGGCCGAGGAGATGCCGAGCAGCGTGATCGCGTCGCCGTCGGGGTCGACGCCGCTGCCGGGCAGCTTGAGGGTCACCGAGTCGCCGGCCACGACCCGGCCCTCGAGCGCGGGTGGCTCCGGCAGCTGGTTCTGGCGGTCGGTCGGGACCACCGTGACCTCGATCTTGCCCGGGGCGGACACGCCGTCCACGTTGGCCGCGAGGTAGGTGATGGTGAAGACCTGGACGTCGTCGAGGTCGGGCGGCGCGACGTACCGGACGAAGTTGCCGGTCACGAACGCCTGGCCCGTGGGCACCCTCGCGTCACCCTGCGGGCGCACGCTGAGCTGGCCCGACGCCTCCTCGGCGACGTGCTCGACCAGGCCGAGCTCACCGCCGGACGGACTGAAGTCGTTGTCGAGCGCCGGGATCGCGACCGCCGCTCCCGCGCGCACCGTGACGGCGTCCTTCTCGGTGACCGGGACGTCGCGCTCGGGCTCGCGCTGGGTCACCACGATCTCGCCCTGCACGCCGGAGCGGTTGCCGTTGGTGATCTCGTAGCGCACGACCTGCGGGTTGGGCTGCATCGTCCCCTGCCGGGCGGCGACCCTGACCCAGCGGCCGTCGACGACCGCGACGTCGAGCTGGGTGCGGTCCTTGGCATCGGCGCTCTGCACGGTGAGCAGCCCGCCGGCCGGGTCCAGGTCGTTGCGCAGGACGTCGACCAGGATCGCCTTCTGGCCACTGACCAGCGCGGTGTCGGGCATCGCCACCGGCGCGTCCGGCGGACGGTCGGGGTTGCGGACGTCGATCCGGATCGCGCCCTGGGCCAGCGGCGCGTTGCCGTACGACGCGTCGTAGTCGAGGAAGTAGGTGTCGGCCACGCTGGCGGTGAACGTGACGGTCCCCTCGACCAGGTCCGTCCTCGTCTCCGCGCCGCCGGGCGAGGGCAGTCGGCCGGCGAGCGCCAACCGGGCGTCGGGCGTCAGCGGGTCGGAGCCGGGCTGGTCGTTGTCGAGCGGGGCGATCGTGATCGGCTCCCCGACCTGGCCGCTGATCACGTCGGGCTCGGCGACACCCGGGAAGGCCTGCCGGTCCTTGGGGTCCTGCACGTCGACCACGAAGTCGCGCTCGACGTCGCCGCCCAGGCCGTCGGAGACGGAGTAGGTGACCTGGAGCGGTCCGCCCACCGGGGGTGCGGTCACCCGGACCTGGCCGCTGGCCGTGACCCGCGCGTCGGCACCACTCTTGACGCCGGACGCGGCCTCGGCGCTCATCACGGCGATCGGGTCGCCGTCGGACCGGTCGCGCCAGTCCGGCAGGACCGGGACGTCGAGCACGCCACCGGCCGGCACGGTCCACGTCCTGGGCTCGAAGCCGAGCCGCAGCCGCGGATCGCCGTTCTCGGTGGGCCGCCGGATCGGGACCGTGACCGTCGCGTGGGCGGTCTTCCCGTCGCGTCCGTCGTCGATGTAGTAGACGAAGCTGACCCTGCCGCTGGCGTTGGCGGGCAGGGTCAGCTGGACGGTCTGGCCGTCCGGGCTGATGGTGGCCGTGGAGCCCGAGCCGCTGAGCCGCTCGATCGAGCGGACCGACAGCAGCCGACCGCCGGGAGCGGTGTCGTTGTCGAGCGGGTGCAGCACGGTCGTGCGGCCCGGCCGGGCGCCGAGGGTGTCGGGATTGGCGACCGGCGGCCGCTGGTCGCCCTGCCGCTCGTCCTCGTTCTCCTCCTCCTCGTCGTCCTCGGTCGCCTTGCGCTTGAAGGCGTCCCAGTCGTCGAGCCGGGTCGGCTGGTCGTCGTCGATGTTCCACACCGCGCCGGTGGTGCGGTCGTTGAGCACGATCTGGTCGCGGTTGACGCGGAACACCAGGTCGCTGGTCGGGGTGCCCAGCGAGATCGTGCGCACCTCCTGGCCCGGGCACGCGGTGACGACCAGGCCGCCGCCGCCCGACCATGCGCCGTACTGGCAGCCACCGAGACGGACCGGTGCCGTCGGGCGGCCGGCGAGGTCCTCGGCGACCACGGTCGGCTCGCCACCGTCGAGCGGCACCGAGAGCAGCGCCTCGGGTGTCGCGACCAGGGCCGAGTCGGCGGCCGGTCCGGGCTGCTGGAGGACGCCGTCGACCGGGAGGTCGGACCGGTCGGACTGCGGCTGCTGGCCCCGGGCCAGCGCCCAGAGCCGGCCGTTGTCGGAGTCGAGGAGCACCGGCACCTCACCCACCGAGGAGAGCCGCGAGGTGACGCTGACCTCCTCGGGAAGGCTGGTGGTGACCGGGTCGGCGAAGCTGCTGCCCGAGCGCGCGAGCTCGACGAGGGTGCTCTCCTCGGCGGAGGCGACCAGCACGTCGCCGCTCGCGTTGACCGTCAGCGAGGCGGAGCCGCCGGCCTCGTGCAACGGGTCGCCCTCGCGGTCCAGCGCCGAGACCGACACCGGGCCCAGCGACGGGTCCGCGACGGTCGCCCAGGTGGCACCGCCGTCGGGATCGGTGACCGCGATCGTGCCGCCCCGGGTGAGCACGTCGGCACCACCGGCGATGCCGGCGACCTCGCCCTCGGGGTGCTCGACGGTCGCGGGATCGATCGGCGAGATCGAGCCGCCGCTGCGGTTGACGCCGAGGACGACGCCACCGTCCTGGACGATGTCGAGGTCGGCGCCGAGCTCGGCGAACAGGCCGCCGTCCATCTGTCCGATCGGCTTGTTGACCCGGCCGTAGTAGCCGTCGGTGTTGCTGGTGACCCAGACGCCGCCGTCGTTCAGGCGCGCCTCGTGGCTCTTGTAGCCGTCGGCGGAGACGGCCACGACGACGACCGTCGTGGTGGCGATGACCAGGGCGAGGCCCGAGGCGAGCGCGGTGCTGCGGTCACGCAGGGCGCGCCGGATCCTGGCGCCACTCGGAAGTCGAGTGCCCCGTCGTCCCACGTGCTCACCCCGTCGTGTGGTCCTGCCGACCCCCGGAGCCCACGCACCGGAAGCCCGGCGGCCGAGACCGCCGAGAGCAGGGTAAGTCGGCATCCCCACCCCGACAAAACTTTGCGGGGCCTAGTCTCGTGGCGAGCGGCCCCGGACCTCGGGCCGACAGGACTCGGGAGGGCACGGTGGAGGTGCGGTACGCCGCCGGCGACGGTGTCCTCGTCGCCCGTCGCGACCGCTGGCTGCTGCTCGGCACGTCGCAGGGCCGCAGCCTGACCTCGCTGCTCGACCAGCTGTGGGACGACCTCGGGCAGCCCGCCGCGCGGTCGCTGGCGTTGGCCACCATCGCCCGGCACCTCCCCGGCACGCCCGTCGCCTGGCTCGACGGCGCGTCCGGCGACCACGTCGCCGAGGACGGCGCCACGGCGACCCGGCACGGCGACCGCTGGGAGCTCGCGGTCGGCGAGCCCGGTCCGCCCGCGTCGTACCGGCTGGTGGAGGGCGTGGTCGCAGCCCGTGCGGTCGAGGTGACCGGCTCGATGCCGCTGACCACGGACGGCGCCGCCGCGCCGGCAGCTCCGGGGAGCGTCATCGACGGCATCCCGCCGGAGATCCTGGCCGCCGCCCGCACCACCCCGCCGCCGTCGTACGCCGACGCCGCCCTCGCGTCCACCCCGGAACCCGGGGGCTCCCACACCGTCCGGCGCCAGCCCCTCGCGACCGACACCGACCACGACCACCACACGATCACGCGCGCCGGGGTCCCCTCTGAGCCCGCGGGCGGCCACCTCGAGCAGACCACCTCCGACACCGTGCTCGCCGTCCGCTGCGAGCGCGGGCACCTGACCGATCCGGTCGCGGCCGGGTGCCGGGCGTGCGGTGCCGCCGTCCCGGCCCAGGAACCGCAGCGGGTGCTGCGCCCGCAGCTCGGGGTGCTCCGCCTCCCCGACGGGGAGCTGGTGCCGCTGGACCGGGCCGTCGTCCTGGGCCGCCAGCCCGCACCGTCGGGACCCGGCGACTGGCCCCACCTGGTCACCCTGCCCACGGACTCGACGTACCTCTCCCGTCGGCACGCCCGGATCGACCTCGACGGCTGGCACGTCCTGCTGCGGGACCTCGCCTCGCGCGGCGGCACCACGGTGTTCGTGCCCGGCCGCGACCCGGAGAAGATCCGCGCGAACGAGCCCTACCTGCTGGAGCACGGGACGGTCCTCGACCTCGCCGGTGCCCTCCAGGTGACCTACCTGGCCACCACCGAGGAGGACGCGTGAGCGGGCCACCGATCCCCGGGTTCACCTACCTCCAGCACCTCGGCAGCGGAGGTTTCGCCGACGTCTTCCTCTACGAGCAGGCGTGGCCGCAGCAGCGGGTGGCGGTGAAGGTGGTGCGCGCCGACGTCGCGCTGTCCGAGCACGAGAAGGCGCTGTTCACCTCCGAGGCGAACGCGATGGCGCAGCTGGCCGACCACCCCTACATCGTCGACGTCATCACTGCGGGGGTGACCGCTCCCGCGGAGGGCAGCCGCCCCTACCTGGTCATGCGCTACTGCCCGCCACCCGACCTCGGCCAGCGGGTGCGGACCCAGCCGATGTCGGTGCCCGACGCGATCAGCACCGGCATCAAGCTCGCGAGTGCGATCGAGAGCGCCCACCGGGTGGGGATCATCCACCGAGACATCAAGCCGAGCAACGTCCTGGTCACCACCTACCAGGAGCCGGCGCTGACCGACTTCGGCATCGCCGGCCACCTGTCGGAGGTCGACCAGGACCACGAGGTCCGGATCTCCTACCCCTGGGCACCGCCGGAGATGATCGACGGCCAGTCCAACGGCAGCGTCGCCTCCGACGTCTACAGCCTCGGCGCGACGATCTGGAACCTGCTCACCGGCCGGTCGCCGTACTCCATCCCGGGTGGTGACAACTCCTCGCGTGCCCTGACCACGCGGGTGCTGCACGCCTCTCCTCCGTCGCTGCAACGCCCCGACGCACCGGTCGCGCTCGACCGGCTGCTCCAGCTCTGCCTGGCCAAGCAGCCGGTGCTGCGGCCGGCCAGTGCGTTGGAGCTCGCCCGCGAGCTCCAGCGGATCGAGGCCGGGTCCGGCTACGCCCGGACGCCGATCTCGGTGGCCGGGGACCGGCCGGCCCTCACCGCGACGGGGCCGGCCCCCGGCGACGACGCGACCGCGCTCAAGCCGGCGAGCATCGACGTCGGTGGTCCGCCGTCCACCCCGACGGCACCCACCGCGATCGAGGAGGACGGGGACCGGGCGCCACAGCGGCGCGGGGTCGTCGTCGGCGCCGCCGTGGCGGCGGTCGTGCTGGTCGCCGTGGCCGTGGTGGTCGCGGTGACGGCGGGCGGCGAGGAGCGACCCGAGCCGCGCCCGGGGATCACCCGGGACCCGTCCTTCACGCCGAGTGACGTGGTGCCCGACGCCCCGGTCCCCCAGCCACGGGTCACCGGGACGCGGAACGGCGACCGGGTCACCTTCGGCTGGGGTGTCGTCGGCGGCACCAAGCAGGGCGACACCTGGGTCTGGCGGCGCACGGACACGGGCGAGACCGAGCGCACGACCGAGCAGGAGGTCGTCGTCGGGTCGACCGGTCGGGTCTGCCTCCAGGTCCAGCTCGTACGACGGGACGCGCCGTCGTCGTCGACGCAGAAGTGCGTGGACTGACCTCAGTCCGCCAGCAGCCGGAGCGTCTCCTCGCGGGCCGGAGAACGCTGCGGGTCGGCGCCCTCGTGGGAGCCGGCCACCGCGTGCACCATCACCTCGTCGACGTCGTGCTCCGTGGCGAGCTCGGCGATCCGCTTCCGGGCCGCGGCCGGCTCGTCGATGATCCAGCGGCCACGCATCGCGTCGACCAGGTCCTGGTGGGGTCCGGGCAGGTCGACCGCCGCGGCGGCCTCGACGGTACGCAGCGCGGCCAGCGGCTGGCCGGTGCGCAGGGCCAGCATCGACAGCAGCTGCGGCCGGGCCAGCGCCTCGGCCTCCTCCAGCGTCTCGGCCACCGAGGCGTTGACGGTGAGCAGCGTGCGCGGTCGGTCCAGGTGGTCGGAGGGACGGAACGAGCTGCGGTAGAGCTCGAGCGCCTCGGCCGTGCCGGAGCCGGAGAAGTGGTGGGCGAAGACGTAGGGCAGCCCCTTCTCCCCCGCCAGCCGTGCGGAGTAGTCGGAGGAACCGAGGAGCCAGACGCCGGCCACCCCGGTCGCGCGGGGGGTCGCCCGCAGCTCGTGGGTCCGCCCGGCCACCGACAGCGCAGCCCCCTCCGGCGACATCATCGCCAGCACGTGGTCGACGTACTCCGGGAACCGGTTGACGGCCTCGTCGGTCACCCCGCCGGCACCGTGGCGCAGCGCCCAGCTGGTCACCGGGTCGGTGCCGGGGGCGCGGCCGATGCCGAGGTCGATCCGCCCGGGGTGGGCGGCCTCGAGCAGCCCGAACTGCTCGGCCACGACCAGCGGGGCGTGGTTGGGCAGCATCACGCCGCCCGACCCGACCCGGATCCGCTCGGTGGCTGCGGCCACCATGGCGATCAGCACGGGAGGGTTGGTGGCCGCCACCGCGGGCATGTTGTGGTGCTCGGCCAGCCAGTAGCGGCGGTAGCCCTGCTGGTCGGCGACCCGGGCCAGGGCCCGGGTCGCCGCCAGGGCGTCGGAGGTCGTCTGGTCCTCGCGGACGGGGACCAGGTCGAGGACGGAGAGCGCGGGAGAAGTCATCACCTCCCCAACACCCGGGACCGCCCCCGGATTCCGGACGTCAGGCCGCGGCTTCCTCTTCCTTCGCCGTCTTGCGGAGACTCGCCACCGCCGTGATCGCCAGGGTCACCAGGATGACCGCGAGGCTCATCAGCGTCGGGATCTCGAAGTCGACCCGGTGCGCCTCGTGCAGCGCGTGCACGATCAGCTTCACGCCGATCCACGCGAGGATGAACGAGAGGCCGAGCGACAGGTAGACCAGCCGCTTGAGCAGGCCACCGAGCAGGAAGTACAGCTGCCGCAGACCCATCAGCGCGAAGACGTTGGCCGTGAAGACCAGGTACGGCTCCTGGGTGATGCCGAAGATCGCCGGGATCGAGTCGAGCGCGAACATGATGTCGGTGAACCCGAGGGCGATGATCACGATCAGCATCGGGGAGACGACGCGGGTGCCGTTCTTCTTCCACCAGAGCTTGAGGCCGCGGTAGTCCTCGGCCACGTTGAGGTGGCTCTGGGCGAACTTCACGATCCGGTTGTCCTCGGGGTGCTCGTCCTCGTGGGAGCGGTAGCTCCGCACCAGCTGCACGGCGGTGTAGAGGAGGAACGCACCGAAGACGTAGAAGACCCACGAGAACTGGTCGATCAGCTGGTAGCCGACGGCGATGAAGATGGCGCGGAAGATCAGCGCCAGGATGATCCCGACCATGAGCGCTTCCTGCTGCAGGTCGCGCGGCACCTTGAGCGCGGCCATCAGCACGATGAACACGAACAAGTTGTCGACCGAGAGGCTGTACTCGACCAGCCAGCCGGTGTAGAACTCGATGCCGAAGTCGTGGCCGTGGAAGATCCAGACCCAGGCTCCGAAGACGACCGCCGCCCCGACGTAGACGGCGAGCGCGGTCGCGCACTCCTTCAGTGACGGTTCGTGCGGGTCACGGGCGATGACGATGACGTCGAAGAGCAGGACTCCGACGGTGATGGCGATGGTGATACCCCACTCGAGGGTGGTGACCTCCACGAGACCTCCGATTTTGTCGCGGGTTGCTGACTACGTCGGAGGTCTCTTCCATCGCGTGGTGCGACCCAGGCCCCGGACCGCACAGGGGCGGTCGTGATGACGGGACAAGGACGTGGGAGTACTCCCCTCCTGGTCCAGTCATCCTCCCACAGGGAGTCAGTGCCCCCCGAACGGGAGCCCGAGTGCGGTCAGCCGCTCCTCGCCGCCGTCGAGGGCGGTGAGCACCCACGGACCGTCGGGCGTGAGCGTGAACGTGTGCTCGTAGTGCGCGGACCACCGACCGTCGGCGGTGCCGACGGTCCACTCGTCGGGGAGCAGGGTGGTCTCGTTGCTGCCCAGCACCACCATCGGCTCGACGGCCAGGGCCAGCCCGCGCACGAGCTTGGGACCGCGCCCGGCCCGGCCGAAGTTGGGGACGTTGGGCGGCTGGTGCATGGCCGAGCCGATCCCGTGCCCGACGTAGTCCTCGAGGATCCCCCACTCGCCCCCGTCGGGGTGGGGCTGGGAGCGGACGTAGGACTCCACGGCATGGGAGATGTCGGTGACGCGGCCGCCCAGCCTCGCGGCGCCGATGCCGCGCCACAGCGACTCCTCCGTGACCCGCATCAGCTCGCCGACCTCGGGAGCCGGCTCGCCGACCGCCACGGTGATCGCGGCGTCGCCGTGCCAGCCGTCGACGATCGCGCCACAGTCGATGGAGATGACGTCGCCCTCGGCCAGGACCCGGTCGCCCGGGATGCCGTGCACGACCTCGTCGTTGACCGACGCGCAGATCGAGGCCGGGAAGGGCGGGTGGCTGTAACCCTTGAACGACGGCACGGCGCCGGCGCTGCGGATGCTGTCCTCCGCGATCGCGTCGAGCTCACCGGTGGTGGTGCCCGCCGTCACCGACGCGCGCAGCAGCTCCAGGGTGCGGCCGACCACCAGGCCGGCCCGGCGCATGACCTCGATCTGCTCCGGCGTCTTGATCTCGACGCCGCGGTCACCGAAAGCCATGTCTCAGCTCTGGGGAACAACGTCCAGCGCGTCGAAGATGCGCTTGGTGACGTCCTCGACGGCACCCATGCCGTCGAGCGCGACCAGGATGCCGCGGTCGCGGTAGACCCCGATCAGCGGCTCGGTCTGGTCGGCGTAGACCTCCTGCCGGCGCCGGATGACGGCCTCGGTGTCATCGGTCCGGCCGTCGGTCTGGGCACGCTGCAGCAGCCGCTGCACGAGCTCCTCACCATCGACCGTCAGCACGACCGCGGCGTCGAGGGAGTGACCGGTGTGCCGGATCATCCCGTCGAGCTCCTCGACCTGGGCCAGGGTCCGCGGGTAGCCGTCGAGCAGGAAGCCCGTCTCCGCGTCGGGCTCGTCGATCCGGTTGCGGACCATGTGGTTGGTGATCTCGTCCGGGACGTACTCACCGGCGTCCATGAACCGCTTGGCCTCGACCCCGAGCTCGGTGCCCGCGGACACGTTCGCCCGGAAGATGTCTCCGGTGGAGATCGCCGGGATGCCGAAGTGGTCGGCCACGACCTGGGCCTGGGTGCCCTTGCCTGCCCCGGGGGGGCCCATCAGGATCAGTCTCATTTAGCGAAGGAATCCTTCGTAGTTGCGCTGCTGGAGCTGGCTCTCGATCTGCTTCACCGTGTCCAGCGCGACGCCGACCATGATCAGGATGGACGTGCCACCGAACGGGAAGTTCTGGTTCGCGTTGATCAGCACCAGGGCGATCAGCGGGATCAGGGAGATCAGACCGAGGTACAGCGCGCCCGGCAGCGTGATGCGGGACAGGACGTAGGACAGGTAGTCCTCGGTCGGCTTGCCCGCCCGGATCCCGGGGATGAAGCCGCCGTACTTCTTCATGTTGTCTGCCACCTCTTGCGGGTTGAAGGTGATCGACACGTAGAAGTAGGTGAAGAAGATGATCAGCAGGAAGAAGGAGGCCATGTAGACCGGGTGGGTGCCGTCGACGAAGAAGTCGTTGAGGACCTGGACCCACGTGGAGTCGCTGGTGCGGTTGAACTGCACCGCCATCGCCGGCAGGTACATCAGCGACGAGGCGAAGATGACCGGGATGATGCCGGCCTGGTTGACCTTCAACGGGATGTACGTCGAGGAGCCGCCGAACATCTTGCGCCCGACCATCCGGCGCGCGTACTGCACGGGGATCCGGCGCTGGGCCTGTTCGATGAAGATGACCGCGGCGATGATCACGAAGCCGACGAGCAGCACGATGCCGAAGACCCACCAGCCCTGGGTGGTGCCGACCTGCCACATCGAGGCGGGGAAGGTGGCGATGACCTGGGTGAAGATCAGCAGCGACATGCCGTTGCCGATGCCGTGCTCGGTGATCAGCTCGCCGAGCCACATGATCACGGCGGTGCCGGCGGTCATGGTGACGACCATGACCAGGAAGGTCTGGGTGCCGTTGCTGTGGAGCAGCGGCAGGGAGCAGCTGGAGCCCAGCAGGTCGCCGGAGCGGGCCAGCGCCACGATGCCGGTGGCCTGCAGCAGCGCCAGTCCGAGCGTGAGGTAGCGGGTGTACTGCGTGATCTTCGCCTGGCCGGCCTGGCCCTCCTTCTTGAGGGCCTCGAGCCGCGGGATGACCACGACGAGCAGCTGCAGGATGATGCTGGCCGTGATGTACGGCATGATCCCGAGCGCGAAGATCGTGAGCTGGAGCAGCGCGCCGCCGGAGAAGAGGTTGATCAGGCTGTAGAGGCCCTCGCCCTGCACCTGGTTGAGACAGGTCTGCACGTTGGCGACGTTGACGCCGGGAGCGGGGACCTGGGACCCGAGCCTGAAGATCGTGATGATCAGCAGCACGAACAACAGCTTGCGCCGCAGGTCCGGTGTCCGGAATGCGTTGGCGAACGCGCTCAGCACGACTTCCTCTTTCCGTTAGTGGACGGCCCCAGCCCGAGGCTCACGGGGCTCGACCGTCATCGGGGAGGACCCGGGGAAGCCTAACAGGCGCCCCAGAGGCCTCCGGGTGTGCGTCGGGGCGCGGGCGGGTGAGGTGGTCCCTCACCCGCATCCGCGCCCCTCGGCGATGCTTCGGTGACGACTCAGACGGTCGTCGTGGTCCCGCCGGCAGCCTCGATCTTCTCCTTGGCGGAGCCCGAGAAGGCGTTCGCCGAGACGTCGACCTTGACGGTCAGGTCGCCCTGGCCGAGGACCTTCACCGGGTGGCCCTTGCGGACCGCACCCTTGGCGACGAGGTCGTCGACCGACACGGTGCCACCGTCGGGGAAGAGCTCGGAGAGGCGGTCGAGGTTGACCACCTGGAACTCCACCTTGAACGGGTTCTTGAAGCCCTTGAGCTTCGGCAGCCGCATGTGGATCGGCATCTGGCCACCCTCGAAGGCGACCGGGACCTGGTTGCGGGCCTTGGTGCCCTTGGTACCGCGACCGGCGGTCTTGCCCTTGGAGCCCTCACCGCGACCCACTCGGGTCTTCGCGGTCTTGGCACCCGGCGCCGGGCGCAGGTGATGCAGCTTGAGCGTCATGTCACTCCACCTCTTCGACCGTCACGAGGTGACGGACGGTCTGGACCATGCCGCGGATCTCCGGGCGGTCCTCCTTGATGACGACGTCGCCGATCCGCTTGAGACCGAGCGTGCGCAGCGTCTCGCGCTGGTTGGCCTTGCAACCGATCGTCGACTTCTTCTGCTGGACCTTCAGCTGTGCCATCAGGCCTTCACCTCCTGCGACGTGCCCTCGGGCACCTCCGCACGAGCCTTGAGCAGGGCGGCCGGGGCCACGTCCTCGACGCGCATGCCGCGACGGGCGGCCACCGCCTCGGGCTGCTCCAGCATCTTCAGCGCCTCGACGGTCGCGTGCACGATGTTGATCTGGTTCGACGAACCGAGCGACTTGCTGAGCACGTCGTGGATGCCGGCGCACTCCAGGACCGCACGCACCGGGCCACCGGCGATCACACCGGTACCGGGAGCGGCGGGACGCAGCAGGACGACGCCCGCTGCCTTCTCTCCCTGGACGGGGTGCGGGATGGTGCCCTGGATGCGGGGGACCGGGAAGAAGTTCTTCTTGGCCTCCTCGACACCCTTGGCGATCGCCGCGGGGACTTCCTTCGCCTTGCCGTAGCCGACACCGACCAGACCGTCCCCGTCGCCGACGACCACGAGGGCGGTGAAGCTGAAGCGACGACCGCCCTTCACGACCTTGGCGACGCGGTTGATCGCGACGACGCGCTCGAGGTACTGGCTCTTCTCCTGCTGGCCACCACGACCACCGTCGCGGCCGCCGCGGCCGCCACCGGCGCGCTGTCCGCGCTGCTGGGATCCGCTCATCAGATAACTCCCTTGAATGTCATGTCTGCCATCAGAAGGTCAGCCCGCCCTCGCGGGCACCGTCGGCCAGGGCCGCGACGCGACCGTGGTACTTGTTGCCGGACCGGTCGAAGACCACGGACTCGACGCCGCTGGCCTTGGCGCGCTCGGCGACGAGCTCGCCGACCTTGCGGGCCTTGGCGGTCTTGTCACCGTCGTGCCCCCGCAGGTCGGTCTCCATGGTGGAGGCCGAGGCCAGCGTCTTGCCGACCAGGTCGTCGACGACCTGCACGGTGATGTGGCGCGAGGACCGGGTGACGACCAGGCGGGGACGCTCGGCGGTGCCGGAGACCTTCTTGCGACCGCGAACCTGGCGGCGCAGCCGCGAACGGGTGCGCGACGCGGTGTGCTTGTTGTGGGAGAGCTTGATGCCCATGGTCACTTACCAGCCTTTCCGACCTTGCGGCGGATGTGCTCGCCGGCGTAACGGACGCCCTTGCCCTTGTAGGGCTCGGGCTTGCGCAGCTTGCGGATGTTGGCCGCGACCTCGCCGACCAGCTGCTTGTCGATGCCCTGGACGCCGAGCTTGGTGGGGCTCTCCACCATGAAGGTGATGCCTTCCGGGGCGTCGAAGGTGATCGAGTGGGAGTACCCGAGCTGGAACTCCAGCTGGGTGGGGCCCTTGGACAGGACGCGGTAACCCACGCCCACGATCTCGAGCTTCTTCTCGTAGCCCTCGGTCACCCCGGTCACCATGTTGGCGATGAGGGTGCGGGTCAGGCCGTGGAGCGAGCGGCTGATGCGCTCGTCGTCGGGGCGCTTGACCTCGAGGACGGCGTCGTTCTGCTCGACAGTGATCGGGGCGGCCACGGTGTGGGTCAGGGTGCCCTTGGGGCCCTTGACCGTCACCAACCGCTCCTGCACGGCGACGTCGACACCCGACGGCACCGCGATCGGGAGCTTGCCAATGCGCGACATGCTTCTTCTCTCCTTACGCGTGTAGTCGGGTCACCAGACGTAGGCGAGGACTTCCCCACCCACGCCCTTCTGGTTGGCCTGTCGATCGGTGAGCAGGCCCTGGCTGGTCGAGATGATCGCGACACCCAGGCCGCCGAGCACCTTCGGGAGCCCGGTGCTCTTGGCGTACACCCGCAGTCCCGGCTTGCTGATCCGGCGGACGCCGGCAATCGAGCGCTCGCGGTTGCGGCCGAACTTGAGGGTGATCGTGAGCACCTTGCCCGGGCCCTCGGTCGCGTCCTGGACGTCGAACGAGGTGATGTAGCCCTCCTGCTGGAGGATCTCGGCAACGCCCTGCTTCAGCTTGCTGTAGGGCATGGAGACGTCGTCGTGGAACGCCTGGTTGGCGTTGCGCAGACGCGTCAGCATGTCTGCGATCGGGTCAGTCATCGTCATGATGGATGTTCTTTCTCGTCGTGGTTTCGCCCGCGCTCGGTGGCCGGGCGACCTGCAACGTGTGTGAGGTGATTACCAGGAGGACTTGGTGACGCCGGGCAGCTCGCCGCGGTGGGCCATCTCGCGGAGGCAGATCCGGCACAGGCCGAACTTCCGGTAGACGGCCTTGGGGCGGCCGCAGCGCTGGCAGCGCGTGTAGCCACGCACCGCGAACTTCGGCTTGCGGGCAGCCTTGACCCTGAGTGCGGTCTTTGCCATGTCAGTTCTCCTTGAACGGGAAGCCGAGCTGCTTGAGCAGCGCCCGACCCTCGTCGTCGTTGGTCGCGGTGGTGACGACGGTGATGTCCATGCCGCGCGACCGGTCGATCCGGTCCTGGTCGATCTCGTGGAACATGACCTGCTCGGTGAGACCGAAGGTGTAGTTGCCACGCCCGTCGAACTGCTGGGGCGAGAGACCGCGGAAGTCGCGGATGCGGGGCAGCGCCAACGACAGCAGGCGGTCCAGGAACTCCCACATCCGGTCGCCGCGCAGCGTGACGTGCGCGCCGATCGGCATGCCCTCGCGCAGCTTGAACTGCGCGATCGACTTGCGGGCCCGGGTCACCATCGGCTTCTGGCCGGTGATGGAGGTGAGGTCCTTGATCGCGCCCTCGATCAGCTTCGAGTCGCGCGCGGCCTCGCCGACGCCCATGTTGACCACGATCTTCACCAGACCGGGGACCTGCATGACGTTCGGGATCTCGAACTCGCTCTGGAGCGCGGGCAGGATCTCACTGCGGTACCGGGTCTTCAGACGCGGGGTGACCCTCTCGGCCGGAGCCGGGGTCTCGACGGTGGTGTCGGTCATGTCAGATCTCCTTCCCGGACTTGCGGGACACGCGGACGCTGCGGGTGGAGGTGTACTCCGAGCCGTCGGGGCGGCGCTTGGTGACCTCGTCGCGGCGGAAGCCGACCCGGGTCACGCCGTCGCCCTCGACCAGCATCACGTTGGACACGTGGATCGGCGCCTCGGCGGTGATGATGCCGCCGGTGGTGCCGGCCCGGCCGCCCTGGTTGACGACCTTGGTGTGCCGCTTGATGCGGTTGACGCCCTCGACGATCACCCGCCGCTCCTCGCGGAGCACCGAGATGACCTTGCCCTCGGCTCCCTTGTCCTTGCCCGAGATGACCCGGACCTGGTCGCCCTTCTTGATGTTCACGCCTGCCTTCTTCTGCTTCGCCATCTCAGAGCACCTCCGGAGCGAGCGAGATGATCTTCATGAACTTCTTCTCTCGCAGCTCGCGACCCACGGGGCCGAAGATGCGGGTGCCTCGCGGCTCGCCATCGGTCTTGAGGATCACGGCGGCGTTCTCGTCGAAGCGGATGTATGAACCGTCCGCGCGGCGACGCTCCTTGACGGTACGGACGACGACGGCCTTGACCACGTCACCCTTCTTCACGTTGCCACCGGGGATCGCGTCCTTGACGGTGGCGACGATGACGTCGCCGATGCCGGCGTAGCGACGACCCGAGCCACCGAGCACACGGATGCAGAGGATCTCCTTCGCACCGGTGTTGTCGGCGACCTTGAGTCGCGACTCCTGCTGAATCATCGATTTCTCCTGGTTGTCGAGCTGGTTCTCGCTGCCTCAGGGGCGGACGAGCCTGGCCGAACGGGTGATGGGATTACTTGGCGCGCTCGAGGATCTCGACGACGCGCCAGCGCTTGGTGGCGGACAGCGGACGGGTCTCCATGATCCGGACCCGGTCGCCCATGCCGCACTCGTTCTGCTCGTCGTGAGCCTTGAGCTTGGAGGTGCGGCGCAGGACCTTGCCGTAGAGGGCGTGCTTGACACGGTCCTCGACAGCGACGACCACGGTCTTGTCCATCTTGTCCGACACGATCAGGCCCTCGAACGTCTTGCGGCTGTTCCGCTCGGGCTGGGTCTGCTGGTCACTCATGCCGAAGCCTCTTCCTTGTCCGAACCCGGGGTGGACCGGATGCCGAGCTCGCGCTCACGCACCACGGTGTAGATCCGGGCGATGTCCTTCTTGACCGTGCGCAGCCGGCCGTGGCTCTCCAGCTGGCCGGTGGCCGCCTGGAAGCGGAGGTTGAACAGCTCCTCCTTGGCCTCGCGCAACTTCGACTCGAGGTCGATGTCAGTCATGTCGTCGAGCTCGTGGGCCTTGGTCGCCATCAGAACTCACCTGCCTCACGGGAAATGAACCGGCACTTCATGGGGAGCTTGTGCATCGCACGACGCATGGCCTCGCGGGCCGTGGTCTCATCGACACCGGAGAGCTCGAACATGACGCGACCGGGCTTGACGTTGGCGATCCACCACTCGGGGGAGCCCTTGCCGGAACCCATGCGGGTCTCGGCCGGCTTCTTGGTCAGCGGACGGTCGGGGTAGATGTTGATCCACACCTTTCCGCCTCGCTTGATGTGACGGGTCATCGCGATACGAGCGGACTCGATCTGGCGGTTGGTCACGTAGTGACCCTCGATCGCCTGGATGCCGAAGTCACCGAAGGCCAGCGTGGTGCCACCCTTGGCGGAACCGGTCCGCTTGGGGTGGTGCTGCTTGCGGTGCTTGACGCGACGGGGCATCAACATGGGACTCAGGCCTCCGTTCCGGCAGTGCCGTCGGTCGAGGGAGCCGCGCCCGCCGGGGCCGCAGCCTCGGTGGCGGGTGCCTCGGTGCCGCGGTCGGCCCGCGTGGGACGCGAGCCACGGCTGGGACGCTCCCCGCCCCGGGTCGGGCGGCCACCGCGGCCGGGGACACCGGCGCGGGCGGCAGCCTGGGCCTGGCGCTCGGCACGGGTGCCGGCAACCTCGCCCTTGTAGATCCAGACCTTCACGCCGATCCGGCCGAAGGTCGTCTTGGCCTCGTAGAAGCCGTAGTCGATGTCGGCACGCAGCGTGTGCAGCGGCACCCGGCCCTCGCGGTAGAACTCGGTGCGCGACATCTCGGCACCGTTGAGGCGGCCGGAGCACTGGATCCGGATGCCCTTGGCGCCGGACCGCATCGAGGTCTGCATGGCCTTGCGCATGGCACGGCGGAACTGCACGCGGCCGGCGAGCTGCTCGGCCACGCCCTGGGCGACCAGCTGGGCGTCCACCTCGGGGTTCTTGACCTCGAGGATGTTCAGCTGGACCTGCTTGCCGGTGAGCTTCTCCAGCTCGCCACGGATCCGGTCGGCCTCGGCGCCGCGGCGACCGATGACGATGCCCGGACGGGCGGTGTGGATGTCGACGCGGACCCGGTCACGGGTGCGCTCGATCTCCACCTTGGAGATGCCGGCCCGCTCCATGCCCTTGGAGAGCAGCTTGCGGATCGCGACGTCCTCACCGACGTAGGACTTGTACAGCTTGTCGGCGTACCAGCGGGACTTGTGGTCCGTGGAGATGCCGAGGCGGAAGCCGTTCGGGTTGATCTTCTGGCCCATCAGGCGGTCCGTCCCTTCTTGGCGGTCTTCTTGGCGGCCACGACGGCGGCCGGCTGGACGACCAGCGTGATGTGGCTGGTGCGCTTCAGGATGCGGGTGGCGCGGCCCTGGGCACGGGGGCGCCAGCGCTTCATGGTCGGACCCTCGTCGACCTGCGCGACGGAGACGATCAGGTCGCCCCGGTCGAGGTCCTCGGTGGTCTCGGCGTTCGCGATGGCGCTCTCGAGCACCTTGTACACGGTCTCCGAGGCGGCCTGCGGTGCGAACTGCAGCAGCGACAGGGCGTCGTCGGCCCGGAGGCCGCGGACCATGTCGACGACACGGCGGGCCTTCATCGGCGTGATCCGCACGAAGCGGGCCGTCGCGAAGGCTCCCGGCTGGTCGCCGAGCAGCGACTCGCGGCGGGCGCTGGTGCGCCTGCGGTCAGTGACACTCATCGGCGGCGTCCCTTCCGGTCGTCCTTCACGTGCCCGCGGTAGGTGCGGGTGGGGGCGAACTCGCCCAGCTTGTGGCCGACCATCGAGTCGACCACGAAGACCGGCACGTGCTTGCGGCCGTCGTGCACCGCGATCGTGTGGCCGATCATGGCCGGCACGATCATCGAGCGACGTGACCAGGTCTTGATGACGTTCTTGGTGCCCTTGTCGTTCTCGGCGTCCACCTTCTTGATGAGGTGGTCGTCGACGAAGGGGCCCTTCTTGAGGCTACGAGGCATCTGAAGTTACTTCCTACCCTTGCCGGCCTTGCGGCGACGGATGATCTGGGAGTCGCTGGCCTTGCGCTTGCGCGTCCGGCCCTCGGGCTTGCCCCAGGGGGACACGGGGTGACGTCCACCGGACGTCTTGCCCTCGCCACCACCGTGGGGGTGGTCCACCGGGTTCATGACGACACCGCGGACGGTCGGGCGCTTGCCCTTCCAGCGCATGCGGCCGGCCTTGCCCCAGTTGATGTTGGACTGCTCGGCGTTGCCGACCTCGCCGATGGTGGCGCGGCAGCGGACGTCGACGAACCGCATCTCGCCCGAGGGGAGCCGCAGCGTGGCGCGCGAGCCCTCCTTGGCGACCAGCTGGGCGCTGTTGCCGGCGGAGCGGGCGATCTTGGCGCCGCCGCCGGGCCGCAGCTCGATGCAGTGGATGGTGCTACCGACCGGGATGTTGCGCAGCGGCAGGTTGTTGCCCGGCTTGATGTCGGCCGTGGGGCCCGACTCCACCGCGGTGCCCTGGCGCAGGTCCTTCGGCGCCACGATGTAGCGCTTCTCGCCGTCGGCGTAGTGCAGCAGCGCGATGCGCGCGGTGCGGTTGGGGTCGTACTCGATGTGAGCGACCTTCGCCGGGACACCGTCCTTGTCGTAGCGACGGAAGTCGATGATCCGGTAGGCCCGCTTGTGACCGCCACCCTGGTGCCGGGTGGTGATCCGGCCCTGGTTGTTGCGGCCGCCCTTCTTGGGGAGCGGACGGGTCAGCGACTTCTCCGGCGTGGTCCGGGTGATCTCGACGAAGTCGGCCACCGAGGAGCCACGACGGCCCGGGGTGGTCGGCTTGTACTTGCGGATAGCCATGTCTGTCTTCCTTCGTGGGCGCCGGTGCTCAGGCGCCGAAGATGTCGATGCGGTGGCCCTCAGCGAGGCTGACGATGGCGCGCTTGGTGTTCGCGCGCTTGCCGGTGCCGAACCGGGTACGACGGGTCTTGCCCTGGCGGTTGATCGTGTTCACCGAGGTGACCTTGACGTCGAACACCTTCTCGACCGCGATCTTGATCTCGGTCTTGTTGGCGTCCGGGCGGACCAGGAACGTGTACTTGTTGGCGTCGAGGAGGCTGTAGCTCTTCTCCGACACCACCGGCGCGATCAGGATGTCGCGGTGGTCCTTGTGCAGCGTGCTCACTTCGCCTCCTTGTCACCGGCGCGGGTGAACCCGGCAGCCTCGGCGGCCTCGACGGACTTGAACCAGAAGTCGGGGTTCGTGGCGTCGAACCACTGTCCGTCCGGCTCGTGGAACTTCATCGAGTCCTGGTTGGCCTTGATCTCGTAACCCTTGGGAGCGTTCCCGCTCTTGAGCGGCGCCTTCGCACCGGCCGGCAGCTCGGGCTTCTCCTCGACGACGTCCGCCTCGACGGCAGCCTTCGGCTCGGCCTTGGCCTTGGCCTTCGGCTCGGACGTGGCGGCCGGGGCGGACCCGGCGGCCTTGCCCACGAACGCGTCGTAGGCGCCGCGGGTGAAGACCACGTCGTCGGAGGCGATGACGTCGTAGGTGTTGAGCTGGTCGACGGCCACGATGTGGACCTCGGGCGCGTTGCGCAGCGAGAGCCAGGTCAAGGAGTCGGTCCGCTCGAGCACCACGAGGTACTTCACGCGGTCGGACAGGCCGGCCAGCGTCGCCAGCGCGTTGCGCGTCGACGGCTTGTCGCCACCGATGAGCGAGTCCACGACGTGGATGCGGTCGTTGCGGGCCCGGTCGGAGAGGGCACCGCGCAGGGCGGCGGCCTTCATCTTCTTGGGGGTCCGCTGGTCGTAGCTGCGCGGCTGCGGGCCGTGGACGACGCCACCGCCGGCGAACTGCGGCGCACGGGTCGAGCCCTGGCGGGCGCGGCCGGTGCCCTTCTGCTTGTGGGGCTTGCGTCCACCGCCGCGGACCTCGCCGCGGGTCTTGGTGGCGTGCGTGCCCTGGCGGGCCGCGGCCTGCTGGGCCACGACGACCTGGTGGATCAGCGGGACGTTGACCTCGACGTCGAAGATCTCGGCGGGGAGGTCGACGGAGACGGTCTTGGTCGCCCCGGACTGGGTAGCCATAGTGCTCAGGCCTCCTGGTTCTTCTTCGCGGCGGTGCGCAGCACGACCAGCGAGCCCTTGGGGCCCGGGATGGCGCCCTTGACGAGGATCAGGCCCCGCTCGGCGTCCACGGCGTGCACCGTGAGGTTCTGGACGGTGACGGTGTCGCGACCCATGCGGCCGGCCATCCGGACGCCCTTGAACACGCGACCGGGGGTCGCGCAGGCGCCGATGGAACCGGGCTTGCGGTGGTTGCGGTGGGCACCGTGGGAGGCGCTGACGCCGTGGAAGCCGTGACGCTTCATGACGCCGGCGAAGCCCTTGCCCTTGCTGGTGCCGGTGATGTCGATCTCCTCGCCTGCGGCGAAGGTGTCGACACCGAGCTCCTGCCCGACCGAGTAGTCGGCGGCGTTCACGGTGCGGATCTCGACGACGTGGCGGCGCGGGGTGGTCCCGGCCTTGTCGAAGTGACCGGCCTGCGGCTTGGTCACCTTGCGGCCCTCGATCTCGCCGTACCCGACCTGGACGGCGTTGTAGCCGTCGACCTCGGGGGTGCGGACCTGGGTCACGACGTTGGTGCGTGCGTCGATCACGGTCACGGGGACGACGAGGTTGTTCTCGTCCCAGAGCTGGGTCATGCCGAGCTTGGTGCCCAGCAGTCCCTTGGCATTGCGTTCGAAAGTGGCAGTCATCGCTGGATCCTCAGAGCTTGATCTCGATGTCGACGCCGGCAGGCAGGTCGAGACGCATGAGCGAGTCGACGGTCTTCGGCGTGGGGTCGATGATGTCGATGAGGCGCTTGTGGGTGCGCATCTCGAAGTGCTCGCGCGAGTCCTTGTACTTGTGGGGCGAGCGGATGACGCAGTAGACGTTCTTCTCGGTCGGCAGCGGCACGGGGCCGGCGACCTTCGCACCCGTACGGGTGACGGTGTCCACGATCTTGCGCGCCGAGGTGTCGATCACCTCGTGGTCATAGGCCTTGAGCCTGATGCGGATCTTCTGTCCCGCCATAGGTCTCTCTCGTCCTTCGTGTAGTCAGTGCCGCGTTGCGTTGTCGTCCCGGGACGTCCTCCGGAATGAGTCGGTCCCGTCCTGTTGCTACTCCACCCGGGCTCCGACCCCCGCGGTCGGGCGTGTCGCGTTCTCGACGCGGCACAAGACCCGGGGATCCTGCTCGTTGTGGGTGGCGCCCGGCGGTGTGCCGGGCCGATCGGGTCTCACGGTTCGGTGTCACCACGCACAGCAACCACCGACTCGATCATGAGACGCGATTCAGTAGTCAAAGATGTGGCGCACCCCGGCAACCCGCCGAAGCAACCGGACCATCTTGACAGAAGCCTCCGGTCAGGACCAAATCGGTCCGACCGGAGGCTTCCGGAGCACGGGTCAGCGGCTGCCGTCAGCGGGTGATCCGGACGGTCCCCGGACCGACCGGGAGCTCCCCGCAGTCGAGACCGACAGGGTCGCACGCGAACAGCAGGCTCGGTGCCGTCGCGGTCGCCGGTCAGGAGCACCATCCCGGCCTCGCTGCCGTCGTCGACCCAACGCGCCGCGGTCGCCGACGATGCCCTCGAGGCCGGTGAACGGCTCCTCCCCCGCACCTTCGGTCCACAGCCGCGGGCTGTGGCCCTCCTCGGTCCAGGAGACCACGCGCGAGCCCTCGGGGGCGACGGCCGCCTGGCCGACGAACGAGCGCAGCTCGCGGGCGCTGTCCGTACCGACCGCCATCAGGGTGGCGTCACCGCCGGGACCGGAGACCAGGAGCCGGCCGGGTGCCAGCTGGGACTGCAGGCCCGACGTACCCCCCGATCGGCTGCACGTCGACGCCGCCGTCGCCGAGCCGGAACAGCTCGAGCTCGTTCCAGTCCGCGACCAGGACGCCGTCGGCCGACACGTCGAGGACGGCGCGGTTGTCGCCACCCCCGCCGTCGACCTGGAAGGCCGACACCCCGGACTTCAGGTCGTGGACGACGACCGTCTGGTCGAGCTCGACCCAGGCGAGGAACCGGCCGTCGTCGGAGAGCGCGGCGCTCTGCACCGGTCCGTCGAAGGGCACGTCCTCGTCGGTGAAACCGGCAGGACGCGGGCCCTCCGGGTCGTCGACCACGGCACTGGCGACGATCCGGCTCTCCGTGTCGATCGCCCACACCTGCTCCTGGGTGGAGCCGAGCAGCCCCTCGACCTGGCCCAGCGGGGTCGCCGCGACCCCGTCCCAGGCGGTGAGGCGACCGTCGACGATCGCGTAGACCACGCCACCGACCTCTCCGGTCGCGGCACTGCCGGCCACCGGGGGTCCCGGCAGCCCCGCCGACCCGGGCAGCACTCCGGCGGCGAGCGCGGCGATGCCGCCGACGCAGGCCGCCGCGGCCCCGGCCACCAGGACCCGGCCACCGGTACGGCGACGCCGCTCGCGGCGTACCTCCGCCTGGAAGGCGAGCCGGTCGAGCTCGGGAGCGACCACGCCGTGGCCGATCTCGTGCAGGGTGTCTCGGACGTCGGTGCCGGTCATGACTTCTCCTCGGTGAGCTGGAGCGCGGGCAGCACGGTGCGCAGCCGGGCGATCGCGTGATGGGTCTGGCTCTTGACCGCACCCGTCGAGCACCCGAGCTCGCGCGCGGTCTCCTCCACCGAGAGGTCCTCGAAGTACCGCAGGACCAGGGTCGCCCGCATCCGTGCGGGCAGCCGGCCGATCTCCTGCCACAGCAGCAGGTGGTCGGCCCGGACGGCGAGGTGGTCGTGGCCCGCGTCGGGGATCTGGTCGGTCACGACCTCACGGCCGCGCCGGCGCCACTCCTTCTGGGCCAGGTTGACCATGGCGCGGCGGACATAAGCGTCCGCCGCCCCCTTGTCGCGGATCGCGTCCCAGCGGACACAGGTCCGGGCCAACGCCGTCTGGAGCAGGTCCTCGGCCTGCTCGCGGGTGCCCACGAGGAGGTAGGCGGTGCGGAAGAGCGGTGTCCACCGCGCCGCCATGAACTCCTCGAACGTCGGGTCTGCCATCGACCTACCTCTCGGTGCAGATGTTGTCATGGGAGAAGGAGCCCCCAGCACACCGAAGGGTTGAGAGGCGTCGTCAGGTTTCTGCCACCACGGCCGGCGGCGGATGCGAGGCAGGCGACCGCGGCCAGCAGGCAGAGGGCGCCGGCGGTCAGCCAGGCCACGAGGTAGTCGCCCTGCGCGGTCGCGGATCCAGCCGGCGAAGCTGGCCGCGACGCCCGCCCCGACCATGTGCGACGCGAACACCCAGCCGAACACCACCGCCGGACCGCTCGACCCCGAAGTGCTCGCGGCACAGCGCCACCGTCGGCGGCACCGTCGCCACCCAGTCCAGGCCGTAGAAGAGGATGAACAGGAACAGGCTGCGGGTGCGACGTGCGGACCGAGCAGCGCACGGGACCGCGAGCAGCGAGAGGCCGCGGAAGAAGTAGTAGCCGAACAGCAGGTAGCGGCTGTCGACCCGGTCGCTCAGCCAGCCGGTGGCGATCGGTGCCGATGATGTCGAAGATCGCCGATCAGCGCCAGCAGCGTCGGCGCTGGTGGTCGCCGGCATCCCGTGGTCGTGCGCGGCCGGGATGAAGTGGGTGCCGATCAGGCCGTTGGTCGACCAGCCGCAGATCCAGAACGTCCCGAAGAGGATCCAGAAGACCCGGCGAGCGGGCGCTCGTCCCGCAGGGTGCGCGATCGCGACGCGAGCGCCGCACCGGCCGGGGCCGCGCACCGGCCGGCGTCGACGACGCCGCGTCGGGCGTCGGCGCCGTACGGCAGTCGCGCCGACGTCGGCCGGCCGAGTCCCGCAGCAGCCAGCAGCACCAGCGGCACCAGCAGCAGCGCGAAGCCGGACGACCAGCGCCGGCCGCCCAGCGCCAGCCCAGGTCCGGCGGCCAGGTGCGGCGATCGCGGGCAGGAACACCAGCTGGCCGGTGGAGCTCGCGGCCGAGAACACCCCGATCACGACCCCGCGGTGCCGGCACGAACCACCGGTTGGCGACCATCGCCCCGAACACCAGGGCCAGCGAGCCGGTGCCGATGCCGACCGCGAAGCCCCAGAGCAGCCACAGCTGCCAGGCGCTCGGTCATCACCAGGGTCAGCCCCGAGCCGAGCGCGACCAGGGCCAGCGCGGCGGCGACCACGCGGCGGACGCCGAAGCGCTCCATCAGCGCCGCCGCGAACGGCGCGGTCAGCCCGTAGAGGATCAGGTTGAGGCTCACCGCGCCGCTGGTGGTGGCGCGCGACCAGCCGAACTCGTCCTCGAGCGGCTCCAGCAGCGCGCCCGTGGAGGACCGGAAGCCGGCCGCCGCGATCAGGGCCGCCATCGTCGCGCCGGCGACCCACCACGCCCGGTGCACCCGTCGCGTGGGGGTGGCGGTCAGGGTCACCCGAGCAGCGTGGGCCGGTCCTGCCAGAGGGCGGCCACGTGTCCCGCGTCCGTGCCGCAGCAGCCGCCGACGACCTCGACGGCGGGCAGGAGCGCCTCCAGCCTGCGGTGGGCCGCCGTCAGGGCGACCGGGTCGCCGGGGTCCAGCTCGGTCATCGCGTCGAGCTCCTCGTGGCTGCGCTCGGAGGCGTTGACGCGCAGGCCGCGCACCCGGTCCCAGGGGCCGTCCGGGTCGATCCCGCGGGCCACGTGGTCGGGGTGGGCGCAGTTGACCATGAAGGCGTCGGGCGGGGCGGCGTCGTCGGTGGCGCGCAGCGCCGCGGCCAGGGAGGTGCCGTCGGGCAGGCGGCCGTCGGTCTCGACGGTGAAGGAGATCCAGACGGGCAGCCTCGCGCTGCGCGCCGCGCGGACGACGCCGACGGCCTCCCCCACGTCGGTCAGGGTCAGGGCCGAGACGAGGTCGGCGCCGGCGGCGGCGAAGGCCTCCACCTGCGGCCCGTGGTAGGCGGCGGCCTCGTCCGGGTCGACCGCGGCCCCGGGCCGGTAGCCGTCGCCGCGCGGCCCGACCTGGCCGCTGACCCGCCACGCCGGCACCCGGTCGGCCCAGCGCTCGCCGACCTCACGGACCAGGGCGACGGCGTCGCGGTTGACCCGGTCCAGCGCGGCCGCGTCGTACCCGACCAGCGCGCCCCAGTCGGGGTTTGCCCGCCAGGTGGGGGTGTCCAGCTGCAGCCCGACACCGTGGGCGGCCGCGACCTCGGCGTACCCGTCGTAGTAGCGGCTCAACGCCGCGCGGCCGCGCTCGTCGTCGACGAGCGGGAACGAGGCGAACTCCGGGAGGTCGAACCCGTGGTGGTAGATCAGGTCGGTCTCGAGGCCGCCGTCGGTCACGAACTGCGTCATGGGTCCTCCCGGGTCGTCCAGACTGTGCGGTCTGTTTGTACACTCGTTCGGCACGAGTTCTGACCGGCGTACCCTCGGGCCATGGCCGGGTGGATCGGGGCCGTCGCCTCGCTCATCGTCTTCGCGCTGGTGCTGAGAGTGCTCGTCGCGGCGATGCTCGGCGGCCTCGAGGAGTGGCCCAGCTGGCGTTGGCTGGTCGAGCGGTTCGGTCCTCCCCCTCCCGCGGTGGCGCTCCGCAGCCTGGCCCAGGTCTCCGCCGACGCCCGGAGGATCTCCGTGCGCTACCACCAGGAGGGCATGCGTCACGGGCAGCTGGAGGGCCGCCGACAGGCCTTCGACCGGGTGCTCGCGGAGGCGGCGGGGATGGTCGGCGTCGAGCACCTGCTGACCGTGCTCCCGCCCGGTCCCGAGCGCGACCGGGAACGCACGCGCCTCGAGGCGCTCCTGGCCGAGCACGGGGTCCTCAGCGAGCGCGCTGCCGGCTAGACCCGTCGGTAGCAGAGGTCGGTGATGGTCCGGTCCACGGCGAGTCCCTTGCGCTCGAACTTGGTGACTGGCCGCTCCGCCCAACGGTCGACCACGCCGCCCTCGAGCAACGGCTCGGCGTCGAGCACCGTGACCATCTGCGCGGCGTAGTCGTCCCAGTCGGTCGCGAGCCTCCACTCTCCTCCGGGACGTAGCCGGGAGGCGACCAGCGCGGCGAAGCCACCGTCCACGAGCCGGCGCTTGTGGTGCTTCTTCTTCGGCCACGGGTCCGGGAAGAAGGTCCAGACGGCGGCCAGGGAGCCGGGGGCGACGAGGTGGTCCAGGACCCAGGTCGCGTCGATCGCGCAGAAGCGCACGTTGTCGGCCCCGGCCGCGGCGACCTCGCCCAGCGCGGCCGCGATGCCGGGGCGCCACACCTCGAGGGCGAGCACGTCGTGGTCGGGGCGGGCGGCGGCGAGCACGCCGGTGGCCTCGCCGACCCCGGGCCCGACCTCGACGACCAGGGGCGCCTCCCGGCCGAACCAGTCGGCGAGGTCGAAGTCGGGGTCGTCGACCCGCTCCTCGGGGATGAACCAGTCCGCGGCGTGCGCCTGCCAGGCCTCGGCCTGGCTGGGCGTGAACCGGCTGCCCCGGCGGGAGTAGCTGAGCACCTCACGCATCCGACGTCCGTCGGGCGTGAGCTTCTGGTGTGGTCGGGCGGGGCGGACGGGCTCGGTCACGGCTCCATCCTCCCGCCCGAACGGGACGTCACTAGGTCGGGTCGTGGCTCATCCTGCCGGACGGTCGCACGGCGCAGTGCTGGCTCGGCGGCGCCGACGCGGGTCCGGTCGTCGTCCTCCACCACGGCTGCCCGGACACCCGGTGGGCCGCGAGGAGCGGTGAGGCCGGTGCCCGCGAGGCGGGGGTGAGGCTGCTGTGCGTCAACCGACCGGGCTACGGCACCTCGACCCGCCACGCGTCCAGCCAGCGTCGGTGGCCGACGACGTGGTGGCGGTGCTCGACCTGCTCGGGACGTCCGGGCGCTGCGCCCGGGTGTGGTCGCGGTGCGTACGCCGTCACCCTGGCCGCGCTCCACCCGCAGCGCGTCGACGCCCTCGGCGTCGTGGCGACGCTCCCGATGGACGCCGAGGACACCACGTCGGTCGAGGACCTGGTGGCGTCGTACCGACCCGGGTTCGAGGAGTGGGTCGCCAGCCTCCGCCCCGACGACCCCGACGACTCCGCCCTGACCGAGCGCTGGCTGGCCACGCTTCCCGCCGCCGACGCGGACCTCGTGGCCGCAGCGGGCCCGACCGCCGTGGCGGCCTCGGTGCGCGAGGCCCTGACCGACCTCGACGGCTACCTCCGCGACGCGGCGCTCCTGACCAGGGCGTGGCCGACGCGGGCCGGCGACGTCCGGTGCCCGACCGTGCTCTGGACGGCGAGCTCGACGAACGGGCACTGCCCGGCGGCGAGTGGTTCGCCGCCCGGATCCCCGGCGCGTGCTCGGTCCGGCCCGCGCCACGCACTGGGCGACCCTCGGCGCCCACTGGACGGACTCCCTGCGTCGGCTCCTGCCCCTAGATTGCTCCCATGATCAACCGCGACCGGCTCGCCGCCCTCCACCAGCAGGAGGAACAGCGCTTCATCGACGACCACCCCCGCTCCGCCGAGCTCGCCGCCGCCGCGCGCGGGTCGTTGCTGGCCGGGGTCCCGATGCCGTGGATGACCCGGTGGCCGGGCTCGTTCCCGCTGTACGTCGACTCCGCGCAGGGCGGCCGGTTCACCGACGTCGACGGGATCGAGTACGTCGACCTCTGCCTCGGTGACACCGGCTCGATGACCGGCCACTGCCTGCCGGCCGTCGCCGAGGCGGTCCGCGAGCGGACCGAGCGCGGCATCACCACGATGCTGCCCACGAGCGACGCGACCTGGGTGGCGGAGGAGCTGGCCCGCCGGTTCGGCGTACCGCTGTGGCAGATGGCGATGACCGCGACCGACGCCAACCGCTTCGTGCTCCGCTTCGCCCGGCACCTGACCGGCCGGCCCCGGATCGCGGTCATGGACTGGTGCTACCACGGCACTGTCGATGAGACCCTCGCCGTGCTCGAGCACGGCCGCGCCGGCGACCTGGTCGTGCCGCGACCCGGCGCCCTCGGCCCCCAGGTCGACGTCGCCGTGACCACGGCCGTGGTGCCGTTCAACGACCTCGACGCGCTCGACCGTCGGCTCGCCGAGGGCGACGTGGCCTGCCTGCTGATGGAGCCCGCGCTCACCAACATCGGCATCGTGCTGCCCGGGGACGGCTACCTCGCCGGCGTCCGGGAGATCACCCGGCGGCACGGCGTGCTCCTGGTCAACGACGAGACCCACACGATCTGCGCGGGCCCGGGTGGCGCGACCGCCGCCTGGGACCTGGACCCCGACTTCGTGGTGATGGGCAAGCCGATCGGAGGTGGGATCCCGGTGGCGGCGTACGGCATGACGGCCGAGGTGGCCGACCGGCTCTCGGGGCCGATGCTCGGCCACGACATCGACGTCGCCGGCGTCGGCGGCACGCTCACCGGGAGCGCGCTGGCGATGGCGGCGGTCCGCGCAACGCTCAGCACGGCGCTGCGGCAGGAGGACTTCGACGTCGCGATCCCGCTCGCGGAGCGGTTCACCGAGGGCATCCAGGCCGTCATCGACGAGCAGGACCTCCCGTGGCACGTGCAGCGGCTCGGGTGCCGGGCGGAGTACTGGTTCTGCCCGCCGCCGCGCACCGGCGCCCAGGCGGCGGCCGCCGTCGACGAGGAGCTCGACGCGTTCATGCACCTGTGGACCGTGAACCGCGGCGTCCTGCTGGCGCCCTTCCACAACATGAGCCTGTTCTCGCAGTTCCACTCCCCCGCCGACGTCGACCGGCACACCGAGGTGTTCGCCGAGGCGGTCACCTCCCTCGTCGGCTGAGGGCGCCCAGCCGAGCGAGGCTGCCTCGGAGCGGGACGCCACACAGAACTGGTTGCCGTCGGGGTCGGTCAGGGTGACATCGGTCGACTCCCCGCGCTTCAGCAGGGATTCAGCCCGGCTGAGGACGCTGGGGTCATGAACCCACGACCACTCCTCACCGCGTCCCTGCTGCTCGTCCTCACCGGCTGCGGTGGAGCGGCGGACGAGGAGTCGCCGACGGGCCCGGGCCTTCCTCGCGGCGATGAGTCCGTCGACCTCGATCCCGCCACGTTCACGGCAGGGTCCGAGCACCCCTACTTCCCGCTCGAGCCCGGGACCCGGTGGACCTACCGCGAGGTTGCGGTCGGTGAAGCACCGCTGCGGGTCGTGGTCACGGTGACCAGCCGCACCACGACGGTCGAGAACGGGATCGAGGCCCTCGTCGTGCGCGACACCGTCACCGAGGGCGGGGAGGTCGTGGAGGACACGTTCGACTGGTACGCCCAGGATGCCGACGGCAACGTCTGGTACCTCGGCGAGGACACCGCGGAGTTCGAGGACGGCCGGGTCACCACCCGGGACGGATCCTTCGAGGCCGGCGCGGACGGCGCCCTGCCCGGCATCATCATGCCGGCCGACCCGGCACCGGGCGATGCCTACCGCCAGGAGTACGACGCGGGCAACGCCGAGGACAACGGCGCGGTGCTCGCGCTCGACCAGCAGATCGCAACGCCCGACGGCCCGGTCACCGACGCGATCCTCACCGCCGACACGAACGCCCTCGAGCCGCGCGCCCTGGAGTACAAGCTGTACGCGCCCGGCCAGGGCCTGGTGCTCACCCTCGACGTCTCCGGCGGCACCGCTCGCGAGGAGCTGGTCTCGACGGAGAGGGTCCCTGCGGACGTCGCCCGCGCCGCCGGCACCGTGCCGCTCGGGGCGCTGTACCGCTGAGCAGGTCCGGGAAGGACGAAGCCCCCGAGCCGTGCGGCTCGGGGGCTTCGATCGGTGGAGCTAGGTGAT
>CAWGVI010000005.1:0-69001 GCA_963826015.1 uncultured Actinomycetota bacterium | reverse complement strand
CGTCGGTCAGGACTTCGTCGAGGTCGAGGTCGGCACCGGCCGCCTCGACCTGGTCGCGTTCGCCGCCGTGGCCGGGGTGCAGAGCAACCGCTGAGACCGAGGATGGCCTACGTCGCCTCGGCGTCGTACGGGGGGACCTCGCCCTCGGCGAGAGGGCGCTGACCGCGGCGCTTGGTGCGGGAGACCTCGGCCTCGGCCTCCTCCATCGCCTCCATCACGTGCTTGCGGACGATGGAGCGGGGGTCGAGGTCGCGCAGCTCGAGGTCGGCGAAGCCGGGGCCGAGCTCGGAGCGGAGCTCATCGCGAGCGCCGGTCGCGAAGACCTTGAGCCGGTGCAGGAACCGGCCGGCCTGGCGGGCGAACTCGGGAAGCCGCTCAGGGCCGAACACGACCACCGCCACGAGGGCGATGACCGTCATCTCCGGAAGACCGACCCCGAACACGAGCCCGAACCTACAGCTTGTCCGAGGGGGTCAGGCCGAGCTGCATGCCGGCGAGCCCGCGGCTGCGTCCGGCGAGTCGCTCGGCGACCTCGGTCAGGACGACGGCGGCGGGAGCGGTGGGGTCGGAGTCGACGATCGGCTTGCCGATGTCGCCACCCTCGCGCAGCGAGGTGTCGAGCGGGACCCGGCCGAGGACCGGGACGTCGTACCCGAAGCGCTGGGAGAGGGTCGCGGCGACCCGGTCGCCACCGCCGGAGCCGAAGATCTGCAGCTCGTGGGACGGGCCGCAGTGGGGGCAGGCGAGGAAGCTCATGTTCTCCACGACCCCGACGACCCGCTGGTGCATCATCGAGGCCATCGTGCCGGCCCGCTCGGCCACCTCGGCAGCGGCCTCCTGCGGCGTGGTCACGACGAGGACCTCGGCGCCGGGGAGGTGCTGGCCCAGCGAGATCGCCACGTCGCCGGTGCCCGGCGGCAGGTCGAGGAGCAGGACGTCGAGGTCGCCCCAGTAGACGTCGGAGAGCATCTGCACCAGCGCCCGGTCGAGCATCGGGCCGCGCCAGGCGACGACCTGGTCGCGGCGCGGCTTCAGCATGCCGATCGAGATCACCGAGACGCCGGAGGCGGTCGGGACGGGCATGATCAGGTCCTCGACCTGGGTCGGCCGGGTGTCGGCCACGCCCATCATCGCCGGGACGCTGTGGCCGTAGACGTCGGCGTCGACGATGCCGACCTTGAGTCCCTGGTGGGCCATCGCCAGCGCCAGGTTGACCGTCACCGAGGACTTGCCGACGCCGCCCTTGCCGCTCGCGATCGCGAACACCTTGGTGAGCGACCCGGGCTGGGAGAACGGGATCTCGCGCTGGGCCTGGCCGCCGCGGAGCGTCTCCTGGAGGCCGGAGCGCTGCTCGGCGCTCATCACGCCCAGCTCGAGCTCGACCCCGGTCACGCCGTCGACCTTGCCGACGGCGGTGGTGACGTCGCGGTTGATCGTGTCCTTGAGGGGGCAGCCGGCGACGGTGAGGAGGACGGTCACCCGGACCAGGCCCTCCGCGGAGATGTCGACGGACTCGACCATGCCGAGGTCGGTGATGGGGCGCTTGATCTCGGGGTCGTCGACCGTGGCGAGTGCAGCGTTGACGCGGTCCAGCAGGGAGGTACTCATGATGCGCCCAGCGTAGTTGCCGTCCCTCAGGAGTCCGACGTGGCGTCGGTCTCGTCGGGTTCGTCCCTGACCCGCTCGTCGAGCTCGGCCAGGAGCGCCCGCAGCTCGGAGCGGAGGAAGTCGCGGGTCGCGACCTCGCCGACGGCCATCCGCAGCGACGCCACCTCGCGCGCCAGGAACTCCATGTCGGCGTGGCCCCGCGCGTTGGTCTGCCGGTCCCGCTCGGCGATCACCCGGTCGCGGTCCTCCTGCCGGTTCTGCGCGAGCAGGATCAGCGGGGCGGCGTAGGACGCCTGGAGGCTGAGCATCAGCGTCAGGAAGATGAAGGCGTACGGGTCGTAGCGCCAGCCGTCGGGGGCCAGCACGTTCCAGAGCAACCACACGACGACGAAGAGCGTCATGTAGCCCAGGAACCGGGCCGTGCCCATGAACCGGGCGAACCGCTCGGCGAAGGAGCCGAACGCGTCGGCGTCGTAGGTCGGCCGCTTCAGCAGCGGGCGTCGGACCTCGGTGGGGGTGTCCAGCCCCTTGCGGCGGGACTCGGGACGGCGCGACTCAGCCACTGGCCACCCCCGGCGAGGGGGCGGTCCCGGTGGTCAGGTCGCGCCAGTTCTCGGGGAGCATGTGGTCGAGCAGGTCGTCGACGGTGACGGCACCGAGCAGCCGCCCCTCGTCGTCGACCACGGGCGCGGCCACCAGGTTGTACGTCGCGAAGTGCGCGGCGACCTCGTCGATCGTCGCCTCGGGACGCAGGGCGTCGAGGTCGGCGTCCACCGCGGCCGCGGCCAGCGTCGAGGGCGGCTCGCGCAGCAACCGCTGGATGTGGGCGCACCCGAGCAGCCGGCCGGTCGGGGTCTCCAGCGGCTGGCGGCACACGTAGACCATCGCGGCGAGCGACACCGGGAGGTCGGGGTGGCGGACCTGGGCGAGGGCGTCGGCCACGGTGGCGTCCGGCCCGAGGATGACCGGCTCGGGCGTCATCATGCCGCCGGCGGTCTCCTCGGCGTAGGACATCAGCCGCCGCACGTCCTCGGCGTCCTCGGACTCCATCAGCTCCAGCAGCGTGGCCGCCTGGTCGGGCGGCAGGTCGGCGATGAGGTCGGCCGCGTCGTCGGGGGACATCTCCTCCAGGACGTCGGCGGCGCGCTCGACGTCGAGGTCACCGAGGATCTGGACCTGGTCCTCCTCGGGCAGCTCCTCCAGGACGTCGGCGAGCCGCTCGTCGTCCATCGCGGCCACCACTGCCGTCCGCCGATCGACCGGCAGGTCATGGAGGACCTGCGCGGCGTCCGCGCTCTTCATCTCCGCGAGCTGGGCGATCAGGAGGTTGGCGCCCTGGGTCTGGTCGCGCCGGGTGAGGCCGTCCACCTCGGCCCACTCCACGACGTGGGTCTGCCCCCGGCGGCGGAACTTGCTCGCGGTCTCCTGCACGGCGACCCGGGAGAGCACCCAGTCGCGGCTGCGGGCCTGCTCCATCGCGACGTCGTAGACGGTCCCGATCACCCCGGTCGAGGGGATGGTGACGGTCTTCTCGAGCATCTGGCCGATGACCAGGGTCTCGGTCTGGCGCTGCTCGAAGCGGCGCATGTTGAGCAGCCCGGTCGTGTACACCTGTCCGCGGTCCACGTTGGTCACCCGGGTCATCGGCACGAAGATCCGGCGGCGGCCGAACACCTCGGCCACCAGGCCCAGCACGCGGGGCTGGTTGACCTCCGACCGCACCGCCACCACGAGGTCGCGGACCTTGCCGACCTGGTCCCCCTGGGGGTCGAAGATCGGCAGCCCGACGAGGCGCGCGGCGTACACGCGGGTGGGGGTGGTGCTCACGCGTCGAGGCTACCGGCCGGGCCGGGTCCGACGTGACCGGTTCGACGCGCGTGGTCGCGGTCCGCGGTGTGCGCGCCGCGTATAGTGCGTGCCATGGGTCACCTGACTGTTCGGCGCCTCGGGGCGTCGGTGTTGCTGGCGGTCGCGCTCACCGCGCTGACCGGCTGCGGCGACGCCACCGAGCAGGCGGGCGACCCGGCCTCCAGCCCGTCGACGACGGAGTCGGACTCCCCAGAACCCGAGGAGTCCGAGAGCGCCACGGACGTTCCCGCCGACGCACCCGACTGCACCCAGGTCTGGGCCGATGGGAGCGCCCTGCCCCGCACCTACCAGGGTTGCGTCGACGACGCCGGTGCCTACGTCGAGCGCGACGCCGTCGGCTGCTCCTCGGGCCAGCGGCTGGTCGTCTTCGACGAGAGCTACTGGGGCGTGCTGGGCGGGACCGTCTACGAGGCCCAGGGATCGCTCGACGAGGACCGCGACTATCGCGCTGCAACCCGTCGGTGCGCTGCCTGAGTCATCCGTGTGCGGCCGACTGCCGCACTGCCATGCCACCACCACGAGGGGACTTCTTCATGCTCGTCAGGACTCTTGCCCTGATGCTCGCCACGGTCGGCCTGATGCTGCCCACGAGCACCATCCCGGCCTCGGCCGCGCCCGACCACTTCACCCCGAAGCCGGGACCGACGTTCAACAGCCCCGTGGGGGGCAGCACCCAGCAGCGCAAGATCTTCCGCCGCGTCATGCGGTCCATCAACTCGGTGCCGAGGAACGGCGAGATCGACATCTTCTCGTGGAACTTCCTCACCTCCGAGGGCACCGACGCGCTGCTGCGCGCGCAGAAGCGCGGCATCCGGGTCCGGCTGATCATGGACGACCGCAACGTGACCCAGATCGACAACCCGCCCTTCCAGCGGCTGCGCCGCAGCCTGCGGGTCTGGAACGAGAACCACCCCAGGAAGCGCAACAGCTGGGCGCGTCTGTGCACGGGGACCTGCCGCAGCCAGAACGGCTCCGCCCACTCCAAGTTCTTCCTGTTCTCGCAGGCGGGCAGGGCCAAGCGCGTGGTGATGCAGGGCTCGGCGAACTTCACCATCGCCTCCACCACCAACCAGTGGAACGACATCTACACCCACACCCGGAACCGCGAGGTCTGGGAGTTCTACACGCGGATCTTCAACCAGGCCGCCAAGGACAAGCCGGTCTTCCCGGCGTACGCCGACAAGAAGCTCGCCAAGTTCCGACTGATCGCCTTCCCGGTCCGCGGCAAGAAGGCCGTCGACCCGATCATGCAGACGCTCAACCGGGTGAAGTGCCGGGGCGCCACCAACACCGGCACCGGCCGTACCAAGATCCAGATCGCCCCCGACGTGATCCGTCAGAGCCGCGGCGCCCGACTGGCCACCAAGCTGCGCACGATGTGGGACAACGGCTGCAACATCCGGATCGGGTACACCGTGGTCGGGATCTCCATCGGCCGGATGCTGCGTGCGGACACCGGCCGCGGCCCGGTGCCGATGAAGCACCTGACCCAGGACTTCAACTGCGACGGCGAGTTCGACAACTACTTCCACCTGAAGTCGATGACGATCCGCGGCAACTACGGCGGCGACCGCTCCGGCTTCGCCCTGATCAACGGCTCGGCGAACTGGTCGGGGCTGGCCAAGGTCTCGGACGAGAACCTCGGCCTCTACCGCAGCCCGAAGCGGGTCAAGCGCTACGAGGAGCACCTCGACTTCTGGTACGAGCAGAACATCTGGGGCAAGCGGAACTGTCCTCCTGACCAGCTGCGCAGCGCGCGGGCGACCAACGACGAGCTGATCTTCGGCGGCGACGAGAACGCGGTCTACGAGGACGGCACCTCCGTGACCGGCGGCGCCTACGACCCGTTCGCCTCGATGCAGGACTGAGGCGGGCAGAGCGTGGCGCCCAGACCGCGGATCCGGTCGGTCGACGACGCCGGCGTGCGGCTGGTCGCGGTCGACGACCGGGCCCTCGACGTCTGCTTCGACGACCGACGGATCTGGACGTTCTGGACGCTGCGCGACACCGAGGGCCTCGGACCGGTACGTCGGATCGCCTGGCCGCGACCGCTGGTCCGCCACCTCGACGGCCGCAGCCGGGTCGCCGTGCGCGACTCGGCCACCGGCGCGTCGTACTTCGACCAGGAGCTGGTGCTCGGCAGCGGTGAGGGTCGCGTCGACGTGCGCAACCCTCGCGGCGACGAGCTCGGCTTCGACAAGTCCGGGAAGCTCGTGCCGACCTTCGCGGGTCGCTCCGAGCGCGACCTCGACGCCCTGCTCGACGCCACCGAGGCCGTGATCGAGGCCCTGCGCGAGTGCGGTCTCGACCCGTTCCTCGCCTACGGCACCCTGCTCGGCGCGGTTCGCGAGGGCAAGGTCCTGGGCCACGACTCCGACGCCGACCTGGGCTACGTCAGCCGGTTCGACAGCCCGGCGGACGTCGCTCGCGAGTCCTTCCGGGTCCAGCGCGACCTGGCCCGGCGCGGCTTCGCGACCTACCGCTACAGCGGCGGGGCGTTCCGGGTCGACGTCCGGGAGGGAGGCGTCACCCGCGGGCTGGACGTCTTCGGCGGCTTCCTCGACCGGGGTCGGCTCTACCTGATGGGCGAGATCGGGACCGAGTTCCGCCCCGAGTGGATCCACCCGCTCGGTACCGCCCAGCTCAGCGGCCGCACCATGCCGGTCCCCGCCGCGCCCGAGCGGCTGCTCGCCGCGACGTACGGCCCGGGCTGGAAGGTTCCGGACCCCGCGTTCAAGTTCACGACGCCCGACCGCACGGTCCGGGCGCTTGGAGGGCTGGTTCCGCGGGACCCAGCCCGGCATCCGGCACTGGGAGCGGCGGGCCGGCGGGAAGCCGGACACCTCGTTCCGCGAGCCCTCCGTGCTGGCCCGCCGGGCGGCCCGGCTGGCTGCCGAGACCGGGGCCGAGGTGCTCGACATCGGGGCCGGCCGCGGTGCCGACAGCGTCTGGCTGGCCCGACAGGGGGTCCGGGTGACGGCCTACGACTACGTGCCGCGAGCGCTGCGGGACGCGCAGTCCGTGGCCGAGGCCGAGGGTCTGCCGCTCCAGGTCCGCACCCTCAACCTGACCGAGTGGCGCTCCACCCTCTCCGAGGGTGCCCGCCTCGCCGCTGACCCGAGGCCACGGGTCGTGCTGGCCCGCCACGTCATGGACGCCACCTCCGCCTTCGGCCGCGAGTCGCTGGCCCGGCTGTGCGCCATGGCCTTCCGCGGCGCGGGCGGACGACTCCTCGCGGACCTGCACATCAGCGAGCTCGATGCCGAGGGCAACGCGCCGCGCGAGGACACCACGTCGGACGCGCCGGACTGGATGGTGGGTCGGCCGGACCCGGACGCGCTGGCTACGCTGCTGCGCAGGTCCGGGGCGACCCGGGTGAACATCAAGCGGCTCCCGAACCGGGACCGTCCGACGGTGAGAGTGGTGGGAGAGTGGTCAGCGTGGACCTGAGCTCGAGGCGCGGCTCGTTGTTCGGCGTACGCCGGCTCGAGCGGCGGGTCGCCGACCTCGAGGCCGACCTCGCCGAGATGCGCCAGCACCAGCTGCGGCTGGCCGAGCTGGCCGACGTCGTGCAGGAGCTGCTGGTCCCGATCGCGCAGCGCGACCAGGACGCCGTCGACGCGGCGGTCGAGCGGTACCGGAAGACCCTCTAGTGGTGGACCGGGTCTTCGTCCACGTCGGACTGCCGAAGACCGCGACGTCGTACCTCCAGACGATCATCTGGTCGCGCCGCGACGAGCTGCGTGCGCGCGGCGTGGTCGTGCCGGGTGCGGAGCGACGCGACCACCTGTGGGCCTCCCGCACGGTGCGCGAGGACCCCGCCCAGGGCCGGTCGCCGCAGCGTCACCGCACCGCGTGGCGCCGGATCGTCGACGAGCTCGACACGGCCACGGGCACCGGGCTGATCAGCCACGAGTTCTTCGCGGCCGCCTCCGCCGAGCAGGCCGGGGCGATGGTCGAGGAGCTGCCGACCGACGAGGTGCACGTGGTCGTCACGGCGCGCGAGCCGCTCGGCCTGTTCACGGCGAGCTGGCAGGAGAGCCTCAAGAACGGCGCGACCACCCCGATGACGGAGTACGGCCGCTCGGAGTCCGCGAAGTCGACCGCGATCTGGAACTGGCGCACGCTCGACCTGCGGCTGGTGCTCGAGCGCTGGTCTCACGCCGTCCCTCCCGAGCGGATCCACGTGGTCGTGCTCGACCCGTCGGCGCCGCGCGAGGACGTCTGGCTGCGGTTCGCCGAGGTCGTCGGCTTCTCCTCGGACGGGATCGACCTGACCGCCTCGTTCCCCAACACCTCGATGGGCGTCGTGGAGGCCGAGACCCTGCGCCGCGTCAACGGCTCGCTCGAGGGGTTCGGCTCGGCCTTCGACCGCGGCGTCTACATCCGCTCGTTCCTGGCCGACGAGCGGCTGGTGCCGCGCGCGGGCGAGCGGTTCTGGCCCGAGCCCGACCAGGTCGCCGACTGTCGCTCCCGGGGCGAGGCCGCGGTCGCGCACCTGCGCTCCGCGCCGTACGACGTCGTCGGCGACGTCGAGCACCTCCGGGTGCCCGAGGAGCTCGAGGAGCGACGGCTCACCGGATCGGTCACCGACGCCGAGGTCGCCTCGGTCGCGGTCGACCTCGCGGCGACGTTGCTGGGCGACGTCCGCGAGCTGCGCCGGCGCGGGGCCCAGCCGGGACCGGAGGCGCCGCCGTCCCTGCGCTCGAAGGTCGCCCGACGACTGCCCCCGGGTGCTCGTCGGATCGCGCGTCGGGTGCTGCGCCGCGGCTGACGGATCGCGACCCGCGTCGGACCCTCAGGACCTCTTGGACATCCGGCGCAGCCGGCCGGCCGCCGAACGGGCGCGAGCGGTGGGGGAGTCCGCGGACCCGCGATCGGGCACGTAGAAGTCCGACTTCGGGACGCCGCGCATCTCCTCCACGCGCGCGGCCAGCGCCTCGGCGGCGCCGGCGGGCAGGTCGCGGGGGGCGACCGGCTCGTGCTCGGGGTCGACGTCGAGCAGCAGCCCGAGGTCGTCGAGCAGGTCGACGTCGTCGCGCGTGGTGAGCTCGTAGATCCGGCGCAGGTAGGTCTCGCGCACCTCGTCCGGCAGGTCCTTGGCGATCAGCGTCTTCAACGCCCGCGCCATCGGCGCGCGCGACTTGCGGTAGCGGGCGTGGCCGGCGCGGGCGAGCGCGGTCCACTTGCGCACGAACTCCACGCCCGAGACCGCGTCGTAGTGGAGGACGCCCAGCCGGTCGTCCTCGTGACGCTGGTGCCGGTCGCCGTCGGAGGCGATCGCGTCGTGCAGGCCGAGCGCGAGCTCCGATCGCGGGCGGATGCCGGTCTTCCCCATCACGTGGCCGTGGAAGTAGGCCTGGTTGGTGGGCTCGTCGAGCGACCCGAGCACGTGCAGCAGGGTGAGGTCGTCCTCGTCGAGCAGCCTCTTGAACTTCGTGGGGCGACCCGGCGGGTCCGTCTGGCTGACCGCCTCCCAGGGCGGCAGCCAGACCGCGTCGATCCCGTCCGGGACGGCGGTCAGCGCCTCCCGGTCGAGCCGGGCGACCTCGTCGCCGTCGATGTGGAAGAGCCACTCGGCCCAGTCGAAGGGCTCGAGCAGGGCGCGGGTCCAGTTCGCGTTGATCCGCTGGCGGACGTTCAGCCCGGCGGGACGGCCGTCGGTCCACCAGGCCTTGCGGCCGGTCCGGATGCAGGTGACCCTCGGCTCGGCCGCGAGCAGCTCGGCGACCTGGTCCTGACCGGCCTCCTGCGGAGCGTCGAGGAACACGATCATGTGGTCCACGCCGGAGGCCAGGTTGGCGCGGACGAAGAACTGCACGTTCTCCGGGGAATCCATGACGGTGGAGGCCGTGAGCAGCATGGCCGTCACCCTAGCGAGCGGCCCGGGCCGGCTCCGGGAGGGCCGCGAGGGGTCGGTGGCGACCGGGCCGTCGTGATAATTTGCGGCGGTGTCGAGCCCTGCCCATCGGGCACCCCTCGAGGGTGCGCGCCGCCGCCTTCCCCGGGCGGCCGTGGCTCTCCTCGCGCTCCTCCTGCTGCTGCCCGTCCTCGCCGCCGTGGCGCTGGTCCGGCTCGGCGACGACGACGTCAGCGCCGCCGCTGCCGGCATCGCCCCGCCGCCCCGGGCCCAGAAGGTCGTCGGCAGTCGCCCGGTCCTCCCGGTGCGCACCGTGGTCGACGCGACCTCGCTGAAGAAGGTCGACCCCGAGGAGGTGCTGGCCGAGCGGGCCGAGAAGCTCGCCCACGGCAGCGCGCCGTTCGACGTCCGGATCGGCTCGTTCAACGTCCTCGGAAGCCAGCACACCGCGGCCGGAGGAGACCGCACCCGCTACCCGCCCGCGTCCACCCGCAACGTCGGCGCGGGCAACCTGATCGCCAAGCACGGTGTCGACATCCTCGGCACCCAGGAGCTCCAGGCCGACCAACTGCGGGCGCTCCAGTCGCGGACCGGCATGGCGGCGTACCCCGGCTTCGCCTGGGGCGAGCTGGAGACCGACAACACGATCCTGTGGGACCCGGGGATGTTCGAGCTGGTCAGCGCCGACCAGTTCACGATCACGTTCATGGGCACCCCCCGGCCGCAGCCGGTCGTGCGGCTGCGCCACCTGGCCACGGGTCGCGAGTTCTACGTCGTCAACACCCACCCCTCCGCCGGCGGAGGGGTGTACGCCGCACAGCGCTCCGCCGGCCAGAACTCCCTCGTCTCGGTGGTCAACGGGCTCAAGGCCGAGGGGCTGCCGGTGTTCGTGACCGGGGACATGAACGACCGCGAGGCGTTCTACTGCAGCGTGGCGCCCCGGACCGGCCTGGTCGCCCCCAACGGCGGCAGCTACGCCAGCGGCTGCGCGCCGCCGCCCTCACCGCTCCCGGTCGACTGGGTGGTGGGGATCGGCGCCAGCTGGAGCGGCTACTGGCGTGACACCACGCCGGTGACCCAGCGGATCAGCGACCACTACTTCATCAGCGCACTGGCGCATGTCGGCGGCTGACCCCTCACGGCGCGGCCCGCTCGGGTTCCGGCCCGACATCCAGGGCATCCGCGCCGTCGCCGTGCTGCTGGTGATGGCCCACCACATCGCGCCCACCGCCCTCACCGGCGGCTACCTCGGCGTCGACGTCTTCTTCGTGGTCTCCGGCTACCTGATCACCGCGCTGCTGCTCCGCGAGGCCGACCGGGACGGGACGGTCTCCCTGGCCGGTTTCTACGCCCGCCGCGCGCGCCGGATCCTGCCCGCCGCCACGCTGGTCACGCTGGTGACCGTCGTCGCCTCGTTGGTCACCCTGAGTCTGCTGCGCACCCAGACCGTGCTCGTCGACGCCCTGTGGGCCACCGGGTTCGCCGCCAACGTGCGCCTCGCGCTCACCGGCACCGACTACTTCGCCCAGGGCCAGCCCCCGTCGCCGCTGCGCCACTACTGGTCCCTGGCCGTGGAGGAGCAGTTCTACCTGCTCTGGCCGCTGCTGCTCCTGGCCTGCGTCCTGGTCGTACGACGCCGCGGGGGCGGCTCGGTCGACGGTCCCGCCCTGCGCCGGGTCGCGGGCGGTCTGCTGGCAGTCGTGGTCGTGGCCTCCCTGGGCTGGTCGCTCTGGGCGACGTACGACTCGCCGACCACGGCGTACTACTCGGCCTTCACCCGCGCCCACGAGCTCGCGATCGGTGCGGCCTGCGCCCTGCTGCCGCGCACGCTGGCGCTGACCCGCCGCGCGCGCGAGCTGCTGGCCACCCTCGGCCTGGTCGTGATCGGCGCCACCGCCGTCCTCTACACGCTGCAGACCAGCTTTCCCGGGTACGCCGCCCTGGTGCCGGTGCTGGCCACCGCCGCGCTCGTCGTCGCGGGGGAGGGGGCCGGTGACCGGCCGGCGCTGGTCTCCCGCGTGCTCGGCAGCCGGCCGCTGGTGACCGTCGGCGACCTGTCCTACTCGCTGTACCTGTGGCACTGGCCGGTCATCGTGCTGGTCCGCAGCAACCTCGGACCCGAGCGGTTCGGCAGCGTCCCCGTGCGGCTGCTCACCCTGGCCGTCGTGGTCGCGCTGAGCTGGGCGACGTACCGCTTCGTGGAGACGCCGTTCCGCACCGGCAAGCCGTGGCAGCGGGTGCCGCGGGCGCTCGCGATCTACCCCGCCTCGGTGGTGACCGTGGTCGCGGTGGTCCTCGCCAGCAGCCAGGTCATGAACTACCGGCTCGGCACGTTCTCCGACGAGCCGGCGATCTCGACCAACGACTACGAGCCCGACGAGGTCGGGCGCGACCCGTACGTCGCGCTGGTGCGCGCCTCGACGATCGCCGCCGAGGAGGGGCGACCGGTCCCCAGCACGCTGGTGCCCGGCCTGCTCGACCTGCGCTCGCAGACCGCGCCGCTGGGCGACTGCGACTACCGCACCGGCACCACGAAGCTGTGCCCGATCGGCGACCCTGACGGCGAGAAGTCCATCGTGGTCCTCGGCGACAGCCATGCCCGGGCGCTCTCCCCGGCGATCGAGGAGATCGGTCGGCAGGACGGCCACCGCGTCTACGTGCTGGTCTACAGCGGCTGCATGGCGACCAGCCTGACCCAGATCGAGCGGTCGACCGGTCGGGCCTGGGAGGGCTGCGAGGACTTCAAGGACTGGGCGCAGCAGACCATCGCCGACCTGGCGCCCGAGCTCGTGGTGGTCTCGACCTCCGCCGGCCGGGTGCAGGATCCGGAGACCGGCGACACCGTCGCCGGCAGCCCCGAGCTCCAGCGCTACCACCAGCTGCTGCGGCAGGGCTGGAGCGAGCTGTTCGAGCAGCTCGACGAGGTCGCGGATGAGGTGGCGGTCGTCGGCAACACCCCCAAGCTCCCGCGCGAGACCGGCGTCTGCCTGAGCCTGGGCCGGCCCGACCTCGGCGACTGCGCCTTCGAACCGGGCCCGTACGCCGAGCGCGAGGCCGCGACCTCGTTCGCGGCGGCCCGCGACGCGGGTGTCGGCTTCGTCGACGCCGAGCGGTGGTTCTGCTCGGACGGGATCTGCCCCTCCGTCGTCGGCGACTTCATCACGATGCGCGACTCCGAGCACATGACCCCCGACTACGCGCGCTGGCTGGCTCCCGCCGTGGCCGAGGCGCTGGGCCTCCCGGCCCTGCCCGAGGACGGCTGAGTCCCCCTCCGCAGGGTCCTGGGCGAGGTTCCGGGAACTACAGGTCTGTAGTTCTCCGGAACCGATTGCGTGTGACTCAAGGGGATGGTGTGCTTCCTGTGATTCAGCCCCCGGAACTGCCCCCTTCCCCCCTGTCGAGGAGCCCCCCATGTCCACCGCGCACGCCCCCGGACGACGTACCCCCCGTCGCCTGCGCACCCCGCTCCGCCCCCTGGTCCTGCTCGCCGCCGCAGCGACCGCCCTCACCGGAGCGCTCGCCCTCCCGGCGGCCGACGCCGCGCCCGGCAGTGAGGCCGCTCCGACCGGGGAGGCCGCCTCGTCGTCCACGACGACGGTGAGCGACCTGACCATGGTCGTGGCGAACATCAAGTCCAGCCTCTCCGTGGAGCGCTTCCAGTCCGACGTCCGCGAGGTGTTCGAGGCCGATCCCGACGTCATCACCTACAACGAGGTGCCGCTGCGCGTCGACAGCGTTCTCGCGCCGAAGGGCTACGCGATCTACCGGTCGAGGAAGAACCGCTACACCTCCGCCACCCCCGTCGTGTGGCGCACCGACCGCTGGACCATGGTCGACTCCGGCACCTTCCGTGTCTCGAACTACCGCGAGATCCCGAAGGGCCGCAACATCCGGCTCGGCCTGCGCTTCGCCAACTGGGTCACGCTGCGGTCCGCCGACGGCCGCCAGCTGTCGGTCGTCGCAGCCCACGTCGCCCCGCTCGACGACGACATGCCCGACCTGCTCCGTCCGTCCGTTCGCCGGATCGGCGAGCTCGTCGAGAAGCTCTCCCCGGCGGGACCCGTGCTGGTCGGTGGCGACTTCAACGTCCACTACAAGAGCGGCCGCTACCCGCGCGACCTGCTGACCGACGCCGGCATGGTGCCGACCTACGACACGATGGGCAGCTACTTCGCGACCGGTGACCACCACGGCGCCACCATCGACTACGTGTTCAACCGCAGCGGCGGAGCGCTCGGCGCCCAGCAGCAGCGGTCCGTCGAGCTCCACTCCGACCACGACGCCGTCGTGGCCGGCCTGGGCTGGCTGGTCGACCCGCCGGCGATGACCCAGCGCTTCGCCAGCGACCCCACCGGCGACGACGTGGCCAGGCGTCGGGGCGTCGCCGCCGTGAGCGCCGCCGTCGCCGCCGCCGAGCCCGACGAGACCATCGAGATCGTCACCAGCGGGCTCGCGCTCCGCTCGGTGTTCCGCAAGGTGCGCGCCGCGATGCGCCGCGGGGTCGAGGTCCGCTACCTCACCCGCAGCCCCGAGCTCACCCGCCGCGAGAACGGGCTCTCCCGGATCGCGGCCTCCGCGGGCGGCAGCTCGGTGCGGCAGTGCCGCGACGCCTGCTACCGCAGCTGGCGGCAGTCCGACATGGCGCGCACGTTCCTGCTCCAGCGGGGACCGGGCGGCAGCGCCGTCAAGCGGGTGGACGCCAACCGCGTCCTGAACCCGGTGATGCTCCAGGAGCGCACCCGGCTCGTGGTCCGCACCGGGGAGATCGGCCTGGCCGAGGGCGAGACCCAGCTCCGCGCGCTCGACTGACCGGTTTGCCGCCACGGCCCGCGATGCCGTAGGAGTTGTCCTGTGCCCGACCCGCAGCCCGACCAGCCGCGCCAGGTCTTCCTCCACCTCGGCCTCCAGAAGACCGGTACGTCGTACCTCCAGGGTGTGTTCTGGGAGAACGCGGAGGTGCTCGCGGACCACGGGTTCGACCTGCTCCCGGAGACCCGTCGCGAGGCCTTCGAGCTGATGCTGGACGTCCGCGAGCGCTACAACGCCGAGCGTGATCCCGCTTCGGCCTCGCGCGCCCTCGACCGCTTCTCCGAGGCGCTGGACCGGGCGGCGCGGCGGGTGCTGCTGAGCCAGGAGTCGCTGGCCGCCGCCCGCCCCAAGCAGGTACGACGCCTGCTGGCCGCGTGCGGGGATCGCGAGGTCCACGTGGTGCTCACGGTCCGCGACCTGGCCCGCCAGCTCCCGTCGTCCTGGCAGCAGGAGCTGAAGTCCGGCAAGACCGACGGTTACCTCGACTATCTCGCCCTGCTGCGTGACCACCAGGAGCGCGGACTCACCCGGCACCCGTGGATCCAGCTCGACCCGGTCACGGTGCTGTCCCGCTGGCAGGACCTGCTCCCCCCCGCGCAGGTCCACGTGGTGACGGTGCCGCCGCTCGGCAGCCGGATCGACGTGCTGCTCGGTCGGTTCTGCTCCGTCCTCGGCGTCGACCCCACGACGCTGGCGCCCCAGGAGGGCGCGAGCAACACCAGCCTCGGCATCGCCCAGGCCGAGCTCCTCCGCCGGGTCAACGGCGAGCTCAGCGACGAGCACCGACGACGTCAGGTCTACGGCGACGTCGGGAAGCGCTGGTTCGCCTCCCAGGTCCTCGGTGAGCAGCGCGGTGACCGGATCCTGGTCCCGGCAGAGGTGCGCGAGTGGTGCGTGCGCGTCGCCGAGGAGCAGGTGGCCGCGATCGTCGAGGCCGGCTACGACGTCGTCGGCACCCTCGAGGACCTGCGCTGCTTCGACTCGGCCTTCGCCGCCGACGACACCGCGCCGACCGAGGACGCCGTGTCCCGGGCCGCGGTCGAGGCCCTCGGGACGGTGCTGACCCTGCGCAGCGAGGCTGCCCTGGAGAGGCGCTCCGGCTCGGGCGGGGGACTCCGGGGCAAGGTCCGGCGCTGGACCAGTCGGCCCGGACCGACCCCTGACGTGGACGACGAGGAGCCCTAGGCTGTCCGCGTGACCGTTCCTGGCCAGGGCGCCGCCGGGCCTCCGGACGCCGACCCGCAGCGGCTGTACTTCCACGTCGGACTCCCGAAGACCGGATCCACGTCGATCCAGGCCGCCCTGGCGTCCAACCGGGAGGCGCTGAAGGAGCACGGTTTCCTCTACCCCTTCGTTCGCCAGGAGGGGATGTTCCTCGCCGCCGTGGAGATGGTGGGCACGGCCGCAAGGTGGGGCCAGGACCCCGACGACGTCGCCGGCACGTTCGCCCACCTGCTCCGCCGAGGCCGACGCCTGGGCGGCACCGTCGTGATCAGCCACGAGATCTTCGGCTCGGCCAACCGGGCCCAGATCGAGGCCATCCGCCAGCAGCTCGAGGGGTACGACGTGCACGTGGTCGTCACCGCACGCGACCTCGGCCGTACCGCCACCGCGGAGTGGCAGGAGCAGGTCAAGAACGGCGACCCCCACTCCTTCACGGAGTACGCCGACCGGCTGCTTGCCGACCTCCCCGACGACCCGCGCGAGGCGACGTCGTTCTGGCGCTCGCAGAACCTCGGCCGGCTGCTCGACCGCTGGTCGGTCGTGGCCCCGCCGGAGAACACCCACGTCGTCATCTGCCCCCGCGCGGGCGCTCCCGCCGACCTTCTGTGGGATCGCTTCGCGGAGGCGCTCGGCCTGCCGGCCGACGCGGTCGACCTCAGCCAGGTGCCCCGGCGCAACGAGTCGCTGGGCACGGCGCAGGTCGCGCTGCTGCGCGACGTCCTGGCCGAGGTCGACGACCGGCTCCCGCAGCCGTGGCACTCACGCCTGGCCAAGCGCTGGTTCGCCCAGACCCTGCTCACCCGAGGCCGGTCGGACAAGCCGGTCACGCCGCCCGCCCTCGTGGAGCGGCTCCGGGTCGTCTCGCAGTACTGGATCGACACCATCGCCGCGGGTGGCTACCAGGTGCACGGTGACCTCGACGACCTGCTGCCGGAGCCGGCCGCCGAGATGAGTCGCCACCCCGACGACGTCGACGAGCTGGCCAAGCTCGACGCGCTCCCGGAGGTCCTGGCCGAGATGCTCGTGCGGCTCCGCCGGGTCAGCGCGGAGGCCGAGACCCTCACGCGCCAGGTCACCGCGCTGACCGGGGAACGCGACGACCTGGCCGCCCGGGTGGTCGACCTGGAGGCGACCACGTGGCGCAAGCCCCGCTGGCTGCGTGCGAAGGGTCACAGTCCGGCGTCGGGGACCTGACGCGCCGGTAACCTGCTCGCTGACCGGACGAAGGGAGCCCTCCACCATGGGTCGCTTGTGCCAGACCGACGGCCTCACCGAGGACCAGCAGGAGATCCTGAAGGCGGTGCGCACCTTCGTGGAGGAGAAGATCCTCCCGGTCGCCACCGAGCTCGAGCACGCCGACGAGTACCCCACCGAGATCGTGGAGGGCCTCAAGGAGCTCGGCATCTTCGGCCTGATGATCCCCGAGGAGTACGACGGGCTCGGGGAGTCGCTGCTGACCTACGCGCTGTGCGTGGAGGAGATCGCCCGCGGCTGGATGAGCGTGTCCGGCGTCATCAACACCCACTTCATCGTGGCGTACATGCTGATGCGCCACGGCACCGAGGAGCAGAAGAAGCGGTACCTGCCGAAGATGGCGACCGGCGAGGTCCGGGGTGCCTTCTCGATGTCCGAGCCGGGGATGGGCTCCGACGTCTCCGCGGTGAAGACCAAGGCGACCCGGATCACCGACGGGGGCGAGGACGGCTACGAGATCACCGGCCAGAAGATGTGGCTGACCAACGGCGGGACCTCGACCCTGGTCGCCGTGCTCGCCAAGACCGACGAGGGTGCGGAGTCGGTCTACAAGAACATGACGACCTTCCTGGTCGAGAAGGAGCCGGGCTTCGGCGAGGTCGCGCCCGGTGTCACCATCCCCGGCAAGATCGACAAGATGGGCTACAAGGGCGTCGACACCACCGAGATGGTGCTCGAGGGCCACCGGGTCCGCGCCGACCAGGTCCTCGGCGAGGCGCCGGGGCAGGGCTTCTACCAGATGATGGACGGCGTCGAGGTCGGCCGCGTCAACGTCGCGGCTCGTGCGTGCGGCATCGCCAACCGCGCCTTCGAGCTCGGCATCGCCTACGCCCAGCAGCGCGAGACCTTCGGCAAGCCGATCGCCCAGCACCAGGCCGTGCTGTTCCGGCTCGCGGAGATGGCGACCAAGGTGGAGACCGCTCACTCGATGATGGTGCGCGCTGCCCGGATGAAGGACTCCGGGGAGCGCAACGACGTCGAGTCCGGCATGGCCAAGCTGCTCGCGTCGGAGTACTGCAACGAGGTCGTCGAGGCGTCGTTCAGGATCCACGGCGGCTACGGCTACTCCAAGGAGTACGAGATCGAGCGGCTCTACCGCGAGTCGGCGTTCATGCTGATCGGCGAGGGCACCTCCGACATCCAGAAGATGATCATCGGGCGCAGCCTGCTGGAGGACTACAAGCTCCGCTGAGGTTGACTGTCCTCGTGGCTGATCGCGTCGTCCTGCACATCGGGACCATGAAGTCCGGCACGACCTACCTCCAGGACGTGCTGAGCAGCGGGGTCCTCGAACCGGCCGGTGGGTGGTACGTCGGGGGCACGTTCGGTGCCCAGACCGCGGCCGTCAGGCGGTTGCTGCGACCGACCGAGCAGCGTCGGCCCGAGGCGTGGCAGGCGCTCGTCGACGAGGTGCACGGACGCGACGGCGTCGCCGTGTTCTCCCAGGAGTTCCTGAGCTTCGCGCGGCCGCCGCGCGCCCAGCAGATCGTCTCCTCCTTCGCCGGTACGCCGGTCGAGATCGTGCTGGCCGTCCGCGACCAGCACGGCGCCGTCCCGGCGCAGTGGCAGAGCTTCACCCGGAACCGCGGGGTCGACGACTGGGCGGCGTACCAGCGCCGGCTGGAGAAGATGGCCGGCACCGGCACGGGCCGGCGCAGCAAGGCGGTCAAGAGCTTTCGGCGGGCCCAGGACGTGCCCGGCATCCTGCGCCGGTGGGGTGGTGTCGAGGGGCTGGCCGGGACGTCGGTCCTCGTCGTCCCACCGTCCGGCTCCGAGCCGACCGCCCTGTGGCGGCGCTTCTGCGACGCGGCCGGGCTCGACGCCGGCGATCCGGAGGCCGCCGGCCGCCGCTCCAACGAGTCGCTGGGCTACGCGTCCTGCGACGCGCTGGTCCGGATCAACCGCGCGCTCGAGCCGCTGGACAAGAAGCGCTACACCAAGGTCCGGGGGCGGCTGCTCGAGGCGCTGCTGCCGCTCCGGGCGCAGGAGGGCCGGCCCGTGCTCGGCCGCGCCGGGGTCGCGGTCGCCCGGGGCCTGAACGCCGAGATCCTCCAGGCGGTCGACCGGCACGGCGTCCGGTTGGTCGGTGGGCGCGAGGAGCTTCCCGTGACCGGACCGGACACGGCACCCGACGACGTACCCCCTCCCGACCCGGACGAGGTGACACGAGCCCTCGCGGCCGCGTGGGAGCGGTGCTTGCCCGGCACCCCGGTGCCCGACGGTCCGCCCGACCAGGTCGCGGCCCGGCTCGGACGACGGCTGGTCCGCCGGTCCGGCCGGTAGCGTGCACGCCATGCCCTCCCCCGTACCCCGTCACGCTGCACATCGGGACGCCGAAGAGCGGCACCACCTCGCTCCAGAACATCCTCGCGGGGAACCGGGCGCTGCTGGCCAAGCACGGCTACCTCTACCCGGGCTCCAACCAGGGCCACTTCATCGAGGCGCTGAGCCTGCGCGACTCCGGCTTCCGCGGCCACAGCTTCGACAACGCCGAGGGAGCGTGGGAGCGGACGGTCGCGGAGATCGACGCCCACGACGGCCCGACGCTGCTCTCGCACGAGATCCTCGGCGGCTCCAAGCGCAAGATCGTGAAGCGGGCGGCCCAGTCGTTCCCGGACCGCACCCTGCGGGTCGTCATCACCTGTCGCGACCTCGGCCGGCAGCTCCCGGCGGTCTGGCAGGAGGGGGTGAAGAACGGCGACACGGTCACCTACGAGCAATTCCTCACCGACACCTTCGAGGCCTGGGACGGGCCGGGAGCCGCGACCGGGATGTGGCGTGGCCAGAACCTCGCCTCCGTCGCCGAGCGCTGGGCCTCGGTGACCGGGCCCGAGAACGTCGCGATCGTGACCGTCCCCCCCTCGGGCGCTGACCCGGACGTGCTGTGGCGGCGCTTCGTCGAGGCGGCCGGGTTGCCTGACGCGGCCTACGTGATCCCGGAGAAGCCGCGCAACCCCTCGCTCGGCACGGTCGAGACCGAGCTGCTCCGTCGGGTCGTCGCCCGGCTGCCCGAGGACGTCCCGTGGCCGACGTACTCCCGCCAGATCAAGCGCCGGCTCGCCCAGCGCCGGTTGGTCAGGGAGCGGACCGGCGGCAACCTGTCGGTCCCCGAGGCGTTCCGCGACCGCACCCGCGAGGTGTCGACCGAGATGCTCGACGCCATCCGCGCCTCGGGCTGCCGCGTCGTCGGCGACCTCGCCGACCTCGCCCCCGCGTTCCCCGACGGTGGCACCGCCCCTGACGACCTCACGGACGCCCAGCTCCTCGAGCGGGCCCTCGACGTCCTCGTCCCCCTGGTCCTCACCGACGGGCCGCAGCCGACGAAGCAGCCGGCGACCCGGCGGATCGCCGCTGACCCGGCGCCGAGCATGCCCCGCCGGTCGTCCGCAGGCTCCGCCGCTAGTCGCGGCGTGTGCCGGAGTGCGCCAGAGCGCACTCTCAGGCACACGCCAGGTCAACGCTCGGCGGCGATCTCCTCGGCGAGCGCGATCCAGCGGTCGGCGACGGCGCCGGCCTCGTAGTCGCGGGCGGTCTCGAGGGCCTGGGCGCCGAGCCGGCGCCGGAGGTCCTCGTCGTCCATCAGCCGTTGCAGGGCGACGGTGAGGGCGGGGACGTCGCCCTCGGGGACGAGCAGCCCGTTGACGCCGTCGTCGATCAGCTGGCGCGGACCCTCGGGGCAGTCGAAGGAGACCGGAGGGACGCCCTTGCTCAGCGCCTCCAGCAGCACCATCGGCAGGCCCTCGTAGCGCGAGGACATGGCGTAGATCGCGCTGTCGGCCAGCTCGGCCTCGAGCTCGTCGGTGACGCCGCCCATGAGGATCCGGTCGCCGACGTCGGCCGCCGTGACCTGCGCGTTGAGGTCGTCCCAGCGCTGACCGTCGCCGTAGATCTTCAGCTGCCAGTCGGGGTGGCTGCGCGTGAGCGGGACGTAGGCGTCGATCAGCCGCTCGAAGCCCTTCTGGGCGGTCAGCCGGCCGGCCGCGATCACGACCTTCGTCGTCAGCGGCGCCGGCTCGCCCACCTCGAACGGGGTGGGGTTGGGGATGACGCCGGTACGGACGGCGTCCTGCGCCCCGCCCTCGGCGAGGTAGTCACGCCACCGCTCGTGGTCGGCCTCGGTGAGCGCGAGCAGCGCGTCGATCGAGCGGGCCGGTCCGCGGCCGAGCGTGAGGTCGCGCAGGGCCGCACGCAGCGGCTCGGGCCGCGGCACGAACGAGAGGTGCTCCTGGTGGAGCAGGATCGAGCCGGGGTCGCTCCACAGCGCGGCCGCGACCGCGAACTCCGGCCGGGTGCTGACGATGACGCCCGGCGGGCGGCCCTCGAGCTGCTCGCGGAGCAGCTGGTCGACCAGCGCGGAGAAGGTCTTCTTGGCACCGTCGACCAGGCGCGAGGGCGTCCGGTCGAGCTCGCGCAGGGCCGGGTCGGCGTCGGGATCGTTCTTCGTCGCGCGCCGCGGCTTGTCGGGGCGGTCCGGGTCGTAGCGGTCCTGGAGCGCGACCAGCTCGACGTCCGGGTCGAGGTGGAACTTCGGCTCGGCCGAGGACCGGCCCAGCGTCAGGATCCGGACCTCGTGACCGCGGGCGGCCAGGGTGTTGGCGGTCGTGAAGACGGTGCGCGCGATCCCGCCCGCGGCGTACGCCGACGGCACCATGAACGTCCAGCGGCGGGTCCGGCCGGCGACGTCGCCGGCGAGGGTCGCGACCGTGTCGGCGTAGTCGACGCCGGGGGCGCGACGGTCCTTCGTCCCGCGGGGGCGGGGCAGATCGGGGGTGGCCACGGTCTCGTCCTCGGTCTCGTCGTCGGTGTCGTCGGTCTCGTCGTCGGTCTCGTCGTCGGTCCCGTCATCGTCCGGCTCCTCACCGGCGGCGGCGATGCGACCGCGGAGCAGGCCGACGGCGAGCTGCTCGGAGACCGCCAGCAGCTCCTCACCGGTCACGGAGTCGGGGTGGCGGGCGCCGTCGCGGTCGGTGCCGTCGAGCAGCTCGGCCAGGTCCCCGGTCACGGGGCAGCCGAGGTCGCGCAGGTCGGCGACGCTGCGCTCACCCCGGGCGAGCAGGTCGGCGCGGAGCTCCTCGCCGACGCCGATCGGGTCGCCGGGGATCCCGGTCAGGACCTGCCGGACCACGGCGCTGCGCAGCCAGCGGGCGTGCCCGCGCCAGCTCGCGTCGTGGCGGTCGACCTCCTCCTTGAGGGCCGGGCCGAACTCCTGCATCAGCCGGGCCGCCTGCACCGAGAGCGACTCGTTGGCCTCGCGCGGGGGCAGCTCCACGGCGTGCGGGTCGAAGCCGACGGTCGTGGCGAAGCGCTCCCAGAGCTGACCGGCATGGGTCGGGCGCTCGGGCATGGTGACCACGTGGACCCGCTCGGGACCGACCACGCCGGCCCAGTGCCGCGCGACGGCCGCCGGATCGATCACGTCCCAGGTCCACTTGATCCGGCCGTCACCCAGTCCCTCGACGTAGTCGGTGAGGCTGTGGCCACGCCCCACCTTGAGGCTCTCCTGCCACGCGGCGGGAACGATCCGGACCAGGGCGCGCGTGGTGACCACGACGTGGACGGCGTCGCCACCGAGCTGGTCGACGGCCGCGGCGATCTGCTCCTGCGAGGCGGCGAGGTACCACTCGTTGCTGAGGACGACCGTGCCGTCGAAGGCCGCGGTCTCGGCGACGAACCGCTGCCACAGCTTCGGTGTCCTCTTCCGGTCCGGGAGGTGTCGGCCGTTGCGCACCACGATCGAGGCGCGGTTCTGGTCGAAGGGGCCGCGGCCGGGGAAGAGGAGCCCGAGGTCACGCAGTGCGTCGCGGTTCTGCCAGAGGCCTGCCTGCAGGTAGGTCGTACCGGACTTCGGGGTGCCGACGTGCAGGTACACGCGCTGTGCCAAGGGGGCTCCTCACTACGGTCGCGGTCAGTCTAGGGTGTGCGCTGCGGGCACCACCGGCCCCTGCACGCCCCGACCGGAAGGCACCTGATGAGCACCCCGACGAACGTCACCGAGGGGTCGAGCAGCGCGGCACGTGTGGTCGTCGTGGCCGGATCAGGGCGCAGCGGCACCAGCACCATCGCGGGAGTCCTGAAGTCGGCCGGCCTGCTCATCCCGCCGCCGGAGGTCCCGGGCAACCGCACCAACCCGCGCGGGTTCTTCGAGCCCCGCTGGGCCGTGGACTTCCAGACCAGGCTGCTGCGGAAGGCCTCGGTCGTGCTGACCGACGCCCGCCCGGCGGCCTTCGACCTGACCGCGCAGACGGGCGCGGCCGACGCCGTGCGCGAGGAGGTCGGCACGTGGGTGCGTGACCACCTCGCCGAGAGCAACGAGCTGCTGGTCAAGGACCCCCGCAACAGCTGGTTCCTCCCGATGTGGCGGCTGGCGGCCGCGGACGGTGGTGCCGACGTCGCGTTCCTGACGATGCTCCGTCACCCCGCCGAGGTGGTCGGCAGCAAGGACACCTACTACAAGAACACCAACGCGGGGGAGTCGCCGCGGCAGGCGCAGACGACGCGCGTCGCGAGCTGGCTCAACGTCGCGCTGTTCACCGAGGCCACCACGCGTGACGCCCGCCGTACGTTCGTGCTCTACAACGACCTGCTCGACGACTGGCGCTCGGTCCTGGCGCGGGTCGCGGCGGAGCTCGGCCTCGAGCACGGCCGCGACCTCACCGACGCCCAGACCGCCGAGATCGACGAGTTCGTCGACCCCGGCCTGCGCCGGGTGCGCACCGAGTGGTCCGACATCGACTGCCCCGACGAGGTCCGCGAGCTCGCCCAGGAGGTCTGGGACCTGCACGTCGTGCTGGCGGGCAGCGGCGGCTACGACGCCGACGCCGAGCAGCGGCTCGACGTGCTGCGCGAGCGCTACGTCTCGATGTACGTCGACGCCGAGGCGCTGGCCCAGTCCTCGGCCGAGGCCTCCCGCCGGGCCGGCTCGCGCCGCGGCCGCCGCAACCTGCTGAAGGAGCAGCGGCAGCAGCAGCGCACGGAGTCCCAGCGGCAGGAGCGCCGCAGCGCGCGCCAGGCGCCGGCACCGTCCGGAGCGGTGGCCCGGGCGCGTTCGCTCGCCGGCCGGGCCGTGCGCAAGGTCCGCGACCGCTGACCCCTCGCCGGCTCAGGAGTCCGTGAGCCGACGTACCTCCGCGCGCAGCGACCGGATCCGGTCGCGCTGCTCGTGGCTGCGCAGCAATTGCGCCGCCAGGGCACGGACGGCGGCGTCGGCGACCTCCTCCGCGCTGACCCGGTCGGGGTCCTGGCCGGCCGCGGGCTGGTCCTCGGGCAGCAGGTCGTCCAGCTCGCCGACCACGTGCCAGGACCGACCGCGCAGGTCCTCGACCATCGTCTCGGCCCGTTCCCGGCACCACGCGTGCATCGCCGGGGTGAGTGCGATCCGGGCGCCCTGCCCGCTGCCGGCCAGGATCTGGCGGGTGAAGAACCCCTTCACGAACCGGACGGTGTCCAGGGTCTTCCGGTCGGCGGCCATCGCCGCGTTGATCCGGCGCAGCACCTCCACCTCACGCGCGCCGAGCGACTCGTTGGTGCGCTCGGCGGCGTCCTCGAGGCCGGCCGGGTCGACACCGGTGATCTCGCAGACGCGCTGCCACAGCCACGCGCGGGGCACCGCCGCGGGATCGGGCAGGACGACCAGGTGGACCCGGTCGTCCGGCACGCCCCGGGACCAGCGTCCGAGGATGGCCGGGACGTCGTGGTGTCCCCAGAAGTCGCCCTCGGGGCCGTCGCGGTCGGCGCGCCCCCAGTAGTCGGCGAGGGACTCCGACGAGCCCTCCTTCACCTCCTGCTGCCACGCCGAGCCGAGCTGGCGACCGAGGTCGCGGGCGGTCAGCAGCACGTGGACCTCGCCGGCGACCTCGGCGAGTCGGGCGAGCGCGTCCGCAGCCTGCGAGGGGGTCGCCCTCGAGAAGTGGTCCTGGCCGATGAGGACGTCGCCCTCGGTCGCGGCCGCCTGCTCCAGCAGGATGTCCCACGCCCGGGCCTCGTGGGGGCTCTGCCGCTCGAGGACCTCCTCGCGCCGGGTGACCTGGCAGGCGGCATGGAAGTGGGAGCCCTTCCCGTCACCGGGGAGCAGCAGCCCGCGCTCGGCCAGCGCGGCGTGGTTCTGCCACCAGAGGGAGCGGAGGTACGACGTACCGGACTTCATCGTCCCCACGTGCAGGAACAGGCGTCGCGCCACGACGGGCCCCCTTCGCTCTGCACGCTCGGTGAACCCCGAGGCTAGCCGTGCGCCGGACAACTCGGTCGACCCGTCCCCGGGCGGATGGCACAGTGGAGGTCCGACTACCTCCCGGAGGCGCAGGCAGTGAACGAAGACCTGAAGGCCAAGATGCGCAAGGCACTCGACGCCAAGAACGAGAAGGAGCGGGGGGTGTCGGACGACCAGCCCCTGCAGGAGAAGGTCCACGGCTCCGAGGTCGACGGCGGTGCCGGGCCGCAGATGCACCGACGCAAGGCCGGTGGCGGCGGGACCTGACCCCAGCGGCGCCCGGTCCTCCGGGGTGACCGTCCGAGGTTGCTACTGTGCGCCACGTGGCGCACCACCCCAAGCGGACCCCTCGGGTCCGCGCTGCGAGGCCTACCCCGGAGGCCGCACCGGACGCGACGGTCCTGAGGTCGCCGCCCGGACATCCGAAGGTGCTGACGCGCGCCTCGGCGGCGTACCTCGACGGCCTCGCCGAGCACGGCCGCTCGTCGGGCAACCTGTCCCCGCTGGCCTACAACCTGACGATCAGCCACGCCCACCGGTTCATCTGGTTCCGCAACGCCAAGGTCGGGACCCGTACGATCCTCGGTTTCCTCGACGAGCAGGACGTCGACGACCGCCTGCTCGTGCTGTCGCGGACGCCGTACCCCACAGCCGCGTTCGCCGACTACTTCAAGTTCGGCTTCGTCCGCGACCCGCTCGACCGGTTCATCTCCGCCTGGCAGGACAAGGTCCACCAGCAGAACCACTTCCACTTCGCCCCCGGTGAGTGGGAGTCGATGAAGACCATCGAGACCTTCGCCCAGTGGGTCGCGGGGCAGGACCTGCGCGACCTGTCCACCACCGACCGCCACATCGCGCTCCAGTCCCGGCTGATCGACCTCGGTCAGGTCGACTTCCTCGGCCGGATGGAGACCTTCGGGTCCGACTTCAGCACGGTGTGCTCGACGATCGGCCTGAGCTGGACCGAGCCGGTCCGGCAGAACCGGTCGCAGTCGCAGGGTGTCGACCGCGACAACGCCTCCGACGAGCTGCGCTCGATCGTGGCCGAGAAGTACCGGCTCGACTACCAGGTCCTCGGCTACTGACCGGCCCCACGACCCGCCCGCGGGCGAGCGGGTGACGGATCCCACCGGCTCCGCCCTTCCCGTCCGCCGGGCGGGACGGCACGATGGTCGCCATGCAATTCGGGCGCAGCTATGAGGAGTTCGAGGTCGGAGCGACCTACCAGCACTGGCCGGGCAAGACGGTCACCGAGTACGACGACCACCTGTTCTGCCTGCTCACGATGAACCACCACCCGCTCCACCTCGACGCGAACTACGCCGAGGAGACCACCCAGTTCGGGAAGAACGTCGTGGTCGGCAACTACGTCTACTCCATCCTGCTCGGGATGTCGGTCCCCGACATCTCCGGCAAGGCGATCGCCAACCTCGAGATCGAGTCGCTGCGCCACGTCGCCCCGACCTTCCACGGCGACACCCTGTACGGCGAGACACGGGTGCTCGACAAGTGGGAGTCGACGAGCAAGGACGACCGGGGCGTGGTCCACGTCGAGACCGTCGGCTACAACCAGGACGGCAAGGTCGTGTGCCTGTTCCGGCGCAAGGTGATGGTGCCCAAGGACAGCTACCTCGAGGCCCGCGGTGGCGAGCAGCCCGGTCGTCCGGTGCCGCAGCCGGACAAGAACTGGCCCGGGCCGGAACAGGCGTGATCCCGTGAGCGAGGTGTGGCTGGTCCGGCACGGTGAGACGGAGTGGAGCCGCGACCACCGGCACACCTCCACCACCGACCTGCCGCTCACGTCCCTGGGCGAGGAGGCGGCGGCCGCCCTCCACCCCCGGCTGGCGGGCGAGACCTTCGACCTCGTGCTCAGCAGCCCCCGGCAGCGGGCGCGCCGGACCGCGGAGCTGGCCGGTCGCCTCGACGTCCAGGTGGACGAGGACCTCGTGGAGTGGGCCTACGGCGACTACGAGGGCATCACCACCGCCGAGATCCGCGAGACGGTGCCGGGCTGGAGCGTCTGGACCCACCCGACCCCGGGTGGCGAGACCGCCGCCCAGGTGACCGAGCGGCTCGACCGCGTCGTCGGCCGGCTGCGCGACGTCCCGGGGCGGGCGCTCGTCTTCGGCCACGGCCACGGGCTGCGCGCGCTCTCGGCCCGCTGGCTCGGCCTGCCCGTCGGCGACGGGAGGCTGCTGCGGCTCGACACCTCGACCGTGTCCGTGCTCGGCCACGAGCGCGAGACCCCCGTCGTCCTCCGGTGGAACGCGTGACCCTGTCGGCGTGGTGCCCCCGGTGCCGCGAACCGCTCGACCCGGTGCCGCCGGGGGAGTGCCCCGGCCACGGGCCGCAGCCGCCGCTGTGGCGCCCCGAGGACGGCGTCGTACGACGCGTTCACCGAGCACCTGCGGGCGGCCGGCGACTTCCCCACCTACCTGCCCTGGCCGATGGGATCCGGCTGGCGGGTCTCCGACTTCGGCGTGGTCACCGGCGCGGACGGCGGGGCCGTCGCCACCGTCACCTGCAGCAGCGGCACGACCGGTCCCGACGGCCGGGTGGACGTGATGGTCGTGGCGGAGGAGGCCGGGGTCGGGCTGGGCGGCCGGTGCGCGGGCCTGCCCGGGGCTGATCCCGGCGACGGGTTCGGCGAGGGGCCCGCCCACCGTGCGCGTGCGGATCGGCAGCCAGGGCGTTCCGATGTGGCCGGTCTCGACCAGCCACGCCTCGGTCGACCTCGACCGCTCGGTGGTCGTGGGCGAGGCCGACGGGCGCTGGCTGTGGCTGGTGCTGGTGCCGGCCTCCGCGGTGCTGCTGCTCACCGACGCCTGGCTGATGCGCGACGTCTCCGACGAGGGGCCGCACCTGGTGGCGATGCCGTTCGAGGGTCCCGGGCCGGTCTGGTACGCGATCAGCCCCGCGGCCAGGAAGCGGGCCAGCACCGGCAGCATCGCGTCCGCCGCCTCGAGGTGCAGGTCGTGGCCCGCGCCGGCGACCACCGCCAGCTCCGTCTGTGGACGCAGGGCGCACATGCTCTCGACCTGGCGCTCCGGGATGGCGCCGTGCTCACCACGCAGCAGCAGGGTCGGCGCCCGGACCAGCGACCACTCCTCGAGGTACTCGCGGGCGGTGGCCGGGGTCAGCGCCCGGACCAGCGTCTCGGCGTCCCACTGCGGCCACAGCCCGTCGGCGCGCTCCTCGAGGCCGTCGGCCCAGCCTTCCGCGACGCTCCGGCTGCCGCCGAAGAACGCCAGGAACTCCTCGCGGTCGGCGAAGGGGGTGGGCCACCCGCGCAGCCACGTCCGCGAGGCCCTCCACGTCGCCGGGCTCGCCGCCGCCCAGGCCGCTCTCGACGAGCACCACGCGGTCCACACGGTCGGGGTGGGCGCCGGCCAGGAGCATGGCGGTGTGGCCGCCGAGCGACTGGCCGACCACGGACGCCGAGGCGGCACCGAGGTCGTCCAGCACGGCGACCACGTCGGCGACGTACGCCTCGCGGGACACGTCGTCGGGGCGGCGGGTGCTGCTGCCGTGGCCGCGCTGCTCGATCGCGATCACGCGGTGGTCCTCACGGAGCCCGGCGATCGTGGCGCCCCACTCCAGGGCGTACCCGGCGAGGCCGTGGAGGAGGACGAGGACCGGGAGGTCGCCCCCGGTGTCGAGGTACCAGATCTCGGCATCGGGCCGCTCCACCCGACCCCAGCCGTCCGTCATGGCCACAGTGAACCACCCGGGTCGCGGGCCCCATGCGGGCCCTAGGCTGACCCCGTGCTGGACACCGTGCTGCTCGTCGAGGTCTTCGTGACCCTCTTCGTGATCATGGACCCGGTGGGCACGGTCCCGATCTTCCTGTCCCTCACCGGCGGCCGGTCGCAGTCGGCGGCGCGTCGGGCGGCGTGGCAGGCGGTCGCGGTCTCGTTCCTCGTGATCAGCCTGTTCGCGTTCTTCGGCCAGCAGATCCTCGGCTACCTCCACATCTCGCTGCCCGCGCTCCAGGGTGCCGGCGGACTGCTGCTCCTGCTGGTGGCGCTGGAGCTGCTGACCGGCAACGAGCAGGAGCCGACGGCGGCCGCCGGCACCAACGTCGCGCTGGTGCCCCTCGGCACCCCGCTGCTGGCCGGTCCCGGTGCGATCGTCGCGGTGATGCTCTTCGTCGAGGACATCGACGGCGCGAGCTCGTTCGTCGCGGTCGCGCTCGGCATCGTGCTGGTCCACCTGTTCCTGTGGGCTTCGATGCGCTACTCGCTGCCGATCCTGCGGCTGATCCGGGAGTCCGGCGTCCTGCTGGTGACGCGGATCGCGGGCCTCCTGCTGTCCGCGATCGCGGTGCAGCTGGTGGCCGACTCGGTGCGCGCCTTCATCGCCGGCGAGGGCTGAGCGCTACTTCCGGCCCAGGCCCTGGAAGCGCAGCAGCACCGAGGACGGGACGGCGCGGGCCGCGCCGACGATGACCTGGTACCGCCGGCCCGGGATCGAGAACGCCTTGCCGCGGGCGTAGTCCTCCAGCGCCGTCCGGACGAGGAACTCCGGCTCCAGCCAGAGGAAGCCGGAGCCGCGCCGGACCCCCATCCGCTCGTGGAACTCGGTCTTCACGAAGCCGGGGCACAGCGTGGTGACGGTGACGCCACGCGGTCCGTACTCCGCCGAGGCCCAGATGCCGAACCGGTTGAGCCACGCCTTCGCGGCGCCATAGCTGCCGCGGGGGAGGAACGAGGCGACGCTGCTCACGTTGATGACCCCGCCCCGGCCGCGCGCCACCTGAGCGCCGAGCGCCGCGTGCGAGAGGCGCATCGGGGCGGTGACGAGCACGTCCAGCATCCGGGTCTCGTCGTCGACGTCGTTCTCGAGGAAGCGGCCCTTGAGCCCGAAGCCGGCGTTGTTGACCAGCAGGTCGACCGGTCGGTCGGGGTCGGCCAGCCGGGCCTCGACGATCGCGAGCTGCACCCGGTCGACGAGGTCTGCCGGGAGCACCTCCACGAGCCGTCCGGTACGCCGCAGCTCCTCCGCGACCTGGTCGAGCCGCGCCCGGTCCCGGGCGACGAGCACCAGGTCGTGGCCCGAGGCGGCGAGCTGACGGGCGAACTCGAGGCCGATCCCGGCCGTCGCGCCGGTGACCAGGGCCGTTCCACGCTCCGAAGACATGCCCCCATCGAACCGGTGTCGTCCACGATCCGGCAACCGCCTCCGGCATGATGGGTCGCATCATGACCACGACTGTCCTCGCGATCGCCAACCAGAAGGGCGGAGTCGCCAAGACCACCTCGGTCGCGTCCCTGGGCGCGGCGCTGGCCGAGCTGGGGCAGCGCGTGCTCCTGGTCGACCTGGACCCGCAGGCGTGCCTGACCTTCTCCCTGGGCATCGACCCGGAGGACCTGGAGATCTCGGTCCACCACGTGCTCACCAAGGGCCTCGACCCGGCCGAGGCCATCCTCGAGACCGAGGACGGCGTCGACCTGCTGCCCGCCACCATCGAGCTCGCCCGCGCCGAGGCCGACCTGCTGACCCGCACCGGACGCGAGCACGCCGTGAAGGCCGCGCTGGAGCTGCTCGAGGGTGACGACGCGGTCGCCTACGACTGGGTGCTGCTGGACTGCCCGCCCTCGCTCGGGGTCCTCACGGTCGCCGCGCTGACGGCCGCGCAGGGCGTGGTGATCCCGTTGCAGTGCGAGACCCTCTCCCACCGCGGGGTCGGCCAGCTGCTCGACACCGTCCACGACGTCCGCCGCTTCACCAACCGCGGCCTGTCGGTCTGGGGCGTGCTGCCGACGCTGTACGACGGTCGCACCACCCACGCCCGCACCGTCCTGGAGACGATCTCCGACACCTACGACCTCGAGGTGCTCCAGCCGCCGATCCCCAAGACCATCAAGTTCGCGGAGGCGCCGGCCCGGGGCCGCTCGATCCTCGCGACGAGCCGCACCAGCAAGGGCGCGAAGGCCTATCGCGAGGTGGCGGCCGCCCTCCTGGCGCGGGCGGGGAGCTGAGCCCGATGAGCAGCCACCGTCGTCAGGTCCGCCCGCGCTACGGGCGGCTGGCCGCGGCGACCTCCTCGATCTCGGTCACCCTCGTCGCGGTGATGGGCGGCTTCGGCCTGTTCCCGTCCTCGGCCCAGGAGCCCGCGGGCGGCTCCGGCCCACGACCGACGGCGCAGGCCGACCCCGACCCCGTCCCGTCCGGGGAGCCGGACGCCGGCCCCACGGACGCCGAGCGCGAGATCTCCACGCCCGGCGAGCGGCGCCGCGTGACGGCCGCCGACCTGCTGCCCGAGGACTCCGGGACCGGCCGCCGCGCCGTCTTCAGCCAGGACCAGCAGCGGGTCTGGATCATCGGCGAGGACGAGCAGGTGCAGCGCTCCTACCTCGTCTCGGGCAGCACCTACGACAACCTCGACCCCGGCACCTTCCAGGTCTACAGCCGGTCGCTGAACGCGATCGGGATCGACGACTCGGGGACCATGAAGTTCTTCGTCCGGTTCTCCTCCGGCGACACCGGGGCGGCGATCGGCTTCCACGACATCCCGGTCGACGACGGCGAGCGCGTGCAGGGCGTCGAGGAGCTCGGCACCCCGACGTCCCACGGGTGCATCCGACAGCGGACCCCGGACGCCAAGGCGATGTGGGCCTTCGCCGACCTCGGGACGACGGTCGTCGTCACCGACTAGCGCTGGCGACCGCGCCGGCGGGGCCGCTGGTGCACCGCGAGGTTGGCCAGGGTGTCGACCGCGGCAGCGGCCACGGCGGCCTCGTCGATCTCCGGCAGCGGCGACGCCGCATCCGGCCCCGGCACGAGGTCGGCGAGCTCGCCGTGCACGCGGATGCCGGAGTCGCGCAGCCACGCGACCTGCTGCTCGGCCCGCTCGGTCACCCAGGGCAGTGCCTCGGGCGGCAGCGGGATCCGGGCGCTGGCGCCCTTGGCCAGCACGCCCTTGACGAACGGCCAGCGCACGGCCGGCTGGTAGACGTTCTCGTAGTCCTTCAGGCGCGACCCGAGGGCCGCGTTCACGCGGCGGTAGACCTCGGCCTCGGTGTAGCCCCACGAGGCGTTGACGTCCTTCTCGGGCCACTGCATCACGGCCGGGTCGAACCCGACGACGGAGCCGAAGAGGCGGTAGAGGCCCTGGGGATCGCGGGAGCGCAGGGGGGTGACGATCACGTCGAGCTCGTCCACCCCGACCACGTCGCTCCAGCGCCGGCAGATCTCGATGGCGTCCTGGCGCAGCCAGAAGTGCCGCGCCCAGCGGCCCTGGTCGTCCCGGAGCCTCTCGAGGAACGTGGGGTAGTCCAGGGTCATCCGGTGCTTGAGGTACTGCTGCCACTCCGACGGTACGACGCTCGCGAGACCGCGCAGGGTCAGCACGACCCGCAGCCGCAGCCCGGCCCGCTCGGCGAGGCGGCGGACGACCTCGATCCGGGCGGTGTCGGCCTCGCAGAGGTCCTCGCACGTCATCAGCAGCCGGTCCCCGGCGCAGCCGCGCAGCGTCGGCACCAGCGGGTCGAGCGCGTCGGCGGGGTAGTCGTCGACGAAACCCGCCGCCGTCACCCAGCCCAGCGGTCGCAGCACCTGCTCGACGTGGGCGGGGCGACCCTGGAGGGGGACGCCGATGCCCTGCCCGGCGAGCTCCTCGACGGAGCCGAAGAGCCCCCGCTGCAGCGAGGAGGTGCCGGTCTTGCTGGCACCGATGTGCAGGTGCAGCAGCCGGTCCCCCCGGGCAGGCATCCTCACGTCGTCCTGCTCGGAGCCGGTCAGCCGGCGTTGCCGGACGACTCCGGCTGGCCGGAGCCGGCAGGTCGGGAGGAGGAGGAACGACGGCGACGACGGCGGTTGCGGTTGCCGCTCCCGCTGCCCGTGCCACCCTCGGCGGCCTTCTCGCCGCCCGGCGTGCCCTCACCCTCGACCGGCTCGCCGGCGCGGGTGCGCGTCCGGTTGCGGTTGCGCTCGCGCGGGGGCCGGTCCGAGGAGCGCTCGGGACGGTCGGACCGCTCGGGGCGCACCACCGGGGCGGGGTCGACGACCCGGCCCTTGGTCCCGGGGGCGATGCCCTGGTCGTGGAAGAGGTGCTCGGAGGTCGAGTAGGTCTCCGGCGGGTCGGGGTAGGGCAGGTCCAGCGTCTTGTTGATCATCTTCCAGCGGGCCACGTCGGCCCAGTCGACGAACGTGATCGCGGTGCCGGTGGCGCCGGCGCGGCCGGTGCGGCCGATCCGGTGGATGTAGGCCTTGTCGTCCTCGGGGCAGGAGTAGTTCACGACGTGCGAGACGCCGCGGACGTCGATGCCGCGGGCGGCGACGTCGGTGCAGACGAGCACCTGGATCTTGTCCTCGCGGAACTTGGCCAGCGCCTTCTCGCGGGCGACCTGTGCCATGTCACCGTGCAGCGGCGAGGACTTGAAGCCCCGCTCGGAGAGGTCGTCGGCGATCCGCTGCGACTGCCGCTTGGTGCGGGTGAAGACGATCATCTTGTCGGCGTCCTCGGACTGCAGGACGCGGCCGATGATCTCGGGCTTGTCGAGGTCGTGGACCTGGTAGATGAACTGCGCGGTGGCCGGCACCGTCGCGTTCTCGTACGACGACTCGGCGCGGATGTTCATCGGGTGGCGCATGTGGGTGCGCGCCAGGGCCACGATCGCGGACGGCATCGTCGCGGAGAAGAGCATCGTCTGGCGGGTCTCGGGGGTCTTCGAGATCAGCGTGATGACGTCGGGCAGGAAGCCGAGGTCGAGCATCTCGTCGGCCTCGTCGAGGACCAGCGCGTGGACGTGGGACAGGTCGAGCGCGCGCCGGTTGGCGAGGTCGATCAGTCGGCCCGGCGTACCGACGACGACGTCGACGCCGGCCTGGAGCGCGTCGAGCTGGGTGTCGTAGCCGACGCCGCCGTACACGGTCAGGACGCGCAGGCCGCGGTCCTTGCCGGCCAGGGCGAGGTCGCCGGAGACCTGGAGCGCGAGCTCGCGGGTCGGCGCGACGATCAGCGCCTGCGGCTTGCCCTGCGGGATCTCGGAGTAGTCGGGGTCCTTCGGCGCGACCGAACGCTGCAGCACCGGGATGCCGAACGCCAGCGTCTTGCCGGTGCCGGTCCGGGCCTGGCCGATCAGGTCGGTGCCGAGGAGGGCGACGGAGAGGGTCATCTCCTGGATCGCGAACGGCACGGTGATGCCGGCGCGCTCGAGTGAGTCACAGATCTCGGGGAGGACCCCGAGTTCACGGAAGGTAGTCAGTGTTCTGTTCGCTTTCGGTGAGCAGGAAGTCAGCCAGCGGCTGATCCACACGCTCAGCCGCGCACATTCGGATCGCCCGGGAGGGCGACCGAGCCGGTCCGGGGGCACTGCCCGCGCGTCGGCTCCGGAGTCCATGCTATCGGTACGCTGCGCGCATGACTGAATCGCGTGGGGCCGCCGGCGTGGCACCCGACCTCGGGTCCGACGCGGGAGCGCTCGAGGACCTCGCCTACCGCGAGGCGGTCGTCGACCTGCTGGCCGCGATCGCCTACGGCGAGATCTCCGCCTTCGACCGGCTGGCCGAGGACGCCAAGCTGGCGCCGTCCCTGGAGGACAAGCTCGCCGTCGCGCGGATGGCCTGCGCCGAGTTCGGTCACGTCGAGCTGCTCCAGGCGCGGATCGCCGAGCTCGGCGCGGACCCCTACGCCGCGATGGCGCCGTTCCAGGCGGCGCTCGACCTCTTCCACGCCCACACGGCGCCCTCAGACTGGTACGAGGGACTGGTCAAGGCCTACGTCGGCGACGGCATGGCGGCCGACTTCTACCGCGAGATCGCGGCCTACCTCGACCCGCGCACCCGCGACGTCGTGATCGCCTCGCTCGCCGACGCGGGCCACTCCGAGTTCGTCGTCGACCGGGTGCAGGCGGCGATCGCCGCGGACCACAAGCTCGGCGGCCGGCTCGCCCTGTGGGGCCGGCGGCTGATGGGTGAGGCCCTCACCCAGGCCCAGCGGGTCGCCGCCGAGCGCGACGCGCTCTCGGCCCTGCTCGCCGGCGGGGTCGACCGCCCCGCCCTCGACCTCGCCGCCATCGGCCGGATGTTCGCCCGGATCACCGAGCTCCACGCCGAACGCATGGCCAAGCTCGGCCTCGACTCCTGACCCTCCCGTTGAGTTGCCAGTCAGGCCGGTCGAGTCGCCAGTCAGGCCGGTCGAGTCGCCAGTCCGGCACGTCGTACGCCGCCTCCGTGGCAACTCGACGCGGCTGCGTGGCAACTCAACCCCACCCCGGACCCCAGTAGGTCAGCCCGAGAGGTCAGGAGCGGAAGCCGACCTGGCCGGCGACGCCGCCACCGATCTCGATGTAGGCCAGTCGCTCGGCCGGCACCAGGATCTTGCGGCCGCGGCTGTCGGTGAGGGCGAGCAGGCCGCCGTCGGCCAGCGCCGCCGCGACCACCTTCTCGATGTCCTCGGCGGTCTCGGTGGACTCGACGAGCAGCTCGCGCTGGGCGTGCTGGATGCCGATCTTGATCTCCATGCGTGGGGGTTCCTCTCGGTGGAACGTCAGTGCTCGTCGGTGAGCGGGTAGCCGCGGATGCCCCGCCAGGCGAGGCCGGACACCAGCGCGACGGCGTCGGTCCGGCTGATGCCGGCGGTGTCCGTGGTCCAGAACCGTGCGCTGACCTGCGCCATTCCCACCAACGAGACGGCGAGCAGGCGGGACGCCTCGTCGGGCAGCCCGGTGTCGTCGTGGATGACGTGGGCGATCATGTCCGCGCACTCGGTGGTGACGCGGTCGACCGCGATCCGCACCGACGGCTCGTTGGTCAGGTCGGACTCGAAGACGAGCCGGAAGGCGCCGTCGTTGCCGGCGATGTAGTCGTAGAACGCCTCCATCGCGGCGGCCACGCGCAGCTTGTTGTCGGGGGTGGAGTCCAGCGCGCGGCGGCAGTTGTCGATGATCGCGTCGCAGGAGGCGTCGAGCAGCGCGAGGTAGAGCTCCTGCTTGCCCGGGAAGTGCTGGTAGAGCACCGGCTTGCTGACGCCGGCGCGCTCGGCGATGTCGTCCATGGCAGCGGCGTGGTAGCCCTGGGCCACGAACACCTCGAGGGCGGACTCCAGCAGCTGGACGCGCCGCTCGCGGCGCGGCATGCGGCCGCCCCGGGGACGGGCTGCGGTGTCGTCGTACGCCGTCACGTGTCGATCCTCCTGGTCCGGTCGCCCGTCGTGCCGTCGGGTGCGGGGTGAACCCTACCGGCAGGTCACCAGCCTGAGGCCGCATCCCGGGCCGTCCGGATCGCGGGACGTGTGTCCGGGGAACGGGACGGATGGGGAACATGGAGGGCAGGCCGGGCGTTCTCCCGACCTACCTGTCCGTCCACCCGAGGAGTGTCCCGTGTCGTTCGCGCCGATCGTGGAGCCCGCTGACGAGCTCACCGTCGACGAGGTGCGCCGCTACAGCCGCCACCTGATCATCCCCGACGTCGGGATGTCCGGCCAGAAGCGCCTCAAGAACGCCAAGGTGCTCGTGATCGGCGCCGGCGGGCTGGGCAGCCCGGCGCTGCTCTACCTCGCCGCGGCCGGCGTCGGCACCCTCGGCATCGCCGAGTTCGACGAGGTCGACGAGTCCAACCTCCAGCGCCAGGTGATCCACGGCCAGTCCGACATCGGCCGGCCCAAGGCCGAGTCCGCCCGGGACTCCGTCGCCGAGGTCAACCCGCTGGTGAAGGTGGTCGTCCACAACGAGCGGCTCGACAACGACAACGTGCTGCGCGTCTTCGAGGGCTACGACCTGATCGTCGACGGCACCGACAACTTCGCGACCCGCTACATGGTCAACGACGCGGCGTACTTCCTGAAGATCCCGTACGTGTGGGGCTCGATCTACCGCTTCGACGGCCAGGCCTCGGTGTTCGCGCCGTCGCTGGCGGACGACGCCCCCTGCTATCGCTGCCTCTACCCCGAGCCGCCCCCGCCGGGCATGGTCCCGAGCTGCGCCGAGGGTGGCGTGCTCGGCGTCCTGTGCGCGTCGATCGGCTCGATCCAGGTCAACGAGGCGATCAAGCTGCTGACCGGCATCGGCGACCCCGCCATCGGCAAGCTCGTCATCTACGACGCCCTCGAGCTCGAGTGGCGCAAGCTGAAGGTCCGCAAGGACCCCAAGTGCGCGCTGTGCGGTGAGAACGCCACCGTGACCGGGCTGATCGACTACGACGCCTTCTGCGGCGCGATCTCCGACGAGGCCGCCGACGCGGCGGCCGGCTCGACCATCTCCGTGGTCGACCTCGAGCACATGCTCAAGGAGCGCGAGGAGGGCGCCCGCGACTTCGTGCTGGTCGACGTGCGCGAGGAGAACGAGTACGAGATCAACCAGATCCCGGGCTCGGTGCTGATCCCCAAGGGGGACTTCCTCAACGGCCACGCCCTCGAGCGGCTCACCCAGGACAAGCCGGTGGTGCTCCACTGCAAGACCGGTGTCCGTTCGGCCGAGGCGCTCGCGGTGCTCAAGGGTGCTGGCTTCTCCGACGCGGTGCACGTCGGTGGCGGCGTGGTCGCCTGGGTCAACCAGATCGACCCGTCGCAGCCGTCGTACTGAGGTCCTACTGGTCGTACCGAGCCTGCGGGTGAGTGCTCGGGCGTAACCCTGACGGATGACGCCCGTTGCTCCAGTGTCACAACCGCTGCCGGCGACCCCCGTCGCCGGATACCGACCTGGAGGGCTCATGCGCCACGCGCACCCCATCACCCGCCGGCTGACCGGCCTGCTCGCGGTCCTCGCGAGCGTCGTCACCGTGACCGCGCTCTCGACCGCGGCCCCGGCCACCGCCGCCCCCACCTGGGCGCCGGCCGACACCGCCGAGATCACGCCGGGCGTGCAGATGTACACCGAGGGTGCCCAGTGCACCGCGAACTTCGTCTTCACCGACGGCTCCGGAGCCACGTACGTCGGCTACGCCGCGCACTGCGCCGGCACCGGTGAGGCCACCGACACCAACGGCTGCGACGCCGCCTCCCTGCCGCTCGGCACGCGGGTGACCTTCGCCCGCGGCGGCTCGCTGGTCAGCGAGGGCACCGCGGTCGGCCACGGCACGCTCGCCTACAGCTCCTGGCTCACCATGCAGGGCCGGGGCGAGACCGACGAGAACACCTGCGCCTACAACGACCTCGCCCTGGTGAAGGTCGACGCCGCCGACGTCAGCAAGGTCAACCCGAGCATCCCGTTCTGGGGCGGCCCGGTCGCGGTGAACACCGACGGCACCGCCGCCGGCGACCGCGTCTACTCCTTCGGCAACTCCAGCCTCCGCGGCGGCATCGAGCAGCTCTCCCCGAAGACCGGGCTCAGCCTCGGCACCGAGGGCGGGGGCTGGAGCCACCCGGTCTACACCGTGTCCCCGGGCGTCCCCGGAGACTCCGGCTCGGCCTTCCTCGACGCCGACGGCAACGCGCTCGGCACCCTGTCGACGCTGGCCCTCGCGCCGCTGGCCGGCTCCAACGGCGTCGGTGACGTCCACAGCGAGCTCACCTACGCCCAGCAGCACGGTGGCATCGCGGGCCTGACGCTCGAGCCCGGCACCGAGCCGTTCTCGCCGATCCTCTGATCGGGGGCAGCCCCGGCTGCCGCCACACGAAGTACCGCCCCGTCCGTGACCGGACGGGGCGGTGCTCGTTGTGACGACATGCGGACCTCTACCTTCCGGACCCTGCTCGTCACGCTCCTGACCGCGCTCGCGCTGCTGGCCGTCCCCAGCTCGCCGGCGGGGGCGGCGGGCTCCATCCACCCCGGCGTCCAGATGTTCACCAAGGGCGCCCAGTGCACCGCCAACTTCGTCTTCGCCGACGCTTCCGGCACCAGGTACGTCGGCTACGCCGCGCACTGCGCCGGCAAGGGCGAGGCGACCGACACCAACGGTTGCGACACCGCCTCCCAGCCGCTCGGCACGACCGTCCGGTTCGCGGAGGGCGCCACGCTCGCCACCAGCGGCACCACGCTCGGCCACGGCACCCTCGTCTACAGCTCGTGGCGGGCGATGCGGGCCGCCGGCACGACCAACCGCCAGGCCTGCGCCGCCAACGACTTCGCGCTGGTGCGGGTGGATTCCGCCGACCAGGGCAAGGTCGACCCGACCGTACCGATCTGGGGCGGCCCGACGGGTCTGGGCAGCACCGCCGAGACCGGCAGCCAGGTGTACTCGTACGGCCAGTCCAGCCTCCGCCCGACCGAGCTCCTCTCGCCCAAGACCGGGCTCTCGCTCGGCCGCACGTACGGCGGCTGGGGCCTGGACGTCTACACCGTGACCCCGGGCATCCCCGGCGACTCCGGCAGCGGCTTCCTCGACGCGCAGGGCCGCGCCCTGGGCACGCTCTCGACCGTGGCGATCGCGCCCCTGGCCGGCTCCAACGGGTTGGGCAACCTCGCCCGCGAGCTCGACTTCGCCCAGCAGCACTCCGGCATCGTCGGGCTGCGGCTGGTCAAGGGTGGGCCCTTCACCTCGCTCCCGACCCCCTAGTTTGGGGGCCGTGAGCGGCCGGATCGATCCCGAGGAGTACGCCGAGCTGGTGCTCCGCTGCGTGGAGCAGGTGCCCCGCGGCCGGGTCACGACGTACGGCGCCGTGGCCGAGGTCGTGGGCGCGCTGGTCGGCGGCGGGGGACCCCGCCAGGTCGGCTCGGTGATGGCGCGCCAGGGCAGCGGCGTGCCGTGGTGGCGCGTGGTGCGGGCCGACGGCTCGTTGCCGCCCAGCCACCAGGGCGAGGCGCGGCAGTCCTACCTCGAGGAGGCGACCCCGCTGCGACCCTCGGGCAACGTCGACCTCCGGGCTGCGTTCTTCCGGCCCGGGCTCAGCCGGCGAGCGTGACGGTGACCGTGGCGCCGTCCTCGACCACGCTGCCGAGGGACGGCGACACCTCGAGCAGGCTGCCGCGCGGGAGGTCCGCCCGCAGCCCGGCGTCGCGGCCCTCGTCGGGGCGGACCCGCTCGACGTCGACCCGGAGCCCGGCCCTCTCCAGGACCTGACCGAGCTCCTGCGCCGCCTCCGGTTCCGCGCCCCAGGTGGGCGTCCAGCCGCCGGACACCTTGAGGGGGACCGTCGTCATCCCCTCCGGCAGGCGTCGTACCGAGTCGCGGATCGTCTCGTAGCTGCCGTCGCCCTCCTCCGCGATGGTGACGGCGAACATCACGTCGGTCCCGGGCAGCGCGAACAGCCGCCGGCACACGCCCTCGAACCAGTCATCGCACTGCGCCTGCTCGACGGCCGGCGACCCGTCCACCGGCTCCATCGTGCGGAGCTTCCACTCGCCGTAGCAGCAGGTCCCGTCGAAGACCGCGAGTGCCGAGACCTCACGAACGGTGGCCGGGTCGGCCGGGTCCTCACAGTCGTAGACCGCGGCAGCGTCGAAGTAGACGGTGTCCTCCACCGGCGCCCCGCACTGCGTCTCGCCCGTGGTCCACCAGTCGGGCACGGCGACCACGACGTCGTCCATCCCCACCCACCGCATCCCCTCGGGGGCCGCCGGCAGGGCCGTCGAGGCGCCGACCGCGCTCTCGCCCGGATCGCCGGACCACCGGTCCAGGGCCAGCGCACCCGCCAGGACGGCCGCCACCGCCAGGACGGTGGCGAGCAGGGTGCGAGTCGTCGTCATGCCCCCTGAGACGATGTTGAGTCGTGCCCGGTTCCCGTCGAGTCGTGTCCCGTTCGCGAACGAGACACGACTCGACGCGAACGAGGCACGACTCAACTCACTCGGCGGCGCGCTCGGCGAGGCGGGCGAGGGCCTTCGGGAAGATCTCGGCGGGCGGGGTGACCAGGCCGGCGCCGACCTGGCCGACGCCGGCGACGCGACCGGCCATGCCGGTGTTGATCTGCGGCAGGATGCCGGTCCGGCAGACCCGGCTGACGTCGATCCCGGTCGGCACGCCCGCGAAGTCGAGGACCGGGATCGACCAGCGCGGGTTCTCGGTGATCGTGATCTCGCGCATCCGGCGGGTGGTGGCCAGCGCGTCGGGGACGGTGCCGCCGACCAACCGCACGATCGCCGGCGCCGTCGCCATCGCGAAGCCGCCGATGCCGGCGGTCTCGGTGATCGCGGAGTCCCCGATGTCGGGGTTGGCGTCGTCCGGCCCGTAGTCGCCGAGGTACAACCCGTCCGCGACCTGGGCCGGCCCGGTGAACCACTCGTCGCCGGTGCCGGAGACCTGGATCCCGAAGTCGGTGCCGTTGCGCGCCATCGCCACGACCATCGTCGAGCCGGGGATGTCGCGACCGGCGTCCAGCGCGAGCTTGCACGCGGGCATGGCGAGGTTGAGGAAGAAGTGGTCGTTGCCGCCGACGAAGCGGAAGACCTCGGCCAGGTCGCCGTGGTCCCCGTCGTGACGGGTCAGGGCGGGGGCGAGGTCGCGCAGCAGCATCAGCGTGCCGGCGCGATTCCGGTTGTGCGCCTCGTCGCCCATCTGGAGCATCTGGGTGAGGATCCCGGTGACGTCGACCGGCCCCGACTCCTCGATCCGTCCCCGGACGCCTGCCCGAAGCCACGGGCCGAGCACGTCGCCCATCCACCGCAGCCGTTCGAGCACCTCGGGGGAGTAGGCGCCGTACCGGAGCACCTTGCCGAGGCCCTCGTTGAGCGAGCAGTACGTACGCCGCCTGCTGGCCCGGTCCTCGAGCACGAACATCCACATCGACGGGGTGACCACGCCGGCCATCGGGCCGACCGTGCTGTGGTGGTGGCACGGCTCGAGGCTGACGGTGGTGCCGGAGGCGAACAGCGCTTCGGCGTCCTCCGGGTCGTCGACCAGGCCCTCCAGCGCGGCACCGCCCATCAGCGCACCCCGCAGCGGTCCGGAGGTGCGGTCCCAGGTGATCGGGGGCCCGGCGTGGAGGAACTGGCCCGGCTCCAGCCCGAGCACCTCGCTCGCGGGGGCGACGTCGACCAGGTCGGCGGTGACGGCGAGCATCGCGGCCACGGCCTGCTGGTTGGCGGCGTGACGTCGGGGGTCGAGGGCGACAGCGGCCAGGTCGGCCTCCGTCCCGGGCATCGGCGGCCGCCAGGCGACGCGGCCGACCTCGACGGCCTGGTTCGCAAGGGCGTCGGCGAGCAGGTCGGCACCGACGGTCACCACGCGTTCGGGAGCGGTCATCGGGCGCCTCCGGCGAGCTCGAGAGCGCGGCGGGTGGCCGCGGCATGGGAGAGATGGACCTCGGCGCCGGCCTCGACCAGCGCGCGGACCTGGCGGTCCCGGTCCTGCGGGTCGTCGCGGGTGCCGACGACGGTCACCACCACGGGCTGCGACACCGCGGCGACGGCCGGGGCGAGCAGGGCGGCGGGATCGGGCTCGGCCCCGTGGCCGAGCACGACGTCGAGCAGCACCACGCCGGTGGAGGGGTCGGCCGCCGCCTGCCGGAGGTGGTCGAGCCGGAGCGTGGGATCGATCATCGGGTGAGCGCGGCCCTGGGTGTAGGCGTCGTCGCCGAAGTCGACAAAGGTGTGCGGGCCGTCGCCCGCGATGATCGTCGACTCCTGGCAGAGCGTGCCGCCGACGAACAGGCCGCGCACGGCCCCGCCCGCACCGGGCTGGACGCGGCCGTCGACCGGCCACTCCGGCACCGGGACACCGAGCCGCGCGAGCACCGCCTCCGCGGCCGCAGTCAGGTCGGGTCGACCGGGTCCGAGCAGCGCGAGCTCGACCGGCGTGCCCAGGGAGGCGGCGTACTCCTCGACGCGGGCGGCGACCTCGGGCGCGGGTGGCTTGGAGACCACGACGACCAGCTCGACCTCGTCGTCGGCGTCGAGCCGCCGCAGCGCCTCCAGGGTGGAGAGGGCGCCCACCTCGGCCGACAGGTCCCGGCCGCCGACGCCGAGGGCGGAGGTGACTCCGACCCCCGCGTGGGCGAGCAGGACGAGCAGCTGCTGGCAGCCGGTGCCGGACGCCGCCACGATCCCGACCGGGCCGGGCCGGACGGCGTTGGCGAAGCCGAGCCCGACGCCGCCGACGACGGCGGTGCCGCAGTCCGGACCCATGACCAGCAGGCCGCGCTCGGAGGCCGTCCGCTTCAAGGCGACCTCCTGCTCGACCGGCACGTTGTCGCTGAAGACCATCACGTCGCACCCGGCGTCCAGGGCGTCCATGGCCTCGACCAGCGCGCTGGCGCCCGGCACCGACACCAGCGCCAGGGCCGACCCGTCGAGCAGTGCGGTCGCGGTCGTACGACGGGGCTCGGCGGCGCGGTCACCCGCGACCGGCCGCCGCGGCGCGAGCGCCCGGTCGACCGCGGCGAGCGCCTCGTCGAGGTCGCCGTCGGCCGCGAGCCGGACCGCGACGACCATGTCGTTCGCGGTGGCGCCCGACGGGACCTCGAAGCCCATCTCGCCCAGCACCTCGACGTTGAGCGCGGTCGCCATCGCCACCTGCGCGGTCACCACGCCCGGAGCCGTCTGGACGTCACGGCTCACCTGGAGCAGGGCCACCGAGTCGGCGTAGGCCCCCGGGCGGAGCTCGACGTGGTCGGTCATGCAGCCTCCTGGAGCTGGTCGAGGGCGAGCCGGGCACCGTGGAGGAGCCCGGCGCCGGACGTGGCGCCGACGGCCGTGAGGGCGGCGGCACGGGCCGGTGCGTCGGGCGTGCCGAGGGCACGCAGCCACGCGGCGTACTCCGGCAGCACCTCGCCGTGCAGGGCGCAGTCCAGGAGCGTGGCGGAGAGCAGGGTGGTCCGGGGGAGCAGGGTGCGGACGACGTCGTCGACCTCGTCGGTGGCGACCCCGGCGGCCCGGTGCAGGGCGAGCCAGCCGCAGAGCAGGTCGTCGCCGAGCGGGGTCAGCCCCTCACCCCGGCCGACCAGCAGCGGCACCGTCGAGGCGTCGATCCGCCCGTGGGGCAGGACAGCAACGAGCCCGGCAACCGTGGCCGGGGGGGTGGCCTCAACGGTGACCGGGCTCGCCTCTGTGCTGCGGACGACCCCGGGGTGGACGCGAGGTACGTACGTCGCCTCGGTCCTCCCGATCGGCAGTGCGCTGCCGCCGACGTGGAGCGTCCCAGCCACAAGGTACGCGGTGACCTGCTCCGATGTCGAAAGAAGCGGTTGTAGATGTTTCAACGTGCTGCGCAGGCCGCACGGGACCCGGGCGGCGCCGGCGGCGAGCACTCCCACGCACCGGCCGGCCACGTCGACGTAGACCGCGAGGTCGCCGACGTGGACCACCGCGAGCGGCCCGTCGGGCGTCGCGGCGAGCAGGTCGCGCACCCGGGGAGGTGCCGCGACGGGGATCATGCTTCCCGACGCTAGTCGCGGCTCGGTAGCCTCCGCGACGTGAGGTTCTGCCAACGATCGGTCGGTTCTGTGACAAAGGGTGCTGTGACCAGGGGTGCTGGGCGATGAGGTCGAGCCACGACGTCGGGATCGACGCGGCCGCGGCGCTGGCGCGGGTCGACGCCCTGCACACCGCCCTCACCCACATCGTCCTGGAGGGCGGCGACCTGGACCGGATCGCCGAGGAGGTCGCGGCGGTCCTCGGCTCCGGGGTGGTGGTCACCTCGACCGACGGCCGGGAGCGCGCCGCCCACCTCGACCCGGACGACCGGGTCGCGCTGGCAGAGTCCGACCTGCTCGACCAGAGCGGGCGGCTGCGCGTGGAGCGGATCGGTGAGTCGGGTGCGCCGCTGGGGGTCGGCGAGGTCCGGTCGTTGCGGGTCGCCGCCGGTGGCACCGACCTGGCCCGGTTGGTGGGCGTGAACCGGCGCCGCCCCCTGACGCCCGACGACGTGCACGCCCTCGAGCGCGCCGCCACGGTCGCCGCGCTGCTGATCACCCGCGAGGAGGCGATCTCCGCGGTCGAGAACAAGTACCAGGGCGACTTCCTGCGCGAGGTCTTCGCCCGCCGGGCACGCGACGCGGCGTACGTCGAGGAGCACGCCCAGGCGTTCGGCTGGCGGCTGGATCGCCCGGTCGTGGTGGTCGCCGCCGAGCTCGACCCTGCCGAGGAGCCGCTCACCTCGCACCAGCGTCGCTGGTACCAGGAGCGGTTCTCCGCGGCCTGGCGGCAGGTCACGCAGGCGCTCGACCCCGGCATCCCGTCGGTCGACTTCTCCAGCGAGGTCGTCACCCTGCTGCCGATCGAGACCGATGGCACCGGGCACCCCGGTCTCGAGGTGGTGCAACGGACGGTGGCCGCGGTCGCCGGCGACCGCGGCGGCGGGCGACGCTCGTTCAGCGTCGGCGTGAGCCGGGTCGCGTCGGCGCTCACCGAGCTGCCCGACTGCTACGGCCAGGCCCGCCGGGCGGTCGAGGTCGGTCGCCGCGTCTCCGGGACCGGCTCCACCACGTTCTTCGACCAGCTCGGCCTGCACCGGCTGATCGCCCTCGTGCCGGACGCCGCCGAGCTGCTCCGCTTCGCCGAGGACGTGCTGGGCCGGCTCGCCCACGACACCCCGGAGGCCACCGACCTGCGTGAGACCTTGCAGGTCCTGATCGACACGAACTTCAACGTGGCCGAGGCAGCAAGGCTCCAGTTCTTCCACTACAACACGATGCGGTACCGGGTGGGGAAGCTGGAGCGCCTGCTCGGGCCGCTCTCCTCCGACCCCCACCTGCGGCTCGACGTGGCCGTCGCACTGCGGGTGCTGGAGATCCGCGACTGAGCACCGTGGCTCACGTCGCGGGCGCCGATGCGGGACAGACTGGCGGCATGCGCTTGCGTGCCTGGCTCCCGTTGCTGTCCCTCCTCGCCGCCGTCGCCGTCGCCCTGCTGGCGGCCGTGTGGATCGACAAGTCCGACCTCCGCCAGCCGGCCGACTCGTGGGGCTACGCCGCCGGGGTCTTCATCCTCACCTTCCTCTACGTCTCGCTGCCGTTCGCCGTCGTGGTCGCGTGCACGCTCACCGGCGTCCTCTCACGCGACCGGAAGCGTGCGCACCGGGCCACGGTCGTCGGGGCGGTGGTCGCCGGACTGGTCGCCCTCGGCGGACTCGTCCTCGGGATTCTGGTGGTGGTCGACGCCCAGCGCCCGGCCGACACCGTGTTCGGCGCTGCCGTGCTCGTCGCGGGCCTCGTCGGGCTGCTGCCGCTCCCGGTCGCCGTACGCCGTCCGGCGGCGACATGACCTCGCGCCCCTGGCTCCCGCTCCTGGCCGTCTCGCTCCAGGTCGGCGTCCTCGGGCTCGCCTGCGCCGTGGGTGACCTCGCCGGCCCGGGAGGTCCCGGCGGCTGGCCGTTCCTGGTCGGGTTCGCGCTGCTGGCCGTCGTCTACGCGTCGTGGCCGTGGGGGATCACCCTGGTCACCGGGATCGTCGCCGCGAGCAGCCGGGAGCCGGCGAACCGTCGGGGAGCGGTGCTGGTCGGGGCGGTGGTCGCGACCCTCTCGGCCGCGTTGGGTGCGCTGCTGGGTCTGGTGTGGGTGGCCCGGGCCGACGAGGCCGGGCAGTACCTGCTCGGTGGCGCGCTCGTCGCGGGCCCTCTGCTCGCCGCGGTGCCCCTCGTCGCGGCGTTCCGGAGCCCGGCCGCCTCCGCCTGACACGCGACAACGTGTGCCAGCCGGTACGGCGTTCCTTCGGCATTTTCCGCCGTCGTGGGTGTCCAATGTGGCTGGTTACGTTGTGGAGCCTCGGGCCACACTGAGCGCTTGGAGGGTCACATGTCGATGTTCAAATGGGACGTAGTCGATCCCGCACCCGGTGAGGCCGTCGCGCCCCACCAGCGGCTCGCCTGGGGCAAGACGGTGGGCCTCGGCGCCCAGCACGTCGTCGCCATGTTCGGCGCGACGTTCGTCTTCCCGCTGGTCATGGGGTTGGACGCCAACCTCGCCATCATGTTCTCCGGTCTCTGCACGATCCTGTTCCTGGTCATCTGCCAGAACAAGGTCCCCAGCTACCTCGGGACGAGCGCGTCGTTCGTCGGCAGCGTGGCGGCCATCCGCCTGCTGGACGACGGCAACGACTCGTCGTACGTCACCGGCGCGATCCTGGTCGGCGGGCTCGTGCTCGCCGCGATCGGCGTGCTGGTCCACTTCGGTGGCGCCTCGCTGATCCACAAGGTGCTGCCTCCCGCGGTCACCGGTGCCGTGGTCATGCTGATCGGCTTCAACCTCGCGCCGGTCGTGGCGGGCATCTACTGGCCGCAGGACCAGTGGGTGGCGTTGGCGACGGCCACCTTCATGGTCATGGCGGCCGTGATGCTTCCCGGCTTCTGGTCCCGGATCGCGGTGTTCCTCGCCCTGATCTTCGGGTATCTCCTGTCGTGGGTCTTCGACGGCGTCTTCGGTCAGATCACCTCCGTCCTGGGCGGCGCCGACGCCGCCACGTCCCACGACCGCGTGTCGTGGGCCGGCGTCGAGGCGGCCGACTGGATCGGCCTCCCGAGCGGCACCCTGAACGACGGTGTGAGCGTCGTCCACGGGCCATCGTTCTCGCTCACCGCGATCCTCCTGGTCCTGCCCGGCGTGATCGCGCTGATCGCCGAGAACACCGGCCACGTCAAGGCGGTCGCCGAGATGACCGGCGAGAACCTCGACCCCTACATGGGTCGTGCCATCGGCGCCGACGGCCTCGCCACCGCCTTCGCGTCCGCGTTCGGCGGCTCGCCGACCACGACGTACGCCGAGAACATCGGCGTCATGGGCGCGACCCGCGTCTACTCGACCGCGGCGTACTACGTCGCGGCCGGCGTCGCGATCCTGCTCGGGTTGTGCCCGAAGTTCGGGGCGATCGTCAACGCGACCCCCGGCGGCGTCCTCGGCGGCATCACCGTGGTGCTCTACGGCATGATCGGACTGGTGGGCGCGAAGATCTGGGTCGAGAACCGGGTCGACTTCGGCGACCCCGTCAACCTGGTCGGTCTGGCCGCGGGCATCATCGTCGGCGTCGGTGGCGTGTCCCTGGTCTTCAGCGACGACTTCCAGCTGTCGGGCATCGCGCTCGGCACGATCCTCGTCATCGGCTACTACCACCTCGTGAGCGGACGTCGCGGCGCCGGCACGGGCCACACGACCCAAGCGCTGTCCCACAAGGAGTAGGGCGAGCGTGAAGCCAGCACCCTTCTCCTACCTCCGCCCGGGGACCCTCCAGGAAGCACTGGTGGCCCTGGCCGGGGATCCGGGGGCGAAGGTGCTGGCCGGGGGCCAGAGCCTGGTCCCGCTGCTCTCGATGCGGCTCGCGTCGCCCGCGACGCTGGTCGACATCAACGCGTTGCCCGACCTGGACCACGTCACCACCGACGGTGACGGGGTCCGGGTCGGGGCGCTGGCCCGGCACGCCGACGTCCTCGCCGACGTCGCGGCCGGTGCCTGCCAGCCGCTGGTCGCGCTGGCGCTCTCGAACGTCGCGCATGCCACGATCCGCAACCGCGGCACCACGGTCGGCTCGATCGTGCACGCCGACGCGGCCGCCGAGATGCCGGTGGTGCTCGCGCTGCTGGGTGGCTCGGTCGACGTGGCCTCGGTCCGCGGCACGCGCACGATCCCGGCCGAGGAGCTCTTCGCCGGGCCGCTGGAGTCGACGCTGGCCGCCGACGAGATCGCCACCGAGGCGTTCTTCCCGGCGCTGCGGCCGGGGGAGGGCATCGCGTTCGCCGAGATCGCGCGTCGACAGGGCGACTACGCGCTGGTCGGCGTGGCCGCCGTGGTCCGGCTCGAGGGCGACGAGGTCGTCTCCGCCAAGGCTGGGCTACCTCTCCGTGAACGACGTCCCGACCGTCGTCGACGTGACCGGCGTCCCGACCGGCGGAGGTCGCGGCGCACGTGCTGGCCCAGCTCGACCCGGCCGACGACATCCACGCGACCGCGGCGTACCGCGCCCACCTGGTGACGGTCCTCACCGGCAAGGTGCTCGCCGACGCCACCGCGGACGCCCGGGGGAGGCTCGATGCCTGAGGAGCGGCACGACGTCCGGCTGCAGGTCAACGGCGCCACCCACGCGGTCAGCGTGCCGGGCCGGCGGTTGCTGTCCGACGCGCTGCGCCACGAGTGCGGCCTCACCGGGACCCACGTCGGTTGCGAGCACGGGGTCTGCGGCGCGTGCACGGTGCTGCTCGACGGGCGACCGGTGCGGTCCTGCCTGGTCCTCGCCGTGTCCGCCCAGGATGCGGAGATCACCACGGTCGAGGGGCTCACCGAGCAGGACGGCTCCCTCTCACCCGTGCAGCAGGCGTTCTCCGACTGTCACGGCCTCCAGTGCGGCTTCTGCACGCCGGGCTTCCTCACCACCATCACCGCCGGGTTGCGCGACAGGCCCGACCCCACCGAGGACGAGGCGCGCGACATGATCGCCGGCAACCTGTGCCGTTGCACCGGCTACCAGAACATCGTGGCGTCGGTGCTCCGCGCCGCCGAGATCGCCGGCGAGCGGGCATGACGACCAAGCTGTTCGGCGAGCGGGTGCCGCGGGTCGAGGACCAGCGACTGCTGCGCGGCCACGGCCGGTACGCCGACGACGTGCTGTCCGGCCAGCGGGTGCTGCACGCGGCCGTCCTGCGCTCGCCGCACGCCCACGCCCGGATCCTCGACATCGACGTCTCGGGGGTGCTCGACGTCGAGGGCGTCCACGCGGTCTGGACCCACGACGACCTCGAGGGCGCGATGGCCGAGCCGTTGCCGCTGCTCATCCCGCACCCCGCCCTCACCCACGGCCGCACCCAGTTCGCGCTCGCGAAGGACGAGGTCAACCACGTCGGCGAGGCGATCGCGTTCGTCGTGGCCGAGGACCGGTACGTCGCGGAGGACGCCGTCGGCCGGATCCGGGTCGACTACGAGTACCTCGAGCCGGTCGTCGGGATCCCGGCCGCCCGGGCCGCGCGCTCGCTGGTCCACGAGGACGTGCCCGGCAACGTCGGGGCCCGGCTGGAGCAGGAGAACGGCGACGCGCGCGCCGCCATCGCCGCCGCGCCCCACACGCTCTCGCTCGACCTCACCATCGAACGGTCGGCCTGCCAGCCCCTCGAGGGCCGCGGCACCGTCGCCCGCTGGGACCCCGACCTGGGTCGGATGACGGTCTGGACGTCGACCCAGACCTCCACCGGCGTCCGCGGCTGCGTCGCCGCCAAGCTGGGCCTCGACCTCGGTCAGGTCGACGTGATCACCCCCGACGTCGGCGGCGGGTTCGGCGTGAAGATCAACCACCCGTGGCCCGAGGAGCTGCTGGTGCCCCTGGCGGCCCGCGCGCTCGGGACGCCCGTGAAGTTCGTCGAGGACCGGCGCGAGCACTTCATCTCCTCCGCCCACGAGCGGGGGCAGGTCCACCACGTGGAGGTCGGGTTCGACGACGACGGGCGGGTCCTCGGCCTCGACGTCGAGTTCTGGCACGACCACGGCGCCTACACGCCGTACGGCCTGATCGTCCCGATCATCACCTCGACCCAGCTGCTCGGCCCCTACAAGCCGCAGAGCTACCGCGTCGTCTTCGAGAGCCTCTACACGAACACCGTCATGGTCACGCCGTACCGCGGAGCCGGCCGGCCGCAGGGGTGCTTCGTGATGGAGCGGACGATGGACGCGATCGCCGAGGCCCTCGGCCGGGACCGCACGGAGGTTCGGGCCGTCAACTTCATCCAGCCCGACGAGTTCCCCTACGACCAGGGGCTGGTCTTCCAGGACGGCCGCGAGCTGGAGTACGACTCCGGCGACTACCCCGCGTCGCTGGAGAAGATCCGCGCCCTGATCGGCTGGGCGGAGTTCCCGGCGTTCCGCGAGGAGATGGCGCGCGAGGGACGGACCGTGGGGATCGGCCTCGCCTGCTACGTCGAGGGCACCGGTGTCGGCCCCTACGAGGGCGCCCACGTCCACGTCGAGACCTCCGGCAAGGTCAAGGTCGCGACCGGGCTGACCTCGCAGGGCCAGGGCCACCAGACCGCCTTCGCCCAGATCGTCGCCGACGCCCTCGGCGTCGCGTTCGACAAGGTCGAGATCACGACCGGCGACACCCGCCGGATGCCGTACGCCGTCGGCACGTTCGCCTCGCGCGCGGCGGTGATGAGCGGCTCGGCGATCCACCTCGCGGCACTCAAGGCCCGCGCCAAGGTGTTGCGGATCGCCGCCGATGCCCTGGAGGCGGACGAGTCCGACCTGGACATCGAGGACGGCGTCGTCCGGGTCCGGGGCACCGAGTCGAGCATCGACCTCGGCACCGTGGCCGTGCTGTCGAACCCGCTGCGCTACGCCTTCGACGAGGCGTCCAAGGCGGCCACCCAGTTCTCCGTCGGCGACCCCGGCAAGCCGCCGGTCGCGGAGGGCGACGAGCCGGGGCTGGAGGGCAAGGACTTCTACTCGCCCGAGCGCTCGACCTTCGCCTCCGGCATGCACGCGGTGATCGTCGAGACCGACCCCGACACCGCCGAGATCAGGATCCTCAAGTACGCCGTGGTCCACGACTGCGGCCACCTGATCAACCCGATGATCGTCGAGGGCCAGATCCACGGCGGCGTCGCGCAGGGCGTGGGGGGCGCGCTCTACGAGCGGATGGTCTACGACGAGGCCGGCCAGCTGCTCAACGCGTCGTTCATGGACTTCCTGATGCCCTACGTCACCGAGGTCCCGGCCGGCATCGACATCGACCACCTCGAGACCCCCTCCCCGCTCAACCCGCTCGGCATCAAGGGCGCCGGCGAGGCCGGCGTCATCCCCTCGGCAGCCGTGTTCGCCGCGGCGATCGAGGACGCCGAGCGGCAGCACCGGCCGGGCCTGGGGATCACCGCGATGCCGATCTCGCCGTCGGAGCTGTTCCACCTGCGCGCCGAGCACGACCACGAGGAGACACCGTGAAGTTCACCGGTCAGAACACCCTGCACGCGCCGGTCGGGGAGGTCTGGGACGCGCTGCTCGACCCCGCCGTCCTGGTCCGCACGATCCCGGGCTGCGAGCGGCTCGAGGCGACCGGCGAGAACGCCTACGCCATGACCGTCACCGCCGGGGTCGCCGCGATCAAGGGCACCTACTCGGGCTCCTGCGCGCTCTCGGACCTGGTGCCGCACGAGTCCCTGGTCATGCGGCTGGAGGGTGCCGGCGCCCCCGGGACGATCGGGGCCACCGTCGGCGTACGGTTCGCGCCCGGGGAGGACGGCACGACCGTGTCGTACGACGCGGACGCGATCGTGGGCGGCATGGTCGGCGGCGTCGGCCAGCGGATGCTGACCTCGGTCTCCCGGCGGATGGCCGGGGAGTTCTTCGGCAACGTCGACGACGTGCTCACCGGCGCGGCACCGGCTCGGCGTCGCCGCCGCCTCCCAGCCCGGCGGTGACGGCATGCCGACGGTCTACACCGACGCCCGGCCGGGCCGGGTGCCGCAGTCCCAGGACTTCCTGATGGGGATCGCCGTGGGTGCCGGCCTGGTCGCCCTCGGAGTCCTGCTGGGCCGGTCGCGGGGTCCGCGCCGGTGAGCGTCACCGTCGAGTGGACGGCCCGCGGTCAGGCGGAGGCGGTCCGGAAGCGGCAGATCTCGGCGCGCGAGCTGCTGGAGCTGCACCTGGCCCGGATCGCCGAGCGCAACCCGGAGCTGAACGCGATCGTCTCCCTCGACGAGGAGCGGGCGCGGTCCGGCGCCGCCGCCGCCGACGAGCACCTCGCCCTGGGCCACCCGGTCGGGCCGCTGCACGGGCTGCCGTTCGCGGTGAAGGACACCCACGCCGCCGCGGGGTGGCGGACGACGTACGGCTCACCTCTCTTCGCCGACCACGTGGCCACGACCGACGACCTGGTCGTGGAGCGGATCCGGCAGGCCGGGGCGGTGCTGATCGGCAAGACGAACGTGCCGGAGTTCGCGGCCGGCTCGCACACGTTCAACCGCGTCTTCGGCACGACCCGGAACCCGGTCGACCCCAGCCGCTCGGCCGGCGGCTCGAGCGGGGGAGCGGCCTCGGCGCTGGCGTCCGGGATGGTGCCGCTGGCCGAGGGGTCCGACATGGGCGGCAGCCTGCGCAACCCGGCGTCGTTCTGCGGCGTCGTCGGGTTGCGGCCGAGCCTCGGGCGGGTGCCCACCTGGCCGAACGAGAACCACTGGGAGACCACCTCCACGTCGGGTCCGATGGCCCGTACGGTCGGCGACCTCGCGCTGCTGCTGTCCGTGATCGCCGGTCCCGACCCCCGGGTTCCCACGGCGCTGGGTGAGCCCGGCAGCGCGTTCGCGCCCCCGCTCTCCGGCACGCTGGCGGGACTGCGCGTGGGCTGGTCGCTCGACCTCGGCGGCGCCTTCCGGGTCGACCCGCAGGTGGAGATCGGTGCTGGAGGACGCCGGCCGGCTGCTGGTGCGCGCGGGCGCCACGGTGCTCGCGACCCACCCCGACCTCTCGCTCGGCGAGGACACGTTCCGCACGCTGCGCGCGTGGCTCTTCCAGGCCTCGTTCGGGGAGCTGCTCGCCGCCCACCCCGACGACATCAAGGCGTCGCTGGCCGACAACATCCGGGCGGGCGAGGGCCTGACCGGCGCGGACGTGGCCCGCGCCTACCGGCAGCGCTCCGCCCTGTCCGACACGATGCGCCGGTTCTTCCACGACCACGACCTGCTGGTGCTGCCGACCTCGCAGGTGCCGCCGTTCCCCGCCGACCAGGAGTACCCCACCGAGATCGATGGCGAGCCGATGACGACGTACCTGGACTGGATGCGCTCGGCCTACCTGATCACCGTCACCGGCTGCCCGGCGATCTCGGTCCCCGCCGGCCACACCCCCGACGGCCTCCCCATCGGCGTCCAGCTGGTCGCCCCGCACGGCCAGGACCGACGCCTGCTGGAGATCGCAGCGGCCTTCGAGCAGGCGCGCGGCTGGTGAGCGACTCTCCACAGGTGTCACCGATATCTGGGGAGAACGTGGATCCGGCTGGGGACAACCGGGGCTGTTCCTGTTGAGGACACGCCGGAACTCGAAGTATGTGAAGAAAGTTGGCCGGAACCCCTTGTGGGGCACCCCGCCGGCGGCATAGAACTCTCTCACGGCCTCCCGCAAGGGAAGTCGGGATGACTCGGAGACGAGGGTCCATCCGGCCGGAACTGGTTCGCCCAGGGAAGGCCGCCAACGCCGGGTGATGAGGCGGTGGGGACCGGAAGCGACGGGGCATCGATCGGGAGCATCACCAGTACCGATCACCGGTGGGACCGAAGGCCTTGGCTGGAGGAACCACCCGAAGGACCCTTGTGGCTCATACCTACGAGGGTCCTTCACCTATTTCCGAGCCGCCACCCCGAGCTTGCGAGGGCAGGGAGGGCGAGGAGGTTGAGGAGCGCTCGACTCGGACCCGAGCGCAGCGAGGGGACGAGTGACGCCTCTCGAAACCACCCGATCCAGTCTGCCCCTCAGCATTTCCACAAGCCCGTCGACACTCTGTGGAGAAATGGCCCGTGCTTGGGGACGAACCGGGCGGCGCTGTGCACAACACGCCGGAACTCGGGGTATGTGAAGAAAGTTCGCCGAGAACCCTTGCGGCGCCAGGGTTCTGACCCGTAGAACTCTCCTCACGACCTCCCGCAAGGGGGGTCGGGATGACTCGGAGACGAGGGTCCATCCGGCCGGAACTGGTTCGCCCAGGGAAGGCCGCAGCCGCCCGGTGACGGGGAGGGCTGGGACCGGAGACGAGGAGTTGTCGGCCGGGACGTCACCAGAACGGTCGCCCGGTGGGAAGCGTCGGCCTGTGCCTCGCGACTCACCACGTGGAGGGTCCTTGTAGCTCATACCTATGAGGGCCCTTCATGCATTTCCGGGCGTGCCACCTGAGACGGGCTCGCCGCGCTGCCGGTCGGGCGCGGCATGATGGGTCGCATGCTCTACGAGGTCGTGCACACGGTGTTGCCTCCCGTGACCCGGGTGATGTGGCGCCCCCGGGTGACCGGTGTGGAGCACCTGCCGGCCACCGGGCCGGTGATCATCGCCAGCAACCACCTCAGCTTCGTCGACAGCGTCGTGATCCCCTGCGTGGTCTCGCGCAAGGTCGTCTTCCTCGCGAAGTCCGACTACTTCAACGGCACCGGCGTGAAGGGCACGTTGATCAAGGGGTGGTTCAAGGGGATCGGCATGCTGCCGGTCGACCGCGACGACACCAAGGCCGCGATGGCCAGCCTCGACACCGCCCTGGAGGTGCTGGGGCGCGGCGAGGCGTTCGGGATCTATCCCGAGGGCACGCGCTCGCGCGACGGCCGGATCTACCGCGGCCGCACCGGTGTCGGTCACCTCGCGCTCACCGCCGGTTGCCCCGTCGTACCGGTCGGGCTGACCGGCACCCAGGACATCCAGCCGGTGGGGTCGACGCTGCCGCGGCTGGCGAAGGTCTCCGTCACCTTCGGCGAGCCGCTGTCGTTCGCCGGACGGTACGACGGCGTCCCGCTCGGCCGCGCCCGGCGCGAGGTCACCGACGAGATCATGGCCGCGATCGGGGCGCTCAGCGGCCAGGAGCCGGCCGGGGTCTACAACGAGCGTCCGGCGGACGCCTGAGCGACGCCACCGTGGTGCGGCACATCCTGACAAGGGGGCACCGTCCGGTCGGCAGGATGTGCCGTGGCCGGGGTGGCCGGGCCCCGCTTGACTGGTCGCCATGAGCCAGCGGATCCGGATCGGCATCGACACCGGCGGCACGTTCACCGACGTCGTCGCGGTCGACGAGGAGACCGGCCGGATCGTCACCACCAAGACGCCGTCGACGCCGGCCAACCCGGCCGACGGATTCCTCGCCGGCATCGAGAAGGTGCTCGGCCTGATGGGGGCCGGCGGTGACGCCATCGGCGCGGTCAGCCACGGCACGACGGTGGCCACCAACCAGCTGCTCGAGGGCAAGGTCGACCGGCTGGGCTACATCACCACCACCGGCTACGAGGCGATGCTCGAGATCGCCCGGCAGTCGGTCCCCGACGGCTACGGCAACAGCTACTTCTGGGTGAAGCCGGACCGGATCGTCCCGCGCGACCTGGTCCGCGGCGTCGGCGGCCGGCTCGACCACACCGGGGCGGAGGTCCGGCCCTTCGACGAGGAGGGTGCCCGCGCCACCGCCCGCTGGTTCCGCGACCGCGGCGTCACCACGCTCGGCGTCTGCTTCCTGCACGCCTACACCAACCCCGACCACGAGGAGCGGATGCGGGAGGTGCTGCGCGAGGAGCACCCCGACGCCGTCGTGTCGATCAGCAGCGAGGTGCTGCGTGAGTACCGCGAGTACGAGCGCGCGATGACGACCCTCGTCGACGCGGCGGTCAAGCCGCGGCTCTCGGCGTACATCTCCAACATCACGAGCCGGCTCGCGTCGTACGACGACCGGGAGATCCCGTTCTACGTGATGAAGTCGAACGGCGGCGTGCTCAGTGCCGTCGAGGTCGTGCACCAGCCGATCACCACGGTGCTCAGCGGACCGGCGGCCGGGGCGCTCGGCGCCGCGCTCATCGCCAAGGTCGCCGGCTTCGACCGGGTGCTCACCAGCGACGGCGGCGGGACCTCGACCGACGTCAGCGTCGTGATCGACGGCGAGCCGACCCTGACCACGGAGGGGAGCGTCGGGGCGTTCCCCTCGAAGATCCCGATGATCGACGTCGTGACCGTCGGCGCGGGCGGCGGCTCGATCGCCCACGTCTCGCCCGAGGGCACGCTCAAGGTCGGTCCCCAGTCGGCCGGAGCCGACCCCGGCCCGCTCTGCTACGGCAAGGGCGGCGACGGGGGAGCGGTCACGATCACCGACGCGCACCTCGTGCTCGGCCGGATCCCGCCCCACCTGCTGGGCGGCGAGATCCCCCTCGACGTCGACGCGGCGAGGGCCGGCGTCGAGGCGCTGGCCGAGCGGCTCGGGCTCACGCCGGAGGCCGCGGCGGTCGGCGTCCTGGAGATCTCGGCCTGGAACCAGGCCAACGCGCTGCGCCAGGTCACGGTCAAGCGCGGACTCGACGTGCGCGACTTCGCGCTCACCACCTTCGGCGGCTCGGGCTCGTTGCTGCTGTGCCGGCTGATGGACGTGCTCGGGATCCCGACCGTGCTCGTGCCGCCGGACCCCGGCAACGTCTCGGCGTTCGGGCTGCTGACCGTGGACGTCAAGAACGACTACGTGCAGACCCACGTCGCGCTCGCGGACGCGCTCGATCCCGGCGACGTCGCCGACGTGTACGACGCCCTGGAGACGCGGGCCGCCGAGGCGCTCCTGGTCGAGGGCTTCCCCGAGGAGCAGCACTCCTTCGTCCGGACCGCCGACCTGCGCTACTTCGGGCAGGCCTTCGAGGTGCGGGTCGGCGTGCCCGAGGGTGGCTTCGACGCCGCCGCGGCGGACGCGGTGGCCGGGCGGTTCCACGCCGAGCACCGCGCGCTCTACGGGTACGACTTCGCGGCCGACCCGACCCAGCAGGTCGAGTGGGTCAACCTGCGGGTCTCCGGGATCGGACCGATCCAGCGGCCGGAGATCCGCCAGCACGCCGCCGCCGGTGTCCAGGCTCGCTCCGCCGCACCCGACCGCCGGCGAGCCGTCCGGTCTGCTTCGACACCGTCGACGGGTACGTCGAGACCCCCGTCCTCTGGCGCGAGGACCTCGCGCCGGGGGCGATCGTGAGCGGGCCCGCGATCATCGAGGAGTTCGGATCCACCGTGCCCCTCCACCCGGGCTTCGACGCGGAGGTCGACGCCTTCCTCAACCTGATCGTCACCAGGAGCCAGTCGTGAGCCGCCGCGTCCCCACCGACTTCCCGTTCGGCCCGCTGACCGAGGACGCCGGCGCCAGCGCCGACCCGGTGCTGACCGAGATCGTGCAGGGGTTCCTCGCCAGCGTCGAGATGGAGGTCGAGACCGCGATCGCGCGCACCAGCCGGAGCCCGATGATCCGCGACGCGCACGACTTCCGGGCCGGCATCCACGACCGCCGCCTGCGCAAGCTGACCGGTCGCTCGTACTCCGCCCTCGTCCACCCCGTCGCCCGCGACTTCCCGATCGAGGAGATGCGCGAGGGCGACGTCTTCTTCCACAACGACGTCTACCGCTCCGAGGGCGGCATCGGCCACCTGCCGGACCTGTGCGTCACCGTGCCGGTGTTCTCGGAGGGGAAGGTCGTGGCCTTCGTCCAGGCGTTCGGCCACCACGACGACATCGGCGGGGCCGTCCCGGGCTCGATGCCGAGCCAGGCGACCAGCGTCTTCGAGGAGGGGCTGATGGTGCCCCCGATCAAGCTGTGGGACGCCGGCGTCCCCAACCGGGCGGCGCTCGCGATCATGACCCGCAACTCGCGGATGCCCGAGTCCTTGGCCGCCGACCTCGACGCCGAGTGCTCGGCCTGCCTGATGGGCGCGCGGAGGCTCGGCGAGATGGTCGACCGGTACGGCGTCGCCGCGGTCGAGTCCTGCTTCGACGCGATCATCGACCGCACCACCGAGACCTACCGCCGCGAGATCCTGTCCAAGATCCCGGTCGGCACCTGGACGTGGGAGGACTACGCCGAGCACGACGGCGTCGACGAGCCGCGCCTCCACACGCAGCGGATCACCCTCACCCGGACCCCGGCCGACGACCCCGACGGTGAGCGGCTGGTGCTCGACTTCGACGGGACCGGTCCGCAGGCGAAGGGACCGATCAACCACTGCGGCGACTACGCCGACGGCGTCTTCCTGAAGAAGTGGCTGGCGCCGATCCTGCGCAACCTCGCCGACACCCCCGAGCGGATGGCCGAGCTCGACGTCAACGAGGGGATCGTGCCCCTGATCGAGATGCGCTTCCCCGAGCCGGGCACCCTGCTCACCCCGGTCTTCCCGGCGCCGACCAACGCCCGCACGTTCGTCATCCTGCGGCTGCTCGGCGTCCTGGCCGGCGTCGTCGCCAAGGCCGTCGACGGCCGGATGCCGGCCGACCAGGAGACGATCCGCTACACCGGCGTGTACGGCGAGGACCGCGAGGGCCGCCCCTACCTCATGCGTGAGGTGCTCGGCGGCGGCTCGGGCGGCCGCTACTACGCCGACGGCGAGGACACCATCCACGTCGTACCGGACTCGCGGAACCTGCCCAGCGAATTCACCGAGTCGCGCTTCCCGTTCCTGGTCGAGTCGCTGTCGCTGGCCGTCGACTCCGGCGGTGCGGGGGAGTTCCGCGGCGGCCTGGGCTACGAGAAGCAGATCCGGATGCTCAAGGACGCCCACTTCATGTCCATCGCCGATCGCTCGATCCTGGCCTGCTGGGGCGTGCGCGGCGGGCTCGCCGGTCGACCGTTCCAGGTGACCATCGACCCGGGCGGCCCGGCCGAGCGGGAGGTGGACGCGCTCGCCGACGCCGAGCCGGTCAGGGCGGGCGAGGTGATCCGGGTCCGGACCACCGGCGGCGGGGGCTGGGGCGACCCGCTGCGCCGCGATCCTGCGCTCGTGGTGCGCGACGTGGTGTGGCACAAGGTGTCCCGCGAGGCGGCGCTGGCGGACTACGGCGTCGTGCTGACCGGCGCGGTCGACACCGACGACCTGGCCCACGACGCCGCGGCGACCGCGGCCGAGCGCGCCTCCCGCCCGGCACCGTCCGAGGCGTTCTTCGACCGCGGCCCCGGCTATGCCCGGCTCGCCGGCGGGGCGTCGTACGCCGAGGTCGACCTGCTCTGAGCTGCCCACTCTTGCGCGGCGTGTGCCTGAGAGTGCGCCATCGCGCACTCTCAGGCACACGCCGCGATGGAGGAGGCTGGCAAGGATTGCCAGCGCCCGGAGGTGTGGTTGGTCGACACTGACGGTGCCCTGCACCCGGCCGTCGCCTAGGTTCGGCACATGAGGGTCCTGCTCGCGCTCGGCGGCAACGCCATGACGAACGCGGACGGTCGCGCCCGGGTCGAGGACCAGCAGGCCGCCGCCGTGATCGCGATGAAGGCGGTCGCCGAGCTGATCGAGTCGGGCGCCGACGTGGTCGTGACCCACGGCAACGGACCGCAGGTCGGCAACCTGCTGGTGAAGAACGAGATCGCCGCGGCCGTCGTACCGCCCGTCCCGCTGGACTGGTGCGGCGCACAGACCCAGGCCACCCTCGGCTTCACCCTGATGAACGCCCTCGACAACGAGCTCACCGCCCGCGGCATCGACAAGCCCAGCGCGACCGTCGTGACGCGCACGCTCGTCGCCACCGACGACCCCGGGCTCACCCGGCCGTCCAAGCCGATCGGCCGGTTCCTCGCCGAGAGCGAGGCGAAGCGCCTGATCGAGCACGGCGAGACCTGGGAGGACCGGGGCGAGAAGGGGTGGCGGCGCATCGTCGCCTCGCCCGAACCGCTCGAGGTCCTCGACGGGCGCGCGGTCCGCACGCTCGTGGACGCCGGGTACGTCGTCGTCGCGAACGGCGGGGGCGGCGTCCCGACCGTGCGCGAGCACGGCGTGCTGCGCGGCGTCGAGGCCGTCATCGACAAGGACCTCGGGGCTGCCGTGCTGGGCGTGACCGTCTCGGCCGACGTCCTCGTCATCGCCACCGACGTCCCGAACGCCGTGCTCCGCTTCGGCACCCCCGAGGCCGAGCCACTGGGGCGGGTCACGGTCAGCCAGATGCGCGGGCACCTCGCCGACGGTCACTTCGCGAGCGGCTCGATGGGCCCGAAGGTCGAGGCGGCCTGCCGCTTCGTCGAGCAGGGCGGACAGCACGCCGTGATCACCGAGCTCGACCAGATCCTCGAGGCCGTGGCCGGCCGTGCCGGCACCCTCGTCGTCCCCGACGCCCCGTCCTGAAGCCCTCCCGAAAGGAACGCCCATGCCCAGCGCCATCGAAGTCCGCAAGGTCCCGATCCACTCCGTCGCCGACGCCAGCGAGCTGACCAGGCTGCTCGACGACGGCGTGATGGAGGCCGGTCGGGTGATCGCGATCATCGGCAAGACCGAGGGCAACGGCGGGGTCAACGACTACACCCGGATCATCGCCGACCGCGCGTTCCGCGAGGCGCTCGTCGCCGGCGGCGCGGACGCCGAGGCGGTGCGGCAGGTGCCGATCGTGTGGTCCGGCGGCACCGACGGCGTGATCAGCCCCCACGCGACGATCTTCGCGACCACGGACGCCGAGCCGGTCGAGGACCTGCGGCTGACGGTCGGCTTCGCCATGAGCGAGCAGCTGCTCCCCGAGGAGATCGGCCGCACCACGATGGTCTCCAAGGTCGCCGAGGCCGTGAAGGTCGCGATGGAGAGGGCCGGCATCACCGACCCCGCCGACGTCCACTACGTCCAGACCAAGACCCCGCTGCTGACCATCCACACGATCCGCGACGCCAAGTCGCGCGGGAAGACCGTGTGGACCGAGCACACCCACGAGTCGATGGACCTGTCCAACGGCTGCACCGCCCTGGGCATCGCGGTCGCCCTCGGCGAGATCGACATGCCCTCCGACGAGGACGTCATGCACGACCGCTCGCTCTACTCCTCGGTCGCCTCCTGCTCCTCGGGGGTCGAGCTGGACCAGGCCCAGGTCGTCGTGGTCGGCAACGCCCCCGGCGTCGGCGGCCGCTACCGGATCGGCCACTCGGTCATGCAGGACGCGCTGGACCAGGACGGCATCTGGGAGGCGATCCGCTCGGCCGGTCTCGACCTGCCCGAGCGCCCGCGCACCAGCGACCTCGACGGCAAGCTCGTCAACGTCTTCCTCAAGTGCGAGGTGTCGCAGGACGGCGAGGTGCGTGGTCGGCGCAACGCGATGCTCGACGACTCCGACGTCCACTGGCACCGCCAGATCAAGGCGTGCGTCGGCGGCGTCACCGCCGCGGTCACCGGCGACCCCGCGGTCTTCGTCTCGGTCTCCGCGGCCCACCAGGGTCCGGACGGCGGCGGTCCGGTCGCCGCGATCGTCGACCTGGGCTGAGGCTCAGGTCACCTCGCGGCCGGCGAACGCCGCGAGCCGGTCGTAGGCTCCGGCGTCGTCGGGTGCGGTCTGCTCGGGACCGAACACGCCCTCGCGCATCTCGGGCTTCAGCACCTGGGACATGAACGCGTGACCGCGCTCGGCCGGCGTGCTGTCGAGGTCGGGGGTCTGCCCGGTGGCGGTGAGCAGGTCCCAGGTGTGGACCGAGAGCTCGGCGACCTGCCAGTCGGCGTTCGCGTCGGTGTCACGCACGTGCGCGAGCAGCGCCGCGCCGGAGGTGCGGAACGTCGCGGCGGCGTCGTCGACCCGGCTGGGCGTGGCCGACCAGTCGGGCTGCCCGCCCTGCGCCTGCTCGAGCAGCAGACCGGCGCCGACGGCCAGGTGGGCGACCAGCTGGCCGACGTCCCACTCCGAGCACGGAGTCGGATCGTCGAGCTGGTCGTCGCGGACGGCGGCGATCGCCTGCGCGGCCTGGTCGATCGCGGTGGACAGGGCGGCCGCTGACTCGTGGTTCTCTGCCATGCCGACCACCTTGCCACCGGCCTCCGACAGGCGCCACGGCCAGCGCCCTGTCGGTCCCGCATGATGAGGTGTCCCCATGACGACGTACCGGCTCGTGCGCGAGCAGCGCGCGGTCGTCGAGCGCCCGGTGCTCGACGTCGACCAGCAGGCCGTCGTCGACCACGCCGGCGGGCCGCTGCTGGTGCTCGCCGGCCCCGGCACCGGCAAGACGACCACGCTGGTCGAGGCGATCGCCCGCCGGATCGAGGAGGGCGCCGACCCGTCCTCCGTGCTCGCCCTCACCTTCTCCCGCAAGGCCGCCGAGCAGCTCCGCGACCGGGTCACCGCGCGCCTGGGTCGCACCACCGGCGCCGCCCTCTGCCAGACCTTCCACTCCTTCGCCTACGGGCTGATCCGGGCCTTCAGCCCGACCGGCCTCTACGACGCGCCGCTGCGCCTGCTGTCGGCCCCCGAGGCCGACGTGGTGCTGCGTGAGCTGCTCACCGACGCGCCCGAGTCGGTGCGCTGGCCCGAGTCGCTGCACCGTGCGCTGGGCACCCACGGGTTCGTCCGCGAGGTGCAGGCGGTGCTGAGCCGCGCCCGCGAGAAGCAGCTCGACGGCCACCAGCTCCGCGTGCTCGGCGAGGAGCACGACCTCCCGGAGTTCGTCGCGGCCGGTGCGTTCCTCGACCAGTACCTCACGGTGCTCGACAACCTCGGTGCCACCGACTACGCCGACCTCATCCGTCGTGCCGTGATCGAGGCGCGCTCCCACCAGGACGAGCTGCGCCGCCGCTACCGCCACGTCTACGTCGACGAGTACCAGGACACCGACCCCGGCCAGGTGGCGCTGCTGCGCGCCCTCGCGGGGGACGGCGGCGACCTGGTCGTCGTCGGTGATCCGCACCAGTCGATCTACGGCTTCCGCGGCGCCGAGGTGCGCGGCATCCAGGACTTCCCCGACGCGTTCCCGACCACCACGGGGGAGCGCGCCCCGGTCGTGGTGCTGCGGCACACCCGCAGGTTCGGGCCGCGGCTGGCCCTCGCGACGGCGCGGGTCTCGGCCCGGATCGGCCACGTCGGCTACGACGCCACGACCGCGGCCGCGTTCGCCCACCCGGTCGCCGAGGAGGGCGCCCACGGGGCCGGCCTGGTCGAGGTGCGCACGTTCGACACCGACCGCGCCGAGGCCGAGCACCTCGCCGACCTCCTGCGCCGCGCCCACCTCGAGGACGGGATCGCGTGGTCGAGGATGGCCGTGCTGGTGCGCTCGGGGCAGACCCACATCCCACCGTTGCGGCGGGCCCTCGCCGCCGCGGGTGTCCCCGTCGAGGTCGCGAGCGACGACCTCCCGCTGACCCGCGACCCCGCGGTCCGGCCGCTGCTCGACGCGCTGCGGTCCGTCGTCCACCTCGACGACGCGGACCTGTCCTCGGTCGACGCGATCGACGCCGGCCGGGCCGAGGCGATGCTGCTCTCGCCCCTCGGTGGTCTCGACGCCGGCGACGTCCGGGTGCTGCTCCGGCTGCTCCGCCAGCGCGACAAGGAGCGGGCGGCCACCGAGGAGCGTCCGCCCGAGCCCTCACGCGAGCTGCTGCGGCGGGCCGTCGTCGAGGCCGGGTTCCTCGACGGGGTCGACGGCCCGGAGGCCACGGCGGCCCGCGCGCTGGCGACCCTGCTGCAGACCGCCGCCGCCCGCGTCTCCAGCGGTGCCCCCGCCGAGGAGGTGCTGTGGGACCTCTGGGCCGGCACCTCCTGGCCGCAGCGGTTGCGTCGGTCCGTCGACCTCGGGGGTGCCGCCGCCCGCCGGGCCCACCGCGACCTCGACTCCCTGTGCGCCCTCTTCGAGACGGCCGCACGCGCCGAGGAGCGCACCGACCACCTCGGCGTCCGCGAGTTCCTCGACAGCCTGCTGGCCCAGCAGATCCCGGCCGACACGCTCGCCGAGCAGGGGGTGCGCGGCGCCGCCGTCCGGCTGCTGACCGCCCATCGCGCCAAGGGTCTCGAGTGGGACCTGGTCGTCGTGGCCCACGTCCAGCAGGAGAGCTGGCCCGACCTCCGCCGTCGCTCGACGCTGCTGCGGTCCGACCGGATCGACAGCCACCAGGGTCACGCGGAGCTGGTCGAGCCGGTCACCCCGCGTGAGCTGCTCAAGGAGGAGCGCCGGCTCTTCTACGTCGCGTGCACGCGCGCCCGCCGGCGACTGGTCGTCACGGCGGTCGCCTCCGCCGACGACGAGGGTGAGCAGCCCTCACGATTCCTCGACGAGCTCGAGGTCGACGCGGTCCACGTCGACGGCCGTCCGCCGCGCCCGCTGTCGCTGCCCGGCCTGGTCGCCGACCTGCGGCGCACCGTCACCGACCCCGCCTCGCCCGAGCCGCTGCGGGCGGCGGCGGCGCTCCGGCTCGCCCGTCTGGCGGAGGAGCGTGTGGGCGACCGCATCCTGGTGCCGCAGGCCGATCCCGCCTCCTGGTGGGGCACCCGCGCCGCGACCCGGTCCGAGCGGCCGGTCCGCGACCCCGAGCGACCGGTGCCGGTCTCGGCGAGCCTGCTCGACGCCGTCGCCACCTGCCCGACCCACTGGTTCCTGAGGGCCGAGGCGGGCGGCGTCGCCGTGGCCCACCAGTCGGCCAACCTCGGTCAGATCGTGCACGCGCTCGCCGAGCGGGTCGCCGCGGGCGACCTGCCGCCCGACCTCGACGCGCTCATGGTCGAGGTCGACGCCGTCTGGGAGCGGCTCGCCTTCCGCACCCCCTGGTCGAAGGCTCGCGAGCACGACCGACTCCGGGGCGCCCTCGCCCGGTTCCTCGCCTGGCACGCCAGCAACCCGCGTGAGGTCGTCGCCCTCGAGGCGGGCTTCAGCGCCGAGGTCGAGCTGGACTCGGGCGACCGGGTCCGGCTCGACGGCTATGCCGACCGGCTCGAGATCGACACCGACGGCGACGTCGTGGTGGTCGACCTCAAGACCAGCCGCAACGCGCCCAGCGGTCCGGCCGTGGCCGGCGACCGGCAGCTCGGCCTCTACCAGTACGCCGTGGAGCAGGGAGCCTTCGAGGCCGACACCCCGGTCCGGGCCGCCGGCGGCGCCGAGCTGGTGCAGCTCGGGCTGACCGACGGCGGCGACACCGCCAAGGTCCAGGCCCAGGCGGCCCAGCACGACGGCGACCCGCGACGGGAGGTGCTGCGGCTGGAGATGGAGCGCGCCGCGTCGTACCTCCGCGAGGAGACGTTCCCGGCCGTGGCCGGTCAGCACTGCCGCGAGTGCGCGTTCGTCTCGCTGTGCCCGGTCAAGGGCGCGGGGTCGGTGACCGTCCAGTGACGACCTCGACCCTCCACACCCTCGACTCGCCCGCCCAGCTCGCGGCCCTGATGGGCCTGGACTTCGAGCACAGCCCGCAGCAGTGGGCGGCGATCACCGCCCCGCTCGAGCCCGCGGTCGTGATCGCGGGTGCCGGGTCCGGCAAGACCGCGCTGATGGCGGCGCGCGTGGTCTACCTCGTCGCCACCGGTCGGGTGCGCCCCGAGCAGGTGCTCGGCCTGACGTTCACCACGAAGGCGGCCGCCGAGCTCCGCCAGCGCGTCCACGGCGCGCTGTCCCATGCCGGTCTGCTCGACTCCTCCGCCGCGGGCGAGGTCGACCCCGACGACGTCGACGAGGTGCTCGAGCCGACGGTCGCGACCTACCACGCCTACGCCGCCTCGCTGCTCACCGACCACGGCCTCCGGATCGGCCACGAGCCCGAGACCCGGGTGGTCTCCGACGCCTCCCGCTACCAGCTCGGCGCCCGCGTGGTCGAGCGCTTCACCGGCGACGTCCTCCACCTCACCGACCACCCGCCGACCGCCATCCAGAACCTGCTCGCGCTCGACTCCGCGATGAGCGAGCACCTCGTCGGGCCCGACGACGTCCGCCGGATCGACGACGAGGCGCGGGTCGGGTTCGAGCGCGCCCGCGACGCCGAGCTGGCCGGCAAGGCGCGCAAGGGCCACCGCGAGGCCTGCGAGAAGGCGATCAACGCCCTCGACCGCCGGGCCGAGCTGCTGGGGCTGGTCGAGGGCTACCGGCGGCTCAAGTCCGATCTCGGGCTGATGGACTTCTCCGACCAGATCGAGCTGGCGGCCCGGCTCGCCCGCGAGCAGCCCGAGGTGGGCGTCGCCGAGCGCGACCGGTTCCGGGTCGTCCTGCTCGACGAGTACCAGGACACCTCGGTGGCCCAGGCCGTGATGCTGGAGCGGCTCTTCTCGGGCCCCGACGTCGCGAGCGGCCTCGGCCACCCGGTGACCGCCGTGGGCGACCCCAACCAGGCGATCTACGGCTGGCGAGGTGCCTCGGTCTCCAACATCCTCGGGTTCGGCGACACCTTCCCGGGGGCCCGCGGCGCGCCGCCGATCCTCCCGCTCACCGTCAACCGCCGCTCCGACCGCCGGATCCTCGAGGTCGCCAACGCGCTCGCCACCCCGCTGCTGGAGAAGTACGCCGACCAGGTGGCCGGCCTGGAGCCGAAGCCGGGCGCCGCCGACGGCCGCGTCGAGACCAGGGTGTTCGAGCGCCACCTCGACGAGCTCGCCTGGCTGGTGGAGGCCGTCCGCGAGGCCCATGACGGTCCCGGCTGCGACCTGTGGTCCGACATCGGGGTCCTGGCCCGCGACAACGCCCATGCCGAGGAGGTCTTCGACGCCCTCACCGGCTCCGGCATCCCGGTCGAGATCGTCGGCCTGTCCGGTCTGGTGCGGCTGCCCGAGGTGGCCGAGGTCGTCGCCGTCCTGACGCTGATGCACGACGTCACCGACAACGCCGCGCTGCTGACCCTGCTCACCGGTCCCCGGTGGGCGATCGGCCCGCGCGACCTGCGCCTGCTCGGCGAGCGGGCCGGACGGCTCGCGGGCCGCAGCGGCCGGGTCGAGCACGCCGACGTGCGCGCGGAGCTGCTCCACATCGCCGACGGCATCGACCCCGCCGAGATCCCGACCCTCAGCGATGCCCTGGCCTCACCGGGCGAGGGCGACTACTCCCCGGAGGCCCGCGAGCGCTTCGCCCTGCTGGCGGGGGAGCTGCGCCAGCTGCGGGCCGCCGTCGGGGAGCCGCTGCTCGACGTCGTCCGTCGGATCATCGACACCACGGGCGTCGACATCGAGCTCGCCTCGGCCGTCAGTCCCGCGGCCGCGGCCCGGCGCGACAACCTCGACCTGTTCGTGAAGGCGGTGGCGGAGTTCCGCTCGGTCGACGGCGACGTGACGCTGCCGGCGCTGCTGGCCTACCTCACCGCCGAGGACGACCAGGGCAACGGCCTGGACCTCGCGACCCCCACCGCGGCCGACTCCGTCAAGCTGCTGACGGTCCACCGCTCCAAGGGCCTGGAGTGGTCCTCGGTGTTCCTCGTGGGCGTCTGCGAGACCCGCTTCCCCAGCAACCGCTCACGCACCCTCTGGACGTCCTCACCCGCGATCCTCCCGGCCCCGCTGCGCGGTGACGCCGCCGACCTGCCCCAGCTCGACGGCTGGGACAAGGAGGCGCTCGAGGCCTATCGCGTGGCCACCCGCGCCCACGACGCCGAGGAGGAGCTGCGGCTCGGCTACGTCGCGTTCACCCGGGCCGCCCACCACCTCAGCGTGACGTCCTACCTGTGGAGCCCGCGGGCCACGCCGTTCGGCCCGTCGGACTACCAGGTGACGCTGCGCGACCAGCTGACCGAGTGGGGTGAGCCCCCGACCCAGTGGCTCGACAAGCCCGCCAAGGGCTCGCCCCACCCGTACGACCAGCTCGACCCGTCCCGCCCCTGGCCGGTCCCCGGTCCCGGGCGAGAGCAGCAGCTCCGCCTGGCGGCCGCCGACGTCGTCCGGTCCGCCGACCCCACCGGGCCCGATCCCGAGCTCGACCTGGTCGCCCAGTCGACGGTGGCCGAGTGGGACGCCGAGATCGAGCGGCTGCTCGCCGAGGCGCGGGCCGCTCGCTCCGACGTGATCTCCGTGCCCCTGCCGTCGAGCCTGTCCGCGACCGCGGTCGCCCGGCTGCGCGACGAGGCCGACGCCTTCGCCGCCGAGCTCGCCCGTCCGATGCCGCGGCCCCCGTCGCCCACCGCACGGTTCGGCACCCGTTTCCACGCCTGGGTGGAGTCGCGGTTCGGCCAGCAGGACCTCTTCGACCCCGACGAGCTGCCGGGCCGCGCCGACGTCGGCATCGACAGCGACGACGACCTGCGTGAGCTGGTCGCGGCCTTCGAGCAGGGCGCGTTCGCCGACCGGGCGCCGCACGCGGTGGAGGCGCCGTTCGCCCTCGTGCTCGACGGGCAGGTCGTGCGCGGCCGGATCGACGCGATCTACGCCGAGGAGGTCGACGGCGAGCCGGGCTTCCTGGTGGTCGACTGGAAGACCGGCCGTCGCGAGGACTCCGACCCGCTCCAGCTCGCCCTCTACCGCCTCGCCTGGGCCGACCTCGCCGGGGTGCCGGTGGAGCGGGTGCGGGCGGGGTTCTACTACGTCCGGTCAGACCGGCTCGTGGTGCACGACGACCTGCCCGGACGCGTGGGGCTCGAGCAGCAGGTAGCCCTCGGGGAGTGAGTCCATCTCGCCCCTGGTCCGAAGCACGATCACCACGAGCGCGACCAGCATGACGAGCACGAACAGCACCGGGACGAACCACAGCAGGAGGAAGAGCCAGCGGCCGACCAGGCCGGCCGTCCCGCCGCGCTGGCGGGCCCGGACGATCGTGTAGCGGCCGCCCCAGAGGGGGCTGTACTCGCCGTACGCGTCGGGCAGGAACGGCGCCCACGGGTCGCGCTTGCGGAGCGCCAGGCGGACCAGCGCGAGCGGACCGCGCGGGAGTCGCTCCTCGGCGGGAGACCCGGGCACGGCCGGCATCGCGTGCAGGAGGAAGTCGCGGGTGACGTCGTCGGTCACCAGGTCCGGACGCTCGCGGACCCAGCCGCGCACCACGTCGACCTGCTCCCGCCACTGCGGCCCGTCGGTCAGCACGGCCGTCGTGGGTCCGGCGAGCTCGATCCGGTTCGCGAGCCGCGAGCGGCTCACGCCCCGCAGG
>CAWGVI010000004.1:0-37869 GCA_963826015.1 uncultured Actinomycetota bacterium | reverse complement strand
GGGCCGCGGTAGCTGACCACCCGGGACCCGCATGTTGAAGGCGCGTCCGTCGTCGCGCGGGTTGCCGCGGCAGGAGTAGGTGAAGTCACCGGCGCCGCAGTTGTAGCGGGTCGAGGCGTTGACGGCGACGACGTACACGCGCCTTGGTCTGGCAGCAGTTGAACAGCACCGTGGTCTGGCCACAACCCTGGCCGTTGAGGCCGACAGGGACGCGCGTGACGGCACCCGACTTCTTCCTGCCACACGACGGTGACAGCAGGGCTGGACTTCGCGGCCGGCCCGTCGACACTGACCCGGAGCTTGTACCGGCGCTGGTGGAAGACCACTGCTTGGGCGTCAGCCGGAAGTCCGTCGCGGCGAGGTCGGAGATCTTGACGTTCCCGTCCTCGACCTCGCCCCGGCCGAGCACGCGACCGCCAGCCCAGGTCAAGATCGCCACTACGCCTTGCCCTCGTCGTAGGAGCATCCCGGGGTGACGTTCGCGGCCGCGAACTGGGTGTTGATCTGCTTGAAGGACGTCGAGCCCCGGATCGCGCCGTTAAGCCCGTCGATCGAGTAGGTCTTGCCGTCGGTGCGGAACTGTCCGTCCTTCTTCTTCCAGATCTTCTTCACGATGCCGGCGCCGTACCGCTCGCCGAGGAACTCGAAGAAGATCCAGTTGCCGTACTGGAAGGACCGGTTCCCGTTGAACGTGTCGAGCGGGATGAACGTCCAGCTTCACCTGGCTGTCATCGAGGTACTGGCGGTTGTCGTTGACCCCGTCGGCGAAGCGCTCCTCGATCCAGGTCGCGGTGGACTCCATCAGCCACGGGTCCTCGCGGTAGTCGTAGCCGAACTGGATCGCGTGGAAGAACTCGTCGGCGGCGGTCACCCGGAGGCTCTTGATCGGCTTCGCGCCGTACTGGCTGCGGGCGAAGTCGTCGTCGAGCACGCAGTAACCGTTGGCGACGCGCTTGTAGCCCCGGGACGAGGTACTCCGGGGCGCAGTCGCCGTAGAGGCCCTGGCCGCCGACGTTCTTCAGGTAGACGTCGAACTTACCGCCCTTGCCGCCGATCCGGCCGTCCTTGACCGGGCATCGGTACCCATCGCGCCGACCTCCTTCCGCCACACCCGCTTCATCACGTTCAGGTGGTGGCGGCCCACTGCTGCTGCCTTGTCACCGGTGGAGCGCACCCAGTGGACGCAGATCTTCGGGCTGCACTTTTTCTTCGCGCGCACGGTGTAGCCGTCGCCCTGCGGGTCGTTGTTGCCATCGGTGGGGCGAGCCAGGATCCGTTGCGCAGCGGCCCGGTCGCTCCCGGTCAGCGAGGGGAGCGCCACGCGGAGGAGTCGCGCATCGCGAGGGTGGCCTCGGGACGGCGTTCACCGGCGACCCGTCCCTCGAGCGCGGCCTCGGCGCTCGCCAGGGCCTGCGCCGGCGTCGGGATGTCGGTCGCGGGCGCAGCGGTGGGCGCCTCCGCGGGGGCGAACGAGAAGCCGTCGTCGGCCGACGACGGCGCGGCGGCCAGGGTGGAGGCGGCCAGGCTCAGCGCCACCGCGGCGGTGGCGAGGGTACGACGCATGCGAGCAACCTTTGGTCCGAGGAGTGTCGTGGGGAACCTGCCCCCCACCTGCTCGACCTAAACCTCCGTCCGGTGACGGAGCGGAGGCCGGTCAGCCGGTGGAGGAGATCTTCTCGATCAGCGCGGTGGTCGAGATGGCCGGGGTCCGCTCGAGGTAGACGACCTCGCAGACGTCCCCGAACTCGTCGAAGCGGCCCTTCCCATCGTCGCCCATCGCGAGCACGTCGGCGGCGTACTCCTCGATGTAGTGGCGCTTGAGCTCGAGGCTCTCCTCGACGAACACCTCGTCGACCGGCTTGAGCGCGGCCACGATGGCCAGCCGCTCGGACTGGCTGAAGACCGGCTCGCGACCCTTCTTGCGCCGGTTGAGCTCATCGGCGGAGACACCGACCACCAACCGGTCGCCCAGGGCGGCGGCGCGCTCGATCACGCGGAGGTGTCCGACGTGGAAGACGTCGAAGGTCCCGAAGGTGATCACGGTGCGCGGCATCCGTGCATTCTCGCAGCCCACCAGAGGTAGGGGAGAATCGAGGACGATGACCACCACCCCCAGCGCCACCCCCAGCATCACCCCGATGATCACCCCCAGCCCCGCCGCCGACGACGAGCGCCGTCGCGGGCTGCGGAGGATGCGGACGGTCGCGGTCGGGCTGCTGCTGGTCGCCGCCGTGGTCTACCTGCTGACCCTCGACCGGGACGGCTTCTGGGGCTTCGTCAACGCCGGGGCCGAGGCCTCGATGGTGGGTGCGATCGCTGACTGGTTCGCCGTCACGGCGCTGTTCCGGCACCCGCTCGGCCTCCCGATCCCGCACACCGCGCTGATCCCGAAGCGCAAGGACCAGCTCGGCCACAGCCTCGAGGAGTTCTTCGGGGAGAACTTCCTGCAGGAGTCGATCATCCGGGACCGGGTGGGCGCGGCCGGGGTGTCGCGCCGGCTGGGGGAATGGCTCGCGCAGCCCGACAACGCCCGACGCGTCGTCGAGGAGGTGACCGACGTGGCCGGCATCGCGCTGTCGAAGGTGACCGACGAGCAGGTGGCCGACCTCGTCGAGCTCGCCCTGGTGCCGCGGTTCCGCGAGGAGCCGATCGCGCCCCTGCTCGGCTCGCTGCTGACCGAGGTCGTGCGCGACGACCTCCACCACGGCGTGGTCGACCTCGCGCTCGAGGAGCTCCACCGCTGGCTCGTCGAGCACCCCGAGACCGTCCGCGACGTGCTCAGCGAGCGTGCGCCGTGGTGGGCGCCCGACCGGCTCAACGAGGCCGTGACGACCCGGATCCACGCCGAGACGGTGCGCTGGATCGACGACATCCGCCGCGACCCGCACCACCAGGCGCGGGACGCCTTCGACTCGATGCTGGCCCAGCTGGCCCGCGACCTGCTCCTCGACGACGACACCCGTGCGCGTGCGGAGGGACTGAAGAACCGGCTGCTCGACCACCCGCAGTTCACAGCCACCGGCATCTCTCTCTGGAACGCGCTGCGGCAGGCGCTCCAGGGTGCGCTGGAGGAGCGGGACGGCGAGCTCCACCGCCGGCTGCGCGCCGAGCTGGTGGCCTTCGGCGAGCGGCTCACCGTCGACGCCGACCTGCGACGCCGGCTCGACGGGATGGCCGCTGACGCGGCGGTCTTCGTCGTCGAGCGGTACGGCGCGGAGCTGACGACCGTCATCACCTCGACGATCGAGCGCTGGGACGGGCGCGAGGCCGCCGAGCGGATCGAACTCCACGTGGGGCGAGACCTGCAGTTCATCCGGATCAACGGCACGATCGTGGGCGGCCTGGTCGGCGTGGTGATCCACACCGTTACGGTGCTCGTGTGAGCGCGCCGTACGACGTCCCGATCCGCGACGCCTCGATCCGGCTCGGGCAGTTCCTCAAGCTGGCCAACCTGGTCGACAGCGGCGCGGACGCCAAGCCGGCCGTCCAGGAGGGCCACGTGCGCGTCAACGGCGAGGTCGAGACCCGTCGCGGCCGCCAGCTGGTGGTGGGCGACGTGGTGGAGCTCGGTCCGCAGGCCGCCCGGGTGTCCGACGAAGCGGTCCCGGACGACCTGCCCTGGTGAGGTCGGTCAGCTGACGGCGAGCAGGTCCACGACGAAGATCAGGGTCTCGCCGGGCTTGATGACGCCGCCGGCGCCGCGGTCGCCGTACCCCAGGTGCGGCGGGATCACGAGCTGGCGGCGGCCGCCGACCTTCATGCCCTGCACGCCCTGGTCCCACCCGGAGATGACCTGGCCGACGCCCACCCGGAACGAGAGCGGCGCGCCACGGTTGTACGACGCGTCGAACTCCTCACCGCTGGAGTGTGCGACGCCGACGTAGTGGACCGACACGGTCGATCCGTCGGTGGCCTCGGGTCCGTCGCCCTCGATCACGTCGGTGACGACGAGGTCGGTGGGCGGCTCAGGGTCGAAGAAGTCGATCTCGGGCTTGTCCATGGCCCCCATTGTTCAGGACTGGTGCACGTAGCTGTCCAGCTGGTCCCGTTCGAACTGCAGCTGGCTGATCCGGTGCTTGACGATGTCGCCGATCGAGACGATGCCGACGAGGCGGCCGTCGTCGACCACGGGCACGTGCCGGATCCGCCGCTCGGTCATGGTCTTCATGAGCTCGTCGAGGGTGGTGTCGAGCCGGCAGGTCTGCACCTCGGCGGTCATGATCGCGCCCACCGTGTTGTTGACGACCGTGCCGTCGTGGTGGAGGTGGCGGACCACGTCGCGCTCGCTCACGATGCCGTCCACGCTCTCGCCGTCGGTGCTCACGATCAGCGCCCCGACGTTGTGCTCGGCGAGGAGCGCGATGAGGTCGCGCACCCCCGCCTCGGGCGTGATGGTGACTACGTCCTGGCTCGGCTTGGCGCCGAGTACGTCGCCGATTCTCATGCGACCACGCTAGCCGTGAACGGACCGCGTGGACAGGGCCGCGGACCGCTCGTGGTCACTCGTCCTCGCGCACCCGGTGGTCCCGCAGCTCCGACACCGAGCCGGGCCCGCGCGGGCGGGAGTCGGGGTCGAGCTCGTCGTCGGGAAGCGAGCCGAGGAAGGCCAGCGCCGCGTCGTGGAGGTGGCCGTTCGAAGCCAGCGCGGTCCCGCCGAAGGGACCGTCCGTGCCGTCCAGGCCGGAGAACCGACCGCCGGCCTCGCGCACGATCACGTCGAGCGCGGCCATGTCGTAGAGCTCGAGCTCGGGCTCGGCCGCCAGGTCGACGGCACCCTCCGCGAGGAGCATGTAGGACCAGAAGTCGCCGTACGCCCGGGTGCGCCAGCAGCGCCGCATCAGCGACAGGAAGTCGTCGAGCCGGTCACGCTCGTCCCACCCGGAGAGGTTGGCGTAGGAGAGGGAGGCGTCCTCGAGGCGGCGTACGTCGGAGACCTGGCAGCGGGTCGCCTTGAGCAGCGACCGCCCGGTCCAGGCGCCGCCGCCGGTGTTCGCCCACCAACGGCGCTGGAGCATCGGCGCGGAGACGACCCCCAGCACGACCTCGTCGTCGACGACCAGCGAGATCAGGGTCGCCCAGACCGGGACGCCGCGGACGAAGTTCTTCGTGCCGTCGATCGGGTCGATCACCCACCGGCGCTGGCTGTGCCCCGTCGAGCCCTGCTCCTCTCCGGTCACGGCGTCGCGGGACCGCACGCGCGAGAGCGTCCGGCGGATGCTCTCCTCGACGGCCTGGTCGGCGTCGGTGACGGGCGTGAGATCGGGCTTGCTCATGACGTGCAGGTCCAGTGCCTTGTAGCGCGACGTCGTCAGGGAATCGGCGTCGTCGGCGAGCACGTGGGCCAGGCGCAGGTCGTCGGTGTAGTCGGCCACGAGCCTCACACTATTCTCACGGCCCGCCGTCGGGGTCGCCGACGGCCGCTCCAGGCCCCGGTTTCTGCGCCGGGGACCGGGAGCCGAGGGTCAGGACGGCCGCAGCGCGAGAGTCCAGCTGATGCCCTTGCCCGACGCGACGTCGGTCGTGGCGGTCAGGCCACCGGCTGGACCGGCGGCGACCGGGCCGCCGCTGTCCACGGCCAGCGAGGAGATGCTCCCGCTGCCCGAGCCGAGGACCTCCTGGCGCACCGTGACGCCGGAAGGTGGCGTCCAGTCCCCGGTCGTGGACTTGTCGGTCCACGTCTGGAGCACCCAGGCGCCCGCGGGCGCCTGGATGGTCGGACTGAGGTGCTGGCGCGTCGAGGAGTCGGCGCCGCTGGCGATCGCGGCGATCGGGGACGCGGCGTCCACGCCGGAGTACGCGGTGACGGTCAGCGCGAACTTGCGCCGACTCGCGAGCGGGGTCGTCACCCTGGCGTCGGCGTCGGCCGCGGTCGCGGCGCGCGTCCACACCACGCTGTTCATGCCGGTCGTCGTCTCGGTCGCGACCCGCGTCCAGCCCGCTGGGGTGGCCGGGAGGGCGGTGCCCTGGTAGCTGGCGACCAGCACCAGCTGCGAGCCAGGCGTCACGCCGGCAGGCACCTGGATCCAGGGCGCCTTGCTGTTGCCGGTCCGGGCGGCCGAGGCGACGTGGTCGATCTCGCTGGTCGGTGGCGGGTCAGCGGCGACGGTGACCTGCTCGGTCGCCTGGTCCGAGGCGCCCGTCCCGTCGACCACCTCGAGCGTGATCGTCCACGGGCCGGCAGCGTCGTAGGTGTGCTGGGCGGTGGCACCGCTGGCGGTGTCACCGTCACCGAAGCCCCAGGCGTAGGTGAGGTCGTCGTCGTCCGGGTCGCTGGAACCGGTGCCGTCGACCGTGCACGTCAGTGCCTCGCAGTCGACGGTGAACGCCGCGGTCGGCGCCTGGTTGACCGGCGGCGGCGGGATGTTGCTGCTCGGGCCCAGGAAGACGGCGCTGGCTCTCCAGTCCACGGTGTCGTCCACCGGCTGCGCGGCGCCCGTGGGGCCGTCGGCGAACGGGACTCCGAGCAGGTCGCCCGTCGACCGGCTCACCACATACAGGGTGCCCCCATCGACGAAGAGGCCACCGGTGTCGGCCCAGCTCCTCCCACCGTTGGCGGTGAAGGTCTCGCTGCCGACGATGCCGCTGTCGGCGTTGAACCAGCGCCAGTAGAGCTGGGAGTCGCCCGAGCGCGTGTAGTAGATCCTGTCGGCGTCGTAGGTCAGTCCGGTCAGGCTCGACAGCTGGCCGTAGAGGTCGGGCACCCGTCCCCGGTAGGTGTTGCCCGAGCCGGTGTCGACGTCGCTCCACTCGGGGTCGTTGTACGGGTCGACTCGCTGGTCGGCACCCGTGGCGTCCGCGCTGAACGTACGCCGGTGCAGGTAGCCGTCGGTCTCGGCGGTGAACAGCGTGCCACCGACCACGAATGCCCCGCGGACACCGTTCCAGTCGATGCCCCGGGGGGAGACCGATTCGGGGTCCCCGGGCGTCGTGCCGTCGAAGTCCACGGTCAGCAGCGCGTTCTCGGCGGTGGCGGGGGGCGGGAGGTCGCGCCGCACGATCTCGATGCCGTTGACCAGGGGGTTCTCCAGGACGTGGGAGAAGTCGATGTCGACGTTGCCGTCGCTGGTGAGGTCGACCGCGCGCATCGTGCCCCGCTGGTCCCCACCCGCGGCCACGACCACGTCGAAGTCGTCGAGCAGGGTCTCACCCTCGACCGCGACGTCGAAGAGTCGTTCGCCCGGGTCGTTCGTGCAGGTGCACCGGTTGGCGAAGTAGAGTCGGACCTGCAGCGGCACCCCCACGTCGGTCGGGAAGTCCCACGCCATCCGCGGGTCGTCCGAGGGCGACCAGCGCTCGGTGTCGAAGAGGGCGTCCGGTGCGCTGGCCGGCACGGTTGCGTCGCGGCCGGCGCCCGAGGCGTACCCGGCGGTGTTGGACCCGGCGTTGCGATAGGGGCTGGTGCCCCCCTGGTCGGCCTCCCACGTGGGTCCGCCGTCGATGGCGTCGACGGCGGGTCCACCGGCGTTCACGCGGTAGAGCACGTTCCCTTGGTCGACGGCACGTGCGCCGCCGAGGTAGACGTCGCCGGGGAGCCCCGGTGTGGTCTCCGCGTGGGGAGCGGCGCCTCCGGCCAGCGGGAAGAACGCCAACCGCTCGCGCCGGTACCGACGGTTGCCGATCCAGGTCGTGTTGCTGCCGACCCACAAACCGGTCGAGGTCGCGTAGATGGCATACGCCGCGACGCCGCGCGGGTTGCGGCCGGGGTTCCACGCCAGCGGCACGCCGGAGTCCGGGTCGTGCGCCGACAGGCCAGCCCGGGGCACCGAGCCCTGACCGTTGCTGTCCCGGCCCTCGGAGTTGTTCATCCAGCGCTGGTGCCCGCCGACGTAGACGGCGTTCTCGGTCACCTCGACGCCCCAGAGCGTGTCGCCGCCCGCCGCGGAGCTCCACGTGGGCTGCACGGCGTCGCCGCTCGCGTCGAACTCGAAACGTGCGACGCTGTCGCACAGCGTCCCCGGGTTGCCGCCGCCGGTGGTGGTGACCACGAAGAAGTCGTCGTCGGGGGACACCGCGAGCCCCCGCACGTAGGTGTCGAAGGCCCAGCTGTAGCAGTAGGGCTCGTAGCGACGGGTGCGCCAGTCGGCGTCGATTGTCGCCGAGGTGCTCGTGAGGTCCACGACCATCACCTGGTCGCGGGGGAGGCCGTCGGCCTGCTTGAAGTTGCCGATCACCGCGAGCCGGGTGCCGTCCGAGGTCGCCTCCATGTCGCGCACGCCGACCGCGCCCTGGGCGCCGCTGCCGGTGTCGTTGTGGTGGCCGGTGACGTCGATGCCCATGAGGCTGTCCAGGTCACCGGTCCGGGGGTGGAACGACGCGAGCCCGCGGTGGGTCTCGCCGCCGGCGGTCGTGAAGCTGCCACCGACCAGCAGGCGACCCTGGGCGGTGGTGATGGTGTCGATCCCGCCGTTGGTGCTGGCAGGGCGGAAGCCGTCGACGACCTGACCGCTGGCGACGTCGAGGAGGGTGATGTGGCTCTGCGCCGCCCCGTTGACCCGGGTGAAGCTGCCGGCGACGTAGACAGTGCCCGGGTCCGGACCGGGGAGGACCTCTTCGACGTTCCCGTTGAGCGTGGTCATGAAGCCGTCGACCAGCTGCCCGGTGTTGGCGTCGAAAGCGGCGATGCCGGTCGCGCCGCGCTGGGACCCGCCGGGCGGCGTGACGCCGTCGAACGTGCCGCCGGCGATCATGGTCGGCCCGACCTGGGTGATGGCGTTGACGCGCCCCGAGGAGAAGTCGGGGGTCCCCGAGGCCGGCACCTCGGAGGGCATGACCGTGTGGTCCGGCCCGGCGGCGGCGACGGGTGGCGCCGGCACGAGGAGTGCCCCGGCGCACAGCGCGGTGACGGCGATCGAGACGATGGACCTTCTCACGTGTTCCCCCAGAGTTGCTGCGGCAGCCGGCCCGACCGGCGGACGCGCGGTGCATGGCGAGGCGGACGACGAACCCCACGGACTCCACCTCTACGAGACGTCCCGGAGGGCGGCAGGTGACCGTAGGGTTTGCCCAAATTCATGACGACTCACTCCGGTTGGGGGTGCCTCGGCGTGGTGGTGGTGATGCGCGACTCTCACGTTCCTCTCATCCGTCGCCACTACCGTGCCGCCATGGAGATCAACGGTCTGCCGGTGCACGCGCTGGTCGTGCACGCGGCGGTGGTGTTCGGGCCGTTGGCAGCCCTCACGGCGGCCGCGTACGCCGCCGTACCGCGCTGGCAGGGGCGGCTGCGGCTGCCGATGCTCGTCCTCGCCGTGGTCGCCACGCTGTCGGTGGTGGCGGCGTACCTCTCCGGCGACAACTTCCTCGAGAACAACCCCGAGCTCGCCCAGAAGCCCTTCGTCGAGACCCACGAGGAGCGCGCGGAGCTGCTGCTCAAGCTGGTGCTCGCCTTCGGCCCGGTCGCGGTCGCCGCCTACCTGCTCCACCCCCGGCACGGTGCGGCACGGACCGTGGTGCGGGTGCTGCTGGGGCTGGTGGCGCTGGCCGTGCTCGTCCAGGTCGTGCTCGTGGGCGACGCCGGCGCCCGCGCGGTGTGGTCCTCGCAGTAGCCGACCCGGTCACGGCAGTCGCCCGAAACGCCCCCACGGAGCCCTCGGTGGCCCTACCGTTTGCCCATGGAGATCCTCGGGCTCCCCGTGCACACGGTGCTGGCGCTGGCTGCCGCCATCACCGGGCCGGTCGCGTGCGCCCTGACGCTGTGGTTCGCCATCCGCGTCGAGCAGCGCGACACCTGGCGCTACCCCATGATGATCGCGGCCACGCTGGCCACGGCCTCGATCCTCGGCGCGTTCGTCAGCGGTGACCGGCTGCTCGACGCCAACCCGGGCATGGCCGACGACCCGGTGGTCGTCGCCCACCAGCAGTACGCCGCCCGGCTGGTGCTGCCGACCGTCGGCTACTGGGTGATGGCGGCCCTCACCGGCTGGCTCAACCCGCGCAGCGGCATCCTCAAGCTGACGCTGCCGCTGATCCTCTCCGGCTTCGCCGTCGTGGTGCTGGTCCTGGTGATCCTGTCCGGCGACGCGGACGCGCGCTCGCTCCTGGACTCGGTCACCGACGGGGACCCGCTCCGCTGACCGTCACCCGGACCTACCAGGTCGGCAGGCTGCGCGCGGCCAGCAGCCGACGGAACGACTCGACCCGGTCGGGGTCGGCCTCGCCGCGGGTGACCGCCTCGTCGAGCCCGCACTCGGGCTCGTCCGTGCCGTGCGTGCACCCGCGGGGGCAGTCCTCGGTCATCTCGTCGAGGTCGGGGAATGCCTCGATCAGGTCCTCGGGCTGCACGTGGGCCAGCCCGAAGGAACGGATGCCGGGGGTGTCGACGATCCAGCCGTCCCCCTCGGGGAGGCCGAGCATCAGCGCGGAGGTCGAGGTGTGCCGGCCGCGGCCGGTGACGGCGTTGACGTGGCCGATCTCCCGGTGGGCATCGGGCACGAGCGCGTTGACCAGCGTCGACTTGCCGACGCCGCTGTGCCCGATCAGCACGCTGGTCCGTCCGCGCAGGGCGGCCCGGAGACCGGTCAGGTCGCCGCCGCGCTCGGTGACCACCCACGGCACCCCGAGCGAGCGATAGGTCACCAGCAGCGTCTCGGGGTCGGCGAGGTCGGCCTTGGTCAGGCACAGGAGCGGCCGCATCTTCGCGTCGTACGCCGCCACGAGGGCGCGGTCGATCAGCCCGGTCCGCGGCTCGGGGTCGGCGAGGGCGGTGACGATCACGAGCTGCTCGGCGTTGGAGACGATGACCCGCTCGACCGGGTCGTCGTCGTCGGCGGTCCGGCGCAGCACGGTCACCCGGGGCCGGACCTCCACGATCCGGGCCAGGCTGCCGTCGGCCCCGGAGGTGTCGCCGACCACGCGCACGCGGTCGCCGGTCACGACGCCCTTGCGGCCCAGCGGCCGGGCCTTCATCGCCATCACCCGGGCCCCGTCGACCAGCAGCGTGTAGCGGCCGCGGTCGACGGTGACCACGGTCCCGTCGACGGCGTCGTCGTAGGTCGGTCGCTCCTTGGTGCGCGGGCGGGTCCGGCGTCGCGGCCGCTCGTAGTGCTCCTGGTCCTGGTCGGTGTAGCGCCCCGTCACGACTGGTCGCTCACAGCAGGTCGGCCCAGAAGCCGGCGAAGTCGGGGAAGGTCTTGGCGGTGGTGGCGACGTCCTCGACCAGCACGCCGTCGACCGCCGCCCCCACGATCACGCCGGCGTGGGCCATCCGGTGGTCGGCGTAGGTGCGGAACACCCCGCCGTGCAGCGGAGCCGGCCGGAAGGACAGCCCGTCGGCACGCTCGGTGACGTCGGCGCCGAGGGCACCGAGCTCGCGGGCGAGCGCGGCCAGCCGGTCGGTCTCGTGGCCACGGATGTGGCCGATGCCGCGCAGGTGGGACGGCCCCTCGGCCAGCGCGCACAGGGCCGCGACCGCCGGGGTCAGCTCGCCGACGTCGTGCAGGTCCAGGTCGACACCCTGGAGGGAACCGGTTCCGCGGACACGCAGCCCCTCCTCGGTGAAGTCGGCCTCGCAGCCCAACAGCGTCAGGATCTCGCGGAGCCGGTCACCGGCCTGGGTGGTGGTGCGGGGCCAGTCGCGGATGGTGACCTCACCGCCGCTGACCGCCGCGAGCGCCACGAACGGGGCGGCGTTCGAGAGGTCCGGCTCGATCGTGCGGTCGAGGGCCCGGACCGGACCCGGCGCGACGGTCCAGCGGTCTGCGTCGACGTCGTCGACCTCGACCCCGTGCTCGCGCAGCATCCCGACCGTCATCTCGATGTGGGGGAGCGACGGGACCGGCTTGCCGTCATGGCGGATGTCGACGCCCTCGTCGAATCGGGTGCCGGCCAGCAGCAGTGCGGAGACGAACTGGGAGGACGCCGAGGCGTCGATGACGACCGTGCCGCCGCGGACCCTGCCGGTGCCGTGGACCGCGAACGGCAGGACCGTCCCCTCGACGTCGACGCCCAGCGTGCGGAGCGCGTCGAGCACCTCGCCGACCGGGCGCAGCCGCATGTGGGGGTCGCCGTCGAAGGCGACGACGCCGCTGGCCAGCCCGGACACGGGCGGCAGGAAGCGCATCACGGTGCCGGCCAGGCCGCAGTCGATCCGGGCAGGCCCCGACAGCGGCGCCGGCGTCACCCGCCAGTCGGCGCGGCGGGTGTCGATCGCACACCCCAGCCCGCGCAACCCGGCGACCATGAGGCTGGTGTCACGCGACTGCAACGGTCGGCGTACGACGCTCGGACCGTCGGCGAGCGCGGCCAGCACCAGCGCGCGGTTGGTCTGGGACTTGCTCCCGGGCAGCGAGACGACGGCCGAGACCGGCGCGGTCGCGCGCGGGGCCGGCCAGGGGTCGGCCACGGAACCGGCCGCGCGGGTGCTCGTCGTCACCCGCGCAGCGTATCGAGCCGGGTCAGTGGAGCTGCGCGGCGGCGAGACGTGCCTCGCGCCGGGCGGTGGTGGCGAGGTGCCCCGCCTCGCGGCGCGCGTCCTTGGCGGCCCGGCGGGCACGCCACGCGACACCCGGCTGGCCCTCGGTGTCGACCGCGGCGATGAGCAGCCCGCCGAGCATCGAGACGTTCTTGAAGAAGTGGATCTTCTGGTTGGCGCGGACCGCGGGGTCGGACTCCTCCCAGAACCGGTGACCGGCGGCGGTCGTGGGGACCAGCGTGGCGGCGAGCACCGTCGAGGAGAGCCGCGGCGCGCGACCGGTGGCGAGCAGCAGCCCGGCGCCGACCTGCGCGGCGCCGTTGATCCGGACCAACGTGGCCGGGTCGCTCGGGATCGGCAGCTGCGGGGCCGCCTTCTCCGCCAGCGGGATGACCTTGTCGGTCACCACGGCCGCCGCGGCAGCCTTCTCACGGGCGTTGCGGAGCGAGTTCACGCCGCCGACGACGAACATCGAGGCGAGCATCGGACGGGCGATCAGGCGCGTCATGGTCATGCGTCCTGTCTACACGATCTCGGGTCAGGGCCCCGATCAGGGCTGCACCCTAGGCTGGGCGCATGTGCGGTCGTTACGCGTCGAGCCGGAAGCCCGAGGACCTGATCGAGGAGTTCGAGGTCGTCGACAGCCGGATCGAGAAGCCCCTCGACGCCGACTTCAACGTGGCCCCCACCAAGGAGGTCTACGCCGTCGTCCAGCGCCGGCCCTCCTCCGACTCCGAGGAGCCGCCGCAGCGCCAGCTGCGCACCCTGTCGTGGGGGCTGGTCCCGTCGTGGGCCAAGGACCCGGCGATCGGCAGCCGGATGATCAACGCCCGGATGGAGACCGTCGCCGAGAAGCCGGCGTTCAAGCGCGCCTTCGCCGTACGGCGCTGCCTGCTGCCCGCCGACGGCTACTTCGAGTGGTATCCCACCTCCCGGACCGGCAAGGGCGGCAAGCCGCTCAAGCAGCCGTTCTTCATCCGCCCGGCCGACGGCGGCGTCCTGGCGATGGCGGGCCTGTACGAGATCTGGCGCGACCCGACCCGCGACGAGGACGATCCGCACCGGTTCCGCTGGACCTGCACGGTGCTGACCACCCAGGCCGAGGACGCCGTGGGTCACATCCACGACCGGATGCCCCTGATGGTGGAGCCCGACCGGCGGGCCGCCTGGCTCGACCCGACCGTCTCGTCCCGCGACGACCTGCTGTCCCTGCTCGTGCCGGCTGCGCCGGGCCAGCTCGAGGCCTACCCCGTGGCCACGCTGGTCAACAACGTCCGCAACAACGGACCCGAGCTGCTCGAGCCGCTGCCGCTCGAGGACTCCCTGGTGTGAGCGTGAGCACCGAGTCGCGCTTCGCCACCCCGCACGGCGAGGCCCGCACCGTCACCCACCGCGCGCGGAAGCCGGTCGCCACGCTGCTGCTCAACCACGGTGCCGGCCAGGGGATCGGCGGCCGTGACCTCCAGGCACTCGCGCGCGACCTCCCGGCCCAGGGCATCACCGTGGTGCTGTTCGAGCAGGCGTGGGTCCTCGCCGGCCGCAAGGTCGCCACCCCGCCCCCCACGCTCGACGCCGGGCTGCGGGTCGCCGCCGGCCGCCTCCGCGGCACGGCACCGCTGATCCTCGGAGGCCGCTCCGCCGGCGCCCGGAGCGCGGCGCGCTGCGCCGGAGAGCTGGGGGCGGTGGCCTGCCTCGCGCTCGCCTTCCCGCTGCACCCGCCGGGCAGGCCGGAGAAGAGCCGGCTCGACGAGCTGCTCGGCGCCGGCGTCCCCACGCTCGTCGTGCAGGGGGAGCGCGACACGTTCGGTCGCCCGGAGGAGTTCCCCGAGCACGTCGAGATGACGGTCCTGCCGGCCGCCGACCACGGCTTCAAGGTCCCGAAGTCAGCGCCGCTGACCCGGGACGAGGTGCTCGGCGTGATGGTCGAGGCGACCCTGGAGTGGATCGTGCGTGAGGCGGTCGGGGAATCATCGACCGGGTGACGGTGTTCTGCCCGTGTGCTTGCCCTGCTCGAGAGTCCCACCCCCGCACTAGACTGGGACGCGATGACAGACTCCACTGACCCGGTGGACGTCGAGACGATCGACGTCGCCACCGAGACCGACGAGGCCCGCGCCGCACGCTTCGAGCGTGACGCGCTGCCCTTCCTCGACCAGCTCTACGCCGCCGGGATGCGGATGACCCGCAATCCCCAGGACGCCGAGGACCTGGTGCAGGAGACGTTCGCCAAGGCGTACTCCTCCTTCCACCAGTTCCGACCCGGGACCAACCTCAAGGCCTGGCTCTACCGGATCCTGACCAACACCTTCATCAACAACTACCGCAAGAAGCAGCGGCAGCCGCAGCAGTCCATGACCGAGGACGTCGAGGACTGGCAGCTCGCCCGTGCCGAGGGCCACACGTCGAGCGGGCTGAAGTCCGCCGAGACCGAGGCGCTGGAGCGGCTTCCCGACTCCCAGGTCAAGGACGCGCTGCAGCGTCTCCCCGAGGAGTTCCGTCTCGCCGTCTACCTCGCCGATGTCGAGGGATTCGCCTACAAGGAGATCGCCGAGATCATGGACACCCCCATCGGGACCGTGATGTCACGCCTGCACCGCGGGCGTCGTCAGTTGCGCGACATGCTGTCGGACTACGCCCGCGCCAACGACCTGCTGCCCGTCGGCAGGGACGGAGGTACGTCGTGAGCCACTCCCACGCCGGCGACGAGTGCGCCGACTACCTCGAGCGCATCGTCTACTTCCTCGACAACGAGCTGGACGAGGCCGATTGCTCCGCAGTCCGGGTCCACCTCGACGAGTGCGGGCCCTGCCTGGAGAAGTACGACCTGCAACGCACGGTGAAGGCCGTGGTCGCCCGGTCCTGCTCCGAGGCCGCGCCCACCGAGCTGCGCCAGCGGGTGATGGTGCAGATCCGCGCCGTCCAGGTCCGGATCACCGAGGCCTGACGGCCCGATTCGCCCCGCCAGTCCCGATTTGAGAGACTGTCCGGAGCATCGATCCAGGAGGACACCATGGGCAAGACCGGTCGCAAGCGCCGTTCGCGTCGCAAGAAGGCAGCCAACCACGGCAAGCGTCCCAACGCCTGACGCGTCTGAGTTGTCACGAACCCCTGGCCCCTGGGCCGGGGGTTCGTCGCGTCTACGGGGTCGCGAGCCTGCCCAGGAACCGCTCGGCGTCCACCACGACGCGGGTGACCTCGCCGGTGCCGACCAGCTTCCCGCCCCGGTGGCGGGCGGCGACGGTGAAGCGGTGCAGGCGGCCGTCGACGTACGAGGTCTCGGCGGACACCTCGACCTCCGTCCCGACGGGCGAGGCGCCGAGGTGCTCCAGGGTGACCCGGGTGCCGACCGACGTGCCGCCGTCGGGGAGCACCGGCTCGATGGCCGCGCAGGTGGCCGCCTCGCACCAGGCGAGCAGTCGTGGTGTGCCGAGGACCGGCAGCGAGCCGCTGCCGAGGGCCGCGGCGGTGTCGTCGTCGCCGACGGTGAAGGTCAGGGTGGCGGCGAGCGGGTCGGTCACGGCAGCTCCTTGGTGAAGGCGATCAGGTGGACGTCGGGCATCGGCGACCAGTCCTGCTCCGGGGAGCGGGCGTAGCCGAGCCGGCCGTAGACCCGGTGGGCGGATGCCATCTCCGCCAGCGACGAGAGCACCATCCGGGTGGCGCCGTGGGCGCGGGCGCGCGCCTCGCAGTGCGCGGCCAGCGCCTGGCCCGCCCCGCGTCCGCGCGCGTCGGGATGGACCGACAGCATCCGGAACTCACCCTGGTCGGGGCCGGTCGCCAGCTCGCGCCACGGTGAGCCGGGCGGGCAGTAGGTGACGCAGCCCAGCAGGTCCTCGCCGTCGGCAGCCACCCACAGCTCGGCCTCCCGGGACCGGGTCTCCGCGTCGCGCACGCGCGCCCGGTAGGGGTCACGCGGGCCGAGCATGAACTCTTCGTACGCCGCGACCGTCAGCTCGCCGACGGCGTCGAGCTCGTGCTCCTCGGCCAGCCGGACCTCCATCACCGCAGCCCTCAGATGCCGAAGGTGGCGCGGGGGTAGGCCGCCTCCACGTCGGTGATGACGTTGACGAGGTAGGGCACGTTCGCGGCGAACGCGCGGTCCAGGGCCGGGCCGATCTGGCGCGGGTCGGCGACCGTCTCACCGGCCCCGCCGAGCGCCCTGACGACCTCGTCGTAGCGGGTCTGGCCGGCCAGGTCGGCGACCACGTCGTAGCCGTAGAGCATCTGCATCGGGCCCTTCTCCAGGCCCCACGCGGAGTTGTTGCCGCAGACCATCACCACGGGCAGGTCGTGGCGGACGAGGGTGTCGACGTCCATCAGCGAGAAGCCCGCCGCGCCGTCGCCGAGCAGCAGCACGACCTGGGCGGAGGGGCGGGCGAGCCGGGCCGCGATGGCCGAGCCGAGGCCGGCGCCCAGGCAGCCGTACGGACCGGGGTCCAGCCAGCCACCCGGGCGCCGGGGCTCCACGAACTTGCCGGCGAAGCTGACGAAGTCGCCGCCGTCGCCGATCACGACCGCGTCCTCGGCCAGCCGCGGCACCAGCTCGCCGTAGATCCGGGCCGGGTGGATCGGGTCGGCCTCGGCCGTCAGGAGGGCACGGTCGCGCTCCGCGGCCGCCTTCACCGTGTCCTGGAGGCCGGAGACCCAGCCGGACCAGTCGGGGCGCCGGACCACCTGCTCGAGCGCGGCCTGGACGCCGTCGAACACGGCCGTCAGGTCGCCGCTGAGCGACGCGGTGAGCTCGGCGTGGTCGGAGACCTGGCCGGGGGAGTCGGCGACATGGACCACCTGCGCCGGCGCGGCCTCGTCCTTGCCGCCGAAGACGCCGTAGCCGAGCCGGAAGTCGAGCGGAGTGCCCACCACGACGACCAGGTCGGCACCGCCGAGGGCGGAACCACGCGCCTTGGTGACCAGCAGCGGGTGGCCGCCCGGGATGACGCCCCGGCCCATGCCGTTGGTGATCGTGGGGATGCCGGTCGCCTCGACGAAGCGCAGCGCGGCCTCCTCGGCACCGTCGGCCCAGACGTCGGTGCCGAGCACGAGCACGGGCCGGGTGGCCCCGCCGAGGAGCTCGGCGACCTCGCCGACCGCGTCGGGATCGGGCTCGGCGCCACGGGTGCGCCCGGCAGTGGGGATGGTGCCGGTGGCGGAGTTGAAGAACTCATCCATCGGGACGTCGACGAAGACCGGACCGCGGTGAGACGCACCGGCCGCCGTGAACGCCTCGTCGAAGCCACCGATCACCTCGCCCGCCGTGTGCAGGGTGCGGGCGGCCTTGGCGATCGGGGCGATGATCGGAGGCTGGTCGAGCTCCTGGAGGCTGCCGCTGCCCCACCGGTTCGCGGGGGCGCGGCCGCCGACGACGACCATCGGTGAGCCGGCGAACTGCGCCTGCGCGATCGCGCTGATGCCGTTGGTGACCCCGGGGCCGGCAGTCAGCACCGCGAGCCCGGGCACCCGGGTCAGCTTGCCGGTGGCCTCGGCCGCGAACGCCGCGGTCTGCTCGTGCCGGACGTCGAGGAGACGCATCGGCGGGTCCGCCTTCACGGCCCCGTCGTACATCGGGAAGACGTGGGCACCGGACAGCGTGAACATGGTCTCGACGCCGTGCGCGCGAGCGACCGCGACGGCGAGCTCGCCGGCGTGGCCGGTCAGTTCGTCGGTCATGCCCCGCAGGCTACTCGGCGGTAGTCAGCGCGCCAGCGTGAAGGGGTTGGTCCGTCGCAGGGCGTCGACGGTGACCAGCATCAGGTCCGCGCGGTCGGTCGGCGGGTTCGGTCCGAAGGACAGCTGCAGGTGCAGCGAGCGGAGCAGGTTCTGGGCGTTGTTGGTGGGCACGAAGGGGTCGTGGTCGCCACTGGAGCCGAACGGGTTGGCGTCGGCGGCGATACGGGCCACCCACGGCTCGACCACGGAGAGCGGGACCAGGTTGCGGCGCAGGATCTCCAGCACGGCGGACGCCATCCGGTCGGGCTCGCCGCAGAGCAGCGGCTCCTCGATGCTCAGCAGGCGGTCGGCGATCACGTCGAGCAGCACGGTGAGCTCGTGGACGGTGAGGTGCCGCGACCCGGCCAGCGAACCGATTGCGTCGGCGCCGTGCGCGACGGCGTGGGCCCACCCCTTGCCGGGCACGAAGCCGCGCAGGTCCTCCTCACGCAGGTACCAGCCCACGATCTGGTCGCCCCACCGCAGCACCCGGCCGGCCGGGACCAGCTGCTCGGACGTGTCGCGCTCGATGACGGTGGCCAGGACCAGCACGCTGAAGGCCCGTCGGAAGACGCTGTCGGTGCCCCGCTCGGCCAGCCCGACGGTCAGCCCGGCGGCCATGCCGTCGCCCAGCCCGACCAGCAGCTCGTCGTACACGCCACGGTCGATCCACGTGCCGAGGGCAGGGTAGGCCGTGCCGTCGCGCAGGCCCGGGTCGGTCGACCCGAGCATCCGGGTCAGCTCGGCCGTCAGCTCGTCCAGCGGACGGTCGGTGGGGACCTCGAGACCCCGCTCGACCACCTGCTTCCAGTCTGTCCCGGACATGGTTCGTATCTTGCCAGTCCACCCAGCGGGCCCACGACCGGGTGAGGCGGTACCGCTGCGCGACGCTGCACCTACGCTGGACGGGTGCCGTCGCTGACCGAGCTCGTCCGCAGCCACACCGACCTCGACGCCGCCGACGTCGCGTGGCTGCAGCTGATCCAGGCAGACTGGCAGATCATCGCCGACCTCTCCTTCGCCGACCTGGTGCTGTGGCTGCCCGACCACGAGGGCAAGGGTTTCTGGGCGGGCGCCCAGATGCGCCCCACGACCGGACCCACGTCGTACGTCGACGACGTGATCGGCACGTTCGTCCCCGCCGGCAGGCGGCCGATGGTCGACATGGCCTACGAGCAGGGCCGGCTGGTGCGCGAGGGCGACCCGGAGTGGCGCGACCACGTGCCGGTCCGGGTCGAGACGATCCCGGTCCGCCGGGCCGGGCGCGTGATCGCCGTGATCGGTCGGCACACCAACCTGCTCGGCGTCCGCACGCCCAGCCGGCTGGAGCTGTCCTACCTCCAGACCGCCGCCGACCTGACCCAGATGATCGCGCACGGACACTTCCCGGCGCCGGGGCAGCGCAGCGACCACGCCGACTCCCCGCGCGTGGGCGACGGCTTCGTCCGGATCGACGCCGCCGGGCGGGTCACCTACGCCAGCCCCAACGCGCTGTCGGTCTTCCGGCGGCTCGGCCTGTCCGGTGACCTCGAGGGCCTGGTCCTGGCCGACGTCACCCGCGACCTGGTGCCGCAACGGCGCCGACCCGACGAGGAGACGCTCTCGGCCGTGCTCGGAGGCCGGGCGCACCGTGACACCGAGCTCGGCACCGACGGGGTCTCGCTGATCGTGCGTTCGATCCCGCTCCGGCCGGTCGACGAGCAGATCGGCGCGCTGGTGCTGGTCCGCGACGTCACCGACCTGCGCCGCCGCGACCGCGAGCTGGTCACCAAGGACGCCACGATCCGCGAGATCCACCACCGGGTGAAGAACAACCTGCAGACCGTCGCCGCGCTGCTGCGGCTCCAGGCGCGGCGGATCGACTCCGGCGACGCCAAGGCTGCCCTGGAGGAGGCCGTGCGCCGGGTCGGCACGATCGCGATCGTCCACGAGACGCTGAGCACCGCCGCCGACGAGCGCGTCGACTTCGACGACGTCGCCGACCGGCTCGGCACGATGGTGACCGAGGTGAGCCTGACCGGGCAGCGGGTCCGGGTCCTGCGCACCGGCTCGTTCCGGGTGCTGCCCTCCGACGTGGCCACCGCGCTCGCGATGGTGCTCACCGAGGTGCTGCAGAACGCCGTCGAGCACGGGTACGACGAAGGTCAGCCCGGTCGGATCGAGGTCGGTGTCACCCGGCTGGTCGGCCGGATGGAGGTCACCGTCGAGGACGACGGCCGCGGGCTGCCCGACGGGTTCGACCTCGACTCCTCGACGAGCCTGGGGCTCTCCATCGTGCGGACGCTGGTCGAGTCCGAGCTCGGCGGTCGGCTGACCCTGGGACCGGCGAGTGTCGGCCCGGGGACCCGGGTGTCGCTCGACGTACCGCTGGGCTGACGCCCAGGAAGTCAGGCAGAAATCAGGCGGTCCGGACGCGGGCGCGGGCGTTGCGACGCTTGAGCGCGCGGCGCTCGTCCTCGCTCAGTCCGCCCCAGACTCCGTGGTCCTGCCCAGCCTCGAGCGCCCACTGCAGGCACTGCTCGCGCACCTCGCAGCGTCGGCAGACCTGCTTGGCCTCCTCGATCTGGAGGATGGCCGGGCCGGTGTTGCCGATGGGGAAGAACAGCTCCGGGTCCTCATCGAGGCATGCGGAACGGTCGCGCCAATCCATGGCTGGGGATCCCTCTTTTCCTGACGCTCGGGGGTGTTGCAGTCGATGGGCTCGTGTGCGCCGTCGGGGGTGGTGACGGCAGGGCTATGTGCGCGCATTCACGAGCGCACCCCTAGCGTGGCAAGGATTGGATCGTGAAACAACCCCGAAACGCCGTCGGCTCCGTCACAGGGGCCCGGGAGGGCCCGGGAGGGCCCGGGACGTGGTCGGTTCCGTAGGCTGAGAACCGTGACGAACCCTCCGTCCGGACCGGTGTCCGGCCCCGGTCCCGGCACCCCGCCGCCGCTGACGGTCGCCGTCTCGCTCGCCGGCCTGGAGGGGGTCGTGCTGGTGCTCTACGGCCTCGCCGAGATCGCCAGCGTGAGCAGCACGCGGGTCACGATGGGCGTCACCACGGCCGGGTTCTTCGCGTTGTACGGCGCCGGGCTGGTCTTCTGCGCCTGGCAGGTCCACCGGCGCGAGTCGTGGGCCCGCGGCCCGCTCGCGATGGCCCAGCTGATCCAGCTCGGCCTGGCCTGGAGCTTCCGCGGCGAGGGCACGACCTGGCTGGGCGTGGTGCTGGCCGCGGTGGCGGTGGTGACCCTGGCCGGTCTACTCCACCCCGCCAGCCTCGAGGCGCTCCACGACGATCCGGAGGGCTGACCGCGGCTAGTGGGTCTCGAGTGACTCCCGCAGCTGGGCCAGGGTCCGGGTGAGCAAGCGTGAGACGTGCATCTGCGAGACGCCGATCTCCTCGGCGATCTGCGACTGCGTCATGTTCTTGAAGAACCGCAGCAGCAGGATCTTCTTCTCCCGGGCCTCGAGGGCGTCGAGCAGCGGCTTGATGGACTCGCGGATCTCGACGTGCTCGATGTTCTCGTCGTCGGACCCGAGTGCGTCCAGCAACCGGGTCGCGCTGTCGTCGTGGTCGTCGCCGGCGTCCAGCGACAGGGTCGCGTAGGCGTTGTTGGACTCCAGGCCCTCGACGATCTCCTCCACCGTGCAGCCGACCCGCTCCGCGAGCTCGCGCGGGGTGGGGGAGCGACCCAGGCTCTGGGTCAGGTCGGCGGTGGCGGCGCTGATCTGCATCCGCAGCTCCTGCAGCCGCCGCGGCACCCGGATCGCCCAGCCCTTGTCCCGGAAGTAGCGCTTGATCTCGCCGATGATCGTCGGGGTCGCGTACGTCGAGAACTCCACCCCGCGCTCGCCGTCGAAGCGGTCGATGGACTTCAGCAGGCCGATGGTGCCGACCTGGACCAGGTCCTCGTAGGGCTCGCCGCGGTTGCGGAATCGTCGGGCGCAGTGCTGCACGAGGGGGAGGTGCAGGTGCACCAGCCCTTCGCGGGCGTCCTCCCGGGACGACGCCTCGGTGTCCGGGGAGTGGAGGACGGCGAAGAACGCGGCACTGCGCCGCCGGTTCTCCTCGTGACCGGCAGTCGGCGCGTCCCCCGGCGCACCGACATCCCGGTGGAAGTCGGCCGTCATGTCACAGGGTCGGCTCCAGGGTCTCGGCGACCATGGACAGGGTCACGACGAAGGTGTCGTCGTGGACCTCGGCGCTCGCGGTGCGGGCCAGGGTGTCGAGGACCTGCCAGGCGAAGCTGTCGAAGTCGGGCTCGCCGATCGCCTGCCCGGTCACGCTGACGCGCACGGTGAGCCGGCCGGGGCCGAGGTGGAACTCGGCCAGCATCGGCGTCCCGGGGTCGGCCTCGGGCAGCACCATCGCGCTGGCCTCGCCGACACAGATCCGCAGGTCCTCGATGTCGTCGATGGTGAAGTCGAGCCGCGCGGCGAGGCCGGCGGTGGTCGTCCGCAGCACCGAGACGTAGGCGCTGTCGGCCGGCAGCCGCAGCTCGACGTCCGCGCGCTGGCCCTCCTCGGGTGACCCGGTGGCTGGCATGGGCGTGCTGTCCTCCCTCGATCGACTGGGGCAGACACTAGTCGGGGCCGACCGCCAGTGTTGGCAGTCGGCCCCGAATTGAGGTGTGCGATGCGGTCCGTGGCCAGCTACGGCACCGCGGTTGCGACCTCGCAGGCTCGGTCAGGCCTTCTTGGTCTCCCAGAAGATCTCCGCGATCTCGTCGATCTTGGCGAGCAGCTCGTCGGCCTTGCCCGCGTCCAGCTCACCCTTGGTGCCGGTCGCGCCCGCCAGCTTGGTGGCCTCGTTGACCAGCGTGTGGAGCTGGGGGTACTTCTCGAAGTGCGGGGGCTTGAAGTAGTCGGTCCACAGCACCCAGAGGTGGTGCTTGACCAGCTCGGAGCGCTGCTCCTTGATCAGGATCGCGCGGGTACGGAAGTCCGGGTCGTCGTTGTCGGCGACCTTGGCGATGATCGCCTTCACCGACTCGGCCTCGATCCGGGCCTGCGCCGGGTCGTAGACGCCGCACGGGAGATCGCAGTGCGCCGAGACCTCGACGGTGGAGCTGAACAGCGTGTCGAACATCGTGCCTGTGTCCTATCTGCCGGGGATTCTCACGTCCCTGCGACACTACTCCGCGTGTCATCACCCCTGAAGGTGGGCCGGATCCCGGTCGGCTGGGCCGTCGTACGGGGCGACTCGATGCGTCCCGTGCTGGCCGACGGCGACCGGCTGCTGGTCCGCTACGGCGCCCCGGTGCGGACCGGCGACGTCGTGGTCGCCCGGTTCGCGGACGGCACGCTCGCGGTCAAGCGGGCCAGCGAACGTCGTACGACGCGGGGCGGCGCGGCGGCCTGGTGGCTGCTCGGGGACAACCCGGCGGGCGTCGACTCCCGCCACCGCGGTCCGGTGCCGGACGCGGACGTGCTGGGGGTCGCGGTGCTGCGGGTGTGGCCCGCGCCACGGCGCCTCTGAGACTGCCGCGGCGGCCGGAGAGGGGTGTGGAAGGATCGATCGCCGTGGCTGACTCACTCCCGCACCCGCACGCCGGCGACCCGGTCTTCGACCTCCATGTCGGTGGGCAAGACCGAGATCCGTTCGACCGTGCCGCTGCTCGGACGTGACGACCTGTCGCTGGCCTACACACCGGGGGTCGCGCGGGTCTGTGAGGCGATCGCCGCCGACCCGTCGCTGGTGCGCCACTACACGTGGGTGCCCAACACCGTCGCCGTCGTCACCGACGGCACAGCCGTGCTCGGGCTCGGGGACATCGGACCCTCCGCCGCGATGCCCGTGATGGAGGGCAAGGCGGTGCTGTTCAAGGCGTTCGCGGGCGTCGACGCGATCCCGATCTGCCTGGACACCACCGACGTCGAGGAGATCATCGAGACCGTCGTCCGGCTCGCGCCGAGCTTCGGCGGCATCAACCTCGAGGACATCTCCGCACCGCGCTGCTTCGAGATCGAGGCGCGGCTCAAGGACCTGCTCGACATCCCGGTCTTCCACGACGACCAGCACGGCACGGCCGTCGTGGCACTCGCGGCGCTCACCAACGCGCTGCGGCTCACCGGCCGCACCCACGAGGGCACCCGCGTCGTCATCTCCGGGGCCGGAGCGGCCGGCGTCGCCGTCGCCCGGATCCTGCTCGAGGCCGGCATCCCCGACATCGCCGTCCTGGACCGCCAGGGCGTCCTGAACTCCGAGCGCTCCGACCTCACCCCGGTGAAGCGCGCGCTGGCCATCGACACCGCGGACGTCTTCGGTCGCCGCGGCAGCCTGGCCGACGTGATGGCCGAGGCCGACGTCTACATCGGCGTCAGCGGCGGCACCGTGCCCGAGGAGATCGTCGCGTCGATGGCGCCGGAGTCGATCATCTTCGGCCTGGCCAACCCGCATCCCGAGGTGCACCCCGACGTGGCCCACCGCCACGCGCGCGTCGTCGCCACCGGCCGCTCCGACTTCCCCAACCAGATCAACAACGTGCTCGCCTTCCCCGGGATCTTCCGCGGCGCCTTCGACGTCCATGCCAGCGCGATCACCGAGGGGATGAAGGTCGCCGCGGCCGGGGCGATCGCCGCCCTCGTCGGTGCCGACCTGGCCGAGGACCTGATCGTCCCCTCGCCCTTCGACGAGCGGGTCGGTCCCGCTGTCGCCGCCGCCGTCGCCGAGGCCGCCCGCCGCGACGGCGTCGCCCGTCTCTGATCACGTTGAGTTGCCACTCAGCCGGGTTGAGTCGCCACTCGGTCCGGCGGTGGTGGCAACTCGACGCGGCTGGCTGGCAACTCAACGTGTCGGGGGCGTGGATAGGGTCGAAGCATGTTCGCCGTGTACGCCGACAGCTTCTCCGCCGACGAACCGCTCTCGGGACTGGTGGTGGGGGAGCGGCCCGAGCCTGAGGTCCCCGACGGGTGGACCACGATCACCGTGAAGGCCGCCTCGCTCAACCACCACGACCTCTGGTCGCTGCGCGGGGTCGGGCTCAAGGAGGACGCGCTGCCGATGATCCTGGGCTGCGACGCGGCCGGGCTCGACGAGGACGGCAACGAGGTCGTCGTGCACGCGGTGGTCAGCGACCCGGCCTGGTCCGGCGACGAGACCCTCGACCCGCGCCGCTCGCTGCTCTCCGAGCGCTACCAGGGCACCTTCGCCGAGAAGGTCGCCGTGCCGCGACGCAACGTGGTGCCGAAGCCCGCGTCCCTGTCGTTCGAGGAGGCCGCGTGCCTGCCGACCGCCTGGCTGACGGCGTACCGGATGCTCTTCAGCCAGGGCGGGCTGAAGGCCGGCGACACCGTGCTGGTGCAGGGTGCGGGCGGCGGCGTGGCGACCGCGCTGATCACGCTGGCGCGGGCCGCGGGGCTGCGGGTGCTCGCGACGAGCCGTGACGAGGCCAAGCGCGCCCGGGCGCTCGAGATCGGCGCCCACGACGTGTTCGAGAGTGGTGCCCGGCTGCCGATGAAGGTCGACGCGGTCATGGAGACGGTCGGCCGGGCCACCTGGTCCCACTCGATCCGGGCACTGCGGCCCGGCGGCACGATCGTGATCAGCGGGACGACGTCCGGGCCGAAGGTCGACGACGCCGAGCTGACCCGGATCTTCTTCCTCCAGCTCCGGGTGATCGGCTCCACGATGGGCACCCGCGACGAGCTGGCCTCGCTGGTCACGATGCTCGACGCGACGGGCACCCGTCCGCTGCTCGACCGGACCCTGCCGATGGAGCAGGCCCGCGACGGCTTCGCCGCGATGGCCGAGGGTGACGTCTTCGGCAAGATCGTCTTCACCCGATGAGCACCCACCTCCTGACCGGTGCCGGGTCCGGCATCGGCGAGGCCTTGGCACGTCGCCTGCTCGACCGCGGCGACGAGGTGGTCGCCGTCGCTCGCACCGAGGAGCGGGCGGGGGAGCTGGCCGAGGCGCTGCCCGGGCTCCACACGTTGGTGGCCGACCTCGCGTTCCCGGAGTCGGTGGAGTCCCTGGCGCTGCCCGACCGGCTCGACTCGGTCGTCCATGCCGCCGGTGTCGTCGCGCTCGGTACGGTCTCCGAGCTCACCGTCGACGACTGGGCCTCCCAGCTGCGGGTCAACCTGGTCGCGCCCGCCGCGCTGACCCGGGTCGCGCTGCCGGCGTTGCGCGCCGCCCGCGGCACCGTGGTCCTCGTGAACTCCGGTGCCGGGCTCCACGCCCACCCGTCGTGGGGGGCCTACGCCGCCTCGAAGCACGGGCTGCGTGCCCTCGCCGACGCGCTGCGCGGCGAGGAGGCCGGGAACGGCGTCCGGGTGACCTCGGTCTACCCCGGGCGTACGGCGACCCCGATGCAGGAGCAGGTCCACGCCCACGAGGGCCGGGAGTACGACGCCGCCGACTGGATCCGGCCGGAGACCGTGGCCGAGGCGATCCTCGGCGTGCTCGACCTCGGCGAGGACGCGACCGTCCCCGACCTCTCGGTCAACCCCCGCTGACCGGCTCCACCACGAACACCCGGATCCGGCGGGAGTCGCCGACCCGCGTCCGGTAGTGCCCGTAGCCGGGGTAGAACGCCGCGGCCAACGTGAAGATCTCCTCCGCCTCGGCCGCCGAGGCGGGCCGGGCCAGCACCTCGCGGCTGGTGCCGCGGTGGGCGACGGTCGCGTGGCCGTCGGCCTCGAGGTTGAGCGCCCATGCCGGCGTGCTCTCCTGGCCGAAGTTGGTCCCGAGCAGGCCGAGGTGGGCGCCGTACGGCGTGGCGATCAGGTGGCTGGTCCGGCGCCGGCCCGACCTGCGACCGGTCGTGGTGAGGTCGAGGACGGCCAGCCCCGCGAGCAGCCCCGGCGCGCTCTGCCGGCCGCGGGACACCCGTCCGACGACGTCGTCGAGGTGCCGCAGCGTGCGGGAGAAGAACCAGCCCCCGGCGCGGGTGCCGGCGATGCGCCGGACCACCCGGTGCAGCGGGTTGGCGGTGCGGTGGTGGTAGTCGAGGTCGTCGGCCAGGCCCATGCGGGGGACCCTAGTCGCCGGACTTCCAGCTCAGGGCGCCGATCAGCACCATCCGCAGCTGCCGGCGCGCGCGCGCGACGATCTGCTCCTCGGTCTGGCCGCGTGCGGTGATGATCTGCTCGGCCAACGCCACCATCTGGGTGACGATGAGGTTGGCCAGCACCTGGAGGTCCTCCTGGGTCCAGGAGTCGGTGCCGGGGAGGCGGGCCAGGTCGGTGGCGAGCTCGCGCTCGAACAGCTCGATCTGGTGCCGGATCTCCTCGCGCACGACCGTGGGGCCGGCCGCCCGCTCCCGGGCGATGAAGCCGAAGTGGGCGCGCTGCTGGTGGACGTGGTCGACGACCACGTCGATGGAGCTGTCGATGATCCAGTTGAAGGCCGGGGCGCCCTGCCGGACGTCGCGCAGCATCGCCCGCAGCGACGTGAAGGACTCCTCGACCAGGGCCAGCCCGAGCTCGTCGAGCGAGGCGAAGTGGCGGTAGAAGGCGGTCGGCACGATGCCGACCTCCTTGGCCACCTGGCGCAGCGAGAGCGCGGCGAGCGTCTCCTCGCCGGAGAGCCGCAGCGCGGCGTCGAGGATGGCGCGGCGAGTGCGCTCCTTGCGCTCCCCGCGCGTGGTGTCGCTCACGAGGCACATGCTAGTGGTGAACATGTGTGCACCGACACAGACGCGGGGCCTTGACCGCGGTCTCCCGCTCCGCGAAGGTCGTCAGTGAACATACGTTCACTGATTCTCAGGAGGCAGTCATGGGTCTCACCCAGACCGTGCTCGGCTCCCGGGCCCTGGCGGCCCTGACCTCGCCCCACGGCGTCGACCGCTACCTGGAGCAGGTCAACCCGATGTGGGCCGCCCGCGAGGTGCGCGCCCGGATCGTGTCGGTCGTCCGCGAGGTCGACGTCCCCGGCCACCCGCCGGTCGCCACGATCACGCTCCAGCCGACCAGCACCTGGCGCGGCCACCGCGCGGGCCAGCACGTCCAGGTCGGCGTGGAGATCGACGGCGCCCGCCGTACGACGCGGGTCTTCTCGGTCTCCAGCCCCGACTCCCGGGCCGGTGACCGGTTCACGCTCACGGTGCGCGCCAACCCCGGCGGGCTGGTGTCCTCCTACCTCGTCGAGCACGCCCGGCCCGGCACGATGGTCCACCTCTCGCAGGCCGAGGGCGACTTCGTGCTCCCCGACCACGTGCCGGAGCACGTCGTGATGATCTCCGGTGGCTCCGGCATCACTCCGGTGATGTCGATGCTGCGCTCGCTCCAGCGGCGCACCCACCGCGGTCGGGTCACGTTCCTGCACTACGCCCAGAGCCCCGAGCACCAGATCTACGCCGAGGAGCTGGACACGATCCGTCGCTCCGGCCACGGCGTGGAGGTGCGCCTCCTGCACCCCGAGCTCGGTGACCCGGCGCTCTCGCCGGCCTACCTCGAGCGGATGGTCCCCGGCTATCGCGACGTCCCCACGTGGGCGTGCGGCCCGGCGCCGCTCATCGACGCCGTCCACGCGGCGTACGACGGCAGCGAGGCGCTGCGGGTCGAGTACTTCAGGCCGCCGCGCACCGCCTCCGGAGACGCCGAGGGACAGGTCGAGTTCTCGCGCTCCGGCGAGGCCGGGGCCAACTCCGGGGCCTCGCTGCTCGAGCAGGCCGAGGCGCTCGGCCTGCGACCCGAGTCGGGCTGCCGGATGGGCATCTGCTTCTCCTGCGTCTCCACCAAGACCGAGGGCACGGTCCGCAACGTCCTGACCGGCGAGGAGTCCTCACTCCCCGACGAGGACATCCGGATCTGCGTGTCCGCCCCCGTCGGCGACTGCGTCGTCGACCTCTGAAACCAGACCTGAAGGGATCCACCATGAAGAGCAACCGGACCACCCTGACCGACGAGCAGCTCGAGCAGTTCGGCGAGGAGCTCGACGCCATCCGGCAGCGCCTGATCGCTGACCTCGGCGAGGCCGATGCGGCGTACATCCGCACGGTCGTGAAGGCCCAGCGCGGTTTCGAGATCGCCGGCCGCGCGCTGTTCTACCTGCCACCGGCCTGGCCGCTGGCCGTCGCGTCGCTCTCGGTGTCGAAGATCCTCGACAACATGGAGATCGGCCACAACGTGATGCACGGCCAGTACGACTGGATGGGCGACCCGGGCCTGAACTCCCGGATGTACGAGTGGGACAACGTCTGCCCGAGTGAGCAGTGGAAGAACTCCCACAACTACATCCACCACACCTACACCAACATCCTGGGCAAGGACCGCGACATCGGCTACGGCGTCCTCCGCATGGACGAGGACCAGACGTGGCACCCCTACTACCTCGGGAACCCGCTCTATGCGTTCCTGCTGATGGTGTTCTTCGAGTGGGGGGTGGCGATGCACGACCTCGAGGTCGAGAACCTCGTCGCGGGCACCCGGAAGCTGGAGGAGAACCGTGCCCTCCACGCCGGGATCATGCGCAAGGTGAAGCGGCAGGCCCTCAAGGACTACCTGCTGTTCCCGGCCCTCACCGGCCCGCTGTTCCCGATGACCCTGGCCGGCAACGCGACGGCCAACCTGGTCCGCAACATCTGGGCCTTCAACATCATCTTCTGCGGGCACTTCCCGGCCGGCGTCGCGACCTTCTCCGAGGAGGAGTGCGAGGACGAGACCCGCGGCCACTGGTACTACCGCCAGCTGCTCGGCTCGGCGAACATCACCGGCGGCAAGCTCTTCCACCTGATGACCGGCAACCTCTCGCACCAGATCGAGCACCACCTGTTCCCGGACCTGCCGGCCCGTCGCTATCCCGAGGTGGCCGGCGAGATCCAGGAGATCTGCGAGCGCTACGGCCTGCCCTACAACACGGGTCGGCTCGGCAAGCAGCTCGTCAGCGTCGCCGGCAAGATCTGCCGGATGGCGCTTCCCGACCGTCGTAGGCCGGACACCCGCGAGCCGGTCCGGGAGGCGCACCGCCGCCGCGGCCTAGGTGTACCCGGCAGGGACGTTGGTGAGCTACGAGAGGGCGACCCGGATCTGGCCGACGCCGTTGCCTGACCCACATCCGCTGGCCCTCCACGGCCGGGCGACCACACTGAGGACATGGAGCGCTTCAGCAGGTCCGAGATCCGCAAGGACGCCGCGCAGAGCACCGTGGAGGCGGCCGCGGGCACGGTCGGCGGGTCACCAGCATCGTCACCACCGCGGTGAAGGAGGTCGCCGGCGTGCTCGGCGGCTTCGCCACCGAGGTCTTCGAGATCCGCGACTCCGCCCGGAGGGCGGCCGAGGACACCGACCGGGACTGACGGTCAGGTCCGGGTCAGTCCTCGGGGTCGCGCAGTGCCGGGTCGAACTCGGCGACCAGCGGCACCACGTCCACGATCGAGTCGACCACCCGGGTGGCCTGGTAGGGGAAGCTGTCGACCCGGCTCTTCGGGGTCGAGCCGGTGAGCACGAGCACGGTCCGCAGCCCGGCCTCGAGCCCGCTGACGATGTCGGTGTCCATCCGGTCGCCGATCATCACCGTGGTCTCCGAGTGCGCCTCCAGCCGGTTCAGGGCCGAGCGCATCATCAGCGCGTTGGGCTTGCCGACGTAGTAGGGCTGGTGGCCGGTGGCGGTCGAGATCAGGGCCGCGACCGAGCCGGTGGCCGGCAGCGTGCCCATCGGGCTCGGCCCGCTCGTGTCCGGGTTGGTCGCGATGAACCGGGCGCCGGCCTCGATCAGCCGGATCGCGCGCGTGATCGCCTCGAACGAGTAGGTCCGGGTCTCCCCGAGCACGACGTAGTCGGGGTCGACGTCGTTGGTGGTGTAGCCGATCTCGTGCATCGCCGTGGTCAGGCCGGTCTCCCCGACGACGTACGCCGACCCGCCGGGCCGCTGGTCGTCGAGGAACTGCGCGGTCGCCAGTGCCGAGGTCCAGATCGCCGACTCCGGCACGTCGATGCCGGCCCGCAGCAGCCGCGCGCGCAGGTCGCGCGGGGTGAAGATCGAGTTGTTCGTCAGCACCAGGAACGGGCGGCCGTGCATCTTCAACGCCTCGAGGAACTCCGCCGCCCCCGGGATCGGGGTCTCCTCGTGCACCAGGACGCCGTCCATGTCGGTCAGCCACGTCTCGACCGCGCGCTTCTTCGTCATGCCGTCATCGTGTCAGAGGACACCGTGTGTACCTTGACGGGTAAGTAACGAGATGGGTACATTCAACGCATGGAATCCGCACTGAGGGCGATGGCCGACGAGGGCCGACGCACGATCCTGGAGGCCCTGGCGAGGGGCCCGGCGACGCGCCGGCGAGCTCGCGGAGCTCCTCCCGATCGCCCGGCCGGGCGTCTCGCGCCACCTGAAGGTGCTGCGGGAGGCGGGGCTCGTCGAGGTCCGCCCGGACGCCCAGCGCCGGATCTACGACCTGCGCACCGAGCCGCTGACCGAGATCGAGGAGTGGCTCGGCCGACACCAGGGCATCTGGCGGCAGCGCCTGGACGCCCTCCACACCGAGGTCGCCCGCGGCCGGCGCGAGGCCGAGGCACCCCGCAGTCACGAGCAGAGGAGCACCGCATGAGCAGCACCACCGGAGGCCGCGTCCTGGGCACTCTCGGCACGGTCGACGGGCGCGGGGTGGTCCGGATCCGGGACCGCTACGCCACCGACATCGACGACCTGTGGCAGGCCCTCACCGATCCGCGGCGCCTCGCGCGCTGGCTCGGCGACGTGGCCGGCGACCTGCGGCCCGGCGGGGAGTTCCGCGCCCACTTCGTCGCGTCCGGCTGGGAGGGCACCGGCCGGATCGAGGCGTGCGAGGCGCCCCACCGACTGCTGGTCGTCACCCGCGACGCCGAGGACCCGCACGAGCACGAGGTCGAGGCGACCCTCACCGCGGACGGGGACGGGACCCTGCTGGTGATCGAGGAGCGCGGGGTGCCGCTGGAGCACCACGCGGCGTACGGCGCGGGCAACCAGATCCACGCCGAGGACCTCGCCGACCACGTGGCCGGCCGCGAGCGCCGGTCCGCCGACGGCCGGTGGGAGGACTGCTCCCCGCCTACCGACGGCTGCTCGACGACGCCTGAGCGGCGCCGGGCGGTCAGTCCTCGGGGTCGTCGAGCCGTGCCAGCCACGTCGCGAACCGCTCGGTGGCGGTCTCGAACTCCGGGTGGACGTCGGTGAACTCCGAGAGCCGGTCGGCGACCCACGCCAGGGTGACCTCCTCGTCACCCCGGCGTGCCTGGAGCTCCTCGATGCCGCGGTCGGTGAAGTACATGCCGGTCTCGGTCAGTAGTCGGTGCCGGGCTGGTCGCTGGCCGGGGCGAAGGCCCGGTCGAGCAGGGCCTTCTGCTCCTCGGTGTGCCGCTTGACCGTGCCGACCGACGGCGACGCCGAGGCGCCGCGCGTGACCGGCTCGACCACGCGACCCAGCGCGGGCCACACGTTGAGCTGGTAGTGGGGCCACGGGCCGTTGTTGCGCGGCTCGTCCTGCACCCAGCGCACGGCCTTGAGGTTCGGGAACGAGGCGATGTAGTCGTGGATCTCCTCGACCGGGCGGGGGTACAGCCGCTCGATCCGGGCGATCGCGAACTGGTCGCCGTGCTCGCGCTTGGCCCGGTCGACCATGAGGTCCCAGGTGATCCGGCCCGAACAGAGCAGCAGCGTCTCGACCTTCTCCGGGTCGGCGGTCGCGTCGATGATCAGCGGGCGGAACTCACCGGTGGTGAAGTCCTCCGGCTGCGAGGCCGCCTCCTTGCGCTTGAGCATCGACTTCGGCGTGAACACGATCAGGGGCCGGTGGTCCTCGCCCAGCGAGTGCTGCCGCAGCAGGTGGAAGTACGACGCGGGCGTCGACGGCTGGGCGACCACGAACGCGTCCTCGGCGGCCATGGCGAGGAACCGCTCGATCCGCGCGGAGGAGTGGTCGGGGCCCTGGCCCTCGTAGCCGTGGGGGAGCAGCAGCACGACGCCGGACTGCTGGCGCCACTTGGTCTCACCCGCGGTGATGAACTCGTCGATGATGGTCTGCGCGCCGTTGACGAAGTCGCCGAACTGCGCCTCCCAGAGCACCAGCGCTTCCGGCCGGGCCACGGAGTAGCCGTACTCGAACCCGAGGGCGGCGTACTCCGAGAGCAGCGAGTCGTAGATGTGGAACCGAGCCTGGTCCTCGGTGAGCGAGGAGAGCGGCGTCCACTCGTCGGCGTTGGTGCGGTCGATGATCGTCGCGAAGCGGGAGACGAACGTGCCGCGGCGCGAGTCCTGGCCGGCGAGCCGCACCGGGCGTCCCTCCATCAGCAGCGAGCCGAACGCGAGGATCTCGCCGGTGCCCCAGTCGATCGGGCCGTCGGCGATCGCCGCCGCCCGGCGCTGCAGCTGCGGCATCACCTTCGGGTGGACGGTGAAGCCGTCCGGCGGGGTGACGTAGGCGTCCGCGATCCGCTTCATCACGTCGTTGCTGACCGACGTGGTGGCGGCACCGGCGGGCTTGTCGGGGTAGTCCGGGACCGTCGTCCAGTCGTCCGGCGCCTCGGACGAGGCCTCACGCACCTCGGTGAAGACCCGCTCGAGCTGCTGCTGGTAGTCCTTGAGGACCTGCTCGGCCTCCTCGATCGTGATGTCACCACGACCGATCAGGGACTCGGTGTAGAGCTTGCGCACGGAGCGCTTCTGCTCGATGAGGTCGTACATCAGCGGCTGCGTGTACGACGGGTCGTCGCCCTCGTTGTGGCCGCGGCGGCGGTAGCAGACGAGGTCGATGACGACGTCCTTGTTGAACTCCTGCCGGTACTCGAAGGCGAGCCGGGCCACCCGGATGCACGCCTCGGGGTCGTCGCCGTTGACGTGGAAGATAGGCGCCTGGACCATCCGGGCCACGTCGGTGCAGTAGAGCGAGGAGCGCGACGAGCCGGGGGAGGTGGTGAACCCGACCTGGTTGTTGACGACCACGTGGATCGTGCCGCCGGTGCGGTAGCCGCGCAGCTGGGAGAGGTTCAGCGTCTCCGCGACCACGCCCTGGCCGGCGAACGCGGCGTCGCCGTGGACGAGCAACGGCAGCACGGGGTACTGGGCACCCTTGTCGAGCACGTCCTGCTTGGCGCGGGCGATGCCCTCGAGGACCGGGTTCACGGCCTCGAGGTGCGAGGGGTTGGCCGCGACCGACACCTTGATCGTGTCGCCGGAGCCGGCGGTGAACTCACCCTCGGCGCCGAGGTGGTACTTCACGTCGCCGCTGCCCTGGACGGTGCGCGGGTCGATGTTGCCCTCGAACTCCCGGAAGATCTGGGAGTACTTCTTGCCGACGATGTTGGCCAGCATGTTCAGCCGGCCGCGGTGGGCCATGCCGATGGTGACCTCGTCGAGGGACGCCTCGGCGGCCGCCTCGCAGATCTCGTCGACCAGCGGGATCGTGGTCTCCCCGCCCTCGAGGGAGAACCGCTTCTGGCCGACGAACTTGGTCTGCAGGAACGTCTCGAACGCCTCGGCCTGGTTCAGCTTCAGCAGGATCCGGAGCTGCTCCTCGCGGGGCGGCTTGGTGTGGGGCTGCTCCACGCGCTGCTGGATCCACCGACGCTGCTCGGGATCCATGATGTGCATGTACTCGATACCGGTGGTGCGGCAGTAGGAGTCGCGCAGGATCCCCAGGATGTTGCGCAGCTTCATGAACCGACGGCCCTCGCCGCCGAACGACCCGGTCGCGAACTCGCGGTCGAGGTCCCAGAGCGTCAGCCCGTGCGACTCCACCTCGAGGTCGGGGTGGCTGCGCTGGCGGTACTCGAGCGGGTCGGTGTCGGCCATCATGTGGCCGCGCACCCGGTAGGCGTGGATCAGCTCGAGGATCCGGGCCTGCTTGACGATGTCGTCGTCGTGGCTGGCCACGATGTCCTTGGCCCACCGGATCGGCTCGTACGGGATCCGCAGGGAGCGGAAGATCTCGTCGTAGAAGTCGTCCTCGCCCAGCAGCAGCTGGTGGATGCGGCGCAGGAACTCACCCGACTGCGCCCCCTGGATGACGCGGTGGTCGTAGGTCGACGTGATCGTCATGACCTTGCTGATGCCGTTGCGGTTGAGGGCCTCGTCGGAGGCGCCCTGCCACTCGGCGGGGTACTCCATCGCGCCGACGCCGACGATCACGGCCTGGCCGGGCATCAGCCGCGGCACCGGGTGGTTGGTGCCGAGCCCACCCACGTTGGTGAGGCTCATCGTCGTGCCGGAGTAGTCGTCCATCGTGAGCTTGTTGTCGCGCGCCTTGCGGATCAGGTCCTCGTAGGCGGTCCAGAAGCCCGCGAAGTCCATCGTCTCGCAGCCCTTGATCGAGGGGACGACGAGCTGGCGGCTGCCGTCGGGCTTGCGCTGGTCGACGGCCAGGCCGAGGTTGATGTGGGCCGGCGTCACCATCGTCGGCTTGCCGTCCTTCTCGGCGAAGGAGTTGTTCATCTCCGGCATCGAGGTCAACGCCTTGACCAGCGCGTAGCCGATCAGGTGGGTGAAGGACACCTTGCCGCCGCGGGCGCGGGCCAGGTGGTTGTTGATCACCGTGCGGTTGTCCCAGAGCAGCTTGACCGGGAGGCTGCGGACCGAGGTGGCCGTGGGCACCGTCAGCGACAGGTCCATGTTCTTGGCCGTGGCGGCCGGGATGCCGCGCATCGTGGTGTACGTCGGCTCGTCGCCGGCCGCCGTGCGCTCGGCGGGCTTGGCGTCCTTGGCGACCGGGGCCGTGGTGCCCTGCGCCGGCTCGGCGGCCGCTGCCGCCGGCCGCGGCTTCGCGACGGGAGCGGGCTTCTTCGACCCCGACCCGGACGTCGACTCCGCCTTCGGCTCGCTCTTCTGCTGGGTCTTCTCGGGCTCCTTCTCGGGTGCCTTCGCCGACTCCTTCGCGGGGGCCTTGGCGGGGGCCGTGGCGGGGGCCGTGGCCGGCTCGGTCGCGGGCGCCGTACCGTTGCCCTGGCCCGACGAGCGGAAGTAGGTCTTCCACTCGGGGGCGACGCTGTCCGGGTCGCGCTCGTACTGCTCGAACATCTCCTCGACGAGCCACTCGTTGGCCCCGAAATCGGTGGAGCTGTCGGCGGACTGCTGGCCAGGGAACTGCGGCACGGGTGGTTTCGCCTCTTCCGGTTCTGCGTGCGGGTGTCGGGACTCGATCGCCACCGTCAAGGCTAGTCCCACACGCCAGCAAATGCGCAGCCACGCCCCACAACTCGGGCAGGCTGGCGCGTGACCTTCGAGACAGGGAGTCACCTTCGATGACGAGGACCTCGCGATCACGCCGCGCCGTCGCGTTCTGCGCGACCCTGGCGGCCCTCTCGCTGACCGCCTGCAGCGGCGACGACGAACCCGATCCCACCGACGATCCGTCGGGGTCGCTGGCCGAGCCGTCGGCCCCGCCGACCCTGGCCGTGGAGCCGGTGGTGAAGCGCGGCGCCATCGTCGGCGCCCTGCCGAAGAAGGATCGGGGACGGGTCGTCGACGCGGTCTCCGGGGTGGCGGTCCGCTACCTCGAGGCGGCGTACCTCCTCGCCGACTACCCGACCACCGACGTCGCCGGCGCGTTCGAGGGCTTCACGCCCGGAGCCGCGAAGCTCGCGCAGGCCGATCGCGGGCTGCTGACCAACGGGGGCGTCGGCGACCGGATCGAGGAGGTCGTGCCAGCCAGTCTCACCACCTCCGTCGACGTTCTCGGCGTGGGCCAGCACGCCAAGGCCGCCACCGCGCACGTGAAGCTCGTGTTCCGCACGACCGGTGACTACGAGAAGCGGGTGCAGGTGCAGGGACGGCTGCTGATGACCAAGCAGGACGGCCGCTGGACGGTCTTCGCCTACGACCTGAGCAAGGGAGCCCGCTGATGATCCGCGCCCTCGACCCGACCCGGCTGCTGCGCACCGTCGCCCTGGTCGCGGTGCTCGCTGTCGTCGCGGTCACCGTGCCGGACTCGACGGTGAAGCCGGCCGAGCTCAGCCTCGTCAAGCTGCACGGAGCCGACGGCGTCGACGTCGGTGACGACGTGATCTGGATCCTCGCCGTCGGCTCCGACGCGCGGCCGGGGGAGACCATGACCCGCACCCGCGGAGACGCGATCCAGCTGGTGGGCCTCAACACCCGCACCGGCGCCGCGTCCTCCATCGGGATCCCGCGCGACTCCTGGGTGCCGATCCCGGGCTTCGGCTCCAACCGCGTGAACGCGTCCCTGACCTACGGCGGCCCGTCACTGATGGGGCAGACCGTCGGCAACCTGGTCGGCGTCCAGCCCGACTACGTCATGGTCACCCGGTTCCCGTTCTTCGAGAACATGATCAACGACATCGGCGGCATCTACGTCGACAACCCGCGGCCCTTCAGCGACCCCTACCTCAAGCCGAACGGCTTCGAGCGGGGCCACATCCGCCTCGACGGCTACAACGCGATGGCCTTCTCGCGGGTCCGCAAGGGCCTGGCCGGCGGCGACTTCGACCGCTCCGCCAACCAGCAGCGGGTGCTGCGCGGCATCCAGGCCCGGATCGCCACCAGGGCGAGCGAGCCGGGCTTCATCGAGCGCGGCGTGATGACCGTGATGCGCAACATGGACACCAACCTCGGCCCGTCCGAGCTCTTCCGGCTCGCCCACGTCGTCGCCCAGGTGGACCCCAGCAAGATCCGCAGCTGCGTCATCCAGGGTTCCTTCGGGAACATCGGCGGCGCCAGCATCATCTACCCGAACGTCACCCAGGCCCGCCGCTACGGCGACGCCGCCCGCTCCGACGCGACCCTCGGCCCCTGCTGAAGGTTGAGTTGGGTGTTCTGGCCCCGCGACTTGGGGCGTTTCGCCCCGGGCCGAGGGGCGAAAACACCCCACTCAACCCGGTGGTGAGGAGGGCGCCTCCG
>CAWGVI010000003.1:0-46739 GCA_963826015.1 uncultured Actinomycetota bacterium | reverse complement strand
GGGACGAGGCTCCTGATCCGTCGGTCGAGGTCGCGGCGGTCGTCGCGGCGCACCCGGGCCTCGACGACCTCGATCCCGCCGTTGGGCGTGGCCAGGGCCTGCTCGAGCGCCGGCAGCGAGTCGACGCGCAGGTGCGGGGTGCGGGTGGCCGCGCACAGGGCCTCGAGGTCGACGCCGTGCGGGGTGGCGAAGAGGTCCTCGAAGCGGTCGGCGTACTCCTGGGCGCCCTGCTCGAGCATCGCGAAGATCGAGCCGCCGTCGTCGTTGACGACGACGATCGTCAGGTCGGGACGGGCCTCGCGCGGCCCGAGCACCAGGCCGTTGGTGTCGTGGAGGAACGTGACGTCGCCCATGAGCGCGACGCGCGGCTGGTCGCGGGTCGGCCGAGGGCGGCGCCGATGGCGGTGGACACCGTGCCGTCGATCCCGGAGAGGCCGCGGTTGGCGACGACCTTGCGACGCTCGCCCACCCCGTACGGCGCCACCATCAGGTCCAGGTCGCGCACCGGGCTGGAGGCGCCGACGACGAGCAGCCCGCCGGGCGGGAGGGCGCGGCTGACGGCGCCCGCGACCTCGTACGGCGTCAGGTCGGCCTGGTCGGCGAGCAGCGCGTCGAGCCGCGACGACCGACGCGGTCGGCCGCGCGCCACTCGTCGAGCCAGGCGGGGTCGTCGGGCTCGCTCGACCGCGGCGGCCGGAGGAGAACCGCCCGCGACGCGGGAACGGCCGCTCGGACCAGGCGCCGGGCGCGCCGGCGTCGGAGGACCGCACGTCGTCGCGGCCGAGCAGCCGGGAGACGGGTCGGCTCAGCGTGGGGTGACCGAAGACCACCACCCGTTCGACGCGCTCGCCGAGGTCGCCGTCGAGCAGCAGCCGGTAGCCGCGGATCGGATGGGTGCCGGTGCGCGCGCCGCTCGTTGGCTCGGCGAGCAGCGGCCAGCCGGCCTGCTCGGCCAGCATCCGCGCGGGTGGACCCGCGTCGTCCCCGGCCACGACCACCGTGCGCGGCCCCAGCTCGACCGTCTCGAACACCGCGGGCCGGACCGGCCGCGGCCGCTCCCCCGGCGTGACGTCGGGGACCCAGCGGTCGGCCGGGACGAGGGGCTCGTCGAGCTGCACGTTCAGGTGGAGCGGCGCCAGGTCGAGCAGGAGGCTTCCCGGGTGTCGGCGACGTCAGGGCGCGGACCAGGGGCCCGAAGATCCCCACCTGGTCGGTGGTCTGGTTGGCGCCGGTGCCGCGCAGCCGGGCCGGCCGGTCGGCGGTGACGGCCACCAGCGGGACGCCCGCGTGGGCCGCCTCGAGCACCGCCGGGTGGAGGTTGGCGACGGCGGTGCCCGACGTGCACATCACGGCGGCCGGGCCGGGTTGCGGGCGAGCCCGAGGGCGACGAACCCGCCGAGCGCTCGTCGATCCGGGTGTGGAGCCGGAGCAGGCCGGCCCCGGCCGCGTCGTGGGCGGCGAAGGCGAGCGGAGCGTTGCGGGAGCCGGGCGCGAGCACCACCTCGCGGACGCCGGCCTCGATCAGGCGCGTGACGACCGCGCGGGCGACGTCGGTGGAGGTGCTCACGCCTCGCGATCCTGCCGTACGGCGCGGACGTCGCGCAGCCGCGCCTCCCAGTGGGCGATCCGCTCGGGCGTGGCCGCGAGCCGGTCGAGGGCGGCCGGGTCGACCACCGGCCGGGTGACCGGGAGTGCACCGTCGACCGGCAGCAGCGGCTCGACCACCAGGTCGTCGGTGAGCAGCTGGACCGTGGCCAGCCCGCACGCGTGCGGCAGGTCCGGCAGCGCGGCGGCGAGGGCCACCCCGGCCGCGATGCCGAGGCTGCTCTCCAGCGCGGAGGACACGACCACCGGCAGCCCGATGTCCTCGGCGATCCGCAGGCAGGCGCGTACGCCGCCGAGCGGCTGCACCTTCAGCACCGCGATGTCGGCGGCCTCCAGGTCGCGCACCCGGTAGGGGTCGGCGGCCCGCCGGATCGACTCGTCGGCCGCGATCGGCACGTCGACCCGGCGTCGTACGAGCGCGAGGTCCTCGACGCTCATCACCGGCTGCTCGACGTACTCCAGCCCCCCGGCGGCGCGGTCGAGCCGGGCGATCGCGGCGACCGCGGTCTCGACGTCCCAGAGCCCGTTGGCGTCGACCCGCACCGTGCCGCCGGGGCCGAGCGCGTCGCGCACCGCCTCCAGCCGGGCCTCGTCGTCGGCGAGGGTCTGGCCCGGCTCGGCGACCTTCACCTTGGCGGTGCGGCAGCCCCCGGCGAGCGTGATCCGGTGGGCGTCCTCGGGCCCGACCGCCGGCACCGTGACGTTGACGGGCACCGAGTCGCGCAGCGGCGCCGGCCAGTCACCGGCGGCGGCCTCCTCGGCGGCCCGGAGCCACGGCTCGGCGACGTCGGGCGGGTAGTCCAGGAACGGGCTCCACTCCCCCCACCCCGCGGCCCCCTCGACGAACGCGCCCTCGCGCACGGTGATGCCGCGGAAGCGGGTCCGCATCGGGACCGACCACACCCTCATCGCGCCCGCTCCTGCAGCGCCAGCCGGTCGAGCTTGCCGTTGGGCAGCAGCGGGAGGTCGTCGACCACGAGCAGCTCGCGGGGCGCCCACGAGCGCGGGTGGCGCTCGGCGACCCAGGCCCGGGCGTCGGCCAGGTCGAGCTCACCGACCACGAACGCCACCACCCGGGTGCCCCACTCCTCGTCCGGGACGCCGACCACGGCCGCGTCCGTGACGTCCGGGTGCTCGCGGAGCCGGGCGGCGACCGCGGGGGTCGGCACGTTGACGCCGCCGCTCACGACCACGTCGTCGAGCCGGCCGAGCACCTGGAGGCGACCGTCCTCGTCGAGCCGACCCGCGTCGGAGGTGAGGAACCAGCCGTCACGGAGCACCTCCGCGGTCGCGGCCGGGTCGTCGTCGTACCCGCCGAAGAGGACCGGGCCGCCGAGCCGGATCCGGCCGTCGCCCCCGAGCGCCACGGCCACGCCGTCCAGCGCGTAGCCGTCGTACACGCAGCCGCCGCAGGTCTCCGCCATGCCGTACGTCGCGACCACACGGACTCCGGCCGTCCCTGCTCGCTCGCGCAGGCCTCGGTCGATCGGCCCGCCGCCGAGCAGCACGGCCTCCATCGCGACCAGCCGCTCGGTGTCCTCCGGGTCGTCGAGCATCCGGTGCAGCTGGGTCGGCACCAGCGAGGTGTAGGTCGCATCGCCCCAGCCGTCGAGGACGGGGTCGTGGCCGGCCACCAGCGACCGGGTGATCACCTGCAGCCCCGCGACGTACGACGCCGGCAGCCGCAGCGACCAGCGCCCCGACCCGCCCAACCGCCGGGAGGTCGCCGCCACGCTCGCCAGCACCGCCGCCCGGGGCAGGAGCACCCGCTTGGGCCGCCCCGTCGAGCCGGAGGTCTCCACCACGAGTGGTGGCGGATCGGCGGCGTCGAGCCAGCCGCGGACGGTCGCCACGACCTCCGCCGGCTCCCCGGTCACCGCGATCGGCTGCACCCGCCGAACGCTAGCGCCCGGAGGCTCCCCCCCTCCCCACCAGGTGGTCGAGCAGCGAGCGCCCGCGGCGTACAGCAGGTGGTCGAGCAGCGAGCGCCAGCGAGCGGCCGTCGAGACCTCCGACCGACCAGGGACCGGAGGTCTCGACACTCGCCCTCGCCCAGGGGCTCGGGCGGCTCGACCACCTACCTCGACCACCCCCGACCGACCGACTACGCCAGGTGGTCGAGCAGCGAGCGCCAGCGAGCGACTGTCGAGACCTCCGACCCACACAAGGGACCGGAGGTCTCGACACTCGCCCTCGCCCAGGGGCTCGGGCGGCTCGACCACCTACCTCCACCACACCCGACCGACCCCCACGTCAGGTGGTCGAGCAGCGAGCGCCAGCGAGCGACTGTCGAGACCTCCGACCCACGGTGACCGGAGGTCTCGACACTCGCCCTCGCCCAGGGGCTCGGGCGGCTCGACCACCTACGTCCACCCCCCGTGAGGTGGTCGAGCAGCGAGCGCCAGCGGCGACCATCGGGGCGACGCGGGTCAGGGGGCGTCGGGGGCGTCGGTCACGTCGCCGAAGGCCTGGGGGCGCTGGAGCAGGTCGAAGCGGTCGGCCGGCCACACGAGGGCCAGGACCCGGCCGACGACGAGGTCCTCGGACACGAACTCGTCCCCCGGCACGCAGTCGGTCGCGCGCTCCCGGCACATGTGCACGGTGGAGTCGGAGGAGTTGCCGCGGTTGTCGCCCATCACGAAGACGTGGTCCTCGGGCACGGGGCCGGCCTCCCAGTCGCAGCTCACCATCGGCCCGTCGCACGGCTCGCCCTCGGACCGGATGAAGCCGTCCTCGTCGAGCGCGACCCCGTTGACCGAGATCCGGCCCTGCTCGTCGCAGCAGGTGATGATGTCGCCCTCGACCCCGATCACCCGCTTCACCAGGTGGCCGCCCTGGGGGTACAGCCCGACGGTGGCCAGCGCCTTCGTCACCGGGTTGGTCGGACCCACCTTCTCCGAGTCGGGGAGCCAGTCACCCGGGTCCTCGAAGACGACGACGTCGCCGCGCTGCGGCTCGCCCCCGAAGGCGTAGGACACCTTCTGCACCAGGATCCGGTCGTCCAGCACCAGCCCCGGCTCCATCGACCCCGACGGGATGTAGAACGCCTGCACGAGCACGGCCTTGATCAGCACCGCCAGGACGAGGGCGAATCCGAGCAGCAGCACGGTCTCCTGCCACCACGGCCGGTGCGTGCGTGCGGGACGCGGCTGGTCCGGGTCGGCGTCCGAGGGCTCGATCACCCGGCGAGGGTAGCCACACCGTGGACACTCCTGTGACGTGGCCTCCGACAGCGGCCCGGCTTTCCGGCTGTGGCCGCCGGTGTCCGTGGGAGTGCCGCTCGCGGCCGGGCTCGTCGTCTCGAGCCGGGCCGGCGACCCCCTGGACGCCTCGGCACTGACCACGGCGCTGGGCTGGGTCCTCGTCGCCGCGTTCGCGCTGTGGAACGGGTGGGCGCTGGCGCCGATGGCCCGGCACCGGACCGCGCTGCTGCCCGGCGGGGAGACACGACCGTGATCGACCGCGGCCCCTTCGCCCGCCCCCGCAACCCCCTCGTACGTCGGCCTGCTCGTGCTCTCGGCCGGCCGGGGGTGCCACGCTGGCGCTGAGGCATGCTCGGCCACCTGCTTGAATCCGGTCATGCCCACCGCGAGTGACTGGATCGCCGGCGCCCGGCCCCGCACCCTCCCGGCCGCGCTCGCGCCGGTCCTCGCCGGCACCGGCGTGGCCCTCCACGTCGACGGCGCCGTGTGGTGGAAGGCCGCCCTCGCCCTCGTCGTCAGCGTGGCGCTGCAGGTCGCGGTCAACTACGCCAACGACTACTCCGACGGCATCCGGGGCACCGACGACGACCGGGTCGGCCCGATGCGGCTGGTCGGCAGCGGTCGGGCGACCCCGGGCGCGGTCAAGCGGGCCGCGTTCCTCGCCGTTCGGGGTCGCGGCCGTCGCCGGTCTGGTGCTGGCGGCCACGACGGCCTGGTGGCTGGTCGCGGTCGGCCTGGTCAGCATCGTCGCCGCGTGGTTCTACACCGGCGGCGACCGGCCCTACGGCTACCTCGGCCTCGGCGAGGTCATGGTGTTCGTGTTCTTCGGCCTGGTCGCCGTGCTCGGCACGACCTACGTGCAGACCGAGGGCTTCGAGCTCCCCGCGCTGTACGCCGCGGTCGGGATCGGCGCGCTCGCCTGCGCGATCCTCGTCGTCAACAACCTGCGCGACATCCCGACCGACACCGTGGCCGGGAAGCGCACGCTCGCCGTCCGGCTCGGCGAGGAGCGCACCCGCGGGCTCTACGCCCTGCTCGTCGTGGCCGCCGCCGCCGCCGTGGTGGCGGTCGCGGTGAGCACGACCTGGCTCGCCCTGCTCGGCCTCGCCTTCCTCGCGCCTCTCGTACCGGCGCTGCGGACCGTGCTCGGCGGCGCGACCGGTCCGGCCCTCGTGCCGGTGCTCCAGCAGACCGGGGTCGCGGAAATGGTGTGGGCACTGGGGGTGGCTGTCGGGCTAGCGTGACCCGGTGATGCCTCTCGACTACCAGTTCGCCCGCCTCGACCACGCCGACGCCTCCGACGCCGGACGCGCCCTCCGCACCGGCTGGCTGCAGTCCGTGCAGCACGGATTCCACCAGGGCCTGATCGACGAGGAGTTCGAGAAGACGTGGCACGAGCACGTCGACGCCGACGACGTCGTGTGCGTGGGCGCCTGGCTGCCGGAGAGCGCCTACGGCGCGTCCCCGATCCCGGTCGCCACGACCTCCTGGTTCGACAAGGACCTCAACTGCGGGCGCGCATCGCTGCCGCTGCGGATGATCACCGACGTCACCACGAGCCCGGCCCACCGCCGCCGCGGGCTGGTCCGCCGGCTGATGGAGGACTGCCTCCAGGACGCGGTCGACGCCGACGTACCGCTGGCGGCGCTCACCGTCTCCGAGGCCACCATCTACGGCCGCTGGGGCTTCGGCGTCGGCCACGTTCGCACGCTCGGTCGTGGTCGACACGACCGACCGGTTCGCGCTGCGCGACTTCACCGACCCCGGTCGCGTCGAGCTCGTCGACCCGCGGGGCGCCTGGGACCTGGTGAAGGACCAGCTGGACAAGCTCCAGGCGCGCACCCGCGGCGCCGTCGCGCTCCCCTGGTTCTACGAGTCGTTCCTCACCGGCCGCTACAACTTCAACGAGAAGGGCGAGGACAAGCAGCTGCGCGCCGCCGTCCACCTGACCAGCGACCAGCAGGTCGACGGCCTCGCCCTCTACCGGGTCGACGGACGCGACGAGCAGAACTGGCGCAAGATCAGGGTGCTGACGCTGCTCGGTGAGTCCGCGGAGGCGCACCTCGCGCTGTGGCAGTTCCTCGCCGGCATCGACCTGGTGCGGTCGCTGCACCACCACTGCCTGGCGCCGGAGGACCCGCTGGAGTGGGCGCTGGTCGACATCAACGCGCTCAAGGTCGAGTCCGACACCGAGTTCCTCTGGGTGCGCGTCCTCGACGTCCCGCGGTCCCTGGCCGCCCGTCCCTGGGCCGCCGACGGCGAGGTGGTGCTCGAGGTCGACGACCCCCAGGGACACGCGTCCGGGCGCTGGCTGGTGCGCACCTCCGGCGGCGTGGCCGCCGTCGAGGCGACCGAGCGCGAGGCCGACGTCCGGCTCGACGCGGAGACCCTCGGGACCCTCTACCTCGGGCCGGTCGAGGTGACGACCCTGCACCGGGCCGGTCGGATCGCGGGGGACGGCGACGCCGTCCGCCGGCTGGCGGCGATGGTGGACCTGCCCGACCAGCCGTTCAACGTCATCGGCTTCTGATCCGGTTGCGACCCGCGGCGTAGGATCGAGACATGGGTTGGTTGATCCTCATCGTGCTCGTCGTCGGTGGCTTCCTCGCGTGGAAGAACCGGGACGCGCTGCTCGCTCGCGTCCTCGGTCAGGACAAGACCCGGGTGCAGCGGCAGATCACGCGTCGCAAGCGCTAGTCCGCGTCTTCCTTCGAGCGCGAGGCCTCGAAGGCCGCCGACGCGCGCGCGGCCCGCGCCTCGACCCGCCGGGCAAAGGCCTGCCGCTGCCGGTCGAGCAGGAAGTACGACGCGATGCCGGAGACCCCGAACGCGATGACGACCACCCACAGCAGGGGCACCTCGTCGGAGGCCAGCATCCAGACGCCGGCGACGACGCCGAGGCTGGCCACGAAGACGGCCCCGCGCAGGGCGGTGTAGATCCAGAACTCCTTCACCCTGCCAGCGTAGGCGTCACCGCCCGCGACCTATCCTGTGGGTGTGAAGGTCCTGCTCGTCGTCGCGCTCCTCGGGGTGCTGATCTACCTGCTCATCCGGGTGGTCGAGCGCCGCGGGATCATGCCGCGCCGCCCCGACGGCGGGACCTCCGAGCCGCGCGTCACCGGGCCCGACGACGACCCCGACTTCCTGCGCGACCTCGAGCGACGCCGCAAGCGCCGCCACGACCTCGACGACGGCTGACCCGGCCGCTCACCGGTCGACGTCGACCACCAGGCGCGTCGGGTCGGACAGCAGGACCACGCGGAACGGTGTCCGCTCACCCTCGAGGCCGACGAACACCTGGGTGACCCCTTCGTAGGCCCCGACGACGCGCAGGTCGACGACGTCGCCGGCGAGCGTCGGCCGCGCACCGCCGGGCTTCTCCGCCGTGGTGGGCGTGCCCTGGACGTCGAGTCGCAGGATCGTGTCGCCGTCGAGCCGGACGACCCTGCCGCTGCCGTCGAGCACGGCCCGCTGGACGTACCGCACCGCCCAGCCGGGCGTCCCGCTCCCCTCCAGCTGCAGCACGACCCGGTCGCTGCCCGGGTGCTCACCCACCCGCACGTCCTCGAGCACCAGGTCCCACGGGCGCTCAGGCTTCGAGGTCTGGGGCTTCGTCCCGCTGGTGGGAGGCGGGGTCGACTCCGGACTCGACTCCGGGCTGGCCGAGGTGCTGCTCGGCCCCGGGTCGGCGCCCGCTCCGCACGAGGCCAGCAGGACGGCGCCCGCGAGGGTCAGGACAGGGAGGGGTCTCATGCCTCTGGGACGCCCGGAGCCCGCCGATGGTTGTCCCACCACGGCCCTCGCTCGCGGACTCCGCTCGCGCTAGCGGCGGACGACCTCGACCACGGACGAGCCGGCCGCGTTGGGGTCGGCGTAGGAGTGCTGGCTGGTCGAGCTGAAGAAGTTGATGCCGATGAAGTTGAACCACAGGGTGGCGATGCCGAGCAGGGCGAGGTACGCCGCGTTGCGACCCCGCCAGCCGGCGGTGGCCCGGGCGTGCAGGTAGGCGGCGTACACGACCCAGGTGATGAAGGCCCAGACCTCCTTGGGGTCCCAGCTCCAGTAGCTGCTCCAGGCCTGGTGGGCCCAGATCGGACCGGTGATGAGGACCGCGAAGGTCCAGACCGGGAAGCCGAAGGCGTGCAGCTTGTAGGCGAGCCGGTCGAGGTCGACCGGAGCCGGCACCCGGGCCAGGTAGCCGGTCTGCGCGGCACCCTCGCGGGACTTCACCAGGAACAGCAGCGAGGTGATGCCGCCGAGGCTGAACGCCCCGGTCGCGATGATCGCGGACACCACGTGGATGACCAGCCACGGCGAGTAGAGCGCCTCGGTCAGCGGCGAGATCGGGGCGTAGAGCCAGATCACCGCGACCATCAGCAGGGTCAGCACGAAGCCGACCACGATCGGCGCCATCCAGGCGAGCCGGTAGCGGCGCAGCAGCACCAGGTAGAGGGCGCCGACCACGAAGGTGCCGGAGAGCGTGAACTCGTACATGTTGCCCCACGGCACGCGGTTGGGATCCGCGGCGAGGCCGCGGGACACCAGCGCGAGCAGGTGGACGGCGACCGCGATCACCGTCAGCAGCACACCGAGCCGACCGAACATCTCCTCGCGACGGACCGCGTCGCCGCGACCCTCGTCGCCGGTGGCGACGGCGACCGATCCCTCGGCCCGGGCGACAGCCACCTGCGGGGCGTCGACCCGGCGGGCCGCGGAGACCTGGACCAGGTGGGCGATGAAGGCGAGGAAGTACACGACCCCGGCCGCGGCCACGGCCTGGTTGCTCAGCGCCTCCCAGGCGGCATCGCTCAGGAAGTCGGTCACGTCGTCTCCTCACGCTCTCGGCCCTGCAGGGTGGCCACCAGCTCCTCGAGCACGGTCCGGACGTCGTCGCCGCCGGCGCGGTCGAGCACGGCCACCTCGACCAGTGTGCCCTCCTCGTCCTCGCGCGCCCGCACCCAGGCCCGTCGGGGCCGGATGAACAGCGAACCCAGCAGCCCGAGCAGCGCCAGGATGACGCCGGACAGCGCGATCAGCTTGCCCGGCGACTGGCTGATCTCGATCTTGTTCCAGCGCTCGACCCGGTCGAAGCTCACGGATCCGAGCCCGTCGGGGAGCGTGACGCGCTGGCCGGGGCTGAGGTCGACCCGGAACATGGAGCCGTCCTCCTTCGTGACCAGCTCGGCGTTGCTCTTGTCGAGCGCGTAGACCGACTGCGAGCCCCCGCTCCCGAGCCCGAGGTCACCGGCGTAGACCTGCATCGAGATCGCGGGGTTCTTCAGGTCGCCGAAGACGGAGAAGGGTCCGGTCTCGTCGGTGAAGGCGTACGTCGGGTAGAACCAGCCCTCGAGCCCGATCTGGGTGGGCCGCGCGCCGCTGGCCTTCACCACGCCGATCGACTGGAAGGTCTGGTCCTCGGGCAGGAAGATCGTCGGACCGCTCCAGGCGATGTCGCCGTTTCCGTCGCGCACGGTGATCACCGGGGCGTAGCCGTGGCCGATGAGGAACAGCGAGGTGTCGCCGATGGTCAGCGGGTGGTTGACCTTGAGGTCGTACTCCTGCGGCTCGTCGTCGCCCTCGGCGTACTCGACGTGCGAGACGAAGCCGCGGCCCTGGCCCTGGGCCGGGCCGTCGGTGATCCAGCGGACGTCGAACCCGTCGATGTCGAGGAAGAAGTCGTCGAGCTGGTCGGGCGAGAAGAGCGTGCCGGGGTCGAACTCGTCGTACTGGGTGAGCGTGTTGGCCATGCCGTTGCCGACGATGACGATGGAGCCGGCGCGGTAGCCGAACATGCTGCCGATCGCGAATCCGACCAGCACGACCAGCACGGAGACGTGGAACAGCAGGTTGCCCGCCTCGCGGAGCCGTCCGCGTTCGGCGGCGACGGAGTCGGCGCCCACCTCGTCGACCCGGACCCGGTAGCGACGCAGCGCGGTGCGGGCACGGTCGAGGACCTCGGCGGCCGGCAGGTCCGTGCGGTACGACGCGTGGTCGGGCAGCCGGTCGAGCCGGGCCGGCGTCGCCGGGGGCTGGGCCCGCAGCGCCCGCACGTAGACGCCGATCCGCGGCACGAAGCAGCCGACCAGCGAGACCAGCAGCAGCAGGTAGATCGCGGCGAACCACGGCGACCCGTAGACGTGGAAGAGCCCGAGCCTCTCGTAGAAGGGCGTCAGCGTCGGGTGGTCGGACTGCCACTGGCTGGTCTTGAGGGAGTCGACGCTCTCCTGCGGGATCACCGAGCCGGGGATCGCGGCCAGCGCCAGGAGGAGCAGCAGCACGAGGGCGGTGCGCATCGAGGTCAGCTGCCGCCAGGTCCAGCGCAGCATCTCGCGCGCGGTCAGCTCACCCGAGCGGCGCTCCGGTGGGTGCTCGACCGAGCCGCCGGTCAGGGGGTCGCGGGCCATCAGATGCTCGTCTCGTAGCCGGACACGAGCCGGACCTGCAGCCAGGTGACGAGCTCGCCCCACAGTCCGGTCACGAGCAGCACCCCGACCAGGACCATCATCAGCCCGCCGACCCGGGTGACCCACTGCTGGTGACGGCGGATCCAGCCGAAGGCGCCGAGCACCCGGCGGTAGGCGAGCGCGGCCGCGATGAACGGCAGGCCGAGGCCGACGGCGTACACACCGGAGAGGAGGGCGCCGCGGGCGGCGGTCGCCTCGTTGATCGAGAGGGTGGTGATGACGCCCAGGGTGGGGCCGATGCAGGGGGTCCAGCCGAGGCCGAACAGGACGCCGAGCAGGGGCGCGGCGGCCAGCCCCACCGCAGGCACCCGATGGATCCGCCAGTCGCGCTGCAACCACGGGACCAGTCCCGCGAAGGCCAGGCCGAGCACGATGGTGAGCACCCCGAGGGCGACGGTGATCTGCCGCTGCCAGGTGATCAGCCAGGCGCCGAGCGCACCGGACAACGATCCGAGCGCGACGAAGACCAGCGAGAAGCCGAGCACGAACAGCACGGCACCGGCGAGCATCCGGCCACGGCGGGCGTCCTCGAGGTCGGCACCGCCGAGCCCGGTGGCGTAGGAGAGGTAGCCCGGCAGCAACGGGATCACGCAGGGCGAGAAGAACGAGACCAGGCCGGCGACCAGCGCCACCGGTACGGCGAGCGCGAGCGAGCCGGAGCCGGCCGTCGAGGCGAACCAGTCACCCACGGTCGGCGCTCCCGACGACGTCCTCCACCAGGTCGACCAGCGTCGTCGTCGACGGCAGGCTCCCGATGATGCTGGCCGCGACCCGGCCCTGGTCGTCGAGCACCACGAAGCTCGGGATGGAGCGCGGCGTCAGCACACCCTGGAACGCGAGCATCTCCCGGCCGTCGGGTGAGTAGAAGGAGGGGTAGGGCAGGTCGTAGTTGCGCTCGAAGGCCTGGCCCTGGGCGGGGTCGCCGTCGCGCAGGTTGATGCCGACGAACTCGGCGTCACCGTCGAGCCGCTCCGCGGCGTCCACCACCCCGGGCGCCTCGGCCACGCAGGGACCGCACCACGAGCCCCAGACCACGACGACCACGGGCTTGCCGCGGAGGTCCGCGAGGTCGAGCGGGTTGCCGGCGAGGTCCTCGCCGGTGAGGTCGATGACCCCCTCACGCTCCTCGACGGCACGCTGCACGACCTGGCCGTCACCCGAGATGTAGCCCTTGTCGCCGGTGCCCTCGACGGAGGTGCACCCCGCGAGCGCCAGCAGACCGGCGAGCGCGAGCGCGGCGGCTCGCCTCACGGTCTGTCCTCCTCCGGGGCCCCACCGGCCGAGAAGGGTGCCTGCTTGTCGCGGGTCGGGATCAGGTCGCCCGCGGGCTCGGAGTAGCTGACCTTGACCAGGGCGTCGTCCTCGAAGTGCAGGCTCGTGAGCGAGCACAGGGTGCACTGTCGCTTGCGGGGGTCGTGCAGGAACGACTTGCCCTCCACGTGGAGCCGGGTCGTCCAGATCGGCAGCTGGTGGGACACCAGCACCGCCTCGTGGCCGCGGGCGGCATCGCGGGCGTCGTGCACCGCCGCCATCATCCGCTCGGCGATCTCGGTGTAGGGCTCCCCCCACGAGGGGCGGAGCGGGTTCCAGAGGTGTCGCCAGGCCGAGGGGCGCTTGAGCGTCCCGACGCCGGCGCCGAACCGTCGGCCCTCGAAGACGTTGGTGGACTCGATCACGCGCTCGTCCGTTCCGACCTCGAGGCCGCGGGCCTGCGCCAGCGGGGCGCCGGTCTCGCGGGCCCGCTCCAGCGGGGAGGCGATGACGTGGGTGATGTCGCGGTCGCCGACGACGTCGGCGACCTGCTGCGCCATCCGGTGGCCGAGGTCGGAGAGGTGGAAGCCCGACATCCGCCCGTAGAGGACGCCGCCGGGGTTGTGGACCTCACCGTGCCGGAGCAGGTGGACGATCGTCGAGGTCGTCATGGCGACACCTCCGCGGCCGCGCGCGCGGCTCCCGGCAGCGCATCGAGCACGGTCTGCACCGCACGCTCGTCGTGCGCCGAGGACAGGAACCACCCCTCGTACGCCGAGGGCGGCAGGTAGACGCCGGCGTCGAGCATCGCGTGGAAGAACGCGGCGAAGGCGGCGGTGTCCTGGGACGAGGCGCCGGCGAAGTCACGGACCGGGCGATCGGTGAAGAACACGGAGAACATGGTGCCGGTCGCCTGGACGACGTGGGGCACCCCGGCCTCCGACAGCGCCTCGGTGGCCGCCTGCTTGATCACGTCGCCGGCCTTCGTGAGGTGGTCGTAGACGGCGTCGTCGGCGAGCCGCAGCGTGGTGAGCCCGGCGGTGGTGGCGATCGGGTTCCCCGAGAGCGTCCCGGCCTGGTAGACCGGCCCCTCGGGCGCGAGGTGGGCCATCACGTCGGCCCGGCCGCCGAAGGCCGCGGCCGGGAAGCCGCCGCCCATCACCTTGCCGAAGGTCATCAGGTCGGGTCGCCAGCCCTCGAGCGCGCCGTCGAGGCCCCACTGGCCCTGCTTGCCGGCGCGGAACCCGGTCATGACCTCGTCGGAGACGAACAGCGCGCCGTGCTCGGTGCACGTCCGGGCGAGGAACTCGTTGAACCCCGGCTCGGGCGGGACGACACCCATGTTGCCGGGGGCGGCCTCGGTGACCAGGCAGGCGATCCGGTCGCCGTGCTCGGCGAACGCCGCGGTCACCGCGGCCCGGTCGTGGTACGGCAGGACGAGGGTGAGCGCGGTGGCCGACTCCGGGACACCGGGGGTGCCGGGGATGGCGAGGGTGGCCAGGCCCGAGCCGGCCTCGGCCAGCAGGGCGTCGACGTGTCCGTGGTAGCAGCCGGCGAACTTCACGACCAGGTCGCGGCCGGTGAAGCCGCGGGCCAGCCGGATCGCGCTCATCGTGGCCTCGGTGCCGGACGAGACGAAGCGGACGCTGTCGACCGGGGTGCGCGCGACCATCTCCTCGGCGAGCAGGACCTCCGGCTCGGTCGGGGCGCCGTACGACGTGCCGCGCGCGACGGCCGCGGCCACGGCGGCCTGCACCTCGGGGTGGGCGTGCCCGAGCAGCATCGGCCCCCACGAGCAGATCAGGTCGACGTACTCGTTCCCGTCGACGTCGGTGAGCCAGGCACCCGCCGCGGAGCGGATGAACCGCGGGGTGCCGCCGACGGCCCGGAACGCGCGCACCGGCGAGTTGACCCCGCCGGGGGTCACGGCGCGAGCCCGTCGGAAGAGGTCCTGGGAGCTCTCGGTGCTGACCACACCATCCATTGTCACCGGTGGCCCCGACCCCGGACCACGCGGGGCGGCCCGGGGGTCACGATCCGGACCCGCTTCCCCGTCGATGTGACGACGGCCACACATGCTGCGGGTACGGTGACGGGAATGGTTTCGTAACCCCCGAACGGGGTAGTCGTTGGTGAGGTGTCCCCGTGCGGAGGGAGCACGGCTCGGGGGACACGCAGCACACGGGAGAGACAGAGAGATGACCGCACCGCGCACCGGATGGTTCCAGCGGGCCACGGCCCTGCTGCCACTGGCCCTGCTCTCGACGGCCGTGACCGCCTCCCTGGTCGGCGTCGGCCCCACGACCACGGCGGTCGCGGGCGAGCAGGCCGCACCCTCGCTGCCCGACGGCACGTCGGTCCCCGACGCCGCGATCGAGGCTCCCGCCAGCGTCTCGGGTGCCGGCTCGCCCACCCGCGACGTCGAGGAGGGTCTGGGCCGCGCGGCCCGCACCGCCTCCGCCTCCGGCATCCCGGCCGCCGCCCTCGCGGCCTACCAGCGGGCCGAGACCGTCATCAACTCCGCTGACCCCTCCTGCAGCCTTCCGTGGCAGCTGGTCGCGGCGATCGGCCGGGTCGAGTCCGACCACGGCCGCGCCAACGGCAACACCCTCACCGACGAGGGCGTGGCCGACCCCGGCATCTTCGGCATCGCGCTCAACGGCAAGAACTCCACGCAGGCGATCAGCGACACCGACGCCGGCCAGTACGACGCCGACGCCCGGTGGGACCGCGCGGTCGGCCCGATGCAGTTCATCCCGTCGACCTGGTCGGTCGTCGGCGTCGACGGTGACAACGACGGCAAGCGCAACCCCCAGGACATCGACGACGCCGCGCTCGCGAGCGCCGTCTACCTCTGCTCCGGCAAGGACGACCTGTCCACCGACGCCGGCCGTCGCGCCTCGGTGTTCCGCTACAACCACAGCCAGGAGTACGTCGACCTGGTGCTCTCGTTCATGGACTCCTACATGTCCGGCGACTTCACCTCGGTGCCCAACGCCGTGAGCAGTGCCGGCTACTTCGCCGCCGATCTCCGAGCCCCGCAACGGCCCCGGCCCGAGGGCCGGCGACGGTGGCGGCAGCACCGCGGCGGCAGCACGATCACCGGCGGCGGTGGCGGTGGCTCCACGGGCGGCGGCACGGGTGGCGGCACCGGCGGCGGCACCGGTGGCGGCACTGGCGGCGGCACCGGTGGTGGCACCGGTGGTGGCACCGGCGACGTACCCGTGGTCGACGGACCTGCCCCCAGTCGAGGACACCCTGACCGAGGCCGAGGCGCTCGCCGAGTGCCTGGCCGACGGCGTGATCGACAACCCGCTGACCGCAGGTCAACGAGCTCACCCAGTGCGTCACCGACCTGCTGGGCTGAGCCCGGCAGGACGCGCCGTCAGCGCGTGAGCAACCGGGCGGCCTCGGCCGCCCAGTAGGTCAGCACCACGTCGGCACCGGCGCGCCGGATCGAGGTCAGCGTCTCCAGGATCGCGGCCTCGCGGTCGATCCAGCCGCGCTCGGCGGCGGCCTCCACCATCGCGAACTCGCCCGAGACGTTGTACGCCGCCACCGGCACGTCGACCGCGTCGCGGACGGCCCGCACCACGTCGAGGTAGGGCAGCGCCGGCTTGACCATCACGATGTCGGCGCCCTCGGCGACGTCGAGCAGCGCCTCGCGGACGCCTTCGCGGGCGTTGGCGGGGTCCTGCTGGTAGGTGCGCCGGTCGCCGGAGAGCGAGCTGTCGACGGCCTCGCGGAAGGGGCCGAAGAAGGCCGAGGAGTACTTCGCGGAGTAGGCCAGGATCGAGACGTCGGTGTGCTCGGCGCCGTCGAGCGCGTCGCGCACGACCCGCACCTGCCCGTCCATCATCCCGCTCGGGCCGACCATGTCGACACCCGCCGCGGCCTGGGCGAGCGCCATCTCGGCGTACCGCGCGAGCGTCTTGTCGTTGTCGACCTGTCCCTGGGCGTCGAGCACGCCGCAGTGGCCGTGGTCGGTGAACTCGTCGAGGCAGAGGTCGCTCATCACCGTCAGCGCGTCACCGACCTCGGCGACGGCGTCGGTGATGGCGAGGTTGAGGACACCCGAGGGGTCGGTCGCGCCGGAGCCGATGTCGTCCTTCTCGGCCGGGATGCCGAAGAGCATCACCCCGCCCAGCCCCAGCTCGGCGGCCTCGGCGACCGCGGCGAGCAGGGTGGAGCGGGTGTGCTGGACGACGCCCGGCATCGAGCCGATCGCCCGCGGCTCGTCGAGCCCCTCGCGGACGAAGAGCGGCAGCACCAGCTGGCGAGCCTCCAGGGAGGTCTCCGCCACCATCCGGCGCAGCGCCGGCGTCGTGCGCAGCCGGCGCGGCCGGATGACCGGCTTCTGGACGTCGTCCACCTCAGACACCACGTCAGACTCCATCCGCGGGTCACGTCGCGCGGGCCCGTCGGCCGGTCGGCTTGCGCTCGGACGGTCGGGTCACCGGCTGTCCTGCCTCGAGCATGTCGGCCCGGCGGGTGGCACCGAAGTCGGCGAGTCCGTCGACGAGCACCTCGACGTCCGGCTTCGCGGCCAGCACGTCGACCCGGAGGCCGTGCTCCTCGGCGGTCTTGGCGGTGGCCGGGCCGATCACCGCGATCACCGTCGACGGGTGCGGCTTGCCGGCGATGCCGACCAGGTTGCGCACCGTCGAGGACGAGGTGAAGACGACCGCGTCGAACCGGCCGGTCTTGATCGCGTCGCGGGTCGGCGCCGGCGGCGGCGTGGCCCGGACCGTGCGGTACGCCGTGACGTCGTCGCACTCCCAGCCCAGGTCGATCAGGCCGGCGACCAGGGTCTCGGTCGCGATGTCGGCGCGCGGCAGGAAGACCCGGTTGATCGGGTCGAGCACGTCGTCGAAGGGCGGCCAGATCGGCCAGCAGCCCGGCCGCGGACTGCCAGCGTCCTGGGCGGACGGGACCAGGTCGGCCCGCAGGCCCCAGGCCGCGATCGCCTCGGCGGTCTTGTCACCGACGGCGGCGATCTTGAGGCCGGAGAAGGCGCGGGCGTCCAGGCCGTACTCCTCGAACTTCTCCCGGACCGCCTTGACCGCGTTCACCGAGGTGAAGGCGATCCACTCGTAGCGGCCCTCGACCAGGCCGCGGACGGCCTTGTCCATCTGCTGCGGGTTGCGGGGCGGCTCCACCGAGATGGTGGGGACCTCCTCGGGCACCGCGCCGTAGCCGCGGAGCCGGGTGGTGAGCGAGGCGGCCTGCTCCTTGGTGCGGGGCACCAGCACCCGCCAGCCGAACAGCGGCTTGGTCTCGAACCAGGACAGCGTCTCGCGCAGGTCGACGACCTTGCCGACCACGGTCACGGCCGGCGGCTCCATCCGGGCGGCGCGGGCGTCGGCGGCGATGTGGGCCAGCGTCGAGCAGACCGTGGCCTGCTCGGTGGTGGTGCCGACGCGGGTCATCGCGACCGGGGTGTCGGCGGACCGACCGGCGTCGATGAGGGCCGTGGCGATCTCGCCGATGGTGCCGACCGCGCTCAGCAGCACGAGGGTGCGGTCGTCGGCGTAGCGCTTCCAGTCCACCGAGCCGCCGCAGGTCACGACGGTGACCTCGCGGTTCTCCTTGGTGGTGAGCGGGATGCCGGCGTACGCCGGGACCGCGCCGACGCACGAGACGCCGGGCACGATCTCGAAGCCGACGCCGGCCTTGACGCAGGCCTGCGCCTCCTCGGGGCCGGAGGCGTAGAGGAAGGGGTCACCGGTCATCAGCCGGACCACGCGGAACTTCTTGCCGTGGCGGACCACGGTCTTCGCGCGGGCGGCGTGGGTCAGCGGCTGGCCGTCCTGACCGAAGCCGCCGTCGACGAACACCGGGCCGGCCGGCTGCTCCTCGCCCTCGGGCGCCGCGGCGGGCATCCCGAGCAGCCGACGGACCATCGGCTCGTGGTCGGGCTGCTCGGTGACGACCACGTCGGCCTGCCGGAGCAGCTCGACGGCCCGCACGGTGAGCAGGTCGGGGTCACCGGGGCCGGCGCCCACGAAGGACACCCACCCGCTCGTGACGGTCGTGGAAGTGGACCCGCTGGTGCTGGTCGTGGCTCGCGTCATGCGTCCTGCCTCTTCGCTGGTGCTGCTGTCAGTGCTGTCAGTTCTGCTGCGCCGTCGGCGAGCATCTCGCTCGCCAGCCGGGTGCCGACGCCCCAGGCGTCGGCCGGCGACCCGGACGCGGACATCCGGACCGTGAGGCCGCCGTCGTGGGAGAGCGCGACGGCCCTCACCCACAGCTCGTCCCCGTCGTCTCCCTCGACCACCTCGGCGAGGGCTCCGATCGGGGCCGAGCAGCCACCCTCGAGGGTGGCCAGGACCGCGCGCTCGGCGTCGACCGCCGAGCGGGACCGCGGGTCGTCCAGGGCGGCCAGCGCGGCCGCCAGGTCGGGTCGTCGGAGCGGCACTCGACGGCGAGCGCGCCCTGCCCGGGGGCGGGGAGCATCTGCAGGGGGTCGAGCACCTCCGTCGCCTCCTCGAGCCGGTCGAGCCTGGCCAGTCCGGCCCGGGCGAGCACGACCGCGTCGTACTCACCGGAGCGCACCTTGCCGATCCGGGTGTCCACGTTGCCGCGAATCCCCGCCACGTCCAAACCGAGGCCGAGGGCGTGCAGCTGGGAGGCCCGCCGCGGGGAGCCGGTACCGATCCGGGAACCGGGCGGCAGCTCGCCGAGGGTCAGCCCGTCGCGGGCCACGACGACGTCGCGCGGGTCCTCGCGCAGCGGGACCGCCGCCAGGGCGATGCCGTCGCACGGGCCGGTCGGGAGGTCCTTGAGGGAGTGGACGGCCAGGTCGATCCGGCCGTCGAGCAGGGCGTCGCGCAGGGCGCTGACGAAGACCCCGGTGCCGCCGATCTGGGCCAGCGGGGCGGCGGAGGCGTCGCCCTCGGTCGTGATCTCGACCAGGTCGACCTCGCGGCCGAGGTGGTCGCGGACCAGGTCGGCCACCAGCATCGACTGGGTGGTGGCCAGCGCCGAGGCGCGGGTGCCCAGCCGCAGGACGGGGAGCGCGTCGGTCATGACATCGCCTCCCCGGAAGGGCGGGTGACGGCCTCGACGGCGTCGGGGTCGAGGGAGAACAGCTCGGCCAGGGCGGCGGCGTAGGACACGGCGCCGGTCTCGTTGACGAGCTCCTTGACCCGGACGGTCGGCTGGTGGAGCAGCTTGTCGGCCGTACGCCGCAGCGTGTGCAGGATCTCGGCCCGCTCGGCGTCGTCGAGGTCCGGCATCCGGGAGACCAGCCGGGCCATCTCGGCCTCGACCACCTCGGTGGCCATCGAGCGCAGCGCGACCACGGTCGGGGTGACGCTGGCCTGGCGACGCGCGGCGAGGAAGGCGGTGACCTCCTGTCCCACGATGCTGCGGACGCCGTCGATCTCACGGCCCGCGTCGCTGTCGCGGAGCCGCTCGGCGAGGTCGGCCAGGCCGACCAGCGTGACCCCCGGCAGGTGGCGGACGGCGGGCTCGACGTCGTGGGGCAGGGCGAGGTCGGCGATCGCCAGCGGGCGGGCGTCGGGCCGGGCCGCGACGAGGTCGGCGGCCGTCAGCAGCACCCCGGTGGCCCCGGTGCAGGTGACCAGGACGTCGGCGTCGGCCAGCTCGGCGGTGAGCCGGTCGAGCCCGGTCGAGCGGACGGCGTACTCCCCCGCGAGCCGCTCGGCGTGGGCGGCGGTGCGGTTGACGACCACGACGTCGTCGGCGCCCTGGCGGGCGACGGTGGCCGTGGCCAGCGACGCCATCCCGCCGGCACCGAGCACGACGACCTTGGCGCCGTCGACACCGGCGGGGACGATCCACGACAACGCCTCGCTCACCAGGGTGGGCGCGGCCTGGTCGATGCCGGTCTCGGCGCGCGAGCGCTTGCCGACCCGCAGCGCCTGCTGGAAGAGCGTGTTGAGGGCGGGGCCGACGGTGCCCTGCTCCTGGCCGACGCGCAGCGCGAGCCGGGTCTGGCCCAGGATCTGACCCTCTCCCACGGCCATCGAGTCGAGCCCGGCCGCGACGTGGAAGAGGTGGGAGACCGCGCCGTCCTCGTAGTGGACGTAGAGGTGCGGCAGCATCGTCTCGGTGGCCTCGCCGGCGCGCTCCACGAGCAGCCCGGAGACCTCCTCGACGCTGCCGTGGAAGCGGTCGACCTCGGCGTAGATCTCGAGCCGGTTGCAGGTCGCGATGACGGCGACCTCGGTGACGTGGGGACTGGCCACCACGTCGTGCAGCAGCTTGGTCGCGCCGTCGGCGTCGAGGGCCACCTGCTCGAGCAGGGAGACCGGGGCCGACTTGTGGGAGATGCCCACCACGAGGACGCTCATGAGGCGTTCTCCCGACCGGCCGCGGCGGCGGCGGCGCCGGACTTGCGCTGCTCGTGGTAGGCGAGGATCTGCAGCTCGATCGACAGGTCGACCTTGCGGACGTCGACGCCGTCGGGGACCGAGAGCACGACCGGGGCGAAGTTCAGGATGCTGGTGATGCCGGTCGCCACCATCCGGTCGGCGACGTCCTGGGCGGCGGCGGCCGGGGTGGAGATCACGCCGATGGCGACGCCCTGCTCGGCCACGATCGCGGCGAGGTCGTCGAAGGGACGTACGTCGACGCCGGCGACCGCCTCGTCCTGCCGCTGGGGGTCGGCGTCGAGCAGCGCCACGACCCGGAAGCCGCGGCTGCGGAAGCCGGAGAAGTTGGCGAGGGCGTGCCCGAGGTTGCCGATGCCGACGATGACGACCGGCCAGTCCTGGGTCACCCCGATCTCACGTGCGATCTGGTAGCGGAGGTAGTCGACGTCGTAGCCGACCCCGCGGGTGCCGTAGGAGCCGAGGTAGGAGAGGTCCTTGCGCAGCTTGGCGCTGTTGACCCCCGCCGCCTGCGCGAGGTCCTCGCTGGAGCAGGTGGTGGTGCCGGAGTCGGCGAGGGTGGAGAGGGCTCGCAGGTACACGGGCAGCCGAGCGACCGTGGCCTCGGGAATGTCCCGGACGGTCTCGGTGGAGGTCCGTGGCGACGTCACTGATCCGCTTTCCAGCCCCTCGGCAGCGGGCCTCGGGAACCCGGGGAGAACCAAGCGGCGCGATCAATGTAGGAGTTTGTGAACGGGGGAACAAATCGAGCGGCCCTGCCGGCTAGCACATGTGGGACTTCGCACACGAGCCGGGTGCCGCTCAGCCCCCGAGCGCCGTTCGCAGGCGCTGCTCGTCGACGCGCCAGAAGTCGTGCTGCCGTCCGTCGACGAAGGTCACCGGCACCTCGTCGGTGAGCCGGTGCCGCAGCTCCTCGGTCACGGCGGGGTCGGTGTCGACGTCGACCTCGACGTACGCCTCGCCGAGATCGGCGCACACGCGCTCGATGACGGCCCGGGCGTCGTCGCAGAGGTGGCAGCCCGGGCGGCCGTACAGGGTGACCCGGGGGGCGGTCACTCCAGCAGCCCCAGCGCCCGGCGTCGCTCGAGCCCGCGCAGCCGGCCCTTCTGGACCTTGCCGGTGACGGTGAGCGGGAGCTCCTCGACGACCTCGATCCGGCTGGGGCGCTTGAAGCGGGCCAGCCGCTCCTCGCAGCGCGCGCGGACCGCGGCCTCGACCCCGGCCGGGTCCGACCCCGGCGCGCGCACGTAGGCGACCACGGCCTCGCCGGTCTCGGCGTCCTCGACCCCGATCACCGCGGCCTCGACCACGCCCTCGACCTCGCGGACGACCTCCTCCACCTCGACGGGGTAGACGTTGAAGCCGGAGACGATGACGAGCTCCTTGACCCGGTCGACCAGGAACAGGTCGCCGGTGGCGTCCAGGAAGCCGATGTCGCCGGTGGACCACCAGCCCTCGGCGTCGGGTCCACCGGAGCCGTCGGGCCAGTAGCCGCTGAAGAGGTTGGCGCCGCGGACCTGGATCTCGCCGGGGTCCTCCCCCGGGGGCTCGTGGCCGAGCTCGTCGACCAGGCGCAGCTCGATGCCCGGGAGCGCCGCGCCGACCGAGCCGTCGTTGCGCTCGACCGAGCACAGCGTGCTGGTGACGACCGGCGCCGCCTCGGTCAGCCCGTAGCCCTGGTGGACCGGCAGCCCGGTCGACGCCCCGAACTGCGGATGACCTCCGGGGCGAGCGGGGCGGAGCCGGACAGCACGAGCCGGACCGGCCCGAGCCGCTCGCGCAGGTGCTCGTCGGTGAGCCAGGAGCGGAAGGCGGCGGGGGCGAGCGGCAGCACGCTGCACGCCTCGTCCTCGATCAGGTCGAGCGTCTCCTGCGGGTCGAACCGCTCGGCCAGCACCAGTCGCGCGCGGTGGCGCAGCACGCCGCCGAGGACGGCGTTCAGGCCGTAGACGTGGAAGAGCGGGAGCACGCCGAGCACGACGTCGTCACCGTGCATCATCGGCGGCTCGACCCGGGCGACCTGCTCGACGTTGGCGAGCAGCGCGCGGTGGGTGAGCATCGCGGCGCGGGGCCGGCCCGACGTGCCGCTGGTGTAGAGGAGGCAGGCCAGCTTCTCCGGGTCCGGCAGCTGGGGAATCGGGCGGGGCTCGGTCGCCCGCAGGTCGTCCCAGGCCACCTCGTGCTCGCCGGCGACCTCACCGACGGTGGCCACGCGGGCGGGCAGGGCGCGCAGGACCAGCTCGGGGTCGAGGTCGGTCGGGCCGCCGTCGCGGGCCTGCGCCACCTCGGCGACGGCCGTGCGCACCGTGGGCAAGGTGGCGGCGTCGGCCACCACGAGACGGGACCCCGAGTCGGCCAGCATCCGGGCCAGCTCGCCCGCGGTGGAGGTCGGGTTGACCGGGACGGCGACGGCCTGCGCGCGGAGCGCTCCGAGGTACGCCGTCACCAGCTCGATCCGGTTGCCCAGGACGATCATCACCCGCTGGCCGCCCACCACGCCGACCTCGCCGAGACCGGTCGCGACCCGGGCGACCTCGTCCTCGAGGGCCGCCCAGGTGAGGCTGCGGCCGCTCGCCTCGACGATCGCGACGCCGTCGGGACGCTCGGCAGCCGCGGCGGTAACCAGGTCCGACAGGTCCGGCTGCTGCTCGGGCATGCCCGGGATGATTCCACAGGTGGAGGCCCCGCACCCGGGGACTACGATCCCCGGCATGACCCCGGAGAAGCCGCGTCGGCCGCTGGACCTCCAGCAGCGCTCGACCCTCGCGGGTGAGGCCGCCGCCGCGGCCGCCGAGGTCGAGACCGCGCTCAGCACGCCGGCCGACCCCCACTCCGCGGCCTTCTTCGACGTCGACAACACCGTCATGCAGGGCGCGAGCATCTTCCACCTCGCCAAGGGCCTGCACCGGCGCAAGTTCTTCACGACCCGCGACATCCTGGGCGCGGCGTACAAGCAGGCGTACTTCCGCGTGGTCGGCGTCGAGGACCCCGAGCACGTCGCCGAGACCCGCGCCTCCGCGCTGACGTTCATCGCCGGCCACACCGTGACCGAGCTCGAGGAGCTGGGCGAGGAGATCTTCGACGAGGCGATGGCGCACCGGATCTGGCCCGGCACCCGGGCGCTCGCGCAGCTCCACCTCGACGAGGGCCAGCGGGTGTGGCTGGTGACGGCAGCCCCGGTCGAGATCGCCCAGATCATCGCTCGCCGGCTGGGCCTGACCGGCGCGATGGGCACCGTCGCCGAGCACGAGGACGGCGTCTACACCGGCCGCCTCGTCGGCGACCTCCTGCACGGTCCGGCCAAGAGCGAGGCGATCAAGGCGCTCGCCGTCCGCGAGGGTCTCGACCTGAGCCGCTGCTCGGCGTACTCCGACTCGTTCAACGACCTGCCGATGCTCTCCCTGGTCGGCGACCCCTGCGCGATCAACCCCGACTCCCGGCTGCGGGCCCACGCGCGCGCCGAGGGCTGGCGGGTCCGTGACTACCGCACCGGTCGCAAGGCGGCCCGCACCGGCCTGGTCGTCGGCGCGGCCGCCGGGGCGATGAGCGGCGCGGTGGCCGCCGGCGTCGCGTATCGCCGGCGCCGCTGACACCCCGCTCGCCCCACGCCCGGCGCGAGGCAGGACTTCACCGACGTGGTCTGGACCACGTTTTGTCGCCAGACCCTTCCCCCGGTCGTCGCGTCGCACTTACCATGACAGACGGATTCGGGGTCACGACCGAGCCGGGAGGGTCTGACAATCCACGCATCGAAGGGCGACGCCGTCGCACGCGGGCTCGACGCCCTGCGTGTCGCTGTCGCCGCCCTCATCCTCGAGCAGCGGCCGCCGGGCCTCGCGCTGGCGGGCGCGTGCCACGCCTCCGGCCGACGGATCACGCGGACGACGTGAGACCGGCTGGCTGCTCAGCGAGGTCCGGGTCTCCGCACCCGGACCCGACCAGTTCGGCGACCACGACCTCGCCGCCAGCTCGGAGGAGGACGAGACCGAGCGCACCCGGCTGATCGCACTGGTCGAGCTCGCCCGCGGCGGAGACAAGGAGGCGTTCGGCCTCCTCTTCGACCACTACCACGGCTCCGTGCACCGCTTCCTCTTCTACCGCACGCGCTCCCAGCAGCTCGCCGAGGACCTCACCTCCGAGACCTTCTTCCGGGCGCTGCGCTCCATGAACAACTTCCGGTGGCAGGGCAAGGACTTCGGCGCGTGGCTGATGACCATCGCCCGCAACCTGTGCACCGACCACTTCAAGGCCGGCCGCACCCGCCTCGAGCTCACCACCGAGGACATGTCGGCCCACGACGACACCACCGAGAGCACCGAGACCTCGGTGCTCGCCTCGCTCACCAACGAGCTGCTGATGGTGGCGCTGCAGAAGCTCCCCGACGAGCAGCGCGACTGCCTCATCATGCGGTTCCTCCAGGGCCTCAGCATCGCCGAGACGGCCGAGGTCCTCGGCCGCAGCGACGGCGCCGTCAAGCAGCTCCAGCTGCGCGGCGTCCGCAACCTCGCAAAGCTGATGCCGAAGGAGGTGCGGGACGCGTGAAAAGCTACTCACCGGTCACCTCCGCCACAGCCGTAACCTCCCCCGCGCGGGCGTCGTTGGGACAGTCGATCGGAGGCCACGCGGGCCTCACGACGACTGACCAGACAGGACGCGTGCGATGAGCCCGGTGTTCGCGACGACCCGTCGCGCCGAGGAGTTCCAACGCCTGGTCGAGTCCCCGACCGAGGCGCCGGACCCGCGGTACGCCGAGGTGCTCGCGCTCGTCGACCTGATGCGTGAGGTCGCACCACCCGAGCCGCGGCCCGAGTTCAGCGCCGCCCTCCGCGAGGAGCTGCTCGCCGCCGCCGACACCCTGCTGCTCCCCTCGGCCGACACGCAGCGCTTGACGCTGCCGCCGCGTCGTTCCGCCCGCGACCGACGGCTCGCCGCCCTCGTCGGTGGCCTCGCCGTCGTCGGCGCCACCGGCTCGCTCGCGGTGGCCGCCCAGTCCGCGCTGCCCGGCGAGATGCTCTACCCGATCAAGCGGATCATGGAGAACGCCGAGACCGGCGTCCACCTCAGCGACGAGGCCCGCGGCGCGTCCCTGCTCTCCAACGCCACCGACCGGTTGGCCGAGGTCGCGGCACTGTCCCGCACCGGCGACCTGGGCGACGGTCCGGCCATCGCCCAGACCCTGACCACCTTCAGCGACCAGTCGCTCGAGGCCTCCGACCTGCTGCTCGACGACTACGCCGAGACCGGCAACGACGCCTCCATCGGCGAGCTGCGCGACTTCACCGCCACCAGCATGGACTCCCTCGCCCAGCTCGAGGCGCTGCTGCCCGACGAGGCCCGCGACGAGCTCCAGCATGCCGCGGAGGTGCTCGGCGAGATCGACGCCGCCGCGTCCCGGGCCTGCCCCTCCTGCCCCGGAGGACTCACCGACATCCCGGCCAGCCTGGCCTCCGCCGGGCGGCTCTCCGACCCGGTCAACGTGACCACGGTCGGCCCCGTGATCCGCTCCGAGGAGCCGCGGTCCGGCGGTGGGAAGCAGCAGGGCGGTGGTGGCCCGCAGGGCTCCGGCGGCCAGCAGGGCGGTGGCGGCCAGCAGGGCGGCTCCGGGGGCGGCGGCGGCCTGGCCGACAACCCCGACATCAGCGACCCCGACACCGGCCCGATCGAGCAGATCACCGACGCCGTGACCGGTGGCGGTACGAACACCTCCGGCGGCGGTGGTGGTGGCGGCGGCGGCACCGGCATCGACCCGATCGACGACGTCATCGACGACGTCGACGACGTGCTGCCCGACCTTCCCTAGGTCCGGCTTCCCTATCCGGCTCCGGCCCGGCCCACCCTCGACGGCGGGAGAGTTGCCGCGGAACACCGAGTCGCGCTGCATCAGCAGCGAGTACAGCGTCTGCTGGATGGTCTCGCGCACCTGGTCGGTCACGTTGAACACCAGCATCGGGTCGTCGGCCGCTCCGTCGTCGAACTCGTCGGTGCGGATCGGCTCACCGAACTCCAGCAGCCACTTCGACGGCAGCGGGACCAGGCCCAGCGGGCCGAGCAACGGGAAGAACGGCGTGATCGGGACGTACGGGACGCCGAGCAGCCGCGCCAGCGACGGGACGTTGCCGACCAGCGGGTAGATCTCCTCGGCGCCGACCACCGACAGGGGGATGATGGGGACCCCGGTGCGCAGGGCCGCCGAGACGAAGCCGCCCCGGCCGAAGCGCTGGAGCTTGTAGCGCTCGGCGTACGGCTTGCCGATGCCCTTGAAGCCCTCGGGCCACACGCCGACCAGCTCACCCCCGGCGAGCATCCGCTCGGCGTCCTCGTTGCAGGCGAGGGTGGCGCCGCTCTTGCGGGCGATCGAGCTGACCAGCGGCATCTTGAAGACCAGGTCGGCGCCGAGCGGGCGCAGGTGGCGGCCGGTGAGGTCGTGGACCGTCACCAGCGTCATCAGCGCGTCCATCGGCAGCGTGCCGGAGTGGTTGGACACGATCAGCGCCCCGCCCTCGGCGGGGATGTTGTCGGCACCCTGGACGTCGATCCGGAACCACTTCTCCGCGATCGGCCGCAGCGCGGTCATCAGGAAGCGCTCGGTGACCTCGGCGTCGAAGCCGTACTCGTCGATGACGTAGTCGCCGGTCACGCGCCGGCGCAGGAAGGCCAGGAACCGCGCGAGCTGGGGCTCCCACTGCTCGCCGAAGAGCTCCTTGGCAGCGAACTGGAACGCGCCGAGCCACTCACCGGCGGTGATCCCGGCCAGCGGCGCGCGCTCCTCGGTGCGGGCGGGTGCCGGCTGCCGTCGGCGGGCTGCTCGGCGGCGGGCTTCTCGGCGGCGGAGCTTCTTGGCGGCGGGGCCTTGCGCGGGGGCGGCGCCGGGCGCTCCTCGGCGGTCGGCTCCGGGTCGGGGACGACGCGGGGCGCCGGCTTCGGGCGCGGGGCGCTCCCGGCGAGGTTGCGGGCGGCCGAGGACGGCCGGGCGTTGCCCGTGCCGCGGCCCGGTCGGCCGCGGGTGCCGATCGGGATGATCTCGGCGTCACCCACGACGGCCCCCGATCAGCTCGGCGGCGGTGGGGTCGACCACCGAGGAGGCCGCGTCGATCGCGCGGACGGCGTAGCCGCCGGTGGGAGTCAGCGAACCGCTGAAGTCCTCGAACGCCTCCGCCGTGGTGAAGCGCGGCGTGAAGCCGAGCTCCTGCCGCATCCGGGTGGTGTCGATGCCGCGCCCGTAGGTGAGGAAGGACAGCTGCTCGGGCGAGAAGTCGGCGAGCCGCGCCTGCCTCAGCACCGAGCCGAGGCTGCCGACGGCGAAGGCGGGCAGCGAGACGCTGGGCCGCTGCATGCGGCGGATCGCCTGCGAGAGCACGAGGACGCCGTCGCCGGCGACGTTGAACGTGCCGGCCGGGCCGTCGGTGACGGCGTGCTGGAGCACGCCGAGCAGGTCGTCCTGGTGGAGGAACTGGAGGCGGGGGTCGAAGCCGAGCACGGTCGGCACCACCGGCAGCCGGAAGTACGACGTGATCGGGCTCTGGACCTGCGGGCCGATCACGTTGGCGCAGCGCAGCAGGGTGACCCGGACGTCGGGCCGGCGCCGGGCGAAGCCGCGGACGTAGCCCTCGACCTCCGCGGCGTCCTTGGCGTAGCCCGAGCGCGGCGCGCGCCGCGGCTCCATGTCCTCGGTGAACATGGCGGGGTCACGGTTGCTGGCGCCGTACACCGTGGAGGTCGACTTCACCACGAGGTGGCGCAGCCCGGGCGCATGCTGGGCCGCCGCGAGGAGCTGCATCGTCCCGATGACGTTGAGGTCCTTCATGGTGTGGCGCCCGCCGGCACTGCCGGGGGTCGAGATCACACTCATGTGGACGAGGGTGTCCACGTCCTCCTTGGCGATCACCTTGGCGATCACCGGCGTCCGGATGTCGGCGCGGACGAAGGAGACGTCGCCGATGTCGCCGCGCGGGGGGACCACGTCCACGCCGATCACCCGGCGGATGCCGGGGACGGCGGCGAGCGCGCGGGCATACCGACGACCGAGGTCGCGGGAGACCCCGGTGACCAGGACGACCTTGCCTGCGGCGCTCATGGGAGCGGGCTGACCCCTCGGGTCAGACCTACTTGCCGAGCTTGCGGCGCTGGACGCGCGTCTTCTTGAGAAGCTTGCGGTGCTTCTTCTTCGCCATGCGCTTGCGCCGCTTCTTGATGACAGAACCCACAGGGAAACCTTTCAGAACTCTTCACGCCTCCGGGTGCACCCGGAGGCTCGGATCAGCCTAGCCGTCAGGTCGACGGCAGCCGAAACCGCGTGGACCGAGGTCCACCGTGAGAGTCGTGCTGGGACCCGCGTGGGGTCAGCCTGCGTCGTAGAAGCTCTTGCGCAGGTACTCGTCGACGTCCTCCTCGGTGACCCGGAAGGATCGACCGACACGAACGGCAGGGAGTTCACCGTTGTGGACGAGGCGGTAGACGGTCATCTTCGAGACGCGCATCATCGATGCCACCTCTGCCACCGTCAGGAACTTGGGGTCGGTGTAGTCCCCGGGCTTGCTATCCATCGTGCACCGACTTTCTCGTAGCGGCACGCCACCGACTTCCCCGCCGGTGGGCCCACGTGCTCGTGAAGGATAGGGCCTTGTGTGATTGGTGGGGAAGCAAATCACCAATGAAACTCAAGTGGTACGGCGTGTCTGGTTGCGCTGAGCGTGAATCTTTACCCTCAGGTGTCCAGTCCACCGCTCAGGGGAGCGGATCGAGGCCGTGGAACGGGAAGACCTCCGTCCGGGTGGCGTTGATCGCCCGGTCCAGCCAGGTCTCGGGGTCGTAGCCCTCCGACCAGTCCCGGTACGCCGGGGCCCGGCCGTCGGACATCCGGGTGGGAGCGACCACGCCGAGCAGGTGGGTGATGTGGTCGCGCCAGCCCTGGGGCGTCGCGGTCGCCGGGTCGAGCGGGTGGCCGCCCACGATCGCCAGCAGGTGGGTCCACGCTCGCGGCACCACCTCCACGATCGCGTAGCCGCCACCTCCGGTGACGACCCAGCGGCCGCCCGCGACCTCGTGGGCCAGCACGTGCAGCGCGTCGTACGCCGCCCGCTGTCCGTCGACGGTCAGCATCATGTGGGCGAGCGGGTCGTCGATGTGCGAGTCGCAGCCGTGCTGGGTGACCAGCACCTCGGGCTGCCACTCACGCAGCACCGGCGGGACGACGGCATGGAAGGCGCGCAGCCAGCCGGCGTCCGAGGTGCCGGGCGGGAGCGCGACGTTCACGGCCGTGCCCCGGGCCGCGGGGCCGCCGCTGTCGTTCGGGAAGCCGGTGCCGGGGAAGAGCATCTGCCCGGTCTCGTGCAGGGAGATCGTCAGCACCCGCGGGTCGTCCCAGAAGATCTTCTCCACGCCGTCGCCGTGGTGGACGTCGACGTCGACGTAGGCCACCCGCTCCGCCCCGGCGTCGAGGAGGTACTGGATGCCGACCGCCACGTCGTTGTAGATGCAGAAGCCGCTCGCGCGGTCGGGCATCCCGTGGTGGAGCCCGCCGGTGATGTTGGCGGAGTGGAGGCTGCGGCCCGACCAGACCTGGTCGCAGGCCTCGATGGTGGCGCCGACGACGTGGGACGCCGCCTGGTGCATGCCTCGGGAAGACCGGGTTGTCGTCGCTGCCGAGCCCGTGCTCCTCGTCGTACTCACCCGTGGCACCGGCGCGGGTCACGGCGTCGACCAGCCCCCGGGTGTGGACGGTGAGCAGCTGCTCGTCGGTGGCGACGGGCGGCGCGACGAGGGTGAGGTGGTCGAGCACCCCGAGCTCCTCGGCCAGCCGCATCGTGAGGTCGACCCGGACCGGGGACATCGGGTGGGCGGTGCCGAAGTCGTACTGGGTGAGGCTCGGGTCGAACACGACCGACGCCGGTCCCGAGCACTGCAGCATGCCCGGCACGCTACCGGTACGCTGCGCGGGTGCCGACCTCGTACCAGCTCCACACCCAGCAGTGGTGGCCCGCCTGACGGCGGACCCCTCGTTCGAGCACACCCTCTTCGACGACGACCGCCCCCGGGGCGGTCGTGTCGTGCGTCCGGGCTCCGTGGGCCTCACCCCAGGAGCACCGATGACCACCCTCTCCCTGCTGACCCCGTCGGGTCGGCTCACCCTCGGCAACCTGCTCGGCGCGCTGCGTCCGATGGCCGAGCGCCAGGCCGACGCCTTCTACGGCATCTCCGACCTGCACGCGATGACCACCCCGCACGACCCGACCGAGCTGCGCGAGCGCACCCGGGAGCTGATGACGCTGCTGCTCGCCGCGGGCCTGGACCGCAGCACGCTGTTCCGGCAGAGCGCGGTCCCGGCGCACACCGCGCTGGCCTACCTCCTGGAGTGCACCGCGCACACCGGTGAGCTGAACCGGATGATCCAGTTCAAGGAGAAGGGCCGGGGCGTGGCCACCACGCGGTGCTCGCTGTTCACCTACCCGGTGCTGATGGCGGCCGACATCCTGCTCTACCGGCCGGCCGAGGTGCCGGTCGGCGCCGACCAGCGCCAGCACGTCGAGCTCACCCGCGACCTCGCGATCCGGTTCAACGCGACGTACGGCGCCGTGTTCACGGTGCCCTCGATCGTCACGCCTGCGTCCGGCGCGCGGGTGATGGACCTCGCCGAGCCGACCCGGAAGATGAGCAAGTCGGTGTCCGGCCCGGGCAGCATCCTGCTGCTCGACCCGCCCGACGTCGTACGCCGGAAGGTGGCGCGGGCGGTCACCGACTCCGACACCGGCCCCGACGCCGTCCGGCCCGACCGTGACGCCAAGCCCGGCGTCACCAACCTGCTGGACGTCCTCGACCGCGTGCGGCGCCGCCGCCGACGGCCTCACGACGTACGGCGGGCTCAAGGCGGCCGTCACCGACGCGGTGGTCGCGGTCCTCGAACCGCTCCAGGCCCGCTACGCCGACCTCGCCGCCGACCCGGCCCACGTGGAGGCGGTCTTCGCCTCCGGCTCCCAGCGCTGCCGCGAGGTCACCGACCCCGTCCTCACCGCCGCCCGCTCCGCCATGGGCCTCTGACGCTCCCGTTGAGTTGCCACTGAGGCCGGTCGAGTTTCCAGGCGGGCTGGAAAATCAACCAGCCCAGCTGGCAACTCAACCTTTCAGGAGGGCTAGGAGCCTTCGGCGAGGGCGCGGGAGCGGTCGCGGGCGGCCTCCATGGCGGCCAGGAACGCGGCGCGGACCTTGTGGATCTCCAGCTCGCGGAGGGCGGCGGCGGTGGTGCCGCCGGGCGAGGTGACCTGCTCGCGCAGCACCACGGGGTGGGTGCCGGTCTCGCGGAGCATGGTGGCCGAGCCGACGACGGTCTGCACGACCAGGTCGGTCGCGGTGGCGCGGGGCAGGCCGAGGTGGACGCCGGCCTCGATCATCGACTCCACCACGAAGAAGATGTACGCCGGACCCGAGCCGCTGATCGCGGTCACCGCGTCCATCTGACGCTCGGGGACGCGCAGCACCTTGCCGGTGGAGGCCATCAGCGACTCGACCTCGGCGAGGTGGGCCTCGTCGCAGTGGGAGCCGGGCGAGATCGCGGCCATCCCCTCGTCGACGAGGGCGGGGGTGTTCGGCATGACCCGGACGACCGCGACGCCCTCGGGCACCCGCGACTCGATGAAGGCGGTGGTGATGCCCGCGGCCAGCGACGCGACCAGCTGGCCGGGTCGCAGCACCGGGGCGATCTCCTCGAGCAGGCTGCCCATGTCCTGCGGCTTCACGACGAGCGCGACGGTGTCGGCCTTGCTGGCCGCCTCGACGTTGGAGACCACGGCGACGCCGTACCGCTCCTCGAGCTCGCGCGCCCGCTCCGGCCGCTTCTCGCCGACCAGCAGGTGGTCGACCCGGCGTCCGGCCCGGACCAGGCCGGAGAGCAGGGTCTCGCCCATGACTCCGGCGCCGAGGATGGCGGTCTGGGGCACGAGGGGCTCCCTAGCTCTTGGAGATCAGCGACTTCGCGAAGAATGACAGGTTGGACGGCTTCTCGGCGAGACGTCTCATGAGGTAGCCGTACCACTCGGTGCCGTAGGGGATGTAGACGCGCACCGTCTCCCCGGCATCGGCCAGCCGCTTCTGCTCGGTGGGCCGGATGCCGTAGAGCATCTGGTACTCGTAGGTGCCCTGCGCCCGGCCGTAGCGACTGGAGAGGGAGCCCGCGATGTCGACCATCCGCGGGTCGTGGGTCGCGATCATCGGGTAGCCCTGGCCTTCGAGGAGCACCTTGAGGCAGCGCACGTAGGACTTGTCGATGTCGATCCGGTCCTGGAAGGCGACCGCCTCGGGCTCGAGGTAGGCGCCCTTGCAGAGCCGGACCCGTGAGCCCTCGTAGGCCAGCGCGCGGCAGTCGGACTCGGTCCGGTGGAGGGCGGCCTGGAGCACCGCGCCGGTCTCGGGGAAGTCCTTGCGCAGCTCGCGGAGCGTGGCGAGGGTGCGGTCGGTGGTGGTGTGGTCCTCCATGTCGAGGGTGACCGTGGTGCCGGCGTTGCGGGCGGCCCGGCAGATGGTGCGGGCGTTCTCGAGCGCGAGCTTGTCGCCGATCTCGGGCAGGAACTGACCGATCGCCGAGAGCTTGACCGAGACCTCGGCCTTGCGGGTCAGCCCGCGGGCGGCCAGGGACTCGAGCAGGTCGAGGTAGGCGGCCACGGTCGTCTCGGCCTGCTCGGCGTCGAGGGTGTCCTCGCCGAGGAAGTCGAGGGTCGCGGTCAGGCCGTCGTCGGCAAGCCCGGCGGTGGCCTCGACGGCCGCGTCGGTGGTCTCGCCGGGCACATAGCTGTGCACGATGCCGGACGACACCGGCATGCTGCTGACGACCTTCTTGACGCGCTGGCTCCGGGCCAGCACCAGGAGCGGTTGACGGAGCAGAGGCATGCCGCACAGGCTACGCGCGACCCGCGGCCGGTCCTACTCGGCCGCCCTACTCCGTACGACGCCGCAGCGTGGCCGCTCCGAGGGCGAGACCGGCGACCGCGAAGCCCGCGATCACGCCCAGGTCCGCCCATGCCTCGGAGGTGTCGGTCGAGCCGACGAGCGACTGCATCGCGTCCACGGCGTAGGACAGCGGGAGCACGTCGCTGATCGCCGAGAGCACGTCCGGCAGCGCGTCCCGCGGGACCAGCAGCCCGCACAGGAGGATCTGCGGCACGACGATCGCCGGCATGAACTGGACGGCCTGGAACTCGGTCTGCGCGAACGCGCTGACGAACAGCCCGAGCGCCGAGCCGAGCACGGCATCGGCCACGGCGACCACGCCGAGCAGCCAGACCGGACCGGCCACGTCGAGGTCGAGCAGACCGACCGAGACGGTCACCGCGACCGCCGACTGGACCGCCGCGGCCAGGCCGAAGGCCAGCGCGTAGCCGAAGAGGAAGTCGAGCTTGCCCATCGGCATGCTGAGCAGTCGCTCGAGGGTGCCGCCGGACCGCTCGCGCAGCGTGGTGACGCTGGTGACCAGGAACATGATGAAGAAGGGGAAGAGGGCCAGCAGGCCCGGGCCGATCCGGTCGAACACGCCGCCGGGCAGGTCGGCGAACATCCACCACAGCAGGGTCATCAGCAGGGTCGGCAGCACGAGCAGCATCGCCATCGTCCGGTGGTCGCGCCGCAGCTGGGAGAGCACGCGGCCGGCCACGGCGAGGGTGATCCGGGGGCTCATGCGCCCTCACCGCCCACGATCGCGAGGAAGGCGGACTCCACGTCGGCCGAGCCGGTGCGCTGCCGGATGCCGGCGGGGGTGTCGTCGGCGATCACCGCCCCGTCGCGCATCAGCAGCAGCCGGTCGCAACGGTCCGCCTCGTCCATCACGTGGCTGGAGACGAACACGGCGGATCCCGCGTCGGCGAGCCGGTGGAAGAGGTCCCACAGGTCGCGGCGCAGCACCGGGTCGAGTCCGACCGTGGGCTCGTCGAGCACGAGCAGGTCGGGATCGCCGAGCAGGGCGACGGCCAGGCTCGCGCGCGAGCGCTGCCCCCCGCTGGTCCGGCCGACGACCTGGTCGCGGTGGGACCCGAGGTCGACCGCCTCGACGGCCTTGTCGACGGCGTCGCGGCCCAGGCCCCGCACCCGCGCGAAGAAGGCGAGGTTCTCGGCGACGGTGAGGTCGTCGTACACGCTCGAGGCCTGGGTGTGGTAGCCGATCCGGTCGCGCAGCGGGGCCGCGCCGGCCTCCTGGCCGAACACCGACACGCTCCCCGAGGCGATCCGCTGGACGCCGACGAGGCAGCGCATCAGCGTGGTCTTGCCGCACCCGCTGGGACCGAGCAGGCCGGTCACGCCCCCGCCGATCGTGAGGTCGAGGCCGTCCAGCACCGTGCGACCGCCTCGGACGACGGTCAGTCCCGCGATCTCCACCGCGTTATTCATCATGTGTTGAATTGTGCACCCGGCGTCGCCTCAGGGCAAGGGACCGGTCAGGTACCGCTGCAGCGTCGGGGCGTACGTCGCCACCAGCTGCGCCCGCGGCATGGACGCCAGCGGGTCGACCCGGAGCACGTACCGCATCAGGATCAGTCCCATCACCTGGCTGGCGACCACCGGCATCCGGAGCGAGGGTCGGTCGATCCCGAGCGCCTCACCCACGGGCCCGAGCACCACGGGCAGGAAGCCCTCCGAGACCAGGGTCGCACCGGCCGGCTCCATCAGCCCCCGGACGACGGCCAGCAGCGCCGGCTGCACCTCCGGGTCGTCCCACACCGTGAGGAGGGTGTCGAGCAGCCGCTCCCCCGCGTGCTCGGGATCACCGTCGGTGACCGCCGGCACGAGCAGCCTGCGCGGATCGACCGGTAGCGCGAGCGCGGCGAGGAACAGGTCGTCCTTGGTGCCGAAGTAGTGGTGGACCAGGGCGGCGTCGACGCCGGCGTCCGCGGCCACGGCCCGGATCGTGGTGCCCGCGAAGCCGTGCTCCCCGAAGCGCGACCGGGCGGCCTCGAGGATCCCGGCGCGGGTGTCGGGGGCGCCCGGGCGACGACCGCGGCGGCCCGCGGTGCCGCTCACGGGACCGTCGGGACGCGGAAGTACTCCCGCGCGAAGGCCAGCGAGTCACGCAGGTCGGCCTCGCGCTGCTCGCGGTTGGTCGCCTTGCGGGTGTTGATCTCGATCACCACGTCGCCGTCGAAGCCGCTCGCCGCGACGTGCGTGAGGAAGCCCTGGGCGTCCATCACCCCTCGGCCGGGCACGAGGTGCTCGTCCTTCGCGGAGCCGCTGCCGTCGGTGAGGTGCACGTGTCGCAGCCGCGGGCCCATCCGCTGCGCCATCTCGACCACGTCGGACTTCGCGATCGCCGCGTGGGAGAGGTCGATGGTCGTGTGCGCGTAGGTCTCCTCCGAGGGGTCCCAGCCGGGCAGGTACATCTCCACCCCGCGTCGGTTGCTGGCCCGCCACGGGTACATGTTCTCCACCGCGAAGTGGATGCCGGTCTTCTCCTCGAGGGCGGCGATGCCGTCGACGAAGCCGGCGGCGTACTCCTTCTGCCAGCGGAACGGCGGATGGACCACGACGACCTCGGCGCCGACCACCTGGGCCATCTCGGCGGAGCGCTCGAGCTTGCCCCACGGCTCGGTGCCCCAGACCCGCTGGGTGAACAGCAGGCACGGCGCGTGCACCGCCGAGACCGGGATGTCGTGGTGCTCGGCCAGCTGCCGGACCGCCGAGGTCTGCTGGCTCAGGGCGTCGATCCCGACCATCACCTCGACCGCGTCGTAGCCCAGCCGCGCGGCGTAGGCGAAGCCGTGCGCGGTGGACTCGGGGTAGACCGAGGCGGTCGAGAGGCCGATCCGGCTCATCGGACGATCACCCCGGCGCTCACCGTGAGCCTGCGTCGGCGGCGGAGCGGGTGATCGCGTCGATGCGCTCGAGGATCACGCCCTCGCGCAGCGCCCAGGGGCAGATCTCCAGCTCGTCGAGCTCGAAGATGTCCATCGCCGCGACCGCGACCAGCGCGCCCGGCAGGATCTGGTGGGTCCGGCTCGGCGAGACGCCGGGCAGGTCGGCGAGCTGGTCGTCGTCCATGGAGGCGAGCTTGGGGATCCAGTCGGCCATGGCCTGCCTGGGGAGAGTCCGCGGCACCAGTGGGCCGTCGCCGGAGGGGGCGGCGCCGCAGATCCTGGCCAGCGAGCGGAACGTCTTGGACGTCGCCACCGCACGGTCGGGTGCGCCGGAACGGAGCAGGTTGCCGGCGTCGCGGGCGATGGCCGCGCGGATCTGCTTGCGCAGCGCCCGGATGCCGTCGTCGCTCCGGTCGGCCAGGTGGTCGCGGGCCAGCCGTGCGGCTCCGAGCGGGAGCGACCACGCGATGTCGGGCGACTCGTCACCACCGGCGGCGATCTCCAGCGACCCGCCGCCGATGTCGAAGACGGCCAGCCGGCCCGACGACCAGCCGAACCACCGGCGTACGGCGAGGAAGGTCAGCCGCGCCTCGTCCTCGCCGGGCAGCACGGCGATGTCGACACCGGTGCGGTCGTGCACCTCGGTGAGCACGGCGTAGGAGTTGGTCGCGTCGCGGACCGCCGAGGTGGCGAACGGGAGCATCTCCTCGCAGCCCTTGTCCTCGGCGACCTTCAGCGACGAGGCGACGAAGTCGACGAGCGCGTCGATGCCGGTGCGCGAGACCGCGCCGTCCTCGTCGAGGTGCTCGGCCAGCCGGAGCGCCTGCTTGAAGGACGACGCCGGCAACGGGCGGGCGCCGTCGTGCGCGTCCACCACCAGCAGGTGTCCGGTGTTGGAGCCGATGTCGAGCACGCCCAGGCGCATGGGGCCGAATCTACCCGGCACGTAGTGTTGCGCCGTGCCCGAAGTCGACCTGGTGTTCCCGCGCGCCTTCGTCGAGTTCGCGGACCCGGCCGATGCCGACCAGGTGTTCCGCTGCGACCTGACCTGGTTGACGTCGAACTACCTGTGCATCTTCGGGCAGGGCTGCGCGGGGATCTACGCCGACGCCCCCGACACCGGCTGCTGCACGCTCGGCGCCCACTTCGCCGACGCCGACGACCAGAAGCGGGTCGCGTCGTACGTCGCCCAGCTGACGCCGGACCGGTGGCAGTTCCACCCGGGCCGCAAGGTCAGGAAGGGTGACTGGGTGACCACCGACGAGGAGGGCGAGCCCAAGACCCGGACCCTCGAGGTCGACGGCCAGTCGGCGTGCGTCTTCCACAACCGGACCGACTTCCGCACGGGCGCAGGATGTGCCTTGCACGGGTTGGCGCTCGAGCAGGGACGCAACCCCCTCGAGACCAAGCCCGACGTCTGCTGGCAGCTGCCCATCCGCCGGACCTTCCGGACCGTGGAGCGTCAGGACGAGACGTCCTACACCGAGGTGACGATCACCGAGTACGACCGGCGCGGCTGGGGACCGGGCGGGCACGACCTCGACTGGTACTGCTCGGGCAACACCGAGGCGCACGTCGGTGCGGAGCCGCTCTACGTCACCAACGAGCCCGAGCTGGTCGAGCTGATGGGGCGCCCGGCGTACGACGCGCTCGTGGGGCACTGCGAGGCGCACCTGCGCTCGCGCTCCGCCCTGGCGCTGCACCCGGCCGACCCGCACTGACCCCAGCCGACCCGCTCCGGCCGCACCGACCCCTCGACGTCGAGAGAATCGGACCCCGCCGTCCGGGCCGCTCCGCGCATTCCGCACAATGAGGCATGCGCTTGGACCATCTCTCCTTTGCCGCCGGACCCGATGGCCTCGCCAGCACTGCCCAGCGCATCGGGGGATTGCTCGGCACCGACCTTCCGGGATGGCGGGGTTCACCCCCGCTTCGGCACCCGCAACATGATCCTGCCCCTCGCGGGCGACACGTACCTCGAGATCGTCGAGGTCCTCGACCATCCCGCCTCGGACAAGGCCCCCTTCGGCCAGGCCGTGCGGGCCCGCTCCCTGCTCGGGGGAGGCTGGCTCGGCTGGGTCGTCGCCGTCGACGACATCGCCGAGGCGGAGACCCGGCTCGGCCGTGAAGCCGCCCTCGGCAGCAGGCACCGGCCCGACGGCGTGCAGCTCCAGTGGAAGCAGATCGGCATCAACGGGTTGATCGCCGACCCGCAGCTGCCCTACCTCATCCAGTGGGACGTCGACCGCGACCTCCACCCCAGCCACGGCGCCGACCCGGCGTACTCGCTGGCCTGCCTGGAGATCGCCGGCGACTCCCAGCGGGTGTCGGAGTGGCTCGGCGAGACCGTCGAGGCACCGTTGGAGGACGTGAAGGTCGAGTGGGTCGCCCCCAACGGCACCCCCGGCATCATCGCCGCCCAGTTCCAGACCCCGAACGGCCTCGTCCGGCTGTGAGCTCGCAGGGTCACGCGCCGGAGGCGCGCGGCCCGTCGCGAGCCAGGTCGAGCTCGCCCCACGACCGAGGGCCGAGGTCGTGAGGGGCGTGTCGAGACAGAGCTCGCAGGGTCACGCGCCGGAGGCGCGCGGCCCGTCGCGAGCCAGGTCGAGCTCGCCCCACGACCGAGGGACGAGGTCGTGAGGGGCGTGTCGAGACAGTCGCCCCCGGCCGGCGCCCGACCCAGCCCCAACATCTGGAACCACCCCGGGACGTACGAGACCGAGAACCGGTCCTGCGACCCCGACGGGGTGATCGAGGCCGCCATGGCGTCGGTCGCGCCGTGGGCGGGCAAGGCGGTGCTCGACGTCGGCTGCGGGACCGGCTTCCACCTGCCCCGGTTCGGTGCCACCGCCGCCTCGGTGGTCGGAGTCGAGCCGCACCCCGCCCTGGCGCTCTCGCCCGCCGGCGCACGCGCTCCCTGCGCCACGTCGCGGTCCGCGAGGGGCTGGCGGAGTCGCTGCCGCTCGCCGACGCCTCGGTCGACGTGGTGCATGCGCGCTGGGCCTACTTCTTCGGCCCCGGCTGCGAGCCCGGCCTGGCCGAGCTCGACCGCGTCGTACGACGGGGCGGGACGGCGTTCGTGATCGACAACGACCCCACCCGCTCGACCTTCGGCGGCTGGTTCCGCCGCGGCTACCCCGAGGTAGACCCGGACGAGGTCGAACGCTTCTGGTCCACCCACGGCTGGACCCGGGTCCCCCTCGACATCCGCTGGGAGTTCACCCACCGCGCCGACCTCGAGGCCGTCGTCCGCATCGAGCTCCCCACGGCCGTCGCCGAGGACGTGCTGACGACCCACGACTCCCTCGTCGTGGACTACGCCGTCAACCTGTGGTGGCGGGTGTTCTGACGGGACTGCTGGTTCCCCGGATATCCGGGGAACCAGCGAATACGAGGTGCTGGATCACTCGGAAAGTTCACGACTCGCTCGGGAACATCCGGCCGCGGACCGGCCGGGTCTCGGATCAGCTGGACTCGCGGACGACCAGCTCGGGGGTGAGGAGGACGCCGCCGCCGCGGATCGGCGGGTGGGTGAGCAGGCCCTCGAGGGCGCGCACGATCTCGACCGCGACCTCCTCGAGCGGCTGCCGGACCGAGGTGAGGCCGGGGCGGACGACCTGGGCGACCTGGGAGTCGTCGAAGCCGACGACGGCGACGTCGCGGCCGGGGACGAGGCCGCGCTCGGCCAGGGTGTGGAGGACGCCCATGGCGAGGGTGTCGGAGGCGCAGACGAAGCCGGTGGGGCGCGCCTCGTCGAGGAGGACGGCGCTGGCCTCACGGCCGGAGTGGACGGTGTCCTCGGAGCGGGACGCCAGGCCCGTGGTGGCCAGCCCCCGCGAGCGCATCGCGCGCGTCCAGCCCGCGCGCCGGTCCTCCCCGATCACCTGCTCCTTGCGCCAGCCGATCCACGCGATCCGCTCGTGGCCGCGCTCGACGAGGTGGGCGGTGGCCAGCTCGGTGCCGGCCGCTCCGTCGACGTCGACCCACGGGTGGGTGGAGTCGGGGTTGTCCCACGGCCGTCCGAACGCGACGAACGGCGCTCGGCGGGTCTCCAGCCAGGTGGCCTGCGGGTTGCCGAGATAGGTGTCGGTGGCGACGAACGCGTCGACCGCGGTCGAGCGCAGCAGCTGGTCGTAGCCGGCGGTGGGGTCCTCGGGATCACCCGGGAAGAGCAGCACGTGGTAGCCGGCCGCGCTCGAGGTCTCCACCAGCGAGTGGACGAACCGGTCCATCAGCGCGTTCGCGGTGTGCTCCTGCGCCGGGGCGAACCGCAGCCCGATCAGGTGGCTGGCGCGGGTCCGCAGGTTACGGGCGGCGCGGTTGGGCGAGTAGCCGAGCTCCTCGATCGCGTCGCTCACCCGGGTGAGGGTGTCGGGTCGCAACAGGTCGGGGTTGTTGACCGCGTTGGAGACCGTCTGGCGGGAGACCCCCGCGAGATCGGCCACGTCAGCCAGCGTCGGCGGGGTCGTCGGCACCCACCCGTGGACTCGCGACATCACGCCCCCTTGATCGTTCCAAAGGGATCATAGCCTGCGCTGTCGGTGCCGTGACCTAGCGTCGTCCCCATGCCGAAGTCCGCGCCCCGGAGCCCCGCCCGCCCCCGGGCCGCCCATCGCTGCACCGAGTGCGGCTGGGAGACCCAGAAGTGGGTCGGCCGCTGCGGCGAGTGCCAGGCGTGGGGCTCGGTCGCCGAGGTCAGCGCTCCGACGACCCGTGCGGCGGCAGCCCCGGTGACCCGACCGGCGGTCCCGATCGGCCAGGTGTCGGTCGAGGAGTCCGCCTTCCGCTCCAGCGGCGTCCCCGAGCTCGACCGCGTCCTCGGGGGCGGGCTCGTTCCCGGCGCCGCCCTCCTGCTCGCCGGCGAGCCCGGCGTCGGCAAGAGCACCCTGCTCCTCGAGGTCGCCGCCCAGACCGCCCGGCTGCGCCGGCGCACCCTCTACGTCACCGGAGAGGAGTCCGCCTCCCAGGTCCGGCTGCGCGCCGACCGCACCGGCGCGGTCCAGGACGAGCTCTACCTCGCCGCCGAGACCGACCTCGGGGCGGTGCTCACCCACCTCGAGGAGGTGCGTCCCGAGCTGCTCGTGGTCGACTCGATCCAGACCATCTCCGCCTCCGACCTCGACGGCGTCCCCGGCGGGGTCAGCCAGGTGAAGGAGGTCGCGGCCGCTCTGATCCGGATGGCCAAGACCCGCAACATCACCATCGTGCTGATCGGTCACGTCACCAAGGACGGCTCGATCGCCGGGCCCCGGGTGCTCGAGCACGTCGTCGACGTCGTGCTCCACTTCGAGGGCGATCGCAACTCCCGCTTCCGGATGGTCCGCGCGATGAAGAACCGCTTCGGCCCGGTCGACGAGGTCGGTTGCTTCGACCTCTCCGCCGAGGGGATCGTGGCGGTCACCGACCCGACCGGCCTCTTCGTGGAGAACCACGAGCGTCAGGTCCCCGGCACCTGCGTGGCGGTCTCGATGGAGGGACGCCGTCCCATGCTCGCCGAGGTCCAGGCGCTGGTGACCCACACCGCCGCCGAGCGACCCCGGCGTACGACGAGCGGCCTGGACTCCTCGCGCGTCGCGATGGTGCTCGCGGTGCTGCACCAGCACTGCGGGATCCGGCTCCACCAGCAGGACGTCTTCGCCTCGACGGTGGGCGGCGCCAAGCTCGTCGAGCCGGCGACCGACCTTGCGATCGCCGTGGCGCTGGCCAGCGCCTCGACCGGCCGGCCGGCGCCGCGGGGCGTCGTCGCCATGGGCGAGCTCGGTCTGGCCGGCGAGCTGCGCAAGGTCCGCGACCTCCCGCAGCGGATCGCCGAGGCCGCCCGGCTCGGATTCCAGGTCGCTGTGGTGCCGGGACGCGGCCGGGCCGCCGAGCGCACGGTCGACGGCATGCGCGTCCTCGAGGTCACCGACGTCGCCACCGCGCTCCGCCTGCTGTCGCTGGTCGGCGAGTGACCTCCAGCGCCTGACCCATCTCCTACACTGGCCGCGCGACGGCCGGACCGCCCGACCGCCCGCACCCAGGGGGACCCGTGCCGACCGTCCGCTCCGTGGAGCAGCTGCGGCTGCGCGCCGCGCTCGCGCAGATCGCCCCCGGCACCGCCCTGCGTGACGGACTCGAGCGCATCCTGCGCGGCCGCACCGGCGCCCTGATCGTGCTCGGACACGACAAGACCGTCGAGGGGATCTGCACCGGCGGCTTCACCCTCGACGTCCCCTTCACCTCCACCGGGCTGCGCGAGCTGGCCAAGATGGACGGCGCGATCGTCATCGACAAGGACGTCACCCGGATCATCCGGGCGGCGACCCACCTGATGCCCGACCAGTCGATCCAGTCCGAGGAGACCGGCACCCGGCACCGCACCGCCGACCGCGCCGCGCAGCAGACCAGCTTCCCGGTCGTGTCGGTGTCCCAGTCGATGCAGATCATCGCGGTCTACGTCGGCGAGACCCGCCACGTGCTCGAGGACTCCGGCCAGATCCTGTCGCGCGCCAACCAGGCGCTGGCGACCCTCGAGCGCTACAAGCTTCGCCTCGACGAGGTGTCGAGCACGCTGTCCGCCCTCGAGATCGAGGACCTCGTCACCGTCCGCGACGTCGCCGTCGTGGCCCAGCGACTGGAGATGGTCACCCGGATCGCGCGCGAGATCGAGGACTACGTGCTCGAGCTCGGCACCGACGGCCGGCTGCTGTCGCTCCAGCTCGAGGAGCTCATCACCGGCGTGGACGCCGAGCGCGAGCTGGTCATCCGCGACTACCTCCCCGCCGGCCGCCGTGCGCGAACGCCGGAGGACTACCTCTCCCGGCTCGAGGCGCTCTCCCCCACCGAGCTGGTCGACCCGGCCGCCGCCGCGCGCGCCCTGGGCATGGGGACCGGCGAGCACCTCGACGGGGCGGTCGCCCCGCGCGGATACCGGCTGCTGGCCAAGGTCCCGCGCCTCCCCCACTCCGTCGTCGACCGGCTGGTCGACCACTTCGGCAACCTCCAGAAGCTGCTCTCCGCCGGCGTCGACGACCTCCAGGCCGTCGAGGGCGTGGGCGAGCTCCGCGCCCGCAGCGTCCGCGAGGGCCTCTCCCGCCTCGCCGAGTCGACGATCCTGGAGCGGTACGTCTGAGCCCAGCCGGCGCCACGAGCTTGCGAGTGGAGACGGCGTCGGGCGAGGAGGTTGAGGGGCCGGAGCAAGCCCGCGCGGAGCGAGGGATTGCTCGCCGGCCGTCTCGAAACCTGAGGCTCAGCCGCGCCCGTCGCGCTGGTTCTTCGGCTTCTCGTCCTGCTGGCTCGGCTCGTCCCTGGTCGCCCTTGCCCTGGCGGTGCTTCGGGGGCGGGACCTTCTCGTACTCCACGCCCGGCTCGGGGGCGGTCAGCCGGAACTGGAGGTCGGAGGGCTCGCCGGCGAGCGCGGCGGCCTCGATGTGGTACCAGCCGGGCATCGCCCAGTCGGTCCGGTAGGTGCAGCCGTCGTCGGAGCGCCGGCTCGACCAGGTGACGTCGACCTGGGTCGAGACGTTGTTGCGGAGGACCAGGTCCTGGGTGGGGATCGAGCGCCGGCACTGCCGGCTGTACCAGATGCCGTCGTCGCCGGAGGTGATCTTGACCTGCAGGCTCTGTGGCGAGACCTCCCACGTGCACGCCGGGCTCTGCACGGTCCGCAGCTCGAGGGTGAAGGTCACCGGTCCGCCGCCGACGGTCTTGCCGGCGGTGGGCGTGACCGCGATGTCGCGGTCGACGCAGGGGCCCTCGGGGGCCGCGAGGACCGGGCCCCGGTCGGCCTTCTTGTCCTTCTTGCCATGCGGGTCGCGCCGGCGGTCCTGCTCGGACTCCTCGGTCCCCTCCGACGTCGGGTCGTCGGTCGGGCTCCCGCTCACCTCGGCCGCCGCAGGAGTGGCCCGGTCGGGCTCGGTCGGCCCACCCCCGCCGAAGGCGAGCGACACCAGCTGGACGAGGCCGACCACGATGCCGGTGACCACGACCAGGGCGAGGACGCGGCGCGTCCAGTACACCCTGGCGGGGAGCCGCCCCCGCGTCATCGCCGTCATGCGCCAACCGTAGGCATCCGCTCGCTCCGGCCGTGGGTGCCACGCCTACGATCGGGCCGATGTCCGACCTCCACGCCCCGTTGCTCGCGGTGGTACGACGACCACGCCCGTGAGCTGCCGTGGCGCGGGGAGCACGCGTCCGCGTGGTCGGTGATGGTCTCGGAGTACATGCTCCAGCAGACGCCGGTGGCCCGGGTCGTCCCGGTGCACGAGCAGTGGCTCCAGCGCTGGCCGACCCCGGCGGCCCTGGCCGCCGAGCCCGCCGGCGAGGCGATCCGGATGTGGGGTCGGCTCGGCTACCCGCGGCGCGCACTGCGGCTGCACGCCGCCGCGACGGCGATCGTCGAGCGCCACGGCGGCGAGGTGCCCGCCGACCACGACGCCCTGCGGGCGCTGCCCGGGGTCGGCGACTACACCGCCGCCGCGGTCGCGGTCTTCGCGTACGGCGCCCGCCACGCGGTCCTCGACACCAACGTCCGACGGGTGCTCGCCCGGCTGGTCGACGGGGTGGAGCTCCCGCCGCAGTCCGTGACCCGGTCCGAGCGGGAGCGGGCGACCGCCCTGCTGCCGGCCGACGACGCCGACGCGGCGACCTGGTCGATCGCCCTGATGGAGCTCGGCGCGCTGGTGTGCACCGCGTCGATGCCCCGCTGCGCCTCGTGCCCGGTCGCCGGGCAGTGCCGCTGGGTGGCCGCCGGCTCCCCGGCGTACGACGGACCACCGCGGCGCGGCCAGGCCTGGGCGGGCACCGACCGGCAGTGCCGCGGCCGGCTGATGGCCGTGGTCCGCGAGGCCGACGGCCCGGTCGCCGCGGGCCGGCTGGCCCGGACGTGGGACGAGGCCGACCAGCGCACCAGGTGCCTGGCCGGCCTCGTCGAGGACGGTCTGCTGGTCAGGGACGGCGACGCGTACGCGCTGCCCTGACCCTCGTCACCTCCCCGTGGTCACTCCGCCCGCGGGACGTCGGTCGGACCCTCGGTGTCGTCCGGGCCCTCGGTGAGCGTCTCGCCGGTGGCCGCCTCGATGTCGGCGGTCTCGAAGGGCGGCATGTCGGGCAGCTCGCCGACCTTCTGGCCTTCGAACGTGAAGGCCGCGGTCGGACCCTCTCCCTCGACGTCCACCAGCACGATCTGACCGGGCCCGACCTCGCCGAAGAGCATCTTCTCCGAGAGGACGTCCTCGATCTCGCGCTGGATCGTCCGCCGCAGCGGCCGGGCACCCAGCACCGGGTCGAAGCCCCGCTCCGCCAACAGGTTCTTGGCGTTCTGGGTCAGCTCGAGCTTCATGTCGCGGTCGCGCAGCCGCAGCTCCACCCCGGCGATCATGTTGTCGACCATCGAGACGATCTGCTCCTGCGACAGCGGCGGGAACACGATGATCTCGTCGACACGGTTGAGGAACTCGGGCCGGAAGTGCTGCTTGAGCTCGTCGGAGACCTTCGCCTTCATCCGGTCGTAGGAACCGGCGTCGGCACCCTGCTGGAAGCCGAGGTTCAGCCCCTTGGAGATGTCACGCGTGCCGAGGTTGGTGGTCATGATGATGACGGTGTTCTTGAAGTCGACCACCCGGCCCTGCGAGTCCGTGAGCCGACCCTCCTCGAGGATCTGCAGCAGGCTGTTGAAGATGTCGGGGTGGGCCTTCTCGACCTCGTCGAAGAGCACCACCGAGAACGGCTTGCGCCGTACCTTCTCGGTCAGCTGGCCGCCCTCTTCGTAGCCGACGTAGCCCGGAGGCGAGCCGAAGAGCCGGGAGACGGTGTGCTTCTCGCCGAACTCGCTCATGTCGAGCTGGATCAGCGCGTCCTCGTCGCCGAAGAGGAACTCCGCCAGCGTCTTGGACAGCCAGGTCTTACCGACACCGGACGGGCCGGCGAAGATGAACGACCCACCGGGACGCTTGGGGTCCTTCATGCCGGCCCGGGTACGCCGGATCGCCCGCGAGATCGCCCGGACGGCCTCCTCCTGGCCGATGACGCGCTTGTGGAGCTCGTCCTCCATGT
>CAWGVI010000002.1:0-150447 GCA_963826015.1 uncultured Actinomycetota bacterium | reverse complement strand
GCTGCCGGACTCCTCGACAGGTTGCCCGGCAGCATCGTCGGCGGACATCACCACGGCCGTGGCGCCGCCGCTGAGCGTGGGGAGCGCACGGAGGGCAGCCGCGATCGACCGCTCGGAATTCGCCGCCTGTGCGCAGTCGGTGACCATCCCGAGCAGGGCGCTCATGGCGTCGGAGGAGTCCATGACCCGTCCTCTGTGGTGGGAACCGTTCTCGCAGTATGGGTCCGGTGTGCCTGGCTGTGACCAGATGCGTCACGTTTGTTGACCGACTGTGCACTCCGGCCCAGACCAGGCCGCCGGCCGGATCAGCGGCTCAGACGGGGACGGTGACGCGCGTCTCGACGGGAGTCCGGAGGCCACCGGCCAGACGGTCGAGCCAGCGCGGCGTGGCGAAGAGCCAGCCGAGGCCCAGCCGCGGTGCGAGCCGGCCGAGCCAGTAGGTCAGGACCAGCAGCGCGACGCCGATCAGCAGCGGCGCGCCGTAGGCGAGGACGGGGTGCTGGTCGAAGGCCGCGACCGAGCCGAGTGCGCTGACCACGGTCACGACGAGCAGCTGGTGGGTGAGGTAGATCGGGAGGGTGCCCCGACCCAGGGCCCGCAGGCCCGACCGGTGCTGGAGGAGGAGGGCGACGCACACACCGGCCGTGATGCCCGCGACCCGGAGCGCGAACCCCACGCCGGGAGCGGCCTCGAGGCCGTAACCGGCGCAGACGAGGTACAGCGCGGCCCACGCGACGGGCGTGAGGACCAGGACGGCGCGTGGCACGCTCCCGCTGAGCCGCAGGACGTGGGCCCGGGACCTGATGCCGAGCAGGAAGAAGAAGGTGTAGGTCCCCAGCCCGTCCCAGGCCTGGTTGCCGACACCGACCCAGTCGGCGAGGAACGCGACGCTCATCCCGGCCGCCGCCACGAGCACGAGCGGCGTGGGCAGGGCGTGGACGAGGCGGGCGATCACGAACATGATCGCGAGTGCGTAGATGAACCAGCCGCCGGCGGGCCAGGCGACCCGGGTGACCAGCTCGGTGAACGACATGGAGTCCTTGCCGGAGGGCAGGGCGACGAACCAGGCCCAGCGCAGCACCAGCCACACGACGTACACCCACGCGAAGAGGAGGACCTTGCCGCGCAGCAGCGTCGGCCACGACGTCCGGGCGCTGGCCCACGTCGCGGCGACGAGGCCGGCCACCAGGAAGAACAACGGCATCCTGACCGTCGCCAACATCCCGGTGAGGTCGACCCACCAGTCCGCGGAACCGGCCACGACCGAGCGTGTGGCGGCGTGGTGGACGACGACGAGGGCGATCGCCATGCCGCGGGCAGCGTCCACCCACTCCACGCGCCCCCGCTGCCCCGTCACAGACGGAATCGTACGTGAGGCGTGCGCCGTTCTCAGAGTTTCCGCAGGTCAGAAGCCATGTGTGTCGCGGGGCGCGCTCTACTAGGGTTTTCGCCATGACGACGGTCCGGGAGTTCCAGGTCACCTTCGACTGCGCCGAGCCGGAGCGGGTCGCCCGGTTCTGGTGCGAGGCGTTGGGCTACGTCATCCCTCCCGGTGCCGAGGGCGACCCGAGCTGGTCCGCGGCTGCCGACCCGACCGGCTCCGGCCCCCGCCTGTTCTTCCAGCGGGTCCCCGAGGGCAAGGTCGTGAAGAACCGGGTCCACCTCGACATCCGCGTCGGCACCGCCATGGTCGGTGCCGAGCGCCAGGCCACCCTCGAGGCCGAGGGCGAGCGCCTGATCGCCCTCGGCGCCACCAAGGTCGTCCTCCTCGTCGCCGACGAGGAGAACGAGTCCTGCCTGGTGATGCAGGACGTCGAGGGTCACGAGTTCTGCCTCGATTGAGTGTCGATCCGGCGCGACCCGCAGGGAACGTGGCCGACAGTGCCGTGCCGCCACGCTCGAGGGGGCGGGCATGGCACGGACATGGCACGAGGCCGGCTTCCGAGCGGAAACCGCCCTCCGATCTGCGATGGAGCAACGACCTGGGTGGCGGTGGCCGGGAGACCTCGACGCCGGTGAGGCGGACCAGCGTCCTCACCTGGCCGTGCGAGCGTCCCGTCCCGATCGAGGACGCCGACGACATCCCGGTCTGGTGGGGGTCCACGTCGAGGCCCTCAGGGAGACCATTCTGCCCTCGAGAAGGCGAGCGTCAGCGAGGCGAGGCGCGTCGACCGGCAGGAGCTGCTGGAGGAGCCAGTGGCCGCGGTGCCCGGGTGCATGACCAAGCAGCACCACGCACGCGAGCCCGGGGCCAGGGACATGTTGGACCAGTTCGTCGCGGTCATACCCAACTTGGGTGACCCTCAAGTTCGAACACGCCCGGCCCGACGGCCGTCCCTACCGTCGTTCGCTACCAGGCAACAACCTTGCAGCGACTTTTGGGGGTACACGAGATGACACGAATCAGGACAGCGCACAGGATCGGCGTGGCGACCGCGGCGGCAGCAGCACTGCTGACCTTCGGGATGGCCGGACCCGTCCAAGCGGCACCGGGCAACGGCGCCAACAGTGGCTGCGGCGCCTACTGCCCCAACGGGGTCGGCGATCCCTCGGGGAACGGCAACGCTACCCACCAACCGGCCGCCGGAACCGTCGGCAAGGCCGACTCCAAGAACCCGCCCGGACAGGCCACGGACGGCTCCGACGCCAACAACGGCTACGAGTGCGACGGCAACCAGGGCATCGGGCAGACCAACCCCGCCCACACGGGTTGCGGCTACGTAGCTCCGTACTGACCGCGCGAACCGCCCCTGGCTTGACGCCAGCCGGGGGCGGTTCTCTGTTGCTCAGGAGGTCTCCACAACCTCGAGCGCAGCCATCAGCAGGCACAGATTGATCTCGCCGCCCTTGGGCGTCTGCCACGCGATACACACGTCCGGAACGTTCGCCTCGGGCGGGTGCCCAGAGCCACCTCGACCCGGTCGAGTGACTGGTCCCCTCGACGGGAGCCGAGCTTGGTGGACCCGGAGTGGATGCGCCACGGAAGAAGTGGCCAGCCCCCGAGCTCCATGCTTCGAGGTCAGGGGCTGTGCCGTCTTCGGTGGGCGATACTGGGTTTGAACCAGTGACCTCTTCCGTGTCAAGGAAGCGCGCTACCACTGCGCCAATCGCCCGTGTCTGGAGTTGTGGATGGTGGGAGGTGGGTACGGGATTTGAACCCGTGTACACGGATTTGCAGTCCGTTGCCTCGCCTCTCGGCCAACCCACCGTGGAGGCCAAATCCTGGGAGACCTCTCCGAGCGGACGACGAGGCTCGAACTCGCGACCTCAACCTTGGCAAGGTTGCGCTCTACCAACTGAGCTACGTCCGCTTGCCACCAAAACCCCGGGGGGCTCGGTGCGGTCAGAACAGTAGCCCATGCCCTGAGGCACGCAAAATCCAGCCCCGGCACGCGTGGTCGGGCTGTGCGCGGCCTCGGGAAGGCCTCCTAGAGTGGCCGCATGCGCGTGTGGCTGAACGGCGAAATCCTTCCCGACGCGACCGCTCCGGCGGTCACCGTGGCCGACCACGGACTGACCGTGGGTGACGGCGTCTTCGAGGCGATCAAGGTGGTCGACGGGCAGCCGTTCGCCCTGACCCGACACCTGGACCGGCTCGGCCGCAGCGCCGCCGGGCTGGGGCTGCCGGCCGTCGACGACGCCGCCGTACGACGTGGGGTGGCCGCGGTCCTGGAGGGCGACCCGCTCGCCCTCGGCCGGATCCGGATCACCTACACCGGCGGTCCCGCACCGCTCGGCAGCGGTCGCGGGGACGCTGCGCCGACCGTGGTCGTCGTGGCCGACACGATGAGCCCGTTCCCGGAGACGACGGCCGTGGCGACGGTGCCGTGGCCGCGCAACGAGAAGGGCGCGCTGGCCGGCCTCAAGACCACGTCGTACGCCGAGAACGTGGTCGCGCTCGCGCGTGCGCGGGAGGAAGGAGCCTCCGAGGCCGTCTTCGCCAACCTCGCCGGACACCTCTGTGAGGGCACCGGCTCCAACGTCTTCTACGTCGTCGACGACGAGCTGCGGACCCCGACCCTGGCGTCCGGCTGCCTGGCCGGCGTCACCCGCGCGCTGCTGCTGGAGTGGTACGGCGGCCGCGAGGTCGACGAGCCGGTCGAGGTCGTCCGCGGCGCGAGCGAGGTCTTCCTCGTCTCGACCACCCGCGACGTGCAGGGTGTCTCCCGCTGGGACGACGTCGAGCTCCCGGCGCCGGGTCCGGTGACCACCGAGGCGGCCGCCCGCTGGCGCGAGCGCGAGCGCGAGCTGCTCGGCGTCTAGGGGATCGACGGGTCCAGCAGCTCTTCGATCAATCCGTCGAGGTCCAGCCACCCCGGTTCGTGCCCCATCGGCACCAGTTCGAGCATCCGACCGAGGAGCCGAAACGGACCCGAGCACGGCGAGGTCGCGTCGTACCGGAACTCGGCGTCGACGAGCCGCTCCAGGGGGGCGGGGCAGAGCACCGAGAGCCGCTGGGTGATCACGTGGGTGAGCTCCATGGCCGGAGGACGAGGGCGACCCGTGAGGGCTACCCCCGGTCTGGCGCGCACCCCCCGGTTAGGCTCGGCGACGTGAACGTGCCCGGCGGGGGGACCGCGAAGAGGGTGGTCCTCGAGACCGCAGGGTGGTTGCTGCTCGTCGTCGGGATCGCGGCGCTGGTGCTACCCGGCCCTGGCCTGCTCGGGGTCTTTGCCGGACTGGCCCTGCTGTCACAGCAGTACGAGTGGGCCGAGCGGCGTACGGACCCGATCAAGTACCGCGCGCTCAAGGCTGCCGCGGAGGGTGTCGCGACCTGGCCCCGCATCGTGGTGTCCCTGTGTGGCGTCGCGGTCATCGTGGCCTGCGGCGTGGTCTGGATCCAGCGTCCGGCCGCGCCCGACTGGTGGCCGCTCTCGGACTTCTGGTGGCTGCCGGGCGGCCTGGCCACCGGGCTCACCCAGATCGTCTCCGCGGTCATCGCGCTGGCCCTGATCGGGTACAGCTTCCGCCGCTTCCACGGCGACCCGGACGCGCTCAACGAGCTCGACGCGCAGGTCAAGGAGGCTGACGACGCGGCCAAGCGGAAGGGCAAGAAGCAGGGCGACCAGGTGGCGTGACACCGGTTTCGTGCGCGCACGGGACCACCTGTATGGTCTGACCGTCCCGGGCGATTGGCGCAGTGGTAGCGCGCTTCGTTCACACCGAAGAGGTCACTGGTTCGAACCCAGTATCGCCCACCAGCGTTGACGCAGGTCAGAGGCCGGTTTCCAGCAAGTGGAACCGGCCTCGTGCTTGGTACGTGCCAGATGCGTGCGGGTGTCTCAGTCGGTCCCACAGGACACCGACTACCGAGACGCCGACATCATGAGCACATCCTGAGTCGCATTCGCCGCCTGTCCCACTAAGCCCGGCTTCACGCGCTTCTCGCTGTGAAGCCTGGCCGCTGGTGCGCCGCACGACCGCGCTCGAGCAGGCGCACAACGCGTTCACGCTCGGTCGGGATTTCCAGCGCGGGGTCGACCGGGCAGCGACTCAGCCGCTCACCACGTCCCTGGCCGACCGCAGGGGCGGGTGCAGCTCGGTTCTCCACAGGCTCCCGTCACCCTCCTGATGGCGGGGTCGTCGGGTCGTCGCCATCGCTCGCGGCGGCCTCCAGTCAGAGTGCAGCCGGCTGATCTGACCGGCCTTCCCCACCATGGGGTAGGTCGACGCTCGGAGACGCCACGTGGACAACCGCAGCCGCTACGTTGCGACTCGGTGCCGTCCCCCGTTCGGCATGGCGCGGTCCCCGTCATCCCCATGGTGGCGGGGGCCGCATTGTCATCTCCACAATTGCGCCACGGACCCGCCAATCCCCAGACTCCGCCGACCACCCGCTCCTACCTTGGGTGGGTCGACGGTCTGGGGGGATCTGTCGGCACCGTGTGACCAGAACCCGAGACTGGCCGCACAAGAGCCCCCGGTCGGCCCTTCGTTGGCCGCCGGGGGCTCTTCCACGCACCGCCAGATCAGCGATGACTTCACGTTGGGGCGGGCCTGGACCAGTTCTGCAGTTGTCTGTGGATCCGTAGGGGAAGTGCTCGGTGAAGTTTTCGACGAATCCCCACGCGTCATCGTCTTGCGTGCATACCGTGAGAGCAGCACCGGTTATCCCCCCGACCCCAGGTGCTACGGCCCCGTCCCCACCCGCGTGTGACGGGGCCGTGTCGCGTCCGGGTCGCTCACGGGGACTCAATCTGGGGAGAGACGGGCGCATCTGCTGCGTGTTCACAAGGACCTGCGTGCGCCCCCGCCGGCGACCGCACAACCCGAGAGTGGGGTCTCATGGAGACAGCGGGGGCGGGGTCACCCGGGCACGACCTGGCTCAGTGCGCGTGTTCACCAGTCGCGAGCTGACCGCTCTGAAACAATCGGACCGTTCTGCGTCCCCCCGTGAGAGCGAGCCCAGCAGTGCCACGAGTTAGCCCGGTTGCCGTCGAAGTCCTCATCGACGGCCTGTGGACCCCCGGCAAGGTCCGCACCTGCGAGATCAGCCCCGACGGCCACACCTGCAGCGCCGTCGTGTCCTACGGCCCCGATCCCACATGCGTCACGACCAGACGATTCGACGCTGCCCACATGCGGGACCCTTCCGGCCGCCCCGGTTGCCCTGCTGTCCACGAGGACGCAACCTGTTGCAGCGAGGCCCTCACCTCGGTCTGACCGGCGACCGGCACTGAACGCGAGGCCAGGCCCGTCGTTCGTGCCCCCCGCCGTCCCGTTGAGCCCCCTTCAACCAACGGCGCGTTCGGACGTAGCGCACCTGATGCCCCCGCCGCGCGTGTCGCTGAGTGGCCGCCACGCCTCGGACATGAGTCCTATCGAGACGCGCGATGTCGGAGTACCGTCCCCGCCGATGGGACACACCCCTACCGAGAGTGGGGATGTGTCCCATCGCCAACGCGCGAAGGTCCCTCGGCTGAGGACTGTGGTCCTCCCTCCGCCCTAGCCTCAGCAGCATGGCCGAGCAGCACACGTACTCCGGGTGGGACCGCAAGCTCGTCGAGGTGCTGGTCGACGGCGTCTGGCGCTCCGGTCTGCTGCGCTCATCTGAGCGCGCTGAGGACGTTCGACGTTCGTATGAGGCAATGAACCGCCCCTGGTGTCACTGATGTCGGAGGCGGTTGCTCGTGCGATCAGCCCATCAAGCGTTGGGCCAGACCATGCTTCACCTCGCTGGCCCGCTGCTGCTCGCCGGCGAAGGAGCTCACCACCACGAGCGCGCCGGTGAGGGCCGGGACGGCCCACTGGAGTTGGTGCAGCTGGCGCTGGGCGGTCGCGACCTCGGGCGGCGTGCCCTGTTCAGGCTCAGTGCCCGAGTGCGCGGGCATCCGAGGCTCCTCGGACACCACCTTGCCGAGCCTTCGCGAGTACGCGGTGACGCCGAGCGCGGCCACTGTGAGGGCCGTCTTGGCCAGGGCCATGGAGGCCACCCCCTCCTGGCCAGCCAGTCGACCCTTGTTACCGACGATCTGCCCGACGCTGCCGACGAGGTGGGCGGCGATGGCTGCGGCGTTGACAGGGGTCCACCGGTCCCACCCGACGTTGGCGACCGCGCCGGTCCCGGTCGATGTGTCGGCCTCGGCGGCCGCCGGGTTGAGGGCCACCGCGTTGGCCAGGGTGCCACCGAACCAGGCGGCCAGGCCGACGTCGTGCAGTGAGCGGGACAGGGTGTCACGAGCCATGTGGAGTTTCTCCTTCGTCGTGGATGTTCACTCTCGACGTACCCGACCGGTGAGGAAGCACACGGCCCGCTGACACCCAGTTCGCGGAGCCACGTTCGCGTGTGCGGGCGGTTGATGGCATGGGGGTACTCAGGTGTGCTGCGGTCGTGGGACCAGGCCGACGACGGCACCTGGTCCGCCACCATCACTGGTCGTCGGCGCCGGGCATGAACCGGCTCGACCGATTCCCCGCCGATCGTGTCCGCCAACTCCCCGGAAGGTCCGAGACCTGAGGCGGCCGGCCCCGTGACCCCCTCAGGTCTCGGAGCCGGCCACTGTCTCCCCGCTCCCCTACGGAGGCCTCGTCCCGCTGGATTGGTGGTCTTGGCACCACTCGTCGGGGTGAACTTGATCGTCAAATTCGGGTAAGACGCAGGTCGCGTCCCGGCTCTGCCGGTCAACCCCACTTCCTATGAGGTTGACCGCTTGAACACCAAGCACGACTGTGGGGACGCGCGCATGTGTGAATCGATGAAGACGGACCGTTCAGGCTTGCGACGACGTCGGGGGATTCTCCGACACGTTGTCGGCGGGGTCACCCTCGTCGTCATCAGCGGTCTGCTCGTGAGTGGTGGTTCCGCGGCAGACGCCAGGGCGGGAGCTACGGAGCGGGTGATGGGGACCGCCGCTAGGACCGTGCTCCGCTTCAGCTATGACGGCCGGTCCGGCCTGCGGGCCGGTGCGAAGGTGAAGAACATGGCGGGCAAGGGTCGCGGGATCGTGAGGGTTGCCGACGGTGGCCGGTTCCGCAAGGTCAAGGGGCACCCCAGGCGTGCGGCCCGGTTCCCCCAGTCGGGGTACGGCATCATCGAGACGGCCGACCGCCGGGCCTGGGATCCCCGCCGACGCGATTTTGCCTACGGCACGTGGATGAAGGTCACTCAGGAACAGCGGAACGCGCTGTCGAACGTGATGCAGAAGGGGTACTACCGCCAGCGCGGCGGCCAGTGGAAGCTGCAGTTGGACCGGGGCCTTCCCAGTTGCGTGGTCAACGGCAGCGACGGTCGGGTGCTCGTGCGGTCGCAGAGGTCGGTGGCCGACGGCCGGTGGCACCGGGTGGTCTGCCGCCGCGTGGACAACTCCCTGGTCCTGCGGGTGGACGGCACGATCGTGGCCTCTGGTACCGGGCAGATGGGGTCGGTGACCAACTCCGCCGGCGTCAGGATCGGTGCGAGGAAGCTCGGCCCGGGACGCGTCGACCAGTTCCGCGGGCGGTTGGACATGACTTTCCTGAGCATGGGCTGAGCGGTCGCCAGCCGGGACGTTTCGCCGGCCCGGCGTCACGGCGTGGCACGAGTGACCGGCTGGTGGGGACGTCCTGAGCGACAGGAGAGCCGCCTCCGGCACCTACGAGGCCGGGGGCGGCTCTTCGCCGGTCACGTGCTCAACGATGCAGCACTTCGAGCGTTACGGCAGGGCAACACGCCAGTGGTACATACGTGCCAGAGGCGTCAGTTGGGGATGGACGGGCATGTGAGGCCCGTGTTTCCATTGATGCGACCCTCCGGCCCTGTACCTACGAAAGGGGCGGAGGGTCGTCCCCCAGACCCCCGTCACCCCCTCGTGGGGTGGCGGGGGTCGTCTTCACGCGGCGTGTGCACGTGGGGTTCAACGTCGCGGCGACGAGGATGCGCTGCATCCGGGGTTGCCCAGGTCGAGAACCTCTGAGGCAAGTGGGATCGTCGACTTTGTCGATACGTGGATCTCCCGCTGCGCTGCGTCTAGCGTTTCCCTCGTCCGGGGAGACACCATGGCGTCAGAGATATTGCTCCGGAGAGCAGACTCCGCCGCACGTCGAACCGCCCCTGACTCTTGAGGGAGTCGGGGGCGGTCCGTTCGCCAGGCCTCAGCTTCGATGGCTCGTCGACCCGTCTACGTGTCCACGAGTGCTGGACGCCGGTCGCCGTATCAGGACTCCACGTAGTTGGCGGAGGTCTCCTGGCACGAACTCCATCCCCTGTGGTCACCCTCGTTGTGGGCACCGGGACCATTGGCCCGGGCATGGCTGGCGAAGTCGGAGTTTCCCGGCCCACCATTGTCCGTGCAGTGCGCGGCAGACGCCACACCAGAAGTCCCCATCAGAACACCGCCGCTGATGGCGACGAAGGCGAACGAGCGAACCAGATTCCTGCGCATGAGTGCTCCTGTTGGTAGGGGTTGGTGCTCGTGGTTCGACAGACGGCGTTCGCCGGATTGCCAGTGGCCCCGCCGTCCCAGGATGTGGAACTCGTCACTCGCGCGTAGTCCAGCGAGGCACGCGCTGTCACCCCGTCGCCCTGGCCTCGAAGCATGACCGAGCAGCACACGTACTCCGGGTGGGACCGCAAGCTCGTCGAGGTGCTGGTCGACGGCGCCGGCATCCAGGGCAGCTCCGCTCCGGTGCCCGGCTGGTTTGGCTCTCATCGAAGGCGCGAGCCCCTTGCCCGGCAGGCCCCGACCGTGTCCCGATCGTGTCCTCCGCGTGATAGACAGCGGTCATGGAGTGGCTGATGGTGCTCGTCTTCGGCGCCGCCGGCGGCGCGGGGGCGTACGCCGCGAGCCGGGTGCGCACGGCGCGGGGCGACCGGCGTGAACGGGCCGAGCAGCTGGAGGAGGCGCGACGGCTTGCCGACGAGGACGTCACGGTCTTCGGCGAGCAGCTGCAGCGGCTCGGCGACCTCGTCGAGGGCCACGAGCTCGACGAGGAGGCCCGGCACGACTACCAGCTGGCGCTGGACGCCTACGAGCACGCGAAGTTCGACGCCCCGCGGCTGCGTGAGGTCGACCAGATCAGCAGCCTCGTGGACACCCTGGCCAGCGGCCGGTACTCCATCGTCTGCGTGCGGGCCCGGCTGGCGGGGGAGCCGGTGCCCGAGATGCGGCTGCCCTGCTTCTTCAACCCCCAGCACGGACCGTCGTCCCGGAACGTGATGTGGACCAGCCCCCGGACCGGCACCCGCACCGTCCCGGCGTGCAGTCGCTGCGCCACGCAGCTCGCGGCCCGCGAGAAGCCCGAGGTGCGCACGGTCTCCATCGGCGGCCGCCGGGTGCCGTACTGGGAGGCCGGGGCCTCCACGGCGCCCTACAGCCGCGGCTACTTCCCCGAGGGCTCGGCCGCCGCGGCCAGCATGGCGTGGATGTACTTCCAGCCCGACTCCGCCCTGGCCGGCGGCGGTGCCTTCTTCACCGGGGGCATCATGCCGAGCGACTACGGCGGCGTCGGCGGCTTCGACGGCGGTGGCTACGACGGTGGTGGCGGCGACGGGGGCGGCGGTGGCGGGAACTGACCGGATCCCCTGCCGGGACCGGTCCGCCCCACCTACGGTGGTGCCGTGAACATCGACGCGCTCAGCGCCCCGCAGAAGGTCTCCGCCGTCTCGATCCTCGTGGTCGCCGTGGCGGCGTTCCTCCCCTGGATCTCCCTCCTGGGCTTCAGCGTCCGCGGCATCGAGGGCGACGGCGTCATCACCGTAGTGCTCGCCCTCGCGGGCGGGATCGTGCTCGCGATGACCAGCGGCCTCGTCGGTCGCGCGCCGTCGACCGGCAAGGTGCCCCACGTCGTGCTGCTCGTCCTCGCCTCGCTGACTGCGCTCGTCGGCATCATCGACATGAACGGTGCGGCGGTGATCGGCCTCTACCTCACGCTCCTCGGTGGGGTGGCCTGGGTGGTCGGTGCCGTGTGGCAGCTGTCGCTGGGGACGTCGACGGGCACGTCGCCCTCCGAGACCGCCACGGTCGACCCCGGCGCCTGATATCCGGTGAGCCGGCCCCGGGCCGGACGTTAGGCTCGGCGGGTCGTCCGACCCCTACCGAGGAGCACTCCTGTGTCCGAGATCAAGATCGCCCTGCTCGCCGCCGATGCGCGCGAGGAGCGGACGGTCACCACGGGCACCAAGGCCTGGGAGCTCTTCACCGACCAGCCCGACGTCGTCGCGGCCCGCGTCGGCGGCGCGCTGCGCGACCTGGCACACGTCCTGGACGACGGCGACGAGGTCGAGGCGGTCGCGATCGGCAGTCCCGACGGCCGTGACATCCTGCGCCACTCCACCGCCCACGTGCTCGCGCAGGCCGTGCAGCAGCTGTGGCCCCAGGCCCGGCTGGGCATCGGCCCGCCGGTCGAGAACGGCTTCTACTACGACTTCGACGTCGAGACCCCGTTCGTGCCGGAGGACCTCGAGAAGCTCGAGACCGCGATGCGCAAGATCATCAAGGAGAACCAGCGCTTCGAGCGCCGGGTCACCACCGATGCCGAGGCGCTCGACGAGCTCAAGGACGAGCCCTACAAGATCGAGCTGATCGGCCTCAAGGGCGCCGGCAACGCCGAGGACGCCGCCGAGGGCGCGAACGTCGAGGTGGGCGGCGGCGAGCTGACCATCTACGACAACGTGCGCCGCAACGGCGACGTCGCGTGGAGCGACCTGTGCCGCGGCCCGCACCTGCCGACCACCAAGCGGATCCCGGCGTTCAAGCTGATGCGCACCGCCGCGGCGTACTGGCGGGGCGATGAGAAGAACAAGCAGCTCCAGCGGATCTACGGCACCGCCTGGGAGACCAAGGAGGAGCTCGCCGAGCACCTCCACCGGATCGAGGAGGCGGAGCGGCGCGACCACCGCAAGCTCGGCCGCGACCTCGACCTGTACAGCTTCCCCGACGAGCTCGGCTCCGGTCTCGCCGTCTTCCACCCCAGGGGCGGAGTGATCAAGCGCGAGATGGAGGACTACGTCCGGCGCCGGCACATCGAGGAGGGGTTCCAGTACGTCGGCACCCCCCACATCTCCAAGGACGGGCTGTTCCACACCTCCGGCCACCTGCCCTACTACGCCGACACCATGTACCCGCCGATGAAGGTGGAGGGGGCGGAGTACCGGCTCAAGGCCATGAACTGCCCCATGCACAACCTGATCTTCCAGAGTCGGGGCCGTTCCTACCGCGAGCTGCCGCTGCGGTTCTTCGAGTTCGGCGGCGTCTACCGGTTCGAGAAGTCCGGCGTGGTGCACGGCCTCACCCGCGTCCGCGGCATGACCCAGGACGACTCGCACTCCTACGTCACCAAGGAGCAGGCGCCCGGCGAGGTGAAGCACCTCCTCAGCTTCGTGCTGTCACTGCTCCAGGACTTCGGCCTCGACGACTACTACCTCGAGCTGTCGACCCGCGACGACAAGAACAAGGAGAAGTTCATCGGCTCGGACCAGGACTGGGCGTCCGCGACCGCCGTCCTCGAGGAGGTCGCCGTCGAGACCGGTCTGGACCTGGTGCCCGACCCGGGCGGCGCCGCGTTCTACGGCCCGAAGATCTCGGTCCAGGCGCGCGACGCGATCGGCCGGACCTGGCAGATGTCGACGATCCAGTACGACTTCAGCCAGCCGAAGGGCTTCGGGCTCGAGTACCAGGCCGCCGACGGATCGCGCCAGCAGCCGGTGATGATCCACTCGGCGAAGTTCGGCTCGATCGAGCGGTTCATCGGGGTGCTCGTGGAGCACTACGCCGGCGCGTTCCCCCCGTGGCTCGCCCCGGTCCAGGTGGAGCTGATCCCGATCGCCGAGCGCCACCACGACTACGTGTTCGAGGTCGCCGACCAGATGCGGGCGATGGGGCTGCGGGTCGAGGTCGACGACTCCGACGACCGGATGCAGAAGAAGATCCGCAACGCCCAGGTGCAGAAGGTGCCGTTCATGGTCATCGCCGGCGACGACGACGTGGCCGCCCACGCCGTCTCCTTCCGCTACCGCGACGGCCACCAGGAGAACGGGGTCGGCGTCGACGACGCGATCCAGCGGGTCGTCAACGCGGTCGCCACGAAGGGCCAGGTCTGACGGGTCGTCCGTCGTGGCGCTCTCCCTCCTGTGGATGGCGTCGGGTGTAGGTGGTCGAGCCGTCCGAGCCCCTGGGCGAGGGCGGGTGTCGAGACCTCCGGGAGTGCGGTGGCGGGTCTCGCTGCTCGACTCCTGTGGTGGGCGTCGGGTGTAGCGCGCTGGGTCGGAGGTCTCGACAGTCGCTCGCTGGCGCTCGCTGCTCGACCACCTGTGGTGGGCGTCGGGCGTAGGTGGTCGAGCCGTCCGAGCCCCTGGGCGAGGGCGAGTGTCGAGACCTCCGGGAGCGCGGTCGGCGTGGCGCTCGCTGCTCGACCACCTGGTGGTGGGCGTGGGGTGTAGGTGGTCGAGCCGTCCGAGCCCCTGGGCGAGGGCGGGTGTCGAGACCTCCGGGAGGCAGGGCCGTAGGCTCGTGCTCGTGTCCGCTGAGCAGCCCGTCACCGACGGCCGCCAGCGTCGCTGGGACCAGCACAAGCTCCAGCGGCGTCGGGTGGTGCTCACGGCCGCGCTTGCGGTGATCGAGGACGCGGGGCCGGGCGAGGAGGTCCACGTCCAGCAGATCGCCGACCGGGCCGGGTTGTCGCGCACCGTGCTCTACCGCCACTTCGCCGACCGGGCGGACCTGGACCGGGCGATCCAGACCGACATCGTGGACCAGGTCACCGGCGAGATCCTCCCGGTGCTGTCGCTGGACGGCACCCCGATCGAGGTGATCCGCCGGATCGTCGCGGCCTACGTCGGCTGGGCGGCCGCTCACCCCGCACTCCACCGGTACGTCGAGCTGGACGTGCCCGGTGAGGGGCCGAGCCCGCTCTCCCGGATGGTGGAGCAGGTCGCCACGCAGATCGAGGCGCTGATCGCCGCGGGCGCGGAGCTGCTGGACGTGCCGCTCGACGACAACCTGCGGATCGGCCTGGACCCGCTGGTGTTCGGGATGGTCGGCGCCGGGATGGGTGCCGTACGCCGCTGGACGGGTCAGACCCACCGGGTGTCGGCCGAGGTGCTGATCGACCTCGTGTCCCGGTCCATCTGGTGGCAGATCGCCGGGCTGGCCGCGGCCCAGGGCGCGGAGATCGATCCCGACCGGCCGCTCCAGGAGCTGTTCGGCGCCGAGGCCGGCTGAGCGGGGCTCAGCCCGCGAACGGACCGCCGGCACCGAAGACGGCGGCCGCGAACCGCTCTCCGATCAGCCGGTGGGTCGCGGCGTCCGGGTGGAGCTCGTCGGGGAGCGGCAGGTGCTCGGCGTCGGCCGCGCCGTACAGCGTGAGGCCGTCGAGCAGGTACAGCCGGTCGTCGTCGCGGGCGGCCACGACACCGGCCAGCTCCTCCCGGACCACCGTCAGCGTCAGCTTCCCGGTCGACACCTCGGCGGGGTCGCCCGTCGCGAGGAAGTGGAGGGTGCCCGTGGCCAGCGACGCCGGATCGAAGCCGCTGGGTCCGGGCACGTCCTCGTGGATGGCGCAGTGGATCGGCGTGACCAGCAGCAGCGGGGTGTCCGGGTGGCCGTCGCGGATCGTGTCGAGGAACCCGTGCACGGCCGGGCCGAGGGCGCGACGACGCATGAGGTCGGTGTTGACCAGGTTGATGCCGAGCTTGAGGCTGACCAGGTCGGCCGGGGTGTCGCGCATCGTGCGGGCCACGAACGGGTCGAGCAACGCGCTGCCGCCGAGCCCGAGGTTGACCAGGTCGACCCCACCGAGCCGGGAGGCGAGTGCCGGCCACGTGCCGGTGGGCGTCGCCGCGTTGGAACCGTGGCTGATCGAGCTGCCGTGGTGGAGCCACGTGCGACGGGTTCGGGGAAGCGGAACGAGCGGGGCGTCGCTGCGGAGCGCCACCAGCTCGGTCTCCTCGTCGTGGGGCAACCAGATCTCGACGTCGTGCTCGCCGCCGGGCAGGTCGAAGGCGATCGTCGACGGCGTCCCGACGCGGAGCTCCGACTGCCCCGTCGCGAGGTCGAGCGTGATCGTGTCGCCGCCGTCGACCGTCGTGCGAGCGGTGACCTCGCCGTCGACGGACAGCTCGTGGACGCCGTCCGGTCTCGGGGGTGCGCCGGGGTAGACCCGCTTGGTCGCCACGACGTCGAGCTCGACCCGCGTCGCCCCGGTCCGGAAGGCGACGCGCGCCCCGGCGGGCTGCGCCTGCGCCATCGCGAGCTGGGGGTCGGTCGTCTGCGCGCGCGCCCACGCCGGCAGCCGGTGCAGGCGTACGCCGCCGCGGGCCGTGGGCTCGAGCTCGGCGACCCCGCGGACGAGGTCGGTGGTCACGTCGGTGGTGATCACGTGCCCTCAGCCGCCATGTCCGTGCCGCGTCAGGAAGCGCCGGACCTTCTCCCGCGGCTGGTCGCGGACCTCGGGCCCGTGCGTGAACGCGGCGACGGAGTAGTCGAGCTCTCCGAGTCGGTGCGCGGTCTGCCGACTCATCCGGAAGTCGCTGCACACCGACTTCGGCGACCAGCGCATGCCGACCGGGTTCATGATCGCGTCGCCGGTGACCAGCACCCCGGAGGGCTCGTGGAGGAAGCCGGCGTGGCCGGGGGAGTGACCCGGCATGTGCACGACCCGCAGCCCGCCCGCGACCGGCAGCAGCTGGCCGTCGCTGAGCTCCTCAGCCACCGTGAGGGGCTCCGGCTTGATCGTCGGCGTGACCAGGTGGAGCAGCCGGCCCAGCACCCCGACCGCGACCTGGGGCGGCTCCACGCCGTCGCGGACGTACGACGCGTCGTCGGCGTGCACCGTGGTGCCGACCCCGGTCTCGGCCACGACCTCAGCGGCGCCGCCGAGGTGGTCGGGGTGCGCGTGGGTGAGCATCAGCCGGGTCACGTCGGCGGGGGAGGAGCCGATGGACGCGAGCGCGTCGAGGACCTTCCGGCCGTGCCCGGGCAGCCCGGTGTCGAGCAACGAGACCTGCCCGTCGTCGTCCCGGAAGACGAACCCGTTGATGTAGTCGCGCAGGAGAGGAACACGCCAGACGCCCGGCGCGAGCTCGACCGTCGGGGGGCGTGCCATGGGGTCCTCCTAGAGTTGGGTCATGGTCGATGATGCCGTGCAGGACCGCGGGCCGGGGGAGCCGGACGGGCTCGAGCGGCTCTGGACGCCGTACCGGATGGCCTACATCCGCGGCGAGGAGCGCCCCACCACCACCGACGCGGAGGACTGCCCCTTCTGCCGGATCCCGGGCGTGGACGACGCCGACGGCCTGGTCGTGCACCGCGGCGTCACGGCGTACGTCGTGCTCAACCTGTTCCCGTACGCCGCCGGGCACCTGATGGTCTGCCCGTACCGCCACATCCCCGACTACACCGACACCACCGACGAGGAGGTCGTCGAGATCGGGGCGCTGACCAAGCGGGCGATGACGGTGCTCCGCTCGGTCTCGCGGGCCGAGGGCTTCAACGTCGGGATGAACCAGGGGCAGGCGGGCGGCGCCGGGATCCGCGCCCACCTCCACCAGCACGTCGTCCCGCGCTGGGTCGGCGACGCGAACTTCATGCCGATCATCGGTCGGACCAAGACCATGCCCGCGCTCCTGGCCGACACCCGCGCCCTGCTCGCCGAGGCCTGGGGCTGAGGTGTCCCCGGCCGCGGCCTGGGTGGTGCTGGCGCTGGTCTTCCTCGACGAGGTGCTGGCCGTGGTTGCCCTCGGCTGGACCTGGGGGCTGCTCGCGGCCGCCGTCGGGATCGCCCTGTGGTGGGTCTTCGCGTCCCCCCAGGCGCCGCTCGGCGGGCCCGTGCTGCGGCCGGTCGTGAAGGTGCTCGTGTTCGGCGCCGCCTGCGCCGGCCTGTGGTGGGCGGACCGCCCCGGGCTCGCGGTCGCGCTGCTCGGGTTCTCCGTCGTGGTCAACGCACTCGCACTGACGGCGGGCGTCCAGGCCGTGCTCAGGCCAGCCGGTGAGGGTGCTCCGCCTGCCGTCCCTGGAACGCCACGATCGCCGGGTTGACGATCCGCCCCTCGCGGATCTCGATCGCGCGGTGCAGCGTCTCGTCCGCGTCCCACGACGCGGGGCCTTCCAGCACCGGACGCAGGAACGGGATCAGCGCGAGGCTGTTCTCCCACGTCGCGGAGTCCCACAGGTACGACGGGCTGTGGTCGACGCCGTAGTAGTCGAGGTTGCCCACGCGGAACATCGGGTCGTCGAACGTGGTCGGGCGCGCCCACTCGAAGCCCATCCCGAGGTCGCAGGACACGTCGACGACGAGGCTGCCGGGCCGGAACAGGGCCGTGTCGTCGGTGGTGAGGTAGGTGAGCGGGGCGGCCGTGTCCTGGAACGTGCAGTTCACGACGATGTCCCGCTCGGCGAGGAAGGGCGCGATCGGGACCCGGCCCCGCTCGGTGATGACGTGGCTGAGCTGCTCACCGTCGACGTCCTGGTCGAACTGCAGGATCCGGACCGAGTGGATCGGTGACCCCACCGCCGCGACGCCGCGGCTGGTCAGCACGATGACGTCGTGCACGCCGTGGGCGTTGAGCGCGGTCACGGCGCCACGGGCCGTGGCGCCGAAGCCGATCACGACGGCCCGGAGCCGCCGTCCGTAGTCACCGGTCCGGCCGGTGAGCTGGAGCGCCTGGAGCACCGAGCAGTAGCCGGCGAGCTCGTTGTTCTTGTGGAACACGTGCAGCCCGACGTGGCCGTCGGTGGTCCAGTGGTTCATCACCTCGAACGCGATCAGCGTCTGCCGCCGGTCGATCGCGATCTGGGTCATGGTGGGGTCCTGCACGCAGTGCGGCCACCCCCACAAGGTCGCGCCCTCGCGCATCGCCGCCACGTCCTCGTGCTGCGGCTTGGGCAGCAGCACGACGTCGGAGCTCGCGAGGATCTCCTCCCGCGTCCCGAACCCCGCCACCACGTCGGCCAGCGCGGAGTCGGCGAAGCCGAAGCGCTCGCCGTACCCGTGCTCGAGCGTGATCCGCTGCCGCAGGTCGGCATCCAGGCCTGCGAGGTGCTCCGGGTGGAGCGGCAGCCGGAACTCGTTCTCCTTGGCGGAGGTGCCGACGACCCCGAGGTCGAGCAGCGTCACGGGTGGGTCACTTCTTGCCGTCGAGCTTCGGTGCGGCCGCGTCGCCGGCCTTGGCGCGCTTGTCGGCGCGCTTCTCCTTGATGGACTTGCCGGTCTTCTTGGTCATCTGTTGCCGAGGCGACTTGTCGCTCATGTGGCTCTCCTGCTCGGAAGCCTGAGTGGCTCCGTCCCGCCACAGTAGCCCCAGGGTCCGGACCGGTAGCCTCACCGCCGTGCTCGACCGTTTCAAGAACTTCTGGCAGGGCGTCATGCTCGCGCCCTTCGTCAACCTGTTCCTCCGTCTCGGCATCAGTCCCGATGCGGTGACCCTCGTCGGCACGCTCGGGGTCGCCGCCGGCGCCCTCGTGTTCTTCCCGCAGGGGATGCTCTGGCAGGGGGTGCTCGTGATCACCGCCTTCGTGTTCAGCGACCTGATCGACGGCCAGATGGCCCGCCAGTCCGGCACGAGCTCGGTCTTCGGCGCGTTCTGGGACTCCACGCTGGATCGGGTCGGTGACGGCGCGGTCTTCGGAGGCCTGCTCCTCTACTTCGCCGGCCCCGGCGAGTCCTACCTCTACCTGTGCGTCTCGCTGTACTGCCTGGTCATGGGCTCGATCACGTCGTACGCCCGGGCCCGCGCGGAGTCGCTCGGGATGGACGCCAAGGGCGGGCTGGCCGAGCGCGCCGACCGGCTGGTCGCGATCCTGGTGCTGACGTTCTTCGGTGACCTGCTGGACCTCCCGATCCTCTACGAGGCCACGCTCTGGCTGCTCGCGGCCGCCAGCACCTACACCGTCGTGTTCCGCATCCTGAAGGTCCGCCGCCAGGCGCTGGACCGTCCGCTCCCCGAGTAGGGCGCCGGGGCCGGTCGGTCCTACGATGTGGACATGACCGAGAGCGCCACCACCCCCGCCCAGCAGACCGGTACCTCGCGCGTGAAGCGCGGCATGGCGGAGATGCTGAAGGGCGGCGTCATCATGGACGTCGTCACCGCCGAGCAGGCGAAGATCGCCGAGGACGCCGGCGCCGTCGCGGTGATGGCCCTCGAGCGGGTCCCGGCCGACATCCGGGCCCAGGGCGGCGTCTCGCGGATGAGCGACCCCGACATGATCGACCGCATCATCGAGCAGGTCTCGATCCCGGTGATGGCCAAGGCCCGGATCGGCCACTTCGCCGAGGCACAGGTGCTCCAGAGCCTCGGTGTCGACTACATCGACGAGTCCGAGGTACTGACCCCCGCCGACTACGCCAACCACATCGACAAGTGGAACTTCACCGTGCCGTTCGTGTGCGGTGCCACCAACCTCGGTGAGGCGCTGCGCCGGATCACCGAGGGCGCGGCGATGATCCGCTCCAAGGGCGAGGCCGGCACCGGCGACGTCTCCAACGCGGTCACCCACATGCGCACCATCCGCCGCCAGCTCCGGCGCCTCGCCGGGCTCGAGGCCGACGAGCTCTACGTCGCGGCCAAGAAGCTGCAGGCGCCGTACGAGCTGGTCAAGGAGGTCGCCGAGGCCGGCAAGCTCCCCGTCGTGCTGTTCACCGCCGGCGGCATCGCGACCCCGGCCGACGCGGCGATGATGATGCAGCTCGGCGCCGAGGGCGTCTTCGTCGGCTCCGGCATCTTCAAGTCCGGCAACCCCGTCCAGCGGGCCGAGGCGATCGTCAAGGCGACCACCTTCTACGACGACCCCGACGTGGTCGCCAAGGTCAGCCGCGGCCTGGGCGAGGCCATGGTCGGCATCAACGTCGAGGAGATCCCGCAGCCGCACCGGCTCGCCGAGCGCGGCTGGTAGGCCCCGTGGGCCCCACAGTCGGAGTCTTCGCCCTGCAGGGGGACGTGCGCGAGCACCTGCACCTGCTCGGTGGGCTCGGCGTGCGCGCGGTCGGCGTCCGGCGTGCCGGGGAGCTCGACGAGTGCGACGCGTTCGTGCTGCCCGGCGGGGAGTCCACGACGATGGCCACGCTGGCGCGCACCTTCGACCTGCTCGACCCGATCCGCAAGCGGATCGAGGGCGGGATGCCCACCCTCGGGACCTGCGCCGGGATGATCCTGCTGGCCGACCGGATCGAGGACGGCGTGGTCGGGCAGGAGACGCTCGGCGGCCTCGACGTCACCGTGCGCCGCAACGCGTTCGGTCGTCAGGTCGACTCGTTCGAGGGCGACCTGGCCTTCGCGGGGCTCGACGAGCCCGTGCACGCGGTCTTCATCAGGGCGCCCTGGGTCGAGCGTGTGGGCGACGACGTCGAGGTGCTTGCCCGGGTGGCCGACGGCGAGGCCGCGGGTAGGATCGTCGCGGTCCGCCAGGGGCACCTGCTGGCGACGTCGTTCCACCCCGAGGTGAACGGCGACCCGCGGGTCCACCGCCTGCTCGTGGACCTGGTCCGTTGAAGCGACGTACGTAGACGAGGAAGTGCATGTCCGGCCACTCCAAATGGGCGACCACCAAGCACAAGAAGGCGGTCATCGACGCCAAGCGCGGCAAGATGTTCGCCAAGCTCATCAAGAACATCGAGGTCGCGGCCCGGATGGGCGGCGGTGACCCGACCGGCAACCCGACGCTCTACGACGCCATCCAGAAGGCGAAGAAGTCCTCGGTCCCCAACGACAACATCGACCGCGCCGTCAAGCGCGGGTCGGGTGCGGAGACGGGCGGCGCCGACTACCAGACGATCATGTACGAGGGCTACGGCCCCTCGGGCGTCGCGATGCTGATCGAGTGCCTCACCGACAACAAGAACCGTGCCGCCATGGAGGTCCGCACGGCGATGACCCGCAACGGCGGCTCGCTGGCCGATCCCGGCTCGGTGTCGTTCCTGTTCAACCGCAAGGGCGTCGTCGTGGTCCCCAAGGAGCAGGAGGGCAAGCAGGTCGACGAGGACGACGTGCTCGAGGCGACCCTCGAGGCCGGCGCCGAGGACGTCCACGACCTCGGCGAGGCGTTCGAGGTGATCTCCGAGTCCGGCGACCTGGTCGGCGTGCGGACGGCGCTCCAGGCGGCCGGGGTCGACTACGACTCCGCCGAGGCGCAGTTCGTCCCCGACATGCAGGTCGAGCTCGACGCCGACGCCGCCGGCAAGGTCTTCCGCCTGATCGACGTCCTCGAGGACCTCGACGACGTCCAGAACATCTTCGCCAACTTCGATGTCCCCGATGCCGTGATGGCCGAGCTCGACGCCTGACCCCGCCCCAGGGCGCACGAGCCGGGTTGGCACGGCTCGTCCGGCGCGTCGTCGGCCTGCGCGCGGGGTCCGCCGTCTAGCGTGGGACACGAACGTGTGTTCGGACAGTGGACCACGGCAGCGAGGAGGACCGCGTGCGCGTGCTCGGGATCGACCCCGGCCTGACCCGGTGCGGCATGGGGGTCGTCGACGGCACCGTCGGCCGGCCGCTGAGCCTGGTCGACGTCAACGTGCTGCGCACCTCCGCCGGGCTGCCGGTCGCCGAGCGGCTGGTGACCATCGAGCGGGGGATCGACGCCTGGCTCGACGAGTACGCCCCGGACGCCGTGGCCGTCGAGCGGGTCTTCGCCCGCTCCGACTCCAGCACCATCATCGGCACCGCCCAGGCCAGCGGGATCGCGCTGGTCGCGGCCGCACGGCGCGGGCTGCCGGTCGCGACGTACACGCCCAGCGAGGTGAAGGCAGCGGTCTCGGGCAGCGGACGTGCCGACAAGCCTCAGGTCGGGGCGATGGTCACCCGGATCCTGCGGCTGGACGCGCCGCCCTCGCCGGCCGATGCCGCCGATGCGCTCGCGCTCGCCATCACCCACGTCTGGCGCGGTGGCGCCCAGACCCGGATCGAGGCGGCCCTGGCCGCCGGGAGGACCTCATGATCGCGTTCGTCCGGGGCCAGGTGGCCACCGTCGGAATCACCTCCGCGGTCGTGGAGGTGGGAGGGGTCGGCCTCGAGCTGTTGTGCACGCCCGGCACGCTCGCGACCCTGCGGCCCGGCCAGGCGGCCACGCTGCCGACGAGCATGGTGGTGCGCGAGGACTCCCTCACCCTGTTCGGCTTCCTCGACGAGGACGAGCGCTCCACGTTCGAGCTGGTGCAGACCGCGTCCGGAGTCGGCCCCAAGCTCGCCCAGGCGATGCTGGCCGTCCTCAGCCCCGACGACCTCCGCACCGCCGTCGCCCACGAGGACGTGAAGACCCTCACCCGCGTGCCCGGCATCGGCCAGAAGGGCGCGCAGCGGATCATCCTGGAGCTCCGCGACCGGATCGGCGCCCCGACCGGCGGGAGGGTCACGCCGGCCGCGATCGCCCAGGCCGACTGGCGTGGTCAGGTGCAGCAGGGCCTGGTCGGGCTCGGCTGGTCCACCAAGGAGGCCGACAAGGCGGTCGAGGCGGTCTCGCCCGAAGCCGGAGACGCCCCCGACGTCGGCGCGCTGCTGCGCGCGGCGCTACGCACGCTGAGCAGGGCCTGAGGACGCCGTGAGCGACCAGGGCTGGCCGGGCACCGGCGACCACCTCGCCGCCGCCGAGGAGGCGCACCTGCGCACCCTCACCGCGGCCGAGGCCGAGGGGGACGAGCGTGCCGTCGAGGCTGCGCTGCGTCCGCGCACCCTCGACGAGGTCGTGGGCCAGGGCCGGGTCCGGGCCCAGCTCGGGCTGGTCCTCGAGGCGGCCCGCCAGCGCGAGCGCGCCCCCGACCACGTGCTGCTCTCCGGCCCGCCGGGGCTCGGCAAGACCACGCTCGCGATGATCATCGCCGCCGAGATGACCACCCCGCTGCGGCTCACCAGCGGCCCCGCGATCACCCACGCCGGCGACCTGGCCGCGATCCTGTCCGGGCTCAACGACGGTGACGTCCTCTTCGTCGACGAGATCCACCGGATGTCCCGCCCGGCCGAGGAGATGCTCTACCTCGCCATGGAGGACTTCCGCGTCGACGTGGTCATCGGCAAGGGTCCTGGCGCCACCGCCATCCCGCTGGAGATCCCGCCGTTCACGCTGGTCGGCGCCACCACCCGCGCCGGCTTGCTGCCGGGACCGCTGCGCGACCGCTTCGGCTTCACCGGTCATCTCGAGTTCTACGAGGCGGCCGAGCTCGACCTCATCGTCCGCCGCTCGGCCGGCCTGCTCGGCGTCGAGCTGACCGACGAGGGCGCCGCCGAGATCGCGTCCCGCTCACGGGGTACCCCGCGGGTCGCCAACCGGCTGCTCCGGCGGGTCCGCGACTACGCCCAGGTCAAGGCGGACGGGGTGGTCACCGTCGAGATCGCCCGCCTCGCGCTCGAGCTCTACGAGGTCGACGAGTCGGGGCTCGACCGGCTCGACCGTTCCGTGCTCGACGTCCTGTGCCGTCGCTTCGGCGGGGGACCGGTCGGCGTCTCGACCCTGGCCGTCGCGGTGGGCGAGGAGCGCGAGACCGTCGAGGAGGTCGCCGAGCCGTTCCTGGTCCGCAGCGGGCTGCTCGCCCGTACCCCGCGCGGCCGGGTGGCGACCGCGGCGGCCTGGGCCCACCTCGGCCTCGCCGCCCCGCCGACACCGGAGCCGACGCTCTTCGAGGACTGATGCTGCCGACGATGCGTCGGCAGTTAGACTCCTCCGTTGGTCGGCCCGGGAGGCCGCCACCCCCATTCATGACACGAGAGGTTTCGTCGTGCAAGAGCTTGGTCCCCTGGTGCCGATCATCGGTATCGCCCTGCTGTTCTGGCTGCTCATCATCCGGCCGCAGTCGAAGCGGCAGAAGGCCGTCCGGACGATGCAGGCAGGGCTGGAGCCCGGATCGCGGGTCATGCTGACCTCCGGCATCCACGGCACCCTCGACCGCGTCGAGGACGACGTCGTGTGGGTGACCGTCGCCGAGGGCGTCACCCTCCGGGTCGCCAAGGGCGCGGTCGGCACCGTCGTCCACCCCGACACCGGGGACGACCTCGACGGCCCGGTAGCCAACGGCCCGGTCGACGGCGAGTCGGTCACCGACGCGGACGACGACGGCGACTCCACGCGGCCCCCGCGGGAGGCCTGAGCATGGCTCGGCGTCGGCGGCCCTCGCGCACTCTTCTCGGGTTCTTCATCGGGCTCGCCCTCGCCTACGGCCTGGTCGCCCTCACCGGCACCTGGACCCCCACCCTGGGGCTCGACCTCCAGGGCGGCACCCGGATCACCCTGATCGCCGAGGGCTCGCCCTCGGAGGACAACCTCGTCGAGGCGTCCCAGATCATCGACCAGCGCGTGAACGGCTCCGGCGTCTCCGAGGCCGAGGTCACCACGCAGGGCAACCGGTTCGTGGTCGTGGAGATCCCGGGCGAGAGCCCGAGGGACCTCCGCGAGACCGTCGAGCGGCAGGCGCAGCTCCGGTTCCGCGTCGTCGCCTGCTCGACCGTCGACGGCCGGTGCGGCGGTGGCGCGCCTGCCACCCTCGACCCCAGCGACCCGACGGCCACCACGTCCCCGGGCTCCGGTGTCACCGTCGATCCCGCGCCGACCGGCACGGGTGGCCAGGGCGACAAGAACGACCGGGCGACAAGACCGGTTCCGCCAACCGAGCGCCGGTCGGCTTCGCCGACAAGGACGGGAAGAAGAAGAAGGACGGCGCCACCGAGTCGCCGACGGCCGAGCCCACCGACGAGCCGGTCGAGCCGCCCCAGCCCGCTGCGGGCGACTTCGGCGACCCGCTGACCTGGATGGACTCGCCCGACCAGGCCTCGGTCGACGCCTTCCAGCAGTACCAGTGCCCGGCCCAGGGCGACACCGCCCTGGTCGAGGACGAGCCCGACAAGCCGCTGGTCACCTGTGACGACGAGGGCGTGAAGTACCTCCTGTCCCCGGCGCTGATCGAGGGCACCGAGCTCTCCGGTGCCGACGCCGGCATCCCTCAGCAGCAGCTCGACTGGGTCGTCTCCCTCGACTTCGACAGCTCGGGCACCGACAAGTTCACCGAGATCTCCCGGGCGCTCTACGGCACCGAGAAGCAGTTCGCGATCGTCCTCGACGGCCAGGTGCTCTCCGCGCCGACGATGGACGCGGTGATCACCAACGGCAAGGCCGAGATCAGCGGCAACTTCAACGAGGCGTCGGCCACCAGCCTCGCGACCAGCCTGAAGTTCGGTGCCCTGCCGATCGCCTTCCAGCCGAACCCGCCGGTCGAGACCGTCGGCCCCTCGCTGGCCGGCAACCAGCTGTCCGCGGGACTGCTCGCGGGCGGCGTCGGCCTGCTGCTCGTGATGATCTACTGCCTGTTCTACTACCGCGGCCTCGGCCTGGTCGTGCTGGCGTCGCTCGGCGTGGCCGGGGCGGCGACGTACGCCATGGTGCTGCTGCTCAGCGAGAGCGCGAACTTCACGTTGTCGCTGCCCGGCATCGCGGGCCTGATCGTCGCGGTCGGCATCACCGCCGACTCGTTCATCGTCTACTTCGAGCGGATCCGCGACGAGATGCGCGACGGCAAGTCGATGCCGGTCGCGGTCGAGGCCGGCTGGGCCCGTGCGCGGAACACCTGCCTCGCGGCCGACGCGGTCTCGCTGCTGGCCGCGGTCGTCCTCTACATCTTTGCGGCCGGCGTGGTGAAGGGCTTCGCGTTCGCGCTGGGCCTCTCCACCCTGATCGACCTCGTGGTGTTCTTCTGGTTCACCCACCCGATGGTCTCGTACCTCGCGAAGTACTCCTTCTTCAACAGCGGCCACCGCTTCTCCGGGCTCAGCGCGGAGACGCTCGGCGTCGACTCCATCACCACGTCCACCGTGCGCACGGCAGGAGGGAGGGCCTGATGGGTCGCTTCTCGAGACTCGGCAACGACCTCTACAGCGGTCGACGCTCGATCGACTTCGTCGGCCGGCGCTGGCTCTGGTACGCCGCCTCCGCGGTGATCGTGGTCATCGCGGTCGGCGGCCTCGTGGGCCGCGGGCTCGACTACGGCATCGAGTTCACCGGTGGCGCGGAGTTCCGCGTGTCGCTGTCCTCCAGCCAGGTCAGCCAGGACACCGCCGACGAGCTGCGCGAGGCGGTGGCCGGCAGCGGCATCGACGGCGCGGCCAGCCCGGTCGTCACCACCTCGGGCTCCGAGGCGATCCTGATCCAGACCGAGCCGCTCACCGGCGACGAGAGCGACCGGCTCAGCGACGTCATCCTCGAGACGACCGGTGCCACCACCGCCGACCTGTCCCAGACCGAGCTCGGGGCGAGCTGGGGCGAGGAGATCGCGAAGCGCGCGCTGCTGGGTCTCTGCGTCTTCCTGGTCCTGGTCGTGCTCTTCATCTGGGCCTACTTCCGCGAGTGGAAGATGTCCCTGGCCGCGTTCGTGGCGCTGGTCCACGACGTCCTGATCACGGTCGGGGTCTACGCGCTCTCCGGCTTCGAGGTCACCCCGGCCACGGTCACCGGCATCCTGACCATCCTCGGCTTCTCGCTCTACGACACGGTCGTGGTCTTCGACAAGGTCCGCGAGAACACCAAGAACCTGCGCGAGATGAAGATGGGCTACGCGCAGGCCGCCAACCTCGCCATCAACCAGACCCTGGTCCGCTCGATCAACACCTCGATCGTGGCGTTGATCCCGGTCGGGTCGATCCTCTACGTCGGCGCCGTCCAGCTCGGCTCCGGCAGCCTGAAGGACCTCGCGCTGGCGCTGTTCGTCGGCATGGCCGCGGGCGCCTACTCCTCGATCTTCATCGCGACGCCGCTGCTGGCGCACATGAAGGCGGGGGAGACCGAGGTCCAGCAGGCCGAGCGCCGCGCGAAGGCCCGGCAGCGGGCGATGGCCGACCGCTACTCCTCGGTCTCTGCCATCACCGGGCGAGGCTCGGCCCTGTCCGGGGCCGACGGCACGGCCCCGGTCGCGCCGAAGGCGGCGGACCACGACCCCGGAGGACGCCGGCCCCGTCCCGTCCCGGGGTGGCGGGGCGTGGACGCGTCCAGCCGACCGCGGCGCGCCCGGTGACGAAGAGCGGCTCCTCGGGCCGCAACCAGCCGAGCCGCAAGCCGAAGTCGAAGCGCGGCCGCGGGTGAGCCCCGACCCCGCCGGCGATGCCGCCCGCGACGCCCTGAAGCGGCTGGTCGTCGACGTCCCGGACTTCCCCGAGCCCGGGGTCGTCTTCAAGGACATCAGCCCGCTGCTGGCCGACCACGCCGGCTTCACCGCCGTGATCGAGGCGCTGGCGGCGGTGGGACGCGACGAGTCCGGCAGGGTCGTCGTCGACAAGGTCGTCGGCATGGAGGCGCGAGGGTTCATCCTGGCGGCACCGGTGGCGCTCAGCCTCGGCTGCGGCTTCGTCCCGGTCCGCAAGGCCGGCAAGCTGCCGCGGGAGACCCACGCCGTCTCCTACGCCCTCGAGTACGGCGAGGCGACCCTCGAGCTCCACACCGACGCCGTCGCGCCGGGGGAGCGAGTCCTGCTCGTCGATGACGTGCTCGCCACCGGCGGGACGGTCGCCGCGACCGTCGAGCTGGTCGAGCGCTGCGGGGGCACCTCGACCGCCGTCTCGGTGCTGATGGAGCTGGGCTTCCTGCACGGTCGCGACAAGACCGGCGAGCTGCCCGTCCACGCCCTGGTCACGATCTGACCCGACCCCTCCCGACGTCGTCGGCGGCGCGTGCGCCACCCGTAGACTGACGACATGGCGGAGGAGCAGGCAGGGACGGCGACCGAGCCGGTCCCCTCTGCCCGGAGCATGCGTTCGCGGCTGGCCCGGATGGGCACCCGCAGCCAGCCCGGCAACCCCGTCCTGGAGCCGCTCTTCCGCGCCGTCCGGACCAGCCACCCCAAGGCCGACCTGGCCCTGCTCGAGCGTGCCTACGTCACCGCCGAGCGGATGCACGGCACCCAGGTCCGCAAGAGCGGCGACCCCTACATCACCCACCCGTTGGCGGTCACCACCATCCTCGCCGACATGGGCATGACCGAGCCGACGCTGGTCGCCGCGCTGCTCCACGACACGGTCGAGGACACGCCGTACACCCTCGACGAGCTGACCAAGGACTTCGGCGAGGAGGTGGCGGCGCTCGTCGACGGCGTGACCAAGCTCGACAAGGTCAAGTACGGCGACTCCGCGCAGGCCGAGACCATCCGCAAGATGATCGTCGCGATGTCGCGCGACATCCGGGTGCTCGTCATCAAGCTCGCCGACCGGCTCCACAACATGCGGACCCTGCGCTACGTCAAGCGCGACTCGCAGGAGCGGACCGCCCGCGAGACCCTCGACATCTACGCGCCGCTGGCCCACCGGCTCGGCATGAACACCATCAAGTGGGAGCTCGAGGACCTCGCGTTCGCGACGCTGCACCCCAAGATCTACGACGAGATCGTGCGCCTGGTCGCCGAGCGGGCACCGTCGCGCGGGCAGTTCCTCGGGCAGGTGGTCCAGCAGGTCGACAAGGACCTCAAGGAAGCCAAGATCAAGGCGAAGGTCAGCGGTCGGCCCAAGCACTACTACTCGATCTACCAGAAGATGATCGTCGGCGGCCGGGAGTTCTCCGACATCTACGACCTGGTCGGCGTACGGATCCTGGTCGAGTCCGACCGCGACTGCTACTCCGCGCTCGGCATCCTGCACTCGCGCTGGAACCCGGTCCTGGGCCGGTTCAAGGACTACGTCGCGATGCCGAAGTTCAACATGTACCAGTCGCTGCACACGACCGTGATCGGGCCGGCCGGCAAGCCGGTGGAGCTCCAGATCCGGACCTTCGCCCAGCACCGCCGGGCCGAGTACGGCGTCGCCGCCCACTGGAAGTACAAGGAGGACGGCCGCAACGGCGTCGACACCGACCGGCTCGCCCCTTGGGCGAGCGCCGACGACATGACGTGGATGCGGCAGCTCCTCGACTGGCAGAACGACGTCGAGGACCCGGGCGAGTTCCTGGAGTCGCTGCGCTTCGAGATCAACCGGGCCGAGGTCTACGTCTTCACCCCGCGCGGCGACGTCGTCGCGCTGCCCACCGGCGCCACGCCGGTCGACTTCGCCTACGCCGTGCACACCGAGGTCGGCCACCACACGATCGGTGCCCGCGTGAACGGCCGGCTGGTGCCGCTGGAGTCGACCCTGGAGAACAGCGACGTGGTGGAGGTCTTCACCTCCAAGTCGCCCACCGCCGGCCCCTCACGCGACTGGCTGGGCTTCGTGAAGTCGCCGCGGGCACGCAACAAGATCCGCCAGTGGTTCACCAAGGAGCGCCGCGAGGAGGCGATCGAGGACGGCAAGGACCAGATCGCCAAGCTGATGCGCAAGGAAGGGCTGCCGCTCCAGCGGCTGCTCTCCCACGAGACGTTGACCCAGGTCGCGGTCCACTTCAAGCTGCCGGACGTCTCCGGGCTCTACGCCGCCGTCGGCGAGGGCCACGTCAGCGCCCAGGCCGTCGTACGCCGGGTCATCGACCTCAACGGCGGCGACGCCGGCGCGCGGGAGGACCTCTCCGAGGCCGTGACCATCACCGGTCGCGCCCGCTCCAGGATGCCCTCGGGCGGCGACACCGGCGTCATCGTCAAGGGTGCGCCCGAGGTGTGGGTGAAGCTCGCGAAGTGCTGCACCCCGGTCCCGCCCGACGACATCCTCGGCTTCGTCACCAAGGGCGGCGGAGTCTCGGTCCACCGCAAGGACTGCACCAACGCCTCCAGCCTGCTCAGCCAGCCCGAGCGGCTCCAGGAGGTCGAGTGGGCCCCCACCGGCCAGTCGATGTTCCTGGTCAACATCCAGGTCGAGGCCCTCGACCGGGCCCGGCTGCTCTCCGACATCACCATGGCGCTCTCCGACGCCCACGTGAACATCCTCAGCGCCAACCTCTCCACCACCCGCGACCGGGTCGCCAAGAGCCGCTTCACCTTCGAGATGGCCGAGTCCAAGCACCTCGACAGCGTGCTCAAGGCCGTCCGCGCCGTCCCCGGCGTCTTCGACGCCTACCGCGTCACCAGCTGACTCGTTGAGTTGCCAGCCGGGCGCGTTCAGTTGCCAGTCGGCCGCGTCGAGTTCCGGCCCGGCTGGCAACTCGACCGGCCGGGCTGGCAACTCAACGTGAGTCAGGAGTAGTCGGCGGAGACCTGCTTGGCCATGTCGAGGAAGGACTGGCGGGAGGCGAGGTTGTCCTCGAGCTGGCTGACCTTCTTCTGGTCGCCGGAGGTGCGGGCGGCGTCGAGGTCGCGCTGGATGTCGGCGATCGCGGACTCGAGCTTGGAGACCATGTCGTCGGCGCGGGCGGTCTTCTCGGGGTCGGTACGACGCCACTGGTCCTCCTCGACCGAGCGGATCGCCTCCTCCACCTTGCGCATCCGGCCCTCGAGCTCCTTGATCCGGTCGCGGGGGACCTTGCCGGCGGCCTCCCAACGGTCGGCGATCTCGCGGATCGCCTTCTTCGCGGCGTCGAGGTCGGTCACCGGGACCAGCGCCTCGGCCTCGAGCAGCAGTGCTTCCTTGACCTCGGCGTTGGCGGCGAACTCCTGGTCCTGCTCGGCCTGGGCGGCGTCGCGGGCGCCGAAGAAGGTGTCCTGGGCGGCGCGGAAGCGCTGCCACAGCTTCTCGTCGACGTCGCGCGGCGCGGGGCCGGCGGCCTTCCAGTCGCGCATCAGGTCGCGGTAGGCGCCCGAGGTCGGGCCCCACTCGGTCGAGGACGAGAGCGCCTCGGCCTGCGTGACCAGCCGCTCCTTCACCTCGCGCGCGCCCTCGCGCTTCTCGTGCTGCTCGGAGAAGTGGGCCTTGCGGCGGCGGGTGTAGCCGGTGCGCGCGGAGGAGAACCGGCGCCACAGCGCATCGTCGGAGGCGCGGTCGATCCGGGGCAGCGCCTTCCACTGCTCGAGGAGGTCGCGCAGCCGGTTGGCGCCACCGCGCCAGTCGTTGCTGTCGGCGAGCTTCTCGGCCTCGGCGACGATGCCTTCCTTGGCGGTGCGGGACTCCTCGGCCTTCTTGGCGCGCTCGTCCTTGCGCGCCTTGCGCTGGGTGGCGATCACGGGGGAGAGGGCGTCGAGCCGGCCCGCGAGCGACCCCAGGTCGCCCACCGCGTTGGCGTCGACGACCTGGCCGCGCACGGTCCTGACCGCCTCGGTGGCCTCCTCGGGCGAGAGAACCCCGGCGTTGACGCGCTGGTCGAGGAGGTGCACCTCGAGCGCGAGGGCGTCGTACCGCTTGGTGTAGAACTCCATCGCCTGCTCGGGCGTGCCCTCGGGGTACTGCCCCACGGATCGCTCGCCGTCAGCGGTCTTCACGAAGACCGTTCCGTCCTCGGCGACCCGTCCCCACTCATGGCTCGTCACCCGCACCATGCTAGTCACGCCCCCACCGCGATGCGTGGGCGGATCCGCCCGGTCGGTAGTGTGCGGGGGTGTTCATCGCCGGTTTTCCCGCGGGTCCGTGGGGTACGAACTGCTACGTCGCCGCGACCTCCGCCGGCAGCGAGTGCGTCGTCATCGACCCGGGCAAGGACGCCGCCGACGGCGTCGCCCAGGTGGTCCGCGAGCACCGGCTGAAGCCGGTCGCGGTGCTCGTCACGCACGGCCACGTCGACCACATGTGGTGCGTCGCGCCGGTCGCCGGGACCTACGACGCCACCGCCTGGATCCACCCGAGCGACCGGCACCTGCTGACCGACCCGATGGCGGGGATGTCGCGCGAGACGACCCAGATGCTGCTCGGCGGCAACCACACCTGGGCCGAGCCCGACGACGTCCGCGAGCTGGGCGACGGCCAGACCCTCGAGCTGGCCGGGCTGAGCTTCGCGGTCGACCACACGCCGGGCCACACGGAGGGCTCGGTCACCTTCCGCTCGCCGTACGACGTGGACGACGTCTCCGAGGTCATGTTCTCCGGCGACCTGCTGTTCCAGGGCTCGATCGGCCGCACCGACCTTCCGGGTGGGGACCACCCGACGATGCTGCGCAGCCTGCGCGACAAGGTGCTGACGCTGCCCGACGACATCGTGGTGCTGCCCGGGCACGGCGACCAGACCTCGATCGGTCGCGAGCGCGCCTCCAACCCGTTCCTGCAGGACCTCCCGGCCGACGGTGCCGCGAGCACCGCCGGCCGCGTCACCCGAGGACTCTGAGCCCGATGGCCACGAAGATCAGCCCGCTGAGCGGGTTCCCCGAGCTGCTGCCCGCGGCCCGCGCCGTGGAGCGCGAGGTCATCGCCTCGCTGTCGCGGACCTTCGAGCTGCACGGCTTCGCCAACATCGAGACCCGCGTCGTGGAGCCGCTCGACCGCCTCGCCAAGGGCGGCGAGATCGACAAGGAGATCTACGTCCTGCGCCGGCTCCAGGCCGAGGACGACGCGCCGGAGCCCGGTCCCGACAAGCAGCTCGGCATGCACTTCGACCTCACCGTGCCGTTCGCCCGCTACGTCCTGGAGCACGCCGGCCACCTCGAGTTCCCGTTCCGCCGGTTCCAGGTCCAGCCGGCCTGGCGCGGCGAGCGTCCGCAGGAGGGCCGCTACCGGCAGTTCACCCAGGCCGACGTCGACATCGTCGGCCGGGACGAGCTGCCCTTCCACCACGACGTCGAGGTCATGCGGGTCATGGTGGAGGCGCTCGCCGCTCTGCCGCTGCCGCCGCTCTCCTTCCAGTTCAACAACCGCAAGCTGATCCAGGGCTTCTACCGCGGCCTCGGCATCGCCGACGTCACCGAGGCGATCCGGGTGATCGACAAGCTCGACAAGCTGCCGGCCGACGAGGTCGCGCGGCAGCTGGTCGAGCGCGTCGGCGCCACCGAGGAGCAGGCGGCGCGCTGCCTGGACCTTGCCTCGATCCGGGTGTCCGACACCTCCTTCGTGGAGCGGGTCCGTGCCCTCGGCGTCGACGACGACCTGCTCGACGAGGGCCTGGCCGAGCTCGCCGCCGTCGTCGAGGGCTGCGCGGCCGGAGCGCGGGGCACCGTCACCGTCGAGGCCAACCTGCGCATCGCGCGCGGCCTGGACTACTACACCGGCACGGTCGTGGAGATCTTCATGGCCGGGTACGAACGCCTGAAGTCCGTCGGCGGCGGCGGGCGGTACGACGCCCTCGCGAGCGACGGTCGGACGACGTACCCCGGGGTCGGCGTCTCCTTCGGTGTCTCCCGCACGCTGCTGCCGCTGATCTCCGACGGTGTCCTCGCCGGCAGCCGCGCCGTCCCCAGCGCCGTCCTGGTGGCGCTGACCGACGACGACGCGCGACCCGCGAGCGAGGCGGTCGCCCACGCGCTGCGCGCTCGAGGCATCCCCTGCGAGGTCTCGCCGAGCCCGCAGAAGTTCGGCAAGCAGATCCGCTTTGCGGAGCGGCGCGGGATCCCGTATGTCTGGTTCCTCCCGGCGTCACCAGGCGAGGGCCACCAGGTCAAGGACATCCGCAGCGGCGACCAGGTCGGGGCTGATCCGGACGCCTGGATCCCACCGACCGACGACCTCCGTCAGACCATCACCAAGGAGCAGCAGTGATCCGCACCCACGACGCCGGCACGTTGAGTGCCGCGAACGTCGGAGAGACCGTCACCCTCGCCGGTTGGGTCGCCCGCCGTCGCGACCACGGGGGAGTGGCGTTCCTGGATCTGCGCGAGGCCAGCGGCGTCGTCCAGGTCGTGGTGCGTGACGAGGCCGTGGCCCACAGCCTCCGCAGCGAGTTCTGCCTCAAGGTCACCGGCGAGGTCGTCGCCCGCAAGGCCGGCAACGAGAACACCAACCTCGCGACCGGCGACATCGAGGTCGTCGCCGCCGACGTCGTGGTGCTGAGTGCCTCGGCGCCGCTGCCGTTCCCGATCGACGAGCACGTCGAGGTCGGTGAGGAGGCGCGGCTCAAGCACCGCTACCTCGACCTGCGCCGCCCCGGCCCGGCTGCCGCGCTCCGGCTGCGCAGCAAGGTCAACAAGGCGGCCCGCGACGTGCTCGACCGGCACGACTTCGTCGAGATCGAGACCCCGACGCTGACCCGCTCCACGCCCGAGGGTGCGCGCGACTTCGTCGTACCGGCACGCCTCCACCCGGGCAGCTGGTACGCCCTCCCGCAGAGCCCGCAGCTGTTCAAGCAGCTGCTGATGGTGGCCGGCATGGAGCGCTACTACCAGATCGCGCGCTGCTACCGCGACGAGGACTTCCGCGCCGACCGGCAGCCCGAGTTCACCCAGCTCGACATCGAGATGAGCTTCGTCGAGCAGGACGACGTGATCGCCCTGATGGAGGACGTGCTCGCCGAGATGTGGCAGCTGATCGGGGTCGAGGTGCCGCGGCCGATGCCGCGGATGACCTACGCCGAGGCGATGCGCCGGTTCGGCTCCGACAAGCCCGACCTCCGGATGGGCCAGGAGCTCGTCGAGTGCACCGACTTCTTCGCCGACACCCCGTTCCGGGTGTTCCAGGCGGAGTACGTCGGCGCGGTGGTGATGCCCGGCGGCGCCTCCCAGCCTCGCAAGAAGCTCGACGCCTGGCAGGAGTGGGCCAAGCAGCGCGGGGCCAAGGGCCTCGCCTACGTGCTGGTCCAGGAGGACGGCGAGCTCGGCGGACCGGTCGCGAAGAACCTGACCGACGGAGGAGCGGGCCGGCCTGGCCGCCCACGTCGGCGCCCAGCCCGGCGACTGCATCTTCTTCGGCGCCGGCGCCACGAAGTCCAGCCGAGCCCTGCTGGGTGCCGCGCGGCTCGAGATCGGCCGCCGCGGCGGCCTGATCGACGAGTCGGCGTACGCCTTCACCTGGGTGGTCGACGCGCCGCTGTTCGAGCCCAGCTCCGACGCCGTCGCCAGCGGCGACGTCGCGGTCGGCGGCGGCTCGTGGACGGCCGTCCACCACGCCTTCACCAGCCCCAAGCCGGAGTTCATGGACAGCTTCGACACCGATCCCGGCCCGGCGCTGGCCTACGCCTACGACATCGTCTGCAACGGCAGCGAGCTCGGCGGCGGGTCGATCCGTATCCACCGCGAGGACGTGCAGAAGCGCGTCTTCGAGGTCATGGGCATCGGTCCCGACGAGGCGCAGGAGAAGTTCGGCTTCCTGCTCGACGCGTTCAAGTACGGCGCCCCGCCGCACGGCGGCATCGCCGTCGGCATGGACCGGATCTGCGCGATGCTCGCCGGCACCGACTCGATCCGCGACGTGATCGCGTTCCCGAAGTCCGGCGGCGGGTTCGACCCGCTCACCGCGGCACCGGCGCCGATCACGCCGGAGCAGCGCAAGGAGGCGGGCGTGGACAGCACGCCGGAGCCGAAGGAGCCTGTCTCCGAGTGAGCGACGACCGGTGAGTGACCAGGGACTGTTCGACGTCCCGGGTGCCCCGGCGGGTGCGCAGCCCGGGTCCGGGTCGCTCGGCGCCACCACGCATGCCTCGGCGCCGCTGCCGGTCCGGATGCGGCCGCGCACCCTGGACGAGCTCGTGGGCCAGTCGCAGCTGCGCGCCGCGGGCTCGCCGCTGCGCCAGCTGATCGAGGAGGACCAGGCGACGTCGCTGCTGCTCTGGGGTCCGCCCGGCACGGGCAAGACCACGATCGCCGGCATCGTCAGCCAGCAGACCGACCGGCGCTTCGTCGAGGTGTCGGCGGTCTCGGCGGGGGTGAAGGAGGTCCGCGCGGCGATCGACGCCGCTCGCGCCGAGCTCGGCCGCGGCGGCCGGGAGACCGTGCTGTTCGTCGACGAGGTCCACCGCTTCAGCAAGGCGCAGCAGGACGCGTTGCTGCCGGGGGTCGAGAACCGCTGGGTCACGCTGGTCGCGGCCACGACCGAGAACCCCTTCTTCAGCGTGATCTCGCCGTTGATGTCCCGCAGCCTGCTGCTGCGGCTCCAGCCGCTGACCGACGACGACGTCCGCGACGTCCTCGAGCGCGCCCTCGTCGACGAGCGCGGGCTGGGAGGCCGCTACGAGCTGGCCGACGACGCCGGCGAGCACCTCGTCCGGCTGGCCGGCGGCGACGCCCGTCGCTCGCTCACCTACCTCGAGGCCGCAGCCCGGGCGGCGACCGCGCGCGGCAGCGAGACCATCGACCTCGAGTCCGCGGAGGCGGCGGTCGACCAGGCCGCGGTCCGCTACGACCGGCAGGGTGACCAGCACTACGACGTGATCAGCGCCTTCATCAAGTCGATCCGCGGGTCCGACCCGGATGCGGCTCTTCACTACCTCGCCCGGATGATCGAGGCCGGCGAGGACCCGCGCTTCATCGCTCGCCGGCTGGTCGTGCACGCGAGCGAGGACGTCGGCCTGGCCGACCCGACGGCTCTGACCGCGGCGGTCGCGGCGGCCCAGGCGGTCCAGCTGATCGGGATGCCCGAAGCGCGGATCAACCTCGCCCAGGCCACCATCCATCTCGCCGTCGCCCCGAAGTCGAACGCGGTCATCACCGCCATCGACGGCGCCATCGCCGACGTGAAGGCGGGCCGGATCGGGAGCGTCCCCTCGCACCTGCGCGACGCGCACTACGGCGGGGCCCAGGACCTCGGCCACGGGAAGGGCTACGTCTACCCGCACGACGAGCCGTACGGCGTCGCCGAGCAGCAGTACCTCCCCGACCTGCTCGCCGGCACCTCGTACTACTCACCCACGACCCTGGGCGCCGAGGCCTCGGTCTCCGAGCGGCTGGCCCGGATCCGTGCGATCACGCGCGGCGAGGGCTGAGCGGCCCATGGGGGCGTCGCGCTGGGTCGTCGGGCTGGAGCGGGCGTGGGACGCCGCCCGGCTACGGCGGGCCGGCGAGGGACCGCCCGCGCACTTCCGGATCGAGGTGTACGGCGGCCACGGGAGCGCGGCCGGCGTGGTGGTGCGGGGCCGGGTGCTCGACAACCGACCGCCCTCCGAGGCGGTCGAGGGCGAGGGACTCCGGGCGGCGCTGCTGCGCACGATGAGCGTCTTCGTGACCGACGAGCTTCCCGGCGTACCGCTGCGGGTGAGCGTGGGCGACGCGAGCGTGACGACGACGACCGACGAGGAGGGCTACTTCAAGGTCCGGCTCCGGCCCGACCCGGCCACCCTGGTCGCGCCGTGGACCGACGGCTCCGTCGAGCTGGACGGCACCTACCGCGGCCTGACCGAGCTGCACACCACCCGGGTCCGGGTGCGGGTCCCGGCCGCCGGGGCGGCGTACGCCGTGATCTCCGACGTGGACGACACCGTGCTGGAGACCGGCGTCCAGCGCGTGGCCCAGATGGTCCGCCGCACCCTCACCGGGTCTGCGCTCACGCGCACGCCCTTCCGCGGTGCCGCCGAGCTCTACCGCGACCTCGCCGCCGACGACCGACCGATCTTCTACGTCTCGTCGAGCCCGTGGAACCTGCACGCGTTCCTGCTGGCCTTCCTCGACCACCACGGCTTCCCGTCCGGGCCGGTGCTGCTGCGTGACCTGCTCGGTGGGGCCGGTGGCCGCGAGCAGAAGGCGGTGCGGATCGAGGAGATCCTCGAGCTGCACCCGACCCTGTCGTTCGTGCTGATCGGGGACTCCGGCGAGAAGGATCCGGAGATCTACGCCGCCACGGTGCGCGCCCACCCCGGCCGGGTCCGGGCCGTCTACATCCGCGAGGTCCGCCTCGACCCCGGCGACGGGAGGGTCGAGGAGGTCAGCGACGCCTGGCAGGGCGAGGTGCCCTTCGTCCTCGCCGCCGACAGCGACGTCGTCCGCGAGCACGCGGCCGGGCTGGGGTTGCTCTGACCGGTTCTGACCGGTTCTGACGGGTCAGCGCCGCGCGCGGATCCGGAGGCGCGGACCCACGGTGTCCGTGCCCGTCTGCCAGCCGTCGCCGTAGGTGACGCGGTGGGCCCGGATCCGCACCACGCCGGGACGGGTGGGCGTCACCCGCACCATCAGCTGCTGGCGGGGGTCCTCCTCGAGGTCCAGCGTGGCGCCCAGCGCCGGCACCAGCTCGCGGCACGTCTGCTGGACGTCGTCGTCGGACCCGGTCATCACGGGGTCGCCGACCGGCCGGAGGCGGCACACGAAGTAGTCGACGTCGGCGCGGCCCTCCAACCCCGTCGGCTCGATCGCGTCCAGGGTCAGCACCCGACGATCCTCGGGCCGGGGTGCCGGGTCGGACACGGACGCCCACAGGGGCTCGTCGACGGCGCGCTGGGTGGCGAACCCGTACCCACCCCACCGCAGCTCCTCCGGATGGCGCACCCACCACCCGAACCCGACCCCGGCGGTCACCACGGCCACCAGCGTCACCAGTCCCACCCAGCGCCTGACGCCGAAGCGTGGTTCGTACGTGCGCTGCGGCTCACCGAGCAGTGCCGAGGTCTCGTCCACGGCCGGAACCCTAGGTGGGGGCACGGTCAGGGAGCGGTGTATCTCGATAGTCCGTGACGGAAATGTCGTGGAACGGCCACCACGGGAGCATTTCCGTCACGGACTATCCCGGCACGGGGCCGCACACGGGCCCGACACCCGGTCGCCGCCGCCGGATCGCCCGATAGGGTCGGACACCATGACGTGGCAGTGGCTCGCCCTCGCGGCACTCGCGCTGGTGGCGCTGGTGCTGCTGGTCGCGTTCGCCCGGCTCCGGGCTCGCACCGGGCGAGACCTGGCGGCGGCGCGCGACGAGGCGGCGGCGCTGCGCGAGCGGCTCGACCGGCTCGAGGAGCAGCGGGAGCGACCCGAGCCGCCGCTGCGGGTCGACGAGCGCGAGTACACGATCACCCACCTCGGTGAGGCGGCTGACGGCCGGGGCACCGGTGAGGCCCGGTCGGAGCCGGTCCAGCTCGAGCGGGCGGTGTTCGCCGACCTGATGCTGCGCGAGAGCGTGATCCGGCTGGGCTCGCTCGGACACGGCGTACGACGCGCGCTGTCGGCGGAGTCCCGCAACCGGATCCGCTTCGAGATGAAGCGCGAGGTGAAGCGGGCGCGCAAGCAGCGGCGCGTGGAGCAGCGCGAGGCCTACCGGGAGTGGCAGCAGCGCCGACGCGACGACCCGGGCAGCGACCAGCAGGACGTGGCATGAACCGCGGCCTCTGGTTCGTCGCCGGAGCCGGTGCCGGGATCTACGGCATGGTCCGCGGCCGCCGGGCGGCCGAGGCGCTCACGGCACAGGGCCTCCACGACCGGATGAACGCCCTGTTCGTCGGCGCCCGGATGTTCCGCGACGAGGTCGCCCAGGGGGCGACCGAGCGTGAAACCGAGTTGCGAGAGAGGTTCGGCGTGCTGCCTCATGAGAGGCCACACACCCCCCAGCTAGAGAGCAGAGGACCCCACTGATGGACACCGCGGAGATCCGCCGCCGGTTCAAGGCGCACTTCGAGCAGGCCGGCCACACCGCCGTGCCCTCGGCGTCGCTGCTGCTCGACGACCCGAACCTGCTGTTCGTCAACGCCGGCATGGTGCCCTTCAAGCCCTACTTCCTGGGCCAGGAGTCCCCGCCCTACGACCGGGCGGTCAGCGTCCAGAAGTGCGTGCGGACCCCCGACATCGAGGACGTCGGCAAGACGACCCGGCACGGCACGTTCTTCGAGATGTGCGGCAACTTCTCCTTCGGCGACTACTTCAAGGAAGGCGCCATCGAGCTGGCCTGGAACCTGGTCACGACGTCCCAGGACGACGGGGGCTGGGGCTTCGAGGAGGGCCGGCTCTACCCCTCGATCCTCGACGGCGACGACGAGGCGCTGGGGCTCTGGAAGAAGGTCACCGGCCTGCCCGACGACCGGATCATCCGGCTCGGCCCCAAGGAGAACTACTGGTCGATGGGCGTGCCCGGCCCCGGCGGCCCGTGCTCGGAGATCCTCTACGACCGCGGCCCGGCGTACGGCCCGGACGGCGACTTCTCCGCCGAGGACCGCTACCTGGAGTTCTGGAACCTGGTCTTCATGCAGGACGAGCTCAGCGCGGTGCGGTCCAAGGAGGACTTCGACATCTCCGGCTCGCTGCCGAAGAAGAACATCGACACCGGGATGGGTCTGGAGCGGGTCGCGTTCCTGACCCAGGGCGTCGAGAACATGTACGAGATCGACGTCATGTTCCCCGTGATCGAGAAGGCCATGGAGCTGACCGGTCGCCGGTACGGCGCTGGTGGGTCCGAGGGGCACACCGACGACGTGCGGCTGCGCGTGGTCGCCGACCACATCCGCTCCTCGATGATGCTGATCGGTGACGGCGTCACCCCCGGCAACGACGGGCGCGGCTACGTGCTGCGCCGGCTGCTGCGCCGGGCGGTCCGCTCGATGCGGCTGCTCGGCTACGAGGACCGCGCGCTGCCGGAGCTGATGCCGGTCTCGCGGGACAAGATGGGGGAGACCTACTCCGAGCTGCACCGGGACTGGGAGCGGATCTCCACCGTCGCCTACGCCGAGGAGGACGCGTTCCGGCAGACGCTGCGCGCCGGCACCGCGATCTTCGACCTGGCCACCACCGAGGTGAAGCAGTCCGGCGGCGTGCAGCTGTCCGGCACCAAGGCGTTCGCGCTGCACGACACCTACGGCTTCCCGATCGACCTCACCCTCGAGATGGCCTCCGAGCAGGGGCTCTCCGTCGACGAGGACGGCTTCCGCCGCCTCATGGGCGAGCAGCGAGACCGGGCCAAGGCCGACGCGCGCGCCAAGAAGGGCCAGCACCGCGACGCCTCGGCGTACCGCGCGGTCGCGGACTCCCTCGGCCGTGCCGTCGAGTTCACCGGCTACGGCGAGGTCGTGACCGAGGCCTCGGTCCGCGGCATCGTGACGCCCGACGGCGTCGTGGAGTCGGCCCGCGAGGGCGACGAGGTCGAGCTGGTCCTGGACCGCACCCCGTTCTACGCCGAGGGCGGCGGCCAGCTCGCCGACCAGGGCGTGATCGAGCTCGAGAACGGCGCGCGGCTCGAGGTCCGCGACGTGCAGTCGCCGATCACCGGCCTGATCGTCCACCAGGCGAAGGTCCTCTCCGGCGAGGTCGTCGTCGGCACCGGCGCGCAGGCGCTGGTCGACATCGAGCGTCGCAAGTCGATCTCGCGCTCGCACACCGCGACCCACATGGTCCACAAGGCGTTCCGCGAGGCGCTGGGCGACACCGCGACCCAGGCCGGGTCGGAGAACAGCCCGGGCCGGTTCCGCTTCGACTTCTCCGCGACCGGGGCGGTGCCGACCTCGGTCATGGCCGACGTCGAGGCGCGGGTCAACGACCTCGTGCTGGCCGACCTCGCCGTGCACGCCGAGCTGATGACCCAGGACGACGCCGTGAAGTCCGGCGCGATGGCGCTCTTCGGTGAGAAGTACGGCGACCGGGTGCGCGTCATCTCCGTCGGCGACTGGGCCCGCGAGCTGTGCGGCGGCACCCACGCCGAGCGCTCCGGCAACCTCGGCGTGATCAAGCTGCTGGGCGAGGCCTCGATCGGCTCCGGCGTACGCCGCGTGGAGGCGCTCGTCGGCGGTGACGCCTACCGGTTCCTCGCCCGCGAGCACCTGCTGGTCGCGCAGCTGTCCGAGGCCCTCAAGGTGCGGCCCGAGCAGCTGCCCGAGCGCGTGCACGACATCGTCGAGAAGCTGCGTGCTGCCGAGAAGGAGATCGAGAAGGTCCGGGTGGCCCAGCTGCTCGACGCCGGCGGCGACCTCGCCGCCGCCGCGCAGCAGGTGGGGGCGACCAAGGTCGTGGCCCACCACGCCCCGGGCGCGGGCGGCGGCGACGTCCGCCAGCTCGCCCTCGACGTGCGGGGCCGGCTGCCGGCCGGCGAGCCCGGCGTGGTGGTCGTGATCGGTGACGCTGACGGCAAGGTCGCCGTCGTCGCAGCGGTCAACGACGCGGCCCGCGAGCGCGGCCTGAGCGCCAACAGCCTCGTCGGCGCGATCGGTCCCCTCGTGGGCGGCCGGGGCGGCGGCAAGGACGACGTCGCCCAGGGCGGCGGCTCCGACACCTCCCGGATCGAGGAGGCCCTGGCGCTGGTGGTGGCCGAGGTCGGTCGGACCGCGTGAGGCGGGCGGCCGGATGAGGGCCGGCGTCCGACTGGGGCTCGACCCCGGTGACGCGCGGATCGGCGTGGCGCGCAGCGACCCGTCGGGGTTCCTCGCGACCCCCGTCGAGACGGTGCGCCGCGGGAAGGGCGACCTGCGCCGGCTCGCGGCGATCGTCACCGAGGAGGAGGCGGTCGAGGTGGTCGTCGGGCTGCCCCGATCCCTGTCCGGCGGGGAGGGTCCCGCGGCCGTCAAGGTCCGCGAGTTCGCGACCGTCCTCGCCACACGCGTCGCACCCGTCACGGTGCGACTCGTCGACGAGCGCCTCACCACGGTCTCCGCGGAGGCTATGCTGCGCGACCGGGGGAAGCGGGGTCAGCAGCGCCGGGCCGTGGTCGACATGGCCGCGGCGGTGATGATCCTGCAGCACGCACTGGACACCGAACGTGCCACGGGCCTGCCCCCCGGGGAGCCCGTCGAAGGAGACGGATGAGCGAGTACGACGAGGCCCCGGAGACCGAGGACGACGCCGTGCTGCCCGAGGGGGGTCGCCGGCGCAAGGAGCGGAGCCGTCTCCCCGGCTGCCTGGCGGTGCTGGTCGCCCTGGTCCTGGTCGTCGGCGGCTTCTACTTCGCCGTGACCAAGGGTGTCGACTTCGTGCGTGACCAGTTCGCCGACCCGGAGGACTACGCCGGTCCCGGCAAGGGCAAGGTCACCTTCCAGGTCGAGTCCGGCGACACCATCTCCGAGATGGGCCGCGGCCTCAAGGACGCCGGCGTGGTGGCCTCGGTGCAGGCGTTCATCAACGCCGCGAACGGCGAGCCGGGCTCGTCGTCGATCCAGGTGGGCTTCTACGAGGTCCGCAAGGAGATGGCCGCGGCCGATGCGCTCGACATCCTGCTCGACCCCGCCAACATCATCCGTGACACCGTCACCGTCCCGGAGGGGCTGCGGGTCGCCGACATCGTGGACGTGCTCGCCAAGAACACCGACTTCAGCAAGGCGCAGTACCAGAAGGTGCTCGCCAGCCCCGACCGGATCGGGCTCCCCGACTACGCCGAGGGCAACCCCGAGGGCTACCTGTTCCCCTCGACGTACGACATCGGACCCGACGCGACGCCGCTCTCGATCCTGTCGACGATGGTCGACCGCTGGGAGCAGGCCGCCGAGGACGCCGGGCTCGAGGAGCGGGCGGCCGAGCTCGGCTACACCCCGCACGAGCTGATGACCGTCGCGAGCCTGATCGAGGCCGAGGCGAGCCGGCAGCAGGACCGGGGCAAGGTCGCCCGGGTGATCTACAACCGGATCGAGAACCCCGGCACCGCCGGCACGGTCGGCCTCCTGCAGATCGACGCGACCATCAACTTCGCGCTCGACCGTGATCTCGGGTTCGCGATCTCGACGGAGGACCGCGAGTTCGAGTCGCCGTACAACACCTACGTCGCAGAGGGCCTGCCCCCGGGTCCGATCGAGGCGCCGGGCGAGGCCGCGATCGCGGCGGCGGGCAACCCGACCGAGGGTGACTGGTACTACTACGTGACGGTCAACCTGCGGACGGGCGAGACGAAGTTCGCCGAGAGCTACGACGAGTTCCTCACCTACGACGCGGAGTTCGACGCCTACTGCGACACCTCCGACGCCTGCTGAGGCCCGACCTGATGCACTGCGCCGTCCTGGGTGACCCGATCGCCCACTCGCTCTCGCCGGTCCTGCACCGTGCGGCGTACGCCGCCACCGGGCTCGACTGGGAGTACGACGCGCACCGGGTGCCCGCGGGTGGGCTGGCCGGGTTCGTGGCCGGGCTCGACGACGCGTGGCGAGGGCTCTCTCTCACGATGCCGCTCAAGCGCGAGGCGCTCGACCTCGCGGGGGGTGACGTCTCGGCCTGGGCGAGATCGGCCGGGGGGGCCAACACCCTGGTCCGCGAGGGCGGCACCTGGTCGGCCGACAACACCGACGTCCCCGGTGCGGTGCGGGCGTTGCAGGAGCGCGGGGGCGAGCAGTTCGTGACCGCGACCATCCTGGGCGGCGGTGCGACCGCCGCCTCCACCGCGCTCGCCCTGTGCGAGCTCGGGGCCGGGTCGCTCACCCTGCTCGTGCGCTCGCCGGCACGGGCCGCCGCGACCCTGGCGGCGATCGACACCCACCCGGCCCGCCCGGCCGTGCGGATCGGGTCGCTCGCCACCGACGAGGCGGTCGGCGACGTGGTCGTCTCCACGATCCCCGCGGACGCCCAGACCCCCGACCTGGTCGACCGCTGTGCGCAGGTGCCGGTCGTCTTCGACGTCGTCTACGACCCGTGGCCCACGCCGCTCGCGGCCTCCGCCCGCGACCGGGTCCTGGTCGGCGGCCTGGACCTGCTGGTCCACCAGGCCGCCCTCCAGTTCGAGCTGTTCACCGGTCGGACCGCGCCGCTGGCGGCGATGCGCGCTGCCGGCGAAGCCGCACTGGAGGTCCGGCCGTGACCACGGGCGCCGCGGTCGCGGTCTCCGCACTCGTGGCCGCCCTGCTGGCCCTGCTGGCACCCCGACTCGTGGCCGCACTCCCCGAGCCGGAGCTCGACGAGTCCACGGAGGACGAGGACCCCAAGCCGCTGTACGTCGACGTCGCGCGGCGGCGCGGCCTGGTGTGGTGGGCGGCCCCCGCGTCGGCGGCCGCGGCCGCGCTGGCCGCGTGGACGCTCGGCGACGACCCCTGGCTGGTCGCGCTCGTGCCCCTGGTGCCGGTGTGCGTGCTGCTGGCCGTCGTGGACTGGCACACCCGCCTGCTGCCCTCGCGGGTCGTGCTGCCGGCCACGGCGTACGCGATCGCCGTCGCGGTCGTGCTCTGGCTCGTGACGGGTGATGCCGACAACGTGGTGCGCGCGACGATCGGGCTGGTCGTCGTCCGCTCGATCTACTGGCTGATGTGGCGGATCCACTCCGCCGGCATGGGCTTCGGGGACGTCCGGCTGGCCGCGCTGGTCGGCTTCTCCCTCGGGCACGTCGGCTGGTCGGAGCTGGTGGTCGGCGCCTACTCGGGCTTCCTGGTCTTCGGCCTGCCCGGCCTGCTGCTCGCGCTGGTGAAGTGGGACCGGGCGCTGCTGAAGACGGCGTTCCCGTTCGGGCCGTTCATGCTGGTCGGGGCGCTCGTGGGGCTGCTCTGGGGCGAGCCGGTCCTCGCCCGTCTCGTGGGGGGCTGAACGCCGGTTCCACGCGCCAGCGCGCGGATCGGGGCTGGACCCGGACGTGAAACACTGACCGCATGCTGCGCTGGCTGACCGCGGGTGAGTCCCACGGCCCCTCCCTGGTCGCGATCCTCGAGGGGCTGCCCTCGCACGTCCGCGTGACCTCCGACGACATCGGCGACGCGCTCGCGCGGCGGCGGCTCGGCTACGGCCGGGGTGCCCGGATGAAGTTCGAGCAGGACGAGGTGACGATCACCGGGGGAGTGCGCCACGGGCTGACCCAGGGCGGGCCGGTGGCGCTCATCGTCGGCAACACCGAGTGGCCCAAGTGGGAGAAGGTGATGTCGGCCGACCCGGTCGACCCCGTCGAGCTGGACGCGCTGGCCCGCAACGCCGCCCTGACCCGCCCGCGGCCCGGCCACGCCGACCTCGTCGGCATGCAGAAGCACGGCTTCGACGAGGCCCGCCCGATCCTCGAGCGGGCCAGCGCCCGCGAGACCGCGGCCCGGGTCGCGCTCGGCCGGGTCGCCACGAACTTCCTGGAGCAGGCGGTCGGCGCCCGCGTCGTCTCCCACGTCATCGAGCTGGGCGGGGTGCGCGCACCAGCCGGGTCCGTCCCCGGACCCGACGACGTGTCCCGGCTCGACGACGACCCGGTCCGCTGCCTCGACGGCGACACCAGCACCCGCATGGTCGCGGCGATCGACCAGGCCCACCAGGACGGCGACACGCTCGGTGGGGTCGTCGAGGTCGTCGTCCACGGGCTGCCGCCGGGCCTCGGCTCGCACGTCCACTGGGACCGGCGGCTCGACTCCCGGCTGGCCGGCGCGCTGATGGGCATCCAGGCGATCAAGGGCGTCGAGGTCGGCGACGGCTTCGAGCTCGCCGCGACCCCCGGGTCGCTCGCGCACGACGAGATCGTGCCCACCGACGAGGGCCTGCGGCGTACGTCGGGACGCTCCGGCGGCACCGAGGGCGGGATGACGACCGGTGAGGTGCTGCGCGTCCGCGCGGCGATGAAACCGATCGCGACCGTGCCGCGGGCGCTGCGCACCGTCGACGTCAGCACCGGAGAGGCGACCACCGCCCACCACCAGCGCTCCGACGTCTGTGCCGTCCCGGCCGCGGGCATCGTGGCCGAGGCGATGGTGGCGCTGGTGCTGGCGGACGCCGTGCTGGAGAAGTTCGGTGGCGACTCGCTGTCGGAGACCCGGCGCAACGCGCAGTCCTACCTCGACACGCTGAGGTACCGGTGACCGGACCGTGCGTGGTGCTCGTCGGCCCGATGGGAGCGGGCAAGTCCACCCTGGCCACGCTGCTCGGCGAGGCGTGGGGCGTGCCCGTGCGCGACACCGACGCCGACATCGAGGCCACCGAGGGCCGCAGCATCTCCGACATCTTCGTCGACGACGGCGAGGACCACTTCCGGGTCCTCGAGGCGGCCGCGGTTGCCGACGCGCTCGCCCACCACGACGGCGTGCTCGCGCTCGGCGGGGGAGCCGTGCTCGACCCCGCCACGCGTGACCTGCTCGCCGACCACACGGTCGTCTTCCTCCAGGTGGGCCTCTCCGACGCCGTGAAGCGGGTCGGGCTCGGCAGCGGGCGGCCGCTGCTGCTCGGCAACGTGCGCGGCCGGATCAAGGCGCTCCTCGACGAGCGCACCCCCGTCTACGAGTCGGTCGCCACCCACGTCGTCGTGACCGACGACCGCAGCCCGGACGAGATCGCCCGCGAGGTCCAGGGGCTGCTCGCATGAGCGAGACCGTCATCCCGGTCGGCGGGGCCGCGCCGTACGACGTGGTGGTCGGCCGCGACCTCCTCGGCCGGCTGCCGGACCTCCTGGGGCCCGACGTGCGCCGGGTCGCCGTGCTGTACGCCGAGCGGCTGGCCGGGCTGGCCCAGCCGTTGGTCGACGCGCTGGTCCCGCACGTCGACGTGCTCGCGCTCGGGCTGCCCGACGGTGAGAGCGCCAAGACCGCGTCCGTGGCGAACGACTGCTGGGAGGCGCTGGGGGAGCGCGGCTTCACCCGCTCCGACGCCGTCGTCGCGTTCGGCGGAGGCGCGGTGACCGACCTCGGCGGCTTCGTGGCCGCGACCTGGCTGCGCGGGGTGCGGGTCGTCCACGTCCCCACGACCCTGCTCGGCATGGTCGACGCGGCGGTCGGGGGCAAGACCGGCATCAACACGGCGGCGGGCAAGAACCTGGTCGGCTCCTTCCACGAGCCGGCCGGCGTGCTCTGCGACCTGGCCACCCTCGACTCGCTGCCGCGTGCGGACCTGGTCGCCGGACTGGCCGAGGTCGTGAAGTGCGGGTTCGTCGCCGACCCGCGGATCCTCGACCTGGTCGAGTCGACCGACCCGACGTCGCTGACCCCGCACTCGCCGGTGCTCCGCGAGCTGGTCGAGCGGGCCGTGCGGGTCAAGGCCGAGGTCGTCGCGGACGACCTCCGCGAGACCGGCGGCGCCGACGGTCACCCCGGCCGCGAGGTCCTCAACTACGGCCACACCCTGGCCCACGCGCTCGAGCGGGCGTCCGGCTACGAGATGCGGCACGGCGACGCGGTCGCGATCGGCTGCGTGTACGCCGCCGAGCTCGCCGGCCTCGCCGGGGTCCTCGATGCCGTGACCGTCACCCGGCACCGGGACGCCTTCGCGCGGGTCGGCCTGCCGGTCACCTGGGACGACGCCCCCTTCGACGACCTCCACGCGACGATGAAGGTGGACAAGAAGTCCCGTGGCGACACCCTGCGGTTCGTCGTCCTGCGGGACATCGCGCGGCCGCAGGTGCTCGAGGGGCCGTCCGAGGACCACCTGCGGGCGGCGTACGCCCGGATCGGAGGCAGGTCATGAAGGTCCTCGTGCTCAACGGGCCCAACCTCGGCCGGCTCGGCCGACGACAGCCCGAGATCTACGGCAGCACCACCCACGCCGAGCTCGCGGACCTCTGCGCCGGCTGGGGTCGCGGCCTCGGCCTCGATGTCGAGACCCGGCAGACCAACCACGAGGGCGAGCTCCTCGACTGGCTCAACACCGCCGCCGACGACGCGACGCCGGTCGTGCTGAACGCGGGCGCGTGGACCCACTACTCCTACGCGCTCTTCGACGCCTGCGCCCAGCTCACCGCCCCGCTCGTCGAGGTCCACCTCTCCGAGCCCAAGCAGCGCCCCGAGCCGTTCCGCCACACCTCCCTCGTGGAGCCCCACGCCCTCGCCACCATCGCCGGCCTCGGTGTCGACGGGTACCGGCAGGCGCTGGAGCTCGTGGCGCAGCACGGACGCACCGGGCAGGGCGCGGACTAGAACGGGGCTGTCCGGTGGCCCCCCGCCGGTGCCACACTCGCTGGCACGGGGTGGACCGGGAGGTGCACATGGCGGGCACGGATCTGCAGGTGGACGCGCGGGGTGACCTCGCCGCGGACTTCCGGGCCCAGCTGCGGTCGGCAGCCCGCGTCCTCGGCACCGTGACGGCGGTCGGCGTCGTGTGCGGGTGGCTGGTCGCCGGGATCGGCTCGCGCCTGGCGATGTCGTTGCTGGTGCGGCTCAACCCCGAGGCAGCCGGCCTGACCAGTGACGACGGCTTCGTGATGGGTCAGGTCACGCTGAGCGGGACGCTGAACCTGGTGCTCCTGGTCGGGACCGGCTTCGGCGTCCTCGGCGCCGGGATGTACGTCGCGCTCCGCGGCCTGATGATCGGGCCGCCGTGGTTCCGGGTGCTGTCGATGTCGCTCGGGGCGGGGATCGTGGTGGCGGCGCCGATCGTGCACGCCGACGGGGTCGACTTCGTCCTCCTCGACCCGGTCTGGCTGGCGGTCGGCCTGTTCGTCCTCGTCCCGACCGTGTACGTCGCGCTCCTCACCGTCCTGGCCGAGCGACTGCTGGCCCGGGACGACGCCCCCGGCTGGCTCTGGCGCGGCGGGGTGCTCGTGTGGTTCGTCGTGTTCCCGCTGCTGCCGCTCCTGGCACTCCTGCTCGCCGGGTTCGCCGCCCGGTTCGGGCTGCGTCGCGACGACGCCGGAGCGCGGCTGCTCGCCTCCCCGGTCGGCCCGTGGCTGGCCCGCGGTGTGCTCGCGGTGGTCTTCGTGCTGGCCCTCGGGAACATCGCCGGCGACGTCCGCACGCTCACGTAGGGAACCGATCCGCCGCGGTCCCCGTCGGACCGCCATGAACTCGACGGTGACGGTGAGCGTGAAGGGGCTGCTGGTGTCTGCGCTGGTGCTGCTGGCCCTCGTGGTGGCGTACCTGATGGGCGGCGGGGGAGGGACACCCGCGCCGGCCCAGGCAGCCGCGGCTCCGGACACCTCCGCGGCCGCGGCCCAGGAGCGGGTGCTGCGGATGGTGGGGGAGGGCGAGGCCACGGTGGTGCCCGACCAGCTGACGTTCACCCTGCAGGTGACGCGCAAGGAGCTCGAGCTCGACCAGGCGCTGGCCGGCTCGAGCGCGACCATGGACCGGGTCCTCGCCCGCCTCAAGGCGTTCGACGTCCGCGACGCCGACGTGCAGACGACCGGTCTGCAGATGTACCCCGTCTACGACTATCCCGCCTACAGCCCGCCGGTGCTGACCGGCTACCGGGTCACCCAACGCGCGCTGGTGAAGGTCCGCGACCTGACCCAGGGCGGCGCGGCCGTGACTGCCGCCATCGAGACCGGTGGCAACGGCGTGCGCGCCAGCAACCTGCGGCTCGGCGTCTCCGACCCCGAGGAGGCTCTCGCCACGGCACGGGACGCGGCGGTCGAGGCCGCCACCGCCAAGGCCGAGCAGTACGCCGCCGCGACCGGACAGGGCCTGGGCGACGTGCTCGGCCTGCGCGAGGTCGGCGACCGCTCCACCGGCAACCGGGACCGGTCCTGGGGCGTGGCCCTGCAGCGTGCGGCGTACGACGAGTCCGCGGCGGTGCCGATCAAGGCGGGCAAGGACGACCTCACGGTCAAGGTCGAGGTGCTCTGGGCCTTCGCCGAATAGGAGCCGTGACGCGACCGCAGATATCCTCGCGCGCATGGCGACGACGAACGACCTCAAGAACGGCATGGTGCTCAAGCTGGACGGCCAGCTGTGGCAGGTCATGTGGTTCCAGCACCACAAGCCCGGCAAGGGCGGCGCGGTGGTCCGCACCAAGCTGCGGGCGGTCGAGTCCGGCAAGACGGTCGACAAGACCTTCAACGCCGACGTCAAGGTCGAGGTCGCCAGCGTCGACAAGCGCACGATGCAGTACCTCTACAACGACGGCACGTCGTACGTCTTCATGGACACCGGCACGTTCGACCAGCTCGAGCTGGACCCCGACATCGTCGGTGACGCCAAGAACTTCCTGCTCGAGCAGCAGGAGGCGATCGTGGCCACCAACGAGGGCCGCGTGCTCTACATCGAGATGCCCGCGTCCGTGGAGCTGGTGATCAGCTACACCGAGCCCGGCGTCGTCGGCGACAGCGCCACCGGCCGCACCAAGCCCGCGACCCTCGAGACCGGCCACGAGATCCAGGTCCCGCTCTTCATCAACCAGGGGGAGAAGGTCAAGGTCGACACCCGCGACTCCTCCTACCTGGGCCGCGTGAAGTCCTGACGCGCCTGATGGCTGCGAGGACGAAGGCCCGCAAGCGGGCGCTCGACATCCTGTTCGCCTCCGAGCTCCGGAGCGAGGACGCCGTCGAGGCGCTCGACCGGGCGATCGCGGACGGCGAGGGCCCGACCAACGACTACACCTCCGTGCTGGTGCGCGGGGTGGGTGAGCACCGGGCCCGGATCGATGAGCTGCTGGCGGCGTACTCCACCGGCTGGAGCCTCGAGCGGATGCCGGCCGTGGACCGCAACGTGCTGCGGATCGGCCTCTACGAGCTGCTGTACGTCGACGACGTCCCCGACCCGGTCGCGGTGACCGAGGCGATGTCGCTGGTGCGCGAGCTGTCGACCGACGAGTCGCCCCAGTTCGTCAACGGCGTGCTCGGCTCGCTGCTGCGCGAGAAGGACTCGCTCTCCGGGTGAGCCGGTCGCGGCCGGCAGGCCCTACTGTCGCCCCATGACCAACGTTTCCCGCGCCGCCGACCAGGCGGACAACAGCGACGCACTCGATCTCGTGATCCGGGCCGGGCTCGTCGCCTACGGCATCGTCCACCTGCTCATCGGCTGGCTGGCCCTCCAGATCGCCTTCGGCGAGAAGGCCAAGCAGGCCTCCGGCACCGGCGCCCTCGAGTACCTCGCCAAGCAGCCGCTCGGCGGCGTCCTGATCTGGGTCGTCACCGTCGGGTTGTTCGCCCTCGTCCTCTGGCGACTGCTCGAGGCCTGGCACGAGTACCGCACCGAGGACGGCTCCGACGCCGCCAAGGGCATGGCCGCCCAGCTCTTCAAGGGCGTGCTGTACGCCGTGCTGGCGTACTCCTCCCTGCAGGTGGCGCTCAACCAGTCCGGCGGCGGCGGCGGCACCGCCGGCCTCACCGCCACGGTGATGAACATGACCGGTGGCCAGCTCATCGTCGGCGCGATCGGGCTCGGCGTCATCGGCTACGGCGCCTACTACGTGTGGCAGGGCTGGACCGACAAGTTCCTCGAGAAGCTCGACGGCAGCCCGCAGAACTCCGAGACCAGCAAGGCGTACCGCTACTCCGGCAAGGCCGGCTACATCGCCAAGGGCATCGCGATCATGGTCATCGGCGGCCTGTTCGTCTACGCCGCGGTGACCCACGACGCGCAGAAGTCCGCGGGGCTCGACCAGGCCCTGCAGAAGATCGTCCAGCAGCCGTTCGGACAGATCCTGCTCGCCCTCGTCGCGGTCGGCATCGCCTGCTACGGCGTGTTCGCCTTCGCCCGCGCCCGCCACCTCGACCGCTAGCGCCACAGCGGCCGTCAGGCCAGGTCTGCGACCACGCCGACCGCCTGCTCCACCGGCCGGGTCACGCTCGGCGTCCAGGCCGATCTCGCTGACGAGCCGGGTGACGAGCTGGTCGACGGTCGCGGTCGCGGGGTCGTCGTAGAGGGGCACCCGGGGTGGCGATGCCCTGGGTGGTGCTGTCTGTCGGTGAGGGCGATCTCGCCGACCCTCCCCCCGACGTACGACGCGGCGGCGCGGCGCACGGCATCCTCGAGCTGGTGGCCCCACCCGCCAGCCCGGCACCGAGAAGGGTCCTTCTGGTCGAGGTCGTCACCTCCCCGTCGTGGGGCATGCTGGGCGACATGACGACGCATGACGTGGACGTGGTGGTGCTCGGGCTCGGCCCCGGCGGCGAGTACGCCGCCCAGAAGCTGGCCGAGGCCGGGTTGACGGTGGTCGGGGTCGACCGCGACCTGGTGGGAGGCGAGTGCCCGTTCTACGGCTGCATCCCCTCGAAGATCATGATCCGCGCGGCCAACACGCTCGGCGAGGGGCGACGGATCGATCACCTCGCCGGTCGCGCCGAGGTGCACCCCGACTGGGGCACCGTCGCGCAGCGGGTCGACCAGCAGGCCACCAACCACTGGCAGGACGACTCGCACGTCGAACGGCTGGAGGACGCCGGCGTCCGGATCGTCCGGGGGACCGGAAGGCTGGACGGGCCCGGGCGGGTGCGGGTCGGCGACGACGAGTACGTCGCGGCCCGCGGTGTGGTGCTCGGCGTCGGGACGTCGCCGGCGTCGCTGCCGATCGCTGGGCTGGACGCGACGCCGTACTGGACCAATCGCGAGATCGTGAAGGTCGCCGAGCTCCCGCGCTCGCTGGCGGTGATCGGCGGCGGCCCGATCGGGTGCGAGCTGGCGCAGGCGTTCTCCCGCTTCGGCTGCGAGGTCACCGTGCTGGAGGTCGCCGACCGGATCCTCGCCGTGGAGGAGCCGGAGTCGAGCGCGCTGATCACCCGGGTGTTCCGCGACGAGGGGATCCGGGTCGAGACCGGGCTGTCGGTCGACCGGGTCGACCACGACGGCCACTTCACGATCACCACCGACCGCGGTGTGGTCGAGGCCGATCAGCTGCTCGTGGCCGCCGGCCGTCGCCCGAACCTGTCCGGGATCGGGCTCGACACCGTCGACCTCGACCCCGACGCGCGCACGGTCGGCACGGACGAGCGGATGCGGGCCGGCGAGCGGCTGTGGGCGGTCGGCGACATCACCGGCCACGGTGCCTTCACGCACGTGTCGATGTACCAGGGCGAGATCGCGGTCCGCGACATCCTCGACCGGGACGGCTTCACCGCTGACTACCGTGCCGTCAGCCGGGTGACGTTCACCGACCCCGAGGTCGGCTCGGTCGGGATGACCGAGGCGCAGGCCCGGGACGCCGGCCTCGACGTCCGGATCGGCCTCGCCGACCTCGCCCAGTCCAGCCGGGGCTGGATCCACGACCGCGGGAACGACGGCCTGCTCAAGCTGGTCGGTGACGCCGAGCGCGGCGTCCTGGTCGGTGCCACCTCGGCCGGCCCGTCCGGTGGTGAGGTGCTCGGCCTGCTCGCCCTCGCCGTCCACGCCGAGGTCCCCCTCACCACGATCTCGTCCATGCACTTCGCCTACCCCACCTTCCACCGCGCCGTCGACGTGGCGGTGTCGTCGATGCTGTGAGGGGCGCGTGAACCCCCGGTCGACCGGGGGTTCAGTCGGTTGTCGGGCATGGCAACGGCCGACAACCCGCAGAAGTGCCTGACAAGTCGGGGAGGTCGGGGAGGTTTGGTGGGGGCCGCGGTAGGTCAGGATGGGGGTGCGGCCGTCGCCGGCGGCCGTGCAGGCGACCCCCGGCCCTGGAGGAACCCATGCCTGACGAGCAGCCGCACGACCCGCAGCTCGGCGAGGACACGCCGACCCACCGCGCCGACGCAGGAGCGGGGGAGCCGGCCCTGGGCTGGCAGGGACTCGAGCCCGACACCCACGAGCGGCTCTTCGCCGCCGACGAGCTGGCGGCCTACGAGCAGTCGAGGCGCGAGGCGGTACCGCACGACCCGCTGACCGGGCCGATGCCGGGCGAGGCGCCACCGACGCCGCCGCCGTTCGCCGCGCCCGCCGAGCCGGTCGCCCCCGCCGCCCCCGTCACCCCGCCGCTTCCGCCCGGCCCGCCGCCCGGCTGGACCCCACCCGGCCCGCCGCCGGGCCCCCCGCCGGGACCGCCGCCCGGGCCCCTTCCGGGAATGCCGCCCACCCCGCCGGCGACCCCCGTGGTCCCGTCGGAGGCCCAGCCACAGCCGCAGCCGGAGGCCGTCGTGCCGAGGTTCATGTCGGCCACCGACTTCCTCGAGCGTCGCTCCGACCAGGTCGAGATGGGGCCGGCGACGTGGGGCTGGCGCGGCAAGGTCCGCCGCTGGAGCGGCGGCGCGGTCTCCCCGAAGATGGGCGCGGCCGAGCTGGCCCACGAGCAGCACCGGCGCACGATCCAGCGTGACTTCGAGGGCCCGCGCACGATCGCGTTCCTCAACCCCAAGGGCGGCGCCGCGAAGACGACCGGCGTGCTCGCGGCCGGCTACACCTTCGGCACGGTCCGCGGCGGCGGCGTGGTCGCGTGGGACAACAACGAGACCCGCGGCACGCTGGGCATCCGTGGCCACCGCAGCAACCACCGCAACACCACGCGTGAGCTGCTCGAGGACCTCGAGCGGTTCAACGACGTCTACCAGGCCCGGATCGGCGACCTCGGCGCGTTCGTCCGGTCGCAGGGCGACGCCCACTTCGACATCCTCGCCTCCGACGAGCGGCCCGACGTGACCGGGATGATCCGGGCCCAGGACTTCACGGCGGTGCACGGGCTGCTGGAGCGCTTCTACCGCCTGATCCTGGTCGACACCGGCAACAACATGCGCGCCGAGAACTGGCTGGCCGCCGCCCGGACCGCGGACCTGCTGGTGATCACCTCGACGATTCGCGAGGACACCGGATACTCCGGGCTCTGGATGCTCGACGCCCTCCAGGACGCCGGCTACCAGGACCTCAAGCACAAGACGATCACGGTGCTGTCCGACCCCTCGACCCATGTCGACGAGCAGCTCGCCACCGACCTGGTGCAGGTCTACGAGCAGCGCACCAAGGCGGTCTACCGGGTGCCCTACGACCCGGTGCTCGTCTCGGGGTCCGTCGTCCCGTACGCGATGCTCAGCGAGGGCACCCGCAGCGCCTGGCTGACCGCGTGTGCGGGGATGTCCGGGCTGCTCTGACGGCGACCCCGCCCGCTAGCGTCGTGCCCATGACGCTCTCCGGCTCCCGACTCCGCCACACCGTCGCCCTCACGCTCCACCACGGCGAGGGCAGCCCGGAGGAGACCTCGTTCCTCGACGCGCTCCGGGCGCTCGGTGAGATCGAGGGCGTCGAGGCGTACGAGGTCGTGCGCGAGGTCAGCGCGAAGAACGACTACCGCTTCGGGGTGGTCATGGAGTTCGCCGACCGGGCGGCGTACGACGCCTACGACGCCGACCCGCGCCACGTCGCCTTCGTGCGGGACCGGTGGGTGCCCGAGGTGGCGGCCTTCCTGGAGATCGACCACGCCGTCCTCGGGTAGGGTGACCGCGATCGACATCCTTTAACGAGCCGTCCCGTGAGGCGGAGAAGGAGGTCCGGCACCTCGATGCCTGCTCCGGACGAAGTGACCACCGACGCCGGCCGCGTCGTGCTCGATGCCCGTGACGTCTCCCGGGCCCTCACCCGCATCTCCCACGAGATCCTCGAGCGCAACAAGGGTCCCCGCGACCTGGTGCTGCTCGGGATCCCCAGCCGCGGCGTCCCGCTCGCGGAGCGGATCGGCGCCAAGATCGCCGCCGTCGAGGGCACCGACGTCGCCGTCGGTTCGCTCGACGTGACGATGTACCGCGACGACCTGCGGCGCGGCCCGGTCCGCGCGCTCATGCACACCGAGATCCCGCCCGGCGGCATCGACGGCCGCACCGTGGTGCTGGTCGACGACGTGCTGTTCTCCGGCCGCACGATCCGGGCCGCGCTGGACGCCCTCACCGAGATCGGCCGGCCCGAGGCGGTGCGGCTCGCGGTGCTGGTCGACCGCGGCCACCGCGAGCTGCCGATCCGCGCCGACTTCGTCGGCAAGAACCTGCCGACCTCGCTGGTCGAGCGGGTCCGGGTGACGGTCGCGGAGATCGACGGCGAGGACGCCGTCACCATCGAGGGCCGCAGCAGCGACGAGGGGGACCAGCCGTGAAGAGACACCTCCTGTCCGCGGCCGACCTGTCGCGCGACGACGCCGAGCTGGTCCTGACGACCGCCGCCGAGATGCGGTCGCTGGCCGACCGGCCGATCAAGAAGCTGCCCGCGCTGCGCGGGCGGACCGTCGTCAACCTCTTCTTCGAGGACTCCACGCGCACCCGGATCTCCTTCGAGGCCGCCGCGAAGCGGCTCTCGGCCGACGTCATCAACTTCGCGGCCAAGGGCTCCTCGCTCTCCAAGGGCGAGTCGCTCAAGGACACCGCCCTCACCCTCGAGGCGATGGGGGCCGACGCCGTCGTGGTGCGCCACGGCGCGTCCGGTGCCCCGCACCGGCTCGCCCACTCCGGCTGGGTGCACTCCAGCGTGGTCAACGCCGGCGACGGCACCCACGAGCACCCCACCCAGGCGTTGCTCGACGCGTTCACCATGTGGCGCCACCTCGGGGCCCTGGACGGGCGCCGGGTCGCCGTGGTCGGTGACGTCCTGCACTCGCGGGTCGCCCGCTCCAACGCGCTGCTCCTCCAGACGCTCGGCGCCGAGGTCACCCTGGTGGCCCCGCCGACGCTGTTCCCGGTCGGCGTCGACTCGTGGGGCGTGGAGACGTCGTACGACCTCGACGCGGTGCTGCCCAAGGCCGACGTGGTGATGATGCTGCGGGTCCAGGCCGAGCGGATGAAGGGCGGCTTCTTCCCGACGGCGCGCGAGTACTCCCGGCGCTACGGCCTCGACGGCCGCCGGATGGCGACGCTCCAGGACCACACGATCGTGATGCACCCCGGCCCGATGGTGCGCGGCATGGAGATCACCGCCGACGTCGCCGACTCCGACCGCTCGGTGATCGTCGAGCAGGTCACCAACGGTGTCGCCGTCCGGATGGCGGTGCTCTACCTCCTGCTCAGCGGGTCCGAGGACGACTCCACCACCCCGGAAGGCGACGACGCGTGACCACCTACCTGATCCAGGGGGCCTCGATCCTCGACGGCGCCCCGACCGACCTGCTGCTGCACGACGGGGTGGTCGCCGCGATCGGCGACGACCTCGCCCCGCACGCGGCGGCGGACGGCGCCGAGGTCGTCGACGGGACCGGCCTGGTCGCGCTGCCCGGCCTGGTCGACCTCCACACCCACCTGCGCGAGCCCGGACGCGAGGACGCCGAGACGGTGCTGACCGGCACCCAGGCCGCGGCCATGGGCGGCTACACCGCCGTCCACGCGATGGCGAACACCGAGCCGGTCGCCGACACCGCCGGCGTCGTCGAGCAGGTCTGGCGGCTCGGCCGGGAGGGCGGCTACTGCGACGTCCACCCGGTCGGCGCGGTCACCGTCGGGCTCCAGGGCACCCAGCTCGCCGAGCTCGGCGCCATGGCCGACTCCGCGGCCCGGGTCCGGGTGTTCTCCGACGACGGCCACTGCGTGGACGACGCGGTGCTGATGCGACGCGCGCTGGAGTACGTCAAGGCCTTCGACGGCGTCGTCGCCCAGCACGCCCAGGAGCCGCGGCTGACCGAGGGCGCGCAGATGAACGAGGGCGATCTCTCCGGCCGCCTCGGGCTGGCCGGGCTGGCCGGCCGTCGCCGAGGAGGCGATCATCGCCCGCGACTGCCTGCTGGCCGCCCACGTCGGCTCGCGTCTCCACGTCTGCCACGTCTCGACGGCCGGCTCGGTCGAGATCGTCCGGCAGGCCAAGGAGAAGGGCTGGAACGTCACCGCCGAGGCCTGCCCGCACCACCTGCTGCTGACCGACGAGCTCGCGGCGACGTACGACCCGATCTACAAGGTCAACCCGCCGCTGCGCGGCGCCGCCGACGTCGAGGCGCTACGGGCCGGCCTGGCCGACGGCACGATCGACGTCGTCGCCACCGACCACGCGCCCCACCCGCACGAGGACAAGGACTGCGAGTGGGCGGCCGCCGCGTTCGGCATGCTCGGCCTGGAGACCGCGCTCTCGATCGTGCAGGAGACGATGGTGGACCCTGGTCTGCTCGACTGGGCGGGCGTCGCGGAGCGCATGTCCGCCGCGCCGGCGCGGATCGGCCGGGTGGCCGACCAGGGCCAGCCGATCGCCGAGGGTGCCCCGGCCAACGTCGTGCTCTACGACCCGTCCGTGCGCCGGGTGGTCGAGCGCAGCGAGTCGGTGTCGCTCTCGCGCAACACGCCGTACGCCGGGCGTGAGCTGCCGGGTCGGGTCGTGGCCACCTTCCTGCGGGGGCGCGCCACCGTCCTCGACGGCAAGCTCTGCTGATCCGCTCACGGTCACAGGACCAGACGCAGGGAGCGGAGCCGTTCGTACGCCGGGCGGCAGACCTCGGCGACCGCGGCATCGTGGTCGTCGAGGTCGACGGCACGGGCCCGGTACGGCGCGAAGCCGGTCGAGGCCCACACCGCGTCGTACCAGTGCGGCGCCCAGACGCCGTCGGACTCCCGCGGCCCGGCCGGCCAGGCCAGCATCCGGTCGGTGAAGTCGAGGCCGAGCCAGTCGCACAGCCAGCGCAGGTGGCCCTCGGGGTCGCGCAGGAAGTCGGCGGCATCGATCACCGGTGGCTGCTCCCCGAGCGACTCGAGCGTCTCGAGCAGGGACACCTGTTGGAGCAGGCCGATGTCCTCGGGCTCGCAGGCCTCGCGCGACTTCACGTACGACGCCACCACCTCGGCCGGGTCGCGGATCAGCAGCACGTTGCGGAAGTCGCCCGCCCAGCCGAGGTCCTGCGCCGGTGCCAGGTGGTGGGTCATGTGCTTGGCGTAGTGGACGGTCACACCCTCGGGGAGCGGGGCAGCCAGCTCGGCGACGACCTCCGTGAGCGACGTCGGCTGCGACGCGATCACCTCCTCGCGGGCCGGGTGGTCGAGGCCGGTGCGGGCCAGGAACGCGGCGTAGAACGGCTCGTCGACCACCACCGTGTCGGCCCGGTTCTCCCAGGCGCGCATCATCGCGGTCGAGATGTTGCGGGGGCCCGACCACATCGCGACGCGGACTGGGTCGGTCACGGCACGGTCCGTCCCGCGACGTCGGCCTCCACGTGCTCGGCGTACAGGCCCTGGAGCCGCTCGACGACCGGGCCGCGGGCTCCGGAGCCGATCGTGCGGCCGTCGACGGTCCGCACCGGGACCAGGCCGGCGAAGGTGCCGGTCACGAACGCCTCGCTCGCGGAGTAGACGTCGGTGAGGCTGAACGTCGTCTCGCGGGCAGTGATGCCCGCATCGCGGCACACGGCCAGGACGTTCCCCCGGGTGATCCCGCCGAGGCAGAACCGGCCGTCGGAGGTCCACACCTCGCCGTCGGGGGTGACGATGAAGAAGTGGGTGGAGTTGCAGGTCGCGACGAAGCCGTGGGGGTCCAGCATCAGCGCCTCGTCGGCACCGGCGGTGTAGGCCTGGATGCAGGCCTGGATGTCGTTCAGCTTGCTGTGGGCGTTGAGCTTCGGGTCGAGCGTGTCCGGGGTCGCCCGCCGCACGTGGGTCGTGAAGAGGGTGATGCCCTCGGTCACGGTGCTCGGCATCGGCTCCTTGTGCTCGGCGATGATCACCACGGTGGCCGGGCCGACGGTGACCCGCGGGTCCTGGTACGGCGTCGACTTCACGCCCCGCGTGACCATCAGACGGATGTGGACGCCGTCGTGCATGTCGTTGGCCGCGAGCGTGTCGTACAGCGCCCGGGTCAGCTCCTGACGGGTCAGACCGATGTCCATCATCAGTGCCGCGGCGCCCTGCCAGAGCCGGTCGAGGTGGGTCTCGAGGAAGGCCGGGTGCCCGTGGTGGACCCGCAGGCCCTCCCAGACGCCGTCCCCGAGCACGAAGCCCGAGTCGAACACCGACACCACGGCCTGCGCCCGCGGCTTCAGCTCGCCGTTGACCCAGATCGAGATGTCGTCGTTGCGCGGGTCGTTGCCGTGGTCGTGGGTGCCGTGAGCCATGCGGCGACCCTAGTCGCGGCCCCCCGGTCTCGACGCGGGTCCTGTTCAGGCGGCACGGGGCGCGAGGGATGATCCGCAGCGCGGGCAGTGCCGACCGGTGCAGGTGTCGAGGTCCTGGCCGCACGCGCACGTGTCGAGCCGCTCCCGCGCCGACCGGCTCCAGCACGTGGAGGCTGGCCCAGGCGTGTCGTTCGGTGGTCATCGTCCTCACCCCCTCCCGGTCCCGTGGTGTGTCGTCACCTGCAGGAGTGGACCCGGGCCCGGCCTGATACTCATCGGAGATGCGGTTCGGCGGAGCGAAAACCGGGTGACGACCCCGGGGGAGGCTGCCTAGGCTGGACGCACCATGTGGATCCACGTCTGACCCGACCCGCGTCCGCGGCACCTCCGCCCGGCGGGTCCTCGACCTCCGTCGACAGGCCTCCCCATGACCGCACCCCTCCAGCCCCTCGTCGTCCGCGACCTCGTCGTGGCCTTCCCCGACCGTCCCGCCCCGGTGCTCGACGGACTCGACCTCATGGCCCAGCCGGGCCGCCGGATCGGCCTGGTCGGCGAGAACGGGTCCGGCAAGTCCACCCTGCTGCGGGCGGTCGCCGGCCGGCTCCCGTCGCGAGCCCGGGTCGAGGGGGTCGTCGAGGTCCCGCCCGACCTGGTCTTCCTCGGGCAGGAGCCGCCCTTCCGCGACGAGCACACGGTCGGACAGGTGCTCGACGCGACGCTGCGCCCGCTGCGGGACGCGGTGGCCGACGTGGAGCGCCTGGCTGCCGACCTCCTCACTGATCGGCCTCGTGGTCGGCCCACGGCCGCGGAGGAGTACGCCGCCAGGCTGGAGTGGGCGCTGGCGCACGACGCCTGGGACGCCGACCGCAGGGCCGAGGTCGCCGCGCAGCGGCTCGGCCTGTCCGGGCTGGCGAGGGGCCGGAGGATCGGCACGCTCTCCGGCGGCCAGCGGACCCGCCTCGCGCTCGCGACCGTGATGACGACGAGGCCGGCCTGCCTGCTGCTCGACGAACCCACCAACCACCTCGACGACGACGCGACCGAGGTGGTGACCGCGTTCCTCCGCGACCTCCCGGGGGTGGTGCTCTTCGCCAGCCACGACCGGGTGTTCCTCGACGACGTGGCGACCGACCTGATCGACCTCGACCCATCCCCGCTGGGCACGGACGGGGAGGGTGGCCGCCGGTTCGGTGGTGGGTGGTCGGCGTACGAGCAGCACCGCGAGGACACCCGGAACCGGTGGGAGGAGACCTGGCGGACCCAGCAGGAGGAGCTCGACCGGCTACGGGCGGCGACCCGGATCGGCACCGGCGCGGTCGCCCACGGCCGAGCCCCGCGGGACAACGACAAGTTCATCCACGCGTTCAAGGGCGCGCGGGTGGAGTCGACCCTGGCCCGGCGCAAGCGGCAGGCCGAGCGTCAGCTGGCCGCGGCCGAGGGGGAGCAGGTGCGCAAGCCGCCGGCGCCGCTGCGCCTGCGGGCGGACCTGACCGACGGCGGGACGGACGGCCGGGTGGTCGTGGTGCGCGACCTGGTCGTGCCCGGGCGGCTCCGGCTCGACCGGCTCGACGTCCCCGCCGGCGGCCACCTCCTGGTGACGGGGGAGAACGGGTCCGGCAAGTCGACCCTGCTCGGGGTGCTGGCCGGGCGGGTCACCGACCGCACGGGCGAGGTCCACGTCGCGGCCCGCCGCGTCGCCGAGCTCGCGCAGGACGTGGTGCTGCCCGACCCACGGGCCGACGCGCTGGCGACGTACCGCCGGGCCCTGGGCGACGCGCAGGCCGAGGCCCGGCCCCTGCGCGGCCTGGGACTGCTGCACCCGCGCGACCTGGGGACGCCGGTGGGCCGGCTCTCGGTCGGTCAGCGGCGTCGGCTCGGGCTCGCGCTGGCCGTCGCGACCGGGCCGGACCTGCTGCTGCTCGACGAGCCGACCAACCACCTGTCGCTGGCGTTGGCCGGGGAGCTCGAGGAGGCGCTCGGGACGACGCCGGGCACCGTGGTCGTCGCCTCCCACGACCGCTGGCTCCGACGTCGGTGGGAGGGCGAGCAGCACTCGCTCGGCTAGGCGGCGCGACCGACGAGGGTGGAGCCGCAGCGCGGGCAGTGGCGCTGGTGGCAGGTGTCGAGCTCCTGGCCGCACGCGCACGCGTCGAGCCGCGGGTGCTGCGCCTCGGGCGCGCGGAGGCCGACCGGGGTGTCGGGGCGGGTGTCGGGGTGAGTGGTCGTCAACGTCCTCATCTCCTTCGAGGTGCGGTGAGGATTCGTCACCGGCACGCCGGGGGATTGGACGCGTGGTGCGTCAGCGTCGGCGGTTGACCCGCACCGTGTTGCCCACCCCGGAGTCGGAGACCGTGGTGGCGTAGCGGCGGACCACGACCGTGTTGTGGTCGCCGCCGATGCCGAGGGTGTCGAGCCGCCGGAGCTCGACCCGGTTGCCGTTGCCGGGCACGCGCGCGTCGTACCCGCGACGGGCGGTCACGTCGTGGCGGCGTCCGGCGACCCGGAGGTCGGTGATCTGGCGTGCCGCGAGGCGGAGGTCGCGTCCGGAGACCCGCGCCGTCTCGACCAGGCCGATGATCCGGACCCGCGAGCCGGGGGAGTCGGCCACCAGCACCCGGGTGGACTCGACCCGGACCTGGTTGCCGTGGCCGCGGACCAGCACCCGGTCGCCCGGACGTGCCGTGACCGTGTTGCCGTGGCCGCGGACGACCAGCCGGCGGGAGGCGGGTACGTCGACGACCGTGTCGTCCGCCTTCACCACGACCACGCCGCAGGTGCCCTGGAGCTGGTAGGAGAGGCCGTCGGTCTCGATCACGACCTTCTGGTTCGCGCACTGGACCGGGACCTCCCCGAGTGCCTGCGCGGGCGTCGCGAGCACGGCCGCGGCGGCCAGCACGCCGCCCACGGTGGCGCCGACGACGGCGCCGGCGAGCCAGACCCGGGCGGGCCGGGGACGGGCGGTCCGGGCGCGGGCGACGGTCGGCTGAAGTACGTGGCATACCCCCAGTATGGACACACGTGTGCACCGGATGACGACCCGGTGACGCGGTGATCTCACGCACACGTGGCGGCTCCGGGAGCGGGGGTGCCCGCTGGTAGGGTCGGCCCCGTTCGACATCCTTTAACGATCCGTCCCGTGAGGCGGAGAAGGAGGTACGACGCAGGTGACTCCTGCCCCCGCCCACCAGACCGCGATGCTCGTCCTCGAGGACGGCCGCACCTTCCACGGCGACTCCTACGGAGCCGCGGGCGAGACCTTCGGCGAAGCCGTGTTCTCCACCGGCATGACCGGCTACCAGGAGACGCTCACCGATCCCAGCTACCACCGCCAGGTGGTCGTGATGACCGCGCCCCACGTCGGCAACACCGGCATGAACGACGAGGACGACGAGTCCTCCCGGATCTGGGTCAGCGGCTACGTCGTGCGCGACCCTGCCCGGATCCCGTCGAGCTGGCGGTCCCGCCGCAGCCTCGACGACGCGCTGCGCGACCAGGGTGTCGTCGGCATCTCCGGCATCGACACCCGCGCCCTGACCCGCCACCTGCGCGACCGCGGCGCGATGCGGGTCGGCATCTCCACCTCCGAGACCGACCCCGCAGCGCTGCTGGCCCGCGTGCAGGAGCAGCCGTCGATGGCGGGCGCCGACCTGGCCGGCGAGGTCAGCACCGACACGGCGTACGTCGTCCCGGCCGTGGGGGAGAAGCGGTTCACGGTGGCCGCCCTCGACCTGGGCATCAAGGCGATGACCCCGCAGCGGATGGCCGAGCGCGGGATCGAGGTCCACGTGCTGCCCAGCACCGCGACCCTCGACGACGTGCTCGCGACCGGCGCCGACGGGCTGTTCCTGTCCAACGGCCCCGGCGACCCCGCCACCGCCGACCTGACGACCCTGACCGGAGCGCTGGAGCGCGGGCTGCCGTACTTCGGGATCTGCTTCGGCAACCAGCTCTTCGGACGGGCCCTCGGCTTCGGCACCTACAAGCTCGGCTACGGCCACCGCGGCATCAACCAGCCGGTGCTGGACCGCACCACCGGCAAGGTCGAGGTCACCGCCCACAACCACGGCTTCGCGGTCGACGCGCCCCTCGACCGGGCCACCACCACGCCGTACGGCGAGGCGAGCGTCAGCCACGTGTGCCTCAACGACGACGTCGTCGAGGGCCTCGAGCTGCGCAACGCCGACGGCGCCCTCACCGGCTTCTCCGTCCAGTACCACCCCGAGGCCGCCGCCGGTCCCCACGACGCCGGCTACCTCTTCGACCGCTTCCTCGACCTCATGGAAGGTGCCGGCGCTCCGGTGGTTGAGGTGCGAGGCGCTCCAGCGCCGAGCCTCGAAACCCCCGGAGCCCACCAGGAAGGCGATCGCTGATGCCGAAGCGCACAGACATCCAGTCGTCCTCGTGATCGGGTCCGGGCCGATCGTGATCGGGCAGGCCTGTGAGTTCGACTACTCCGGCACCCAGGCGTGCCGGGTGCTGCGGGAGGAGGGGCTGCGGGTCATCCTGGTCAACTCCAACCCGGCCACGATCATGACCGACCCCGAGTTCGCCGACGCGACGTACGTCGAGCCGATCACCCCCGAGTTCGTCGAACGCGTGATCGCCAAGGAGCGCCCCGACGCGCTGCTGGCGACCCTCGGCGGCCAGACCGCCCTCAACACGGCGATGGCGCTCGACGAGCGCGGCGTGCTCGAGAAGTACGACGTCGAGCTGATCGGCGCCAGCATCGAGGCCATCAACCGCGGCGAGAACCGCGAGTCCTTCAAGCGGATCGTGGAGGAGCTCGGCGGCGAGGTCGCCCGCTCGTTCGTCTGCCACAGCGTCGACGACCTGCTCGCCGGCGCCCGGGAGCTCGGCTACCCGATGGTGGTGCGCCCCTCGTTCACGATGGGCGGCTCCGGTTCCGGCATGGCCTACGACGAGGCCGACCTGCGCCGCATCGGCGGCGGCGGCCTGGCTGCCTCCCCGACCACCGAGGTGCTCCTGGAGGAGTCGATCATCGGCTGGAAGGAGTACGAGCTGGAGGTGATGCGCGACCAGGCCGACAACGTCGTCATCGTCTGCAGCATCGAGAACCTCGACCCGATGGGCGTGCACACCGGCGACTCGATCACGGTCGCCCCGGCGATGACGCTGACCGACCGCGAGTACCAGCACCTGCGCGACCTCTCGATCGGCATCATCCGCTCGGTCGGCGTCGACACCGGCGGCTGCAACATCCAGTTCGCGGTCGACCCGGACGACGGCCGGGTCGTCGTGATCGAGATGAACCCCCGGGTGTCCCGCTCCAGCGCGCTGGCGTCGAAGGCCACCGGCTTCCCGATCGCCAAGATCGCGGCCAAGGTCGCCATCGGCTACACGCTCGACGAGATCCCCAACGACATCACCACCCGCCCCGACGGCCAGAGCACGCCGGCCAGCTTCGAGCCGGCGCTCGACTACGTCGTGGTGAAGGTGCCCCGCTTCGCGTTCGAGAAGTTCCCCGGCGCCGACCCCGTGCTCACCACGCACATGAAGTCCGTGGGCGAGGCGATGGCGATCGGCCGCAACTTCACCGAGGCGCTGCAGAAGGCGCTGCGGTCGCTGGAGAGCGCGGACGCGCCGTTCGACTGGAGCCACCAGTACGTCGACCTGGCGCGCGACGAGCTGCTCGCGCGGGCCGCGGTGCCGCACGACGGCCGGCTGCGGGTCGTGATGGACGCGATCCGGGCCGGCGCGACGCCGCAGCAGGTGCACGACACCACCGGCATCGACCCCTGGTTCGTCGACCAGCTGTGCCTGCTCAACGAGGTCGCGCTGGAGGTCATCGACGCGCCCGAGCTGACCCCGGGGCTGCTGCGCCGGGCCAAGCGGCACGGGTTCTCCGACGCCCAGCTCGGCCGGATGCGCAACCTCGCCGAGCCGGTGGTGCGCGGGGTCCGGCACGCGCTCGGGATCCGCCCGGTCTTCAAGACCGTCGACACCTGCGCCGCGGAGTTCGCCGCGGCCACGCCGTACCACTACTCCTCCTACGACGAGGAGACCGAGGTGCTGCCGCGCGAGACCCCGGCGGTGATCATCCTGGGCTCCGGCCCGAACCGGATCGGGCAGGGCATCGAGTTCGACTACTCCTGCGTGCACGCGTCGCTGGCGCTCGGCCAGGGCCCGGGCGGTGCCGGTTACGAGACGATCATGGTCAACTGCAACCCCGAGACCGTCTCGACCGACTACGACACCTCCGACCGGCTCTACTTCGAGCCGCTGACGCTGGAGGACGTGCTCGAGATCGTGCACGCCGAGTCGCAGGCAGGGCCGATCGCGGGCGTCATCTGCCAGCTCGGCGGCCAGACCCCGCTGGGGCTCGCGCAGGGGCTCGCCGACGCCGGCGTCCCGATCGTCGGGACCACGCCCGAGGCGATCCACCTCGCCGAGGAGCGCGGGGCCTTCGGTCGGGTGCTGCTGGAGGCCGGGCTGCCGGCCCCCAAGCACGGGATGGCGTCGTCCTTCGACCAGGCACAGGCGATCGCGGCCGAGATCGGCTACCCGGTGCTGGTGCGCCCGTCGTACGTCCTGGGCGGCCGCGGCATGGAGATCGTGTACGACGACGAGGCGCTCGAGGGCTACATCGCCCGCGCCACCGCGATCAGCCCGGAGCACCCGGTGCTCGTCGACCGGTTCATCGACGACGCCGTGGAGATCGACGTCGACGCGCTGTACGACGGGGTGGACCTCTACCTCGGCGGCGTCATGGAGCACATCGAGGAGGCCGGGATCCACTCCGGTGACTCCTCCTGCGCGCTGCCGCCGATCACGCTCGGCGACTCCGAGATCCGCCGGATCCGCGAGGCCACCGAGGCGATCGCGCGCGGCGTCGGCGTGCGCGGCCTGATCAACATCCAGTTCGCGCTCGGCTCCGACGTGCTCTACGTCCTCGAGGCCAACCCGCGGGCCTCGCGCACCGTGCCGTTCGTGTCGAAGGCGACCGCGGTGCCGCTCGCGAAGGCCGCGGCCCGGGTGATGATGGGCGAGTCGATCGCGTCGCTGCGGGCCTCGGGGATGCTGGCCGCCGAGGGCGACGGGGGAGACCTCCCGCCCGACTCCCCGATCGCGGTGAAGGAGGCGGTGATGCCCTTCAACAGGTTCAAGACCCCGGACGGGCAGACCGTCGACACCATCCTCGGCCCGGAGATGCGCTCCACCGGCGAGGTCATGGGCTTCGACGCCGACTTCGGCCGCGCGTTCGCGAAGTCGCAGGCCGCGGCGTACGGCTCGCTGCCCACCACCGGCCGGGTGTTCGCGAGCATGGCCAATCGCGACAAGCGGACGATGATCTTCCCGATCAAGCGCCTGGCCGACCTCGGGTTCGAGATCCTCGCGACCCAGGGCACGGCCGAGGTGCTGCGGCGCAACGGGATCGACGCCCGGGTGGTGCGCAAGCACTTCGAGGGGACCGGCCCCGGCGGCGAGCCGACGACCGTGCAGCTGATCGCCGACGGCGAGATCGACCTGATCGTGAACACGCCCCACGGCTCCAGCGGCGGCTCCGCCCGTACGGACGGCTACGAGATCCGCACGGCCGCCGTGCTCGCCAACATCCCCTGCATCACCACCGTGCAGGGCCTGGGGGCGGCCGTGCAGGGCATCGAGGCGATGCGGGCCGACGACCTCGGCGTGCGCTCGCTCCAGGAGTGGGCGGAACGGTGACGGCGTACGGCCTCCTGTTCGACCACGCCCTGACCCGGCTGGACCCCGAGCGGGCGCACCACCTCGGCTTCCGGGCGGTCCGGGCCGCGGCGCCGGCATCCCGGCGGCTGCCGCTGCCCGGCGCGCCGGTCACCGCGATGGGCCTCCGGTTCGCGAACGTCCTGGGCCTGGCGGCCGGCTTCGACAAGAACGCGGTGGGCATCGACGGGCTGGCCGCCCTCGGCTTCGGCCACGTCGAGATCGGCACGGTCACCGGCCAGCCGCAGCCCGGCAACCCGCAGCCTCGGTTGTTCCGGCTGCCGGCGGACCGGGCGGTGGTCAACCGGATGGGCTTCAACAACGACGGCGCCGCCGTGGTGTCGCAGCGCCTCGCGGGCTGGCGGTCGCGGGCACGACCGGACGCGCCGGTCCTCGGCGTCAACATCGGCAAGACCAAGCTGGTGCCCGAGGACGACCAGGCCGCGGTCGAGGCGGACTACCGCCTCAGCACCCAGCTGCTGGCGCCGTACGCCGACTACCTCGTGGTCAACGTCTCCTCGCCCAACACCCCCGGGCTGCGCAGCCTGCAGTCCGTCGAGCGGCTCGGCCCGCTGCTGGCCGCGGTCCGCGCGCAGGCCGACGAGGTGACCGCCTCGCGGGTGCCGCTGCTGGTGAAGATCGCCCCGGACCTCGCCGACGAGGACGTCCTCGCGGTGGCCGACCTGGCGCTGGAGCTCGGTCTCGACGGCATCACCGCCACCAACACCACCATCTCCCGCGAGGGCCTGGTCAGCAGCCCGGCCGAGATCGAGGCGGTCGGCGCCGGCGGCCTGTCCGGGCGCCCGCTCACCGCCCGCGCCGACGCGGTGATGCGGCTGCTGCGCGACCGGGTCGGGCCCGACCTCACCCTGGTCGGTGTCGGCGGCATCTCGAGCGCGATCGACGCGCGCGCCCGGCTGGCGGCCGGCGCGACGCTGCTCCAGGGCTACAGCGCCTTCGTCTACGAGGGGCCGCTGTGGCCCCGGCGGATCCTGCGCGGGGTCGGATGACGGCCGCGGCCGCACCCGACGACCGCGGGCCGCTCCACGTCACCGGCGAGCTGATCGCCGGGAGGCGGATCGGCGCCTTCCACCACCTGACCCTGGTCGCGCCGGGCATCCCGGAGCGGTTCCGCCCGGGCACGTTCGTCGCCCTCTCCACCGGCTCGGAGCGGCTGGCCCGCCGCGCCCTCTGGATCCACCGCGTCCGCCCCGTCGGCGGCTACGGCGCCACGCTCGAGCTGGTCGTCGAGGAGCGCGGGCCCGGCACCGCCTGGCTGGTCGCGCAACCGCCCGGCACCCGGCTCGCGGTCACCGGACCGCTCGGACGCGCGTTCTCGCTCCCGAAGGAGCCGGTCTCCTGCGTCCTGGTCGGGGAGGGGTACGCCGCCGCGCCGCTGTTCCCGCTCGCCGAACGGCTCCGCGAGCGTGGCTGCGCGGTGACGATGCTGGTCGCGGCGGTCGACGAGGCGCACCTGCTCTCCGCGCTGGAGGCCCGTCGGTCGGCGCGCGCGGTGACCGTGGTGACCGCCGACGGCTCGGTCGGCCAGCGCGGGTCGGTCGCCGACGTGGTCGACGAGGTGCTCCGCCAGGCCGGAGCCGCGGTCGTCTACGCCGCCGGACCGGACCCCACCCTCCACGCGGTGGCCGAGGCCGCCGAGCGGGCCGGGGCCTGGAGCCAGGTCGCCCTCGAGCGGCCGCTCACCTGCGCCACCGGCCTGTGCCAGGGCTGCGTGGTCCCGGTCGCCGGGGAGGGCGGTGCCACCCGGCTGGTCCGCGCCTGTGTCGACGGCCCGGTGATCCGGGGCGACCGGGTCGTCTGGGAGCCGGTGGGGGAGGCGGCGCCGTGAGCCTCGACCTCGCCGCCCCCGTGATGGTGGCGTCCGGCTGCGGTGGCACCGGACGCGAGCTGGCGGCGTACTGCGACCTCACCGCGCTCGGCGGGTTCGTCACCCGCTCGATCACGCTGGCCGCTCGCGCCGGTGGCGCCCAGCCGCGGATCCTGGAGACGCCGTCCGGGCTCGTGCACGCCGTCGACCTCCAGAACCCCGGGATCGACCAGTTCCTCGCCCTCGAGCTGCCGTGGCTGGTGCAGCAGGGGGTGCGGGTCTTCGTGTCGGTGGTCGGCCGCACCCTGGGGGAGTACGCCGAGCTGGCGCGCCGGATCGGCCGCACCCCGGGCGTCGCCGGCCTCGAGCTCAACCTGTCGCCGCCGGACGCCGGCGGGGTCGGGGTCTTCGACGTCCGCGAGCCCTTCCACGCGGCCTCGGTCGTGGCCGCGGTCCACCGGGACCTGCCGCGCGGCTTCCCGGTGCTGGCCAAGCTCCGTCCCGACCTGGTCCGGGTCGCCGAGACCGCCCGCGCCGTGCTCGAGGCCGGTGCCGACGCGCTCGTGGTCGGCAACGCGTTGCCGGCGGCGATGCCAGACGGCCGCCCGGCCGGGCTCAGCGGACCCGCCGTCCGACCGCTCGCGCTGCGCTGCGTGACCGAGGTCCTGGCCGCCGTCCCCGACGCGACCGTGGTCGCCAGCGGTGGCATCACCTCCGTCGCCGACGCGCGTGGCGTCCTCGACCTCGGTGCGGCCGGCGTCCAGGTCGGTACCGCCCTGCTCCACGACCCCACGACCGCCGCCCGGATCACTGCCGGGCTGGGAGAGGATGCCCCATGACGTTCGGTGCCCGGGTCGATGCCGCCATGGCCGCACGCGGCCAGCTCTGTGTCGGGATCGACCCCCACGCCTCCCTGCTGGGCGACTGGGGCCTCACCGACGACGCCTCCGGGCTGGAGACCTTCGCGCTGTCCGTGGTCGAGGCGGTCGCGCCCCACGTCTCCGTGGTCAAGCCGCAGTCCGCCTTCTACGAGCGCCACGGGAGCCGCGGTGTCGCCGTCCTCGAGCGGGTGATCGCCGAGTCGCGGGCCGCGGGGGCCCTGGTCCTGCTCGACGTCAAGCGCGGCGACATCGGCTCCACCTCCCAGGCGTACGCCGACGCCTACCTCGACCCCACCTCGCCCCTGGCCTCCGACGCCATCACCGCCAGCCCGTTCCTCGGCTTCGGCTCCCTCGACCCGATGGTCGACACCGCCCGACGGCACGGCGCGGGGGTGTTCGTCCTCGCGCTGACGTCCAACAAGGAGGGCCCGGAGGTGCAGCACGCCCGGACCGCAGGCGGGACCGTGGCCGGCGGGGTGCTCGACCGGCTCCGGGAGCTGAACGCCGGTGCCGACCCGCTCGGGTCCTTCGGGGCGGTCGTCGGGGCCACGATCGGAGACACCGAGGAGGACCTGCTCATCCACGGCCCGCTGCTGGCACCCGGGTTCGGGGAGCAGGGCGGCGCGCCGGCCGACCTCCGCCGGATCTTCGGCGCGGCGCGCCGCCACGTCCTGGCCAGCTCGAGCCGGGGTGTGCTGCGGCTGGGGCCCGACGCGACCGCGATGGCCGACGCCTGCCGGCGTGCCAACGACGAGCTGGCCGAGGTCCTGGCGTGAGACTCCTCACGGTCCCCGCGCTCGCGTTCCTCCTGGCCGGCACGGTCACGGCCTGCGGCAACGACCCCGAGGACGTGCGCGCCGACTACTGCGAGACCGTCTCGGACCACCAGGCCGAGCTCACCGACCTGCTCGCCGACGACTCGCCCGACGCCCTGCTGCGGGCCCTGCCGGTCTTCCGCGAGCTCGCCGAGGACGCCCCGCGCGACGTCTCCGACGAGTGGTCGGTGCTCAACGACGCCCTGGAGGGGCTCGACCAGGCGCTCGACGACGCCGGGGTCGACGCCGCGACGTACGACCCCGAGAAGCCACCGGAGGACGTCACGCAGGAGCAGCAGGACGAGATCGCGCGCGCGGCCGACCAGCTCTTCCGGCCCGACGTCGTGACGGCGTACGAGGGCGTGAAGCAGCAGGCCAAGGACGTGTGCCAGACCCCCCTCTTCCAGTGACGGTCGCAGCCACCCGATTGCAGGGGGAATCGGTCCGTGACTAGATTGACCGCTTACCTGCTGCTCGCGTCTCGACGAAGGACACCCTGTTCCGTGGCACTGCCTCCCCTGACTCCTGAACAGCGTGCGGCCGCGCTCGAGAAGGCCGCGGCCTCCCGGCGCGAGCGGGCCGAGGTGAAGAGTCGGCTCAAGCACTCCGGCGCGTCGATCTCCGACGTGCTGCGGGAGGGCGAGACCAACGAGGTCGTCGGCAAGATGCGGGTCGTCGACCTGTTGCAGGCGATGCCCGGTCTGGGCAAGGTCCGGGCCCGGCAGACCATGGAGCGGCTCGGCATCGCCGAGAGCCGCCGGGTCCGCGGGCTGGGCGCCAAGCAGGTCGCCGCGCTCCAGCGCGAGTTCGGCCCCGCCACGGATGCCTGAGGACGACACCGGACGCTCGCGACTGGTCGTGCTCGCCGGTCCGACGGCCGTGGGCAAGGGCACCGTCGCGGCCGACGTCCGCGCGCGACATCCCGAGGTGTGGATCTCGGTGTCCGTCACCACCCGGACGCCGCGGCCCGGCGAGGTCGACGGCGTCCACTACTGGTTCGTCTCCGACGACGAGTTCGACCGGATGGTCGGCGCCGGCGAGCTGCTCGAGTGGGCCGTCGTGCACCAGGCCGCGCGCTACGGCACGCCGCGTCGGGCGGTCGAGGCGATGCTGGCCGACAACCGGCCCGCACTCCTCGAGATCGACCTCCAGGGCGCGCGGCAGGTCCGCGAGACGATGCCCGAGGCGTTGTTCGTGTTCCTCAAGCCCCCGTCGTGGGAGGAGCTGGTCCGTCGGCTCACCGGCCGGGGCACCGAGACGGCGGAGGAACAGACCCGCCGGCTCGAGACCGCGTTGGAGGAGCTGGCGGCCGAGGAGGAGTTCGACGTGACCATCGTCAACCACGAAGTTCACGCTGCTGCCGAGGAGTTGGTAGCCTTGATGGTGAGTACCCAGGGGTCGCTCGACTCCTGATCCCCTTTCCACACTGCGAGGCTTCACGCGTGTCTGCACCCAACATCGCCGCCGAGGGCGTCACCAACCCCCCGATCGACGAGCTGCTCACGAAGACCGACAGCAAGTACAAGCTGGTGCTCTACAGCGCCAAGCGTGCGCGCCAGATCAACGCGTACTACTCCCAGCTCGGCGAGGGCCTCCTGGAGTACGTCGGCCCGCTCGTGGACACCCACGTGCAGGAGAAGCCGCTCTCCATCGCGCTGCGCGAGATCAACGAGGACCTGCTCACCTGTGAGGACGTCGACCCGGCCGAGCTGGCCGCGGAGGAGGAGGCCCGCAAGGCCGCCTCCATGGAGTCGTCCTTCGGCAACAACGGCGAGTGATCACCTGACCAGCCGCGCCACGTCCGAGGCCGCCACCCCGTCGGGGTCGCGGCCTCGTGTCGTGCTCGGGGTGTCGGGTGGCATCGCGGCGTACAAGGCCTGCGAGCTGCTGCGCCGCTTCACCGAGTCCGGCCACGACGTGACCGTCGTCCCGACCGAGGCGGCGCTCCGCTTCGTCGGCGAGGCCACCTGGGCGGCGCTGTCGGGCAAGCCGGTCCACACCGGCGTCTGGGACGACGTCCACGAGGTGCCGCACGTCCGGATCGGGCAGTCCGCCGACCTCGTGGTGGTCGCCCCGGCGACCGCCGACCTGGTCGCCCGGGCCGCCCACGGGCAGGCCGACGACCTGCTCACCACCACGCTGCTGACCGCGCGCTGCCCGGTCGTGTTCGCCCCGGCGATGCACACCGAGATGTGGGAGCACCCCGCGACCGTCGCCAACGTCGCGACCCTGCGCGAGCGCGGGGCCGTGGTGATCGAGCCGGCCGAGGGCCGCCTCACCGGCGCCGACACCGGCAAGGGCCGACTGCCCGAGGCCGCGGAGATCTTCGACGTCTGCGTCGAGGTGCTCGAGCGGGGGGTCACCGCACCCGACCTCGCCGGCCGGCACGTCGTGGTGTCCGCCGGCGGCACCCGCGAGCCGCTCGACCCGGTCCGCTTCCTCGGCAACCGCTCCTCGGGGCTCCAGGGCTACGCCCTCGCCCGCGCGGCGCGCCGCCCGCGGCGCCGAGGTCACCCTGGTCAGCGCCAACGTCGCGCTGCCCGATCCCGCCGGGGTGAAGGTCGTCCGGGTCGAGACCACGGGCCAGCTGCGCGACGCCGTCCTGTCGGCCGCGACGTCCGCCGATGCCGTGGTGATGGCGGCCGCGCCCGCCGACTTCCGGCCGGTGAGCGTCAGCGACGCCAAGATCAAGAAGGCCGACGACGGCTCCGCGCCCGGCCATCGAGCTGGCCCAGAACCCCGACGTGCTCGCCGAGCTCGCCCACGATCGGCCGCGGCCCGGCGCCGTGATCGTCGGGTTCGCCGCCGAGACCGGCGACGACTCCGGCTCCGTGCTCGACCACGCCCGCGCCAAGCTCGCCCGCAAGGGCTGCGACCTGCTCGTCGTCAACGACGTCAGCGGGGGAGCGGTGTTCGGCAGCCCGGACAACCAGGCCGTGATCCTGGCCGCCGACGGCGCCACCGTCGACGTCCCCCACGGCACCAAGGCCGCGCTCGCCCACGTCGTCTGGGACGAGGTCGGCGCTGCCGCTTCGCGCGCTGATTCGCCCCGTGGGACCGGCGTATCGCATGCTGGTCGCTGGGTAGGGTGGATCGACAACCCTCGGACCAGAGAGCGAGCTGCACGTGCCTGGACGTCTCTTCACGTCGGAGTCGGTGACCGAGGGTCACCCCGACAAGATCGCGGACCGGATCAGTGACACCGTCCTCGACTACCTCATGGAGCACGACCCCGACCGGGAGAACCTCCGGACGGCCGTCGAGACGCTGCTGACGACCGGTCTGGTCGTGGTCGCCGGAGAGGTCCGCACCAACGCCTACGCACCCGTCGCCGAGCTGGTCCGGGCGGCCATCCTCGACATCGGCTACGACTCCTCGATCAAGGGCTTCGACGGCACCACCTGCGGCGTCCAGGTCGCCATCGGCGGCCAGTCCGTCGACATCGCCGCCGGCGTCGACCAGGGCCACGAGGCGCGGGTCGGCTCCTCCGAGGACGACCTCGACCTGCGCGGGGCCGGCGACCAGGGCCTGATGTTCGGCTACGCCTGCGACGACACGCCCGAGCTGATGCCGCTGCCGATCATGATCGCGCAGCGGCTGGCGCAGCGGCTGACCGAGGTCCGCAAGGACGGCACGCTCGCCTACCTCCGCCCCGACGGCAAGACCCAGGTCACCATCGAGTACGACGCGGAGGACCGGCCGGTCCGGGTCGACACCGTGGTGCTGTCCACCCAGCACGCCGAGGAGATCGACCACCCGACGCTCGAGGGCGACATCAAGAAGCACGTCATCGACGTGGTCCTCGACGGCTTCACCATCGCGTCGGAGGACTACCGGCTGCTGGTCAACCCGACCGGCAAGTTCGTGGTCGGCGGCCCGATGGGCGACGCCGGCGTGACCGGCCGCAAGATCATCGTCGACACCTACGGCGGCATGGCCCGCCACGGCGGCGGCGCGTTCTCCGGCAAGGACCCCTCCAAGGTCGACCGTTCGGCCGCCTACGCGATGCGCTGGGTCGCCAAGAACGTCGTCGCCTCGGGCCTGGCCCGCCGCTGCGAGGCACAGGTCGCCTACGCCATCGGCAAGGCCAGCCCGGTCGGGGTCTTCATCCAGACCTTCGGCACCGGCGTGATCCCCGACGAGGACATCCAGCAGGCCGTCCTGAAGTGCTTCGACCTCCGCCCCGCCGCGATCATCCGCGACCTCGACCTGCTCCGCCCGATCTACACCGCCACCTCGGCGTACGGCCACTTCGGACGCGAGCTCCCCGAGTTCACCTGGGAGCGCACCGACCGCGCCGCCGACCTGAAGGCTGCTGCGGGGGTCTGAGGGCGCGCTGCTGGTTCCCCGGATATCCGGGGAACCAGCGAGTTTCCGGGCGCTGGATCGCTCGGGAACACAACGACTCGCTCAGGAAGTCTCGCCCGTCGGCGGCCGCTGGTAGACAACAGCCATGCCCGACGCTGAGCCCGAGATGCTGCCCGGCCTCCGCGCCGCGGTGGCCGACTCGAAGGCGAAGGCGGCGGCGACCCGGGCGCGGAAGGCCGCGGACGTGCAGCCGGCCGCCGTCGACCCGGTCGCGCGGGTGCTGGTCGACGTGCCGCTGGCCCACCTCGACCGCCCCTTCGACTACCTCGTCCCGGCCAAGGACGCCGACACCGCGGTGCCGGGGGCGCGGGTGAAGGTGCGGTTCGCGGGCCAGGACGTCGACGGCTACGTCGTCGAGCGGGTCGCCGAGTCCGAGCACGCCGGCCGGCTGGCGCCGCTGCGGCGGGTCGTGAGCCCCGAGCCGGTCCTCGCGCCCGAGGTCGTGGCGCTCGCCGCCGCCGTCGCCGAGCGGTACGCCGGCAGCCGGGCCGACGTGCTCCGGCTGGCCGTGCCGCCCCGCCACGCGACCACCGAGGCCAAACCGTCGCCCGAGCCCGACGCCGCCGCCCCGCTCGACCCCGAGGCCGCCGCCGTGGCCTGGGCGGGTCACGAGCCGGCCGAGGCGTTCCTCGCCCACCTCGCCGCCGGGGGGTCGCCGCGCGCGGTCTGGTCGGCGGCGCCGGCCACCGACTGGCCCACCGCCCTCGCCCACGCCGCCGCCCACACCCGGGCCGGCGGGCGCGGGGCGCTGCTGGTCGTGCCCGACCACCGCGACGTCGCCCGGGTCGACGCCGCGCTCACCGCCGTCCTGGGCGAGGGCCACCACGTGACGCTCGCCGCCGACGCCGGCCCGGCCGCCCGCTACCGCGACTTCCTCGCCGTGGCCCGCGGCAGCCGCCGGATCGTGCTCGGCACCCGCGCCGCCGCGTTCGCGCCGGTCCACGACCTCGGGCTGGTCGCGCTCTGGGACGACGGCGACGACCTCCTGGCCGAGCCGCGGGCGCCGTACCCCCACGTCCGCGAGGTGCTGCTGCTGCGCGCCGAGCAGCAGCAGACCGCGCTCCTGCTCGGCGGCTTCGCCCGCTCGGTCGAGGCCCTCACCCTGGTCCGCACCGGCTGGGCCCACGAGATCACCCCGCCGCGCGAGGTGCTGCGTGAGCGGGTCGTCGGTCACGATCGCGGAGTCCGGCGAGCGCGAGCGCGGCGCCCGCCTCCCGCGCCCGGCGTACGACGCGGTCCGCGCGGGGCTGGCGGACGGGCCGGTCCTCGTGCAGACCCCGCGGTCCGGCTACGCACCCAGCCTCGCGTGCGAGCGCTGCCGCACCCCGGCCCGCTGCGCCCGGTGCACCGGCCCGCTGGTGCTCGGCGGTCCCACCGACCCGCCCCACTGCCGCTGGTGCGGCGACGCGGCCCCCGGCTGGGCCTGCCCGGAGTGCGGGCACCGCGGGCTGCGGGCGCCGGTCGTGGGGGAGACCCGCACCGCCGAGGAGCTCGGCCGCACCTTCCCCGGCGTGCCCGTGCTCACCTCCGGGGGCGACCACGTCCGTCCGACCGTCCCCGGAGAGCCCGCGATCGTGGTGGCCACCCCCGGCGCCGAACCGGTCGCCGACGGCGGCTTCGCCGCGGTCGTGCTGCTCGACACCTGGCTCGCGCTGGCGCGGGCCGACCTCCGGGCCGAGGAGGAGACGCTCCGCCGCTGGCTGAACGCGGCGGCGCTGGTCCGGCCCGGCGGCAAGGTCGTGGCGGTCGGCGCCCCCGACCACCCGGCGCTCCAGGCGCTCGTCCGCTGGGACCCCGCCGGCTTCGCCGAGCGCGAGGCCCGCGACCGCGCGGCCGCCCACCTGCCGCCCGCCTCCCGGCTGGCCACCGTCACCGGGCCTCCCGGCGCGGTCGACGACGTGCTCACGCTGCTCGACCTGCCCTCCTCCGCGGAGGTGCTCGGACCGGTCGCGGTCGAGGAGCGGTCCCGGGTCGTGGTCCGCGTGCCGCGGACCGACGGCGCCGCCCTGTCCCGCGCCCTGGGCGAGGTGCAGCGGGTCCGCTCCGCCCGCAAGCTCGACCCGGTGCGGATCCAGGTCGATCCGCTCGACATCGGCTGAGCGCCCGCTCCTAGACTCCTTCCTCGTGGCGATCCAACCCATCCGGCTCTTCGGCGACCCCGTGCTGCGCCAGCGTGCGCGGGAGGTCACCGACTTCGACGTCGAGCTGCGCAAGCTCGTCGGCGACCTCTCCGACACGATGCTGGCCGCACCCGGCGTCGGCCTGGCCGCACCGCAGATCGGCGTCGGCGTCCGGGTCTTCACCTGGCACCTCGACGGCGAGCTCGGCCACCTCGTCAACCCCACGCTGGAGCTCTCGGAGGAGCAGCAGGAGGGCGCCGAGGGCTGCCTGTCGATCCCGGACCTGACCTTCGAGTGCCTGCGCGCGCTGTCGGTCGTCGCCAACGGCTTCGACATGTACGGCGAGCCGCTCACGATCCACGGCAGCGAGCTGCTCGCCCGCGCGATCCAGCACGAGACCGACCACCTCGACGGCGTGCTCTTCGTCGACCGGCTCGACGCCGAGACCCGGAAGGCCGCGATGCGCGAGATCCGCGACTCGGAGTGGTTCGGGCTGGAGAAGCCGAGCGTCAGGGTGAGCCCGCACCGCACCCACGGGCTCCAGCTCTGATGCGCCTCGTCTTCGCCGGTACCCCGCGAGGTGGCCGTCCCCTCGCTCGACGCGATCGCCGCCAGCGACCACGAGCTGGTCGGGGTGGTGACGCGACCCGATGCCCCGGCCGGTCGCGGCCGCCGGCTGGTCGCCAGCCCGGTCGCCCGGCGTGCCGAGGAGCTGGGTGTCCCGGTGCTCAAGCCCGACCACCCTCGCGACCCGGACTTCCAGGCCTCCCTGCGCGACCTCGCGCCCGACTGCTGCCCGGTCGTCGCGTACGGCGCGATGCTGCCCACGGACGCGCTCGACATCCCGCCCCACGGCTGGGTCAACCTGCACTTCTCGGTACTGCCGTCCTGGCGCGGTGCCGCCCCGGTGCAGCACGCGATCTGGGCGGGCGACGAGGTGACCGGCGCGACGACGTTCCGGATCGTGCAAGCGATGGACGCCGGACCGGTCTTCGGCGTGATGACCGAGACGATCCGACCCACCGACACCGCCGGCGACCTCCTCGCCCGGTTGGCCGAGGGCGGGGCCGGCCTGCTGGTCGCCACCCTCGACGGCCTCGCCGACGGCAGCATCGAGGCCCGCCCGCAGCAGGTCGAGGGGGTCAGCCTCGCGCCCAAGATCGCGGTCGAGGACGCCCGGGTCGAGTGGCGGGAGCCCGCGGTGGCCGTGGACCGCCGGGTCCGGGCCTGCACTCCCGGCCCGGGGGCCTGGTCGACGCTCGACGGCGAGCGGCTCAAGCTGGGCCCGGTCGCGCCCGACCCCGACCACGACGTGCTCGAGCCGGGACTGCTCGCGGTGTCGAAGAACGCCGTCCACGTCGGGACCGGCACCGTGCCGGTGCGCCTGGGGCTGGTGAAGGCACACGGCCGGAAGGAGATGGCGGCGGCCGACTGGGCCCGCGGCGTACGCCTGGCGCCGGGCACCCTTTTGGGGTGAGGTGGCGACGGTCACATCCGGGCTAGGGTGGCCGACGGTTCGTTGAACGTTGGTCTATCTGTCTCTCGGGAGGACCCATGGCCATGCTGAGCGTGCTCGATCGCGAGCACACCGTCGCACCGCACACCTACAACCGCTGGCTGATCCCGCCGGCGGCCCTGGCGGTGCACCTCTGCATCGGCCAGGCCTACGCGACCAGCGTCTACAAGAACTCGCTGGTCGAGCACTTCGACGCCTCGCTGACCTCGATCGGCATCGTCTTCTCGATCGCGATCGTGATGCTCGGGCTCTCGGCCGCGGTCTTCGGCACCTGGGTCGACCGGGTCGGACCGCGCCGCGCGATGTTCACCGCCGCGTGCTGCTGGGGCGCCGGCTTCCTGATCGGTGGCCTCGGCATCTCCACCGACCAGCTCTGGCTGCTCTACCTCGGCTACGGAGTGATCGGCGGCATCGGCCTCGGGATCGGCTACATCTCGCCGGTCTCCACCCTCATCAAGTGGTTCCCCGACCGGCCCGGGCTCGCCACGGGCATGGCGATCATGGGCTTCGGCGGCGGTGCGATGGTCGCCTCACCCGCGTCGCGCCAGCTGCTCAGCTTCTTCGACCCGTCGTACGACCCCGACCGACGCGACCTCGCTGGCCGACGGCGGTGCGCTCACCGGGCTGTTCGTCACCCTCGGCATCGTCTACTTCCTGATCATGATGATCGGCGTCGCCAACATCCGGGTGCCCCCGCCGGGGTGGAAGCCCGAGGGCTTCGACCCCTCGGCGATCACGGAGAAGCCGATGATGACCACCAACGACGTGTCAGCGGCGCAGGCGATCAAGACCCGCCAGTTCTGGCTGCTCTGGACCGTGCTGTTCTGCAACGTCACCGCGGGCATCGGCATCCTCGAGCAGGCCGCCCCGATGATCCAGGACTTCTTCCGCGACGCCGGCGGTGACTCCTCGGTCACGGTCGCGGCGGCCGGTGGCTTCGTCGGCGTGCTGTCCTTGTTCAACATGGCCGGCCGCTTCGTGTGGTCCAGCACGTCGGACTACCTCGGCCGCAAGCCGATCTACATGCTGTACCTCGGCGTCGGCATCGTGCTCTACGTCCTGCTCGCCCTCACCGGCTCCACGACGACCGCGGTCTTCGTGCTGGTCGCGGCGATCATCATCTCGTTCTACGGCGGTGGCTTCGCGACCGTCCCGGCCTACCTCCGCGACCTCTTCGGGGTCTTCCAGGTCGGCGCCATCCACGGTCGTCTGCTCACGGCATGGGCGGCGGCAGGCGTCGCGGGGCCGCTCATCATCAACAGCTTCCTCGACCGCGCCGGCGGCGCTGGCACGCTGACGGCCGACGCCTACCGGCCGGCCCTGTTCACCATGGTGGGAGTGCTGGCGGTCGGCTTCGTGGCCAACCTGCTCATCACGCCGGTGGACGACAAGCACCACACCGACCGCGGCGAGGCGAAGGCCGAGGCCGCCGAGGAGCGGGAGACCGCGCTGAGGACCGAGCAGGAGGCGCCGGCAACCTCCGGGATCCGGCTGGTGCTCTCGTGGGGCGTCGTCACGCTGATGCTGGGCTACGGCGTGTTCGAGACCGTGGTGACGGCACTGAAGCTCGTCTGAGGGCCGCCGCTAACCTGACGACCATGGCCAGGCCCGCGACCCCCGAGGACGTCGACGCGATCTGCGGCTCCCTGCCGGAGACCGAGCTCGGCACGTCCTGGGGCGACCGGCCGACCTGGAAGGTGCCGCGCGGGCCGAAGGGCAAGGGGTTCGTGCTGTACCGAGCGCCCGGCCCGACCGCGATCGACCCGGACACGGGGGAGCGGTACACCGACCTGATCGTGGTCTCCACGCCGACCGAGGCCGAGAAGCAGGCCCTGGTCGACGACCCCGACCTGCCGTTCTTCACCATCGACCACTTCCAGGGTTACGCCGCGGTGCTGGTCCAGCAGTCCAGGCTCGGCGAGGTCGACGTCGACGAGCTGCGCGAGATCCTCACCGAGGCGTGGGCCGCCACGGCGCCGAAGAAGCTGGTCGCCGGGCTGTTCGGGACCGATGGCTGACCCGGCCCGGTTGGCGGCGTACGACGTCCTCAAGGCGGTCCGCACCGAGGACGCCTACGCCAACCTGGTGCTCCCGCAGGTGCTCCGCACCCACGGCCTGGACGGCCGGGACGCGGCGTTCGCGACCGAGCTCGTCTCGGGCACGCTGCGCCGGCAGGGCACCTACGACGCCGTCATCGACGCCTGCCTGGACCGCGGCCGGGTGAAGCCGCGGCTGCGCGACGTCCTGCGCCTGGGCACCCACCAGCTGCTCGCGATGCGCGTCGGCGACCACGCCGCCGTCTCGACCAGCGTCGACCTGGCCCGCGCCCGGACCGGCCAGCGCGACGCCGGCCTGGTCAACGCGGTGCTCCGCAAGGTCGCGGCGCACGACCTCGACGACTGGGTCGCGCAGCTGGCGCCGGAGGCGGGGACCGACCCGATCGGCCACCTCGCGGTCGCCCACAGCCACCCGCGCTGGGTCGTCGTGGAGCTCTCCCGCGCACTCGGTGAGCGGGCGGGCGAGCTGGCCGACGTGCTCGCCGCCGACAACGAGGCGCCGCAGGTCGTGCTCGTCGCGCGCCCCGGCCGGTCCACCCGGGAGGAGCTGCCGGGCGAGCCGACCACGCTCTCGCCGTACGGCGTCCGGATGGCGGGTGGCGACCCGGGCTCGGTGCCCGCCGTGGCCGAGGGCCGTGCCGGCGTCCAGGACGAGGGATCGCAGCTGGTGGCGATCGCCCTCGCCGACGCCACCCTCGACGGCGAGGACCAGCGCTGGCTCGACCTGTGTGCCGGCCCGGGCGGGAAGGCGGCCCTCCTCGCCGCCCTGGCCCACGCACGAGGAGCCCGGCTGGTGGCCAACGAGCCGCTGCCCCACCGAGCCGAGCTGGTCCGGCGTGCCCTCGCCGGTGCCGAGGGTGTCGAGGAGGTCACCGGCCACGACGGCCGGGCCGGGCCGTGGCCGACGGGGTCCTTCGACCGGGTGCTGGTCGATGCCCCGTGCTCCGGGCTCGGGGCGCTGCGCCGTCGACCCGAGGCGCGCTGGCGCAAGCAGCTCTCCGACCTCGACGGCCTGGTCCCGCTCCAGCGTGCCCTGCTCGACCGCGCGCTCGACCTGGTCCGCCCGGGAGGGGTGGTCGTCTACGCGACGTGCTCCCCGGTGCTGGCGGAGACCCGCGAGGTCGTGGCCGGCCGTGACCGGGGCCCGCGACGACGTGGCCGCGGAGGCCGAGACCCACCAGCTGTGGCCGCACGAGCACGGCACCGACGCGATGTTCTGGACCGTCCTGCGCCGCACCGGATGAGTGTGGATCGGCCCAGACGTCACCGGATCGTTGCCGTTTCCCTCGTATCAGGCATGGCATCTCTTGGACTCCTGACGTTAGATGGGAGCCAGGGGGAAGGACGCATGATGCGAAGGTCGGTACGACGCGGGGTGACCGCCGCGACGCTGGGGATGGCACTCGGGCTGCCGGCCGCGCCCGCGCAGGCCGACACCACCGTCACGGTGCCCGGCACGAGCTTTCCCTCCGACACCACCTACCTCACGCGCTTCGGCTGCGAGTCGCTCTACCGCGCCGACACCAGTGACCCGCTGGTCCGGGTCGTGCTCGACGAGGGAGCCCCGCTCGGGCGACGCGCGGCCTCGCTCGACCTGCCCGGCCGGGGCACGGCCACGGGGCCGGTCAGCCTGGTCGACTCGGTCGCCACGGCCACCCACCAGGTCTCGGTCCGTGCTCCTGCGGGTGCCCATGGCGTCGCCTGGGTCTGGTACGTCACCGCCGGCCTGACGCCCGGTGAGGTCTGGGCCGGCCGCGCCGACCTGGTGGCCGGCGCCGACGGCTGGCAGCGGCTCGACCCGGCTGCGGCGTCGTACGACTGGACCCGGTTGGAGGCCGTGACCGGCGCCGTCCGCGAGAAGGCTCCCGCGGCCACCGTCGCCGACTTCACCGCCGAGCACGGCGACGGACCCGGCTACCTGCTGTCCGGAATGGGCTGCGACGGCACCGAGTTCGCGCTCGACGACGTCAGCGTCGGCCTGCCGGGTGCCGTCACGACGTACGACCTCGAGGGCACGCCGGTCACCACCTCGCTCACCGCCTCCGCGCCGGTCGTGCGGGCGGGGGAGGAGGTCACCCTCACGGGCACGACCCTCGACGCCGCCGGCCGCTCGCTGGGGTCCTCGCTCGTGCTGCAGGCCCGGCCGCAGGGCGCCGCCCGGTTCACCACCGTCGGAGAGCCGCTGCTCGCCGACCCCTCCGGCGCCGTGGTCACCACCGTCGCCCCGGAGTCGTCCACGGACTACCGCTGGTTCTTCGCCGAGCGGTCCTACGCCGACGAGCACACCTCGCCCGTCGTCCGCGTCGCGGTGCAGCCCGGCCGCCGGTGACCTCGACTACGGTGACGCCATGGCGTCGCCGTTCACCGAGATCGAGGTGGACGACCGCGTCGTCAAGGTGACCAACCCCGACCGGGTCTACTTCCCCGAGTCCGGCGCCACCAAGCTCGACCTGGTCGAGTACTACCTCTCCGTCGGCGACGGGATCGTCAACGCGCTGCTCGAGCGGCCCTGCATGCTCCACCGCTTCCCGAAGGGCCTGGCCGGCGACAAGGTGCACCAGAAGCGGCTACCCGCCGGAGCCCCGCCGTGGATCGAGACGGTCCAGCTGTTCTTCCCGCGCTGGTCGCGGACCGCCGACGAGCTGTGCGTGACCGAGCTCGGCGCGGTGATCTGGGCCGTCCAGATGTCGACGGTCGAGTTCCACCCGTGGAACAGCCGTCGGGCCGATCCCGAGTCGCCCGACGAGTGGCGGATCGACCTCGACCCGGGGCCGCTGTCGGACTTCGCCCAGGTGCAACGGGTCGCGGGCGTCGTCCACGAGGTGCTCGACGAGCTCGGTGCGGTCGGCTACCCCAAGACCAGCGGTGGCTCCGGGCTGCACGTCTACGTGCGCGTGCAGCCCGACCACGGCCACAAGGCCGTGCGGCGGGCCGCGCTGGCCTTCGCCCGTGAGGTCGAGCGGCGGGCTCCCGACGACGTCACCACCACGTGGTGGCGCAAGGACCGCGACCCCCACCACCTCTTCGTGGACTACAACCAGAACGCCCGCGACCACACCATCGCCGCGGCGTACTCCGTCCGCGGCGTGCCGGACGCCCGGGTCAGCACGCCGGTCCGGTGGGACGAGGTCGACGCCTGCGACCCCCGCGACTTCACGATCTTCACCGTGCCGCAGCGGTACGCCGAGCTGGGCGACCTGCACGGCGGCATCGACGGCGACGTCTTCGACCTGGCCCCGCTGCTCGCGTGGGCCGATCGCGACGAGGCCGCGGGAGCCGAGCCACCGGCCGACCCGGAGGAGTCCTAGGATCCTCGGCGTGGCCCTCCAGATCACCCCGAGCATCCTCAACGCCGACCTCGCCGCCCTCGGGGCGGAGGTCGCGCGGATCCCGAGCGCCGACTGGGTGCACGTGGACGTCATGGACAACCACTTCGTGCCCAACCTGACCTTCGGCCCGGCGATGGTCGAGGCGCTGGTGGGTTCCACCGACGTCCCGCTCGACGCGCACCTGATGATCGAGAACCCCGACCGCGAGGCGCTCGCCTACGTCGAGGCGGGCTGCGGCTCGGTCACCTTCCACGTCGAGGCCGCGGCCGCGCCGGTCCGGCTGGCCCGCGAGCTGCGCTCCCACGGCGCCCGGGCCTCGATGGCGCTCAAGCCGGCCACCCCCATCGAGCCCTACGAGGACCTGCTGCCCGAGCTCGACATGGTGCTGCTGATGACCGTCGAGCCCGGCTTCGGCGGCCAGTCGTTCCTCGACATCGTGCTGCCGAAGATCCGGCGGACCCGCGCGCTGCTGGAGCGGCACGGCGTGGAGACCTGGCTGCAGGTCGACGGCGGCATCTCCCTGGACACCATCGGCCGCTGCGCCGAGGCGGGGGCCGACGTGTTCGTCGCCGGCTCGGCCGTCTACGGCGCGGACGACCCGGACGCGATGGTCACCGCCCTGCGCGACACCGCCGCGGCCGCCACCCGCTGAGCCGGGCCGCCACCACCACGGCCCTGGGCGACGATCCACTCGGACCTGGTCGGCGAGTCCTCGACCTGGCAGTGGTTGCAGCGACTGCCATGTCCAGGTTTCCCCGGTCGACCGGGGAAACCTCACGGCCCACCCCTGTGGCCCACCTCACGACGGCGGGCGGCGCGACCCGGAGTAGGCTCGGCTGCGCAAGAGCAGCTGTGACCACAGGTGCTCGCGTGCTCTGGGGGCGGTGGAACTCCGCACCGGCGGTGACCAGGTGGCAACACCCGGAAGTCCGCGACCCGGTCGCAGCCAGCGGCCGGTTGACCAGGTGGGAATCCTGGACCGACGGTCATAGTCCGGATGGAAAGCGCACGCGGCGACGGCCACACCCGAGGTGGGTGCGTCCGACGACGACTTGCCCCCGGGAGTCCGTGAGCACTCCGGACCCGGAGAGTGCGATGACCGTCAGCCCCGCCGAGCAGGCCGCGATGCGCCGCGCCCTGGCGCTGGCCGCGAGCGAGGGCGTCCCGCACGGGCCCAACCCGCGGGTCGGCTGTGTGCTGCTCGCGCCCGACGGCAGCGAGGTCGCGGAGGGGTTCCACCGGGGGAGCGGGACGCCGCACGCCGAGGTGGACGCCCTGGCGGCGGCCGGCGAGGACGCCCGGGGGGCGACGGCCGTGGTCACCCTCGAGCCCTGCCACCACACCAGCGCCCGCTCCGGCCCGTGCTCGGAGGCCCTGCTGGCCGCCGGCGTACGACGTGTGGTGTTCGCCCAGGCCGACGCCAACCCGGTCGCCCGCGGCGGCGGAGCCGCCCTGGCCGCCGCCGGCGTCGAGGTCGAGGGCGGGCTGCTCGACGCCGAGGCGCGTGCCCTCAACCGGGCCTGGACCTTCTCGGTCGAGCACGGGCGCCCGTTCGTCACCTGGAAGCTCGCCACGACCCTCGACGGGCGCAGCGCCGCGGCCGACGGCACGAGTCGCTGGGTCTCCAGCGCGGCCGCCCGTCGCGACACCCACCGGCTCCGGTCCGAGTGCGACGTGATCATGGTCGGCACCGGCACGGTCCTGGTCGACGACCCGCAGCTCACCGTCCGCGACGAGGTCGACGAGCCGGTGGCGCGGCAGCCGCTGCGCGTGGTCCTGGGGGAGCGCGACCTGCCCGACGACCGCCGGGTGCTCGACGACACCGCCGAGACGCTCCACCTGCGCACCCGCGACCCCCACGAGGCCCTGGCGACGCTCGCCGCCGACGACCGCCGGCACGTCTTCCTCGAGGGCGGACCGACCCTGGCCGCCGCCTTCGTCGCCGCCGGCCTGGTCGACGAGGTCGTCGTCTACGTCGCCCCGATGCTGCTCGGCGCCGGGCTCGCCGGCGTCGGCGACCTCGGGATCACCACCATCGCCGACGCCCTGCACCTCCACGTCGACGACGTCCACGTGCTGCAGGGCCACGGTGAGGACACCAACGTCCGACTCACGCTCAGTCCCCCGAGGAGGACCTGACATGTTCACCGGCATCGTCGAGGAGCTCGGCACCGTCGCCGCCGTGGAGGACCAGGGCGACGCGGTGCGGCTCTCCGTGCGCGCCAGCACCGTGCTCGAGGACGTCGCGCTCGGCGACTCGATCGCGGTCAACGGCTGCTGCCTGACCGTCACCGACGTCACCGACGGCGTCTGGACCGCCGACGTCATGCACCAGACGCTCGCCAAGACCTCGCTCCGCGGCGCCGCCCCGGGCGCAGCGGGTCAACCTCGAGCGGGCCGCCACCCTCTCCACCCGGCTGGGCGGACACCTCGTGCAGGGCCACGTCGACGACGTCGGCGAGGTCCTCTCGCGCACGCCCAGCGAGCACTGGGAGCTGGTCGCGATCTCGCTGCCGGCCCACCTCGCGCCGTACCTCGTCGACCAGGGCTCGATCACCGTCGACGGGGTCAGCCTCACCGTCGTGGAGGCCCACGACGACCACTTCACCGTCAGCCTCATCCCCGAGACGCTCGCGCGCACCACGCTCGGCACCCGTGCCGTCGGCGAGCGGGTCAACCTCGAGGTCGACGTCATCGCCAAGCACGTGGCCAAGCTGGTCCGCGCCTACACCGCCCCCGGAGGAACCCCATGATCGACTGGCTGCTGCACGGCACCATCCCCGTGGCCGGAGGTGAGCTGCTCGTCCGCGAGGTCGTCGGCAACCTCTTCGGCCTGGCCAGTGCCCTCTTCGGCATGAAGCGCCTGGTCTGGGCCTGGCCGGTCGGCGTGATCGGCAACGTGCTGCTGTTCACCGTCTTCGTCACCGGCGAGATCAGCGGTGCCACCACCGACCCGCTGTGGGGCCAGGCCGGTCGGCAGGTGTTCTTCATCGCCGTCTCCCTGTACGGGTGGTGGCGCTGGAGCAACGCCCGCGCTGCCGGCGGTGCCGCCGACGGTGGCGCGATCGCCCCCCGCTGGGCGACGCCCCGCGAGCGGGTGATGCTGGTGGTGCTGGCCGTCGTCGGGTACGGCGCGGCGTACCTGCTGCTCCTCCAGATCGGCTCGTGGGGACCCACGACCGAGGCCTGGATCCTGGCCGGTTCGATGCTGGCCACCTACGGCATGGCCCGCGGGTGGGTGGAGTTCTGGCTGGTGTGGGTGCTGGTCGACATCGTGGGCGTGACCACGCTGGTCAACGCCGGCTACTACCCGACCGCCGGGATGTACGTCTTCTACGGCGGCTTCTGCGTCGTCGGCTTCTTCGCGTGGTGGCGGGCCGAGCGTGCGTCCAGCGGGGACGGCGACGCGCGTCGTCGCGAGGAGCAGGGAGTGTCGGCGTGACCGTGAGGCTCGACTCCATCGAGCGCGCGGTCGCCGACATCGCCGCCGGCCGGGCGGTCGTCGTCGTCGACGACGAGGACCGGGAGAACGAGGGCGACATCATCTTCGCGGCCAGCAAGGCCACCCCGGAGCTGATGGCGTTCACGATCCGCCACTCCAGCGGCGTCATCTGCGTCCCGATGCCGGCCGACATGCTCGACCGGCTCGAGATCCCGCTGATGACCCCGCACAACAAGGACAAGCTGCGCACGGCGTACACGATCTCGGTCGACGCCCGCGACGGCGTCTCCACCGGCATCTCGGCCGCCGACCGGGCCCACACCGCCCGGGTGCTGGCCGACTCCGCCACCGAGTCCTGGGAGATCACCCGGCCCGGCCACGTCTTCCCGCTGCGCTACCGCGAGGGCGGCGTGCTGGTCCGTCGCGGCCACACCGAGGCGGCCGTCGACCTCGCCCGGATGGCAGGCCTCACGCCGGCCGGGGTCCTGGTCGAGGTCGTCAACGACGACGGCACCATGAAGCGCGGCCCCGAGCTGCGCGACTTCGCCGACGAGCACGGCCTGGCGATGATCTCGATCGACGACCTGGTCCGGTACCGGCACCGCCACGAGATGCTGGTCGAGCGGGTGGCCGAGACCCGGCTCCCGACCCGGTACGGCGACTTCGAGGGGTACGGCTACCGCAGCCTGGTCGACGACAGCGAGCACCTCGCCCTGGTGCACGGGGACCTCGCGGCCGCGACGGCCGCGGGCGAGCCGGTCCTGGTCCGCGTCCACTCCGAGTGCCTGACCGGCGACGTCTTCGGCAGCCACCGCTGCGACTGCGGACCCCAGCTCGACGAGGCGCTGGAGCGCGTCGTCGCGGCCGGGTGTGGCGTGGTGATCTACCTGCGCGGCCACGAGGGCCGGGGCATCGGGCTGGTCGCCAAGCTCCAGGCCTACGCGCTCCAGGACGGAGGCCGCGACACCGTCGACGCCAACCTCGACCTCGGGCTGCCTGCCGACGCCCGCCACTACGGCGCCGCCACCCAGATCCTGCGCGACCTCGGCGTCGGCACGGTCCGGCTGCTCACCAACAACCCCGACAAGACCGCGAGCCTGGAGGACTACGGTGTGCCGGTGGCCGAGCGGGTGCCCCTCACGCCGCGGCCCAACGACCACAACCTGGCCTACCTCCGCACCAAGCGGGACCGGATGGGCCACGACCTGCCCGACCTGACGAACGACCTGACGAACGAGCTGAAGGAGACGCCGTGAGCGGAGCCGGAGCCCCTGCCCAGAAGGTCGTCGACTGCCACGACCTGCGCGTCGCGATCGTGGCCGCCAGCTGGCACCAGACCGTGATGGACGGCCTGGTCGCCGGCGCGCTGGAGGCCTGCCGCGACTACCAGGTCGAGGCGCCCCAGGTGGTGCGGGTGCCGGGCACCTTCGAGCTCCCCGTGGTCGCCGACGCCCTCGCCGCCCAGGGGTACGACGCGGTGGTGGCCCTCGGGGTCGTGATCCGCGGCGGGACGCCGCACTTCGAGTACGTCTGCTCCGCCGCGACCGACGGGTTGAGCCGGGTCGCCCTCGACCGCCAGACGGCCGTCGGGTTCGGTGTGCTGACCTGCGACACCGAGGAGCAGGCGCTGGACCGGGCCGGTCTCGAGCACTCGCACGAGGACAAGGGCTACGAGGCGGCGTCCGCGGCACTGACCACGGCGCAGACCCTGCGTTCGCTCAAGCGTGGCTACGTCTAGGATTTCGTCGCGTGAAGACGTTCGACGAGCTCTGGACCGAGCTGAGCGACAAGGCCGTGAGCCGGCCTGCCGGCTCGGGCACCGTGCAGCAGCTCGACTCCGGGGTCCATGCGATCGGCAAGAAGCTGGTCGAGGAGGCCGCCGAGTCCTGGATGGCCGCCGAGCACGAGTCGAAGGAGCGCGCGGCCGAGGAGATCAGCCAGCTGCTCTACCACGCGCAGGTGCTGATGCTCGCCTGCGACCTGACCCTCGACGACGTCTACACCCACCTCTGAGGACCCCGATGACCACCCCCTCGAACGGCGCCGGCACCGACCGGTTGCTCCGTGTCGCCGTGCCCAACAAGGGCGCGCTGTCCCAGGCCGCGCAGGAGATCCTGCGCGAGTCCGGCTACCGCCAGCGCCACGACGCCAAGGAGCTCCGGCTCCTCGACACCGAGAACGGTGTCGAGTTCTTCTACCTCCGCCCGCGCGACATCGCGCTGTACGTCGGGGAGGGCACCCTCGACGTCGGAATCACCGGCCGCGACCTGCTGCTCGACTCCGGCGCGAAGGCCGAGGAGGTCATGGAGCTCGGCTTCGGGGCCAGCCGGTTCCGGTTCGCCGGACCCGTCGGCCGGTTCACCGACCTGGCCGAGCTGGCCGGCCAGCGGATCGCGACGTCGTACCCCGGCATCGTCGCGGCCTTCCTCCAGGAGCGCGGCCTCGACGCCACGGTGACCCGCCTCGACGGCGCCGTCGAGACCAGCATCCAGCTCGGGGTCGCCGACGCCGTGGCCGACGTCGTCGAGACCGGGAGCACGCTGGTCGCTGCCGGCCTGGAGACCTTCGGCGAGGTCATCCTCGAGTCGCAGGCGGTGCTGGTCGCGCGCGGCGGCGACGTCCCGGCCGGGTTCGAGATCTTCCGGCGCCGGGTCGAGGGCGTGCTCGTGGCCCGCAGCTTCGTGATGATGGACTACGACATCCCCGCCGCCCACGTCTCCGACGCGGTCGCCCTGACGCCCGGGATCGAGAGCCCGACGGTCTCGCCCCTGCACCGGGAGGGCTGGGTCGCGGTGCGCGCCATGGTCCCGCGGGTCGGCGCCCAGCGGCTGATGGACGAGCTCTTCGACATCGGTGCCCGCGGCATCCTGCTCACCGACATCCATGCCTGCCGTCTCTGAGCCGGCCCTGCCGCACACCTGGCGCCCGCTGGGCGTGCGGCTGGCGGGCATCGTCTTCGGCGGCATGCTCGTCGCGGTGTGCGCGGTGGCATGGTTCAGCCTCGACGCCGAGACCCGCTCCCGCTTCACCCCGTTCCAGCGCGGGACGCTGGTCTTCCTCGGGCTGCTGTTCTTCGCGGTCTACTACGCCATGGCGCGCTGCCGCGTGGTCGCCCGAGACCGACCGCCTCGTCGTGGTCAACGGCTACCGGCGCCGCGAGTACGAGTGGGCGGAGGTGCTCGCCGTGCACCTGCCGCGCGGCGCGCCGTGGGCGGTGCTCGACCTCGCCGACGGCACCAGCCAGTCCGCGATGGGCATCCAGGGCTCCGACGGTGGCCGGGCGAAGACGGCGGTCGCCGAGCTGCGGCTGCTCATCGACCGCGACGCGGCCTGACGCCCCTGACCCCGACGCCTCAGCCCGACCCGTCCACCAGCAGGTCGGCCCGCTCGCGGGTGCGGTGCCGGGCGAAGTGCGCGACCTCGGCCTCGGCCCAGGACCGCCAGTACGGCGCGAAGGCGTCGCCGTCGCGCTCGATCCCGCGGCGCAGCCGCAGGTCGGCGGGCGCCTCGACCCAGACCAGCAGGGTCGCGTGCTCGGCGGTCGCCAGGGAGCCGGCGCCGACGCCCTCCAGCACCAGCAACGGGGTCGGCTCGACCTCCACCTCTCCCGCCCAGGCGCCGAGGTTCCAGTCCCAGCGCCGGTAGCGGCCGGTCCGGCCCCGCGCGAGGGGAGCGAGCAGGCCGTCGAGCTGGGCGTCCACCGTCGGCAGCCCGTCCCAGCCCTCGTACAGGTCGTCCATGTGCACGAGCCGCGCCCCGGGCGAGGCCTCGAGCACCCGGGCGGCGAGCGTGGTCTTGCCCGACCCGGCGGGCCCGTCGACGCACAGCAGGCGACCGCGGTCCAGCGTCGGGGAGAGGTCCGCCAGCAGGGCCAGCGTCGCCGCCGCGGCGGTGGTCGCGGGGGCCGTCACCGGCCCACCCTAGGACGGGGTGGCCCGACCTCGTCATGGCTGCACGGGAATCTGGGGGCCAATGTGGTCAAAGCGCGTTTGCACCCCGCAGGCATGGGGCAGTCTGCCGAGGGAACCAGTCACACACCCACAAGGGGGACACATGTTCAACCGCACGCGGCTCGTCGCCGCTGCTGCCACCGCGATCCTGGCCGCCGCGCCGCTCGCCACCATCGGCCCCGCCGAGGCCGGCACGACGCTGCCGAACCGCGAGATATCGATCAAGGGGATCCAGCCACGCGACGGTGTCTTCTTCGCCAAGGGCAAGGTCACGCCGGACTACCAGAACCGCTACGCCGTGATGCAGCGCAAGCTGAAGAGCGACAACTCGTGGGACGACTGGAAGAAGTTCAAGACGAACGACTCCAGCCGCTACCGCAAGGAGATCAAGGCCCTCGACCGGGTCGGCACCGTCTGCTACCGCGTGAAGGTCAAGGGCAACGAGTCCTTCGCGACGTCGTTCTCCGGCCGGGTGTGCATCCGCACCCGCCGCGTCTGACCGACCGGTCCACCTCGACAGGCTCCCGCCGTGGCGGGGGCCTGTCGTGCTTCCGGGGTCGGTGGGTCCCCTCAGAACGCGAGGCCGAGACCGCGGTAGGTCTCGACGGTCTCGACGAAGGCCGAGCCGGACAGCAACCGCACGTGGGTGCCGTGCTCGAACAGCTCGCCGGACTTCGCGTGCCGGAACCACACCAGGTCGCCGATCCGGAGCCTGGCCGCTCCGGGGCCGGTGAGCGGCGTCTGCACCTCTCCGGCGCCCTCCAGCCCGGTCAGGTGGAGGCCCTCGGGCAGCCACGGCGTCGGCAGCCGGTCCTTGCCGGACGCGCCCGAGGCGACCAGACCGCCACCGTGGACCGTCGCCAGTCCAGGTCCCGGTCGACGGACCACCGGGAGGGCGAAGAAGGCCGCCGGGCGGGGCTCGAAGGACTGGTAGTGGTCGAACAGGGTCGGCACCAGGAGCCCGGAGCCGGCCGCGACCTCGGTCACGACCGGGTCCGCCGCGGAGGACTCGACCGAGCCGGAGCCCCCGGCGTTCCAGAGCTCCAGGTCCACCACGCCCGCCAGGGAGTCGGCCACCTGGCGGCGGCGTACCTCCAGCTGTGACTGCGAGGCCTGCTTGAGACCTCTGACGATCAGGGAGCGGGCGCGCTTGCTGGGCACCTCGTCGGGCAGCCCGGCGACCTGGCCCTCGTAGGTCATCACGCCGACCAGGCGGAAGCCGTGCCGGTCGCGGACCGTGCGGGCGAGGGCGGCGACGTCGGCCGGGTCGTGCAACGGCGATCGCTTCGGTCCGACGTGCTGGCCGCCGACCCGGAGCCCGGCGTCGACGTCGAGGGCGACCCGGACCGGGACCGCCAGGGAGCGGCGTACGGAGTCGACGACGTCGAGGTGGGCGACGTCGTCGACCATCAGCGTGATCGCGGCGGCCGCGGCGGGGGAGGCCACCAGCTGGCCGAGCGCCTCGCGGTCGACCGTCGGGTAGGCCACCAGGAGGTCGTCGGTCACGCCCTGCTCGAAGAGCCAGAGGGCCTCACGCAGCGTGTAGGAGAGCACGCCCTCGACGCCGTCGTGGGTCAGGGCGCGGCGCAGCAGCGCCGGCACCCGGACCGACTTGGACGCCACCCGGATCGGCTTGCCACCCGCGCGGCGGACGAGGTCGGCGGCGTTGGCGTCGAAGGCCTCGAGGTCGACCACGAGCAGCGGGGTGGCGAGGTCCTCGCCCTCCTCCCGGGCGGTCGCGACAGCCCCCGCCAACCGGCGGCCGAGCTCGCGGCGCCGGACGGGGGACGGTGGCATCAGGTGATCCCGCGACGCTTCAGGAGGGCCTCGATGTCGGAGAGGTCGTCGTCGATCATCGGCTCACCACGTGACTGCGTCGGGCGCGGGAGTCCGGCGGGCTCGTCGCGGGCGGTCGCGTCCGACGTCGGCGCGCCACCGCGACCACGCTCGCGGAGGGCGGCGGAGGTGCCGAACAGCACGACGGAGAGGCCGGCCAGCGCGATCCCGGCCCACACGAGCGGGTTCAGCACCAGGCTGGTCGCCCAGCCGGCGACCGAGCTGCCGATCTCGGTGAACATCTCCAGCGTCCCGGTGAGGTAGGCCGCCGGCGGCAAGCAGCGTGAAGCCCGCCCCGCGCAGGCCGGAGGCGACGCCCCGGCGGCGGAAGGCGTGCCAGGTCCAGACCCCGCCGATCACGGTCAGCACGGTCGTCAGCGCTGCCCAGGTCACCTCGTCCACGCATCCAGCCTGACACACCCCTCCCCGTCCGGTGCCGCGCCGGGTGGGAGGATCCGGGTCGTGTCGAGATCGATCCCCGACCCGGGCTTCCCGGACGACGACGGTGCGGCCCAGCCGGCGGTCACGGCCGCGCTGGCGGCGTACGACGCGGGCGGCAGCTACGCCGACGCGCTGGGTGCGCTGCTCGGTGCCCGGTTGCTGGTGCCGGTCGTCGCGGTCGCCGACGAGGTCGAGGTCGACGCGGCCGGTCTCGCGCACGACAAGACCAGCGACATGGCGGCCGTGCTGCTGGCCCGGCCCGACGGCCGCCGCGGCCTGCTCGCCTTCACCGGGACCGGCGCGCTGGCGGCCTGGGACGCGGGTGCCCGCCCGGTGCCGGTCAGCGCGCGCACGGCGGCGCAGGCGGCCGTCCAGGAGCAGGCCGACGCCCTCGTGGTCGACGTGGCCGGCCCGGTCCGGTTCGTGGTCGAGGGCGACGACCTGCGCGGTCTGGCGGCCGGCTGGCGGCTGACCCGGGTGGGGGAGCGCTCCGCCTGGATTCGACCGGCCACGGAATGAACCGGTAGGGTCTGGCGTTGACCGATCAGTTCCGTCACACCCGTGACAGGACCGATCCCACAAGCGGGGACCAGCAGCAACACGTCTCCCACCCGCATCGACCGCCTCAGGTCGTCGGGTCCGGTCGAGGGAACCGCACTCGTGCGGGTCCCGGCAACACGTGCCACGATTTCTGGGCGACGTGTCGCGACTGGCTTCCGCTTGTGACCAGCGGAAGCCTCTTTTCGATTTCGGCGCCGGTATGCGGCCGAGGCGCGGGGAGTCTTCCGGCCGCGAGAAAAACTGGAGGACACATCAGCACCGAGCTGCGTATCAACGAGCGGATCCGGGTTCCGGAGGTCCGGCTCGTGGGACCCAACGGGGAGACCGTGGGGATCGTCCCGACCGACCAGGCCCTCAAGCTGGCCCAGGAGGCCGACCTCGACCTCGTCGAGGTGGCGCCGATGGCCCGCCCGCCGGTCTGCAAGCTCATGGACTACGGGAAGTTCAAGTACGAGAACGCCCAGAAGGCCCGTGAGGCGCGTCGGAACCAGACGAACGTGATCATCAAGGAGATGAAGCTCCGCCCGAAGATCGACGCGCACGACTACGAGACCAAGAAGGGTCACGTCGTGCGGTTCCTCAAGGCGGGGGACAAGGTCAAGATCACGATCATGTTCCGTGGTCGCGAGCAGCACCGTCCCGAGCTCGGGTTCCGGCTGCTGCAGCGGCTGGCCGAGGACGTCGACGAGCTGGGCTTCGTGGAGTCCTCGCCCAAGCAGGACGGCCGCAACATGATCATGGTGCTCGGACCGCACCGCAAGAAGGCCGAGGCCAAGGCCGACCACGAGGCGCAGAAGGAGAACCGCGCCGCCGAGCGCGCTGCCGTCGCCGCCGAGGAGCAGGCCGAGCGCGACGCCGCGCACGCCGCTGGTCCGGTCGCACAGAAGAAGGAGCGGGGCCGCTCGGAGAACCTCGATCCCGAGATCGAGGCCTGAGCCTCCCGAAGACCAACCGCCAGGCGGCACACCCGGGCCCGCCGGGACGCCGTACGACGAGGAGAGAGAACCATGCCGAAGAACAAGACGCACTCCGGTGCCAGCAAGCGCTTCCGGGTGACCGGGACCGGCAAGATCCTGCGCGAGAAGGCCGGCAAGCGCCACAACCTGGAGAAGAAGCCCTCCAAGGTGACCCGCCGGATGACCGGCACCACCGAGCTCGCCAAGGCCGACGTCCCGCGCGCCAAGAAGATGCTGGGTCGCTGACCCGCCCACCCACCGGTGGTCGCGCACGACCACGACGACCTTTGAGCAACAAGGAGTAACGACATGGCACGCGTCAAGCGCGCAGTGAACGCACACAAGAAGCGCCGGACCACGCTCGAGCGGGCCTCGGGCTACCGCGGCCAGCGCTCGCGGCTGTACCGCAAGGCCAAGGAGCAGGTCACCCACTCCCTGGTCTACAGCTACAACGACCGCCGCAAGAACAAGGGCAACTTCCGCCGCCTGTGGATCCAGCGGATCAACGCGGCCGCCCGCGCCCAGGGCATGACCTACAACCGCTTCATCCAGGGCCTGAGCCTGGCCGGCGTCGAGGTCGACCGCAAGATCCTCGCCGAGCTGGCCGTCAACGACGTCGCGTCGTTCAACGCGCTCGTCGAGACCGCCAAGGCCGCGCTGCCCGACGACGTCAACGCCCCCAAGGCGTCCTGACCGAGGTGACGCCCCTCGCCGCGAGCGCTCCTCTCACCGTGAGGAGTGGTCGCGTCAAGGAGGCTCGCAAGCTCAGCCGCCGCCCGGCTCGCGCCGAGCGGCGGCTGTTCCTTGCTGACGGCCCGAAGGCCGTCGAGGGCGCGCTGGCCGCCGACTGCGTCGTGGAGGTCTTCGCGACCACCCACGCCGCCGGGCAGTACGCCGACCTGCTCGGCGACCAGGTCACGCTCGTCGACGAGCGCGCGATGGCGGGGTTGTCGGACTCGGTGACCCCCGCCGGCCTGGTCGCGGTGTGCCGGTTCCTCGACGTGGACCCGGCCGAGGTCGTCCGCGGCGCCGACCTGGTGGCCGTGTGCGCCGACGTCCGGGACCCCGGCAACGCCGGCACGGTGATCCGGACCGCCGACGCGGCCGGCGCCGGCGGCGTCCTGCTCGCGGGTGACTCGGTCGACGCCTACAACCCCAAGACCGTGCGCGCCAGCGTGGGCAGCCTGTTCCACCTGCCGGTCGGGGTCGAGCGCGACGTCCCCTCCGCCGTGGCGACCGCGCAGGCCGCCGGCCTGGTCGTGCTGGCCGCCGACGGTGGTGGCGAGGTCGACCTCTTCGAGGCCGACGACCTGCTCCGCGGCCCGGTCGCCTGGCTGTTCGGCAACGAGGCGTGGGGTCTCCCGGCCGGGACCGCCGCCCTGGCCGACCACCGGGTGGCCATCCCGATCCCCGGCCGGGCCGAGAGCCTCAACCTCGCCACCGCCGCTGCGGTCTGCCTCTACGCCACGGCCCGCGCCCGTCGCTAGGGTCGTCGGGTGCCCCACCCGCCGACCGACCAGCCCGACCAGTCCTTGGCCGACGCGCTGCCGGACGGCGTCGTCGTGGCCGGGCCGGACGGCCGGGTCCGGCTGATCTCCGCCCGCGCCGTCCGGATGCTCGCGCTCGACCCCGACGACGCCGTGGGCCAGCGGCTCGCCGACGTCCTCGCGCTCACCGACACCGAGGGCCGGGACTGGTCGCACGAGAACCACCCCTACGCCGGGCTGTCGACCCGGACCGGCATCCCCGAGCAGTCCTGGCTGCTCCCCAACGGCACCGAGGTGCTGACCACCGCCAGCATCAGCCGCAGCACCCGCGGCGGTCCGGTGCAGGAGGTGGCGGTCGTGATCCGCACCGGCCGCGGCCGGGCACGGCTGGACCGCGAGCGCTCCGACCTGGTGGCGACCGTCGCCCACGAGCTCCGCTCGCCGCTGACCGGGGTCAAGGGGTTCGTGCAGGCGATGCTCAACCGCTGGGACCGGCTGACCGACGAGCAGAAGAAGCTGATGCTCACGACCGTCCACGCCGACGCCGACCGGCTCAGCCGCCTGATCGCCGAGCTGCTCGACGTGGCGCGGATCGACACCGGACGCCTCTCGCTCCAGCCCCGACCCAGTGACGCCGCGGTGCTGGTACGACGGGTCGTCGACTCGGTCTCGGCCGGCACGGCTCGTCCGATCGCCTACGACGCCGCCGACGACCTGCCCCGCATCCACGCCGACCCGGACAAGTTCACCCAGGTCGTCACCAACGTGGTCGAGAACGCCGTACGCCACGGCTCCGGCCGGGTGTCGGTGACCGTCTCGCCGCTCGGGGACGACGCCGAGCACGCCGGGATCCGCCTCGTCGTCGACGACGAGGGCGTCGGCATCCCCGAGGAGATGCGGCGCCGGGTCTTCACCAAGTTCTGGACCAGCGGTACCCGCGGCGGCTCGGGCCTGGGCCTCTACCTCGTCAACGGCCTCACCCGGGCCCACGGCGGCAGCGTCACCCTCGGGGACGCCGACGGCGGCGGCGCCCGGGTCCGGATCGACTGGCCCGCCGCGACCGCACCCGGGTAGGCCGGTAGTCCAGTGGATTTCGGCCCCTCCACGGCGGTATCAGGGGCCGAAATCAACTGGACTACCCAGGAGCCACCCCGACCCCGGACATCCGGTTCGCGGCGGGCGGGGCGTCCTTCCTAGACTCACCCCCATGTCCGGACCCAACACCGACTACGACCCCGTGCAGGTCACGCCGCTCGACGCCGAGCACGTCGCCGCCATGCGCGACGCCGCGCTGACCGCGATCGAGGGTGCGGCCGACCTGGCCGAGCTCAAGCAGGTGCGGCTCGACCACGCCGGGGACCGGTCGCCGTTGGCGCTGGCCAACCGGGAGATCGGGGCGTTGCCCCCGCAGGGACGCAAGGACGCCGGCCAGCGCGTCGGCCAGGCCCGCGGTGCGGTCAACCAGGCGCTCGCGGCCCGCACCACCGCGCTCGAGGCCGCGCACGAGGAGCGGATGCTGGTCGAGGAGACCGTCGACGTGACGCTCCCGGTCGACCGCGCCCCGCGCGGGAGCCGGCACCCGCTGACCACCGGTGCGGAGCTGATCGAGGACATCTTCGTGGCCATGGGCTGGGAGGTCGCCGAGGGCCCGATCGTGGAGGCCGAGTGGCTCAACTTCGACGCCCTCAACCTCGGCGCCGACCACCCCGCGCGCACGATGCAGGACACGTTCTGGACCGAACCGGCCGACCACCACCTCGTGCTGCGCACCCACACCTCGCCGGTCCAGGCCCGCACCATGCTGACCCGCACCCCGCCGATCTACGTCGTGTGCCCGGGCCGGGTCTTCCGCACCGACGAGTACGACGCGACGCACAGCCCGATGTTCCACCAGGTCGAGGGCCTGGTCGTCGACGAGGGCATCACCCTCGCCCACCTCAAGGGCACCCTCGACCACTTCGCCGGTCGGATGTTCGGCGACGGCATCGCGACCCGCTTCCGTCCGTCGTACTTCCCCTTCACCGAGCCGTCGGCCGAGGTCGACCTGCGCTGCTTCGTGTGCCGGGGCGTCGACTCCGAGTCCTGCCGCACCTGCCGGGGCGAGGGCTGGATCGAGTGGGGCGGCTGCGGCGTCGTCAACCCCCGCGTGCTGACCGCGTGCGGTGTCGACAGCGAGCGGTTCACCGGCTTCGCGTTCGGGATGGGCATCGACCGCACCCTCATGTTCGCGACCGGCGCCGCCGACCTGCGCGACTTCTTCGAGGGCGACGTCCGCTTCTCCTCCTCCTTCGGAACGGAGCTCTGACCCCGTGCGCGCCCCTGTGTCCTGGATCCGCGAGTACGTCGACCTCCCCGTCGACCTCGATCCCGAGAAGCTCGCCGACGCCCTGACCGACCTCGGGCTCAAGCTCGAGGCGCTGGAGCGACCCGGCGATGCCATCCGCGGCCCGCTGGTCGTCGGCCGGGTGCTGACGGTCGAGCCGGAGCCGCAGAAGAACGGCAAGACCATCAACTGGTGCACCGTCGACGTCGCCGACGCCAACGGCACCGGCGAGCCCCAGGGCATCGTGTGCGGCGCCCACAACTTCGCGCCCGGTGACCTCGTCGTCGTGGTGCTGCCCGGGGGAGTGCTGCCCGGCGATTTCGAGATCTCCGCCCGCAAGACCTACGGCCACGTCTCGGCCGGGATGATCTGCTCGGCCCGCGAGCTCGGCCTGGGCGAGGACCACGACGGCATCATCGTCCTCCCCGCCGGCGCCGGTGAGCCCGGCGAGGACGCGCGCCCCGTGCTCGGCCTTGACGACACCGTCATCGAGTTCGAGATCAACCCCGACCGCGCCTACGCCCTCTCGCTGCGCGGGGTCGCCCGCGAGGCCGCGCTGGCGTACGACGCCACCTACCGCGACCCGGTCCTGCGCGACGTACCGGCGGCGGACGACGGTGGCCACCCGGTCCGCGTCGAGGACCCGGACGGGTGCCCGGTGTTCGTGGCCCGGACCGTGACCGGCTTCGACCCGGCGGCGCCGACGCCCGACTGGCTGGCGCGCCGGATCCAGCAGTCCGGGATGCGTCCCGATCTCGCTGGCCGTCGACGTGACCAACTACGTCATGCTCGAGACCGGCCGGCCGATCCACGGCTACGACGCCGACAAGGTGCAGGGCGCGCTCGGCGTCCGACGGGCCAGCGAGGGCGAGCAGCTCACGACCCTGGACGGTGCGGTCCGCACGCTCTCCGCGGAGGACCTGGTCGTCACCGACGACTCCGGGATCATCGGGCTCGGCGGCGTGATGGGCGGTGAGGACACCGAGATGTCCGCGACCACGACCCGTGTGCTGGTCGAGGCCGCCCACTGGGACGCCCGGTCGATGTTCCGCACCGGTCGCCGCCACAAGATCACCTCCGAGGCCGGCAAGCGCAACGAGCGCGGCGTGGACCCCACGATCTGCGAGGCCGCCGCCGACCGCGTCGTCGAGCTGCTCACGACGTACGGCGGCGGGAGCGTCGAGCCCGGCGTGACCGTGGTGGGGGAGCCGCCCGCGCTCCGCACGATCGCCGTGCCGATCGACCTGCCGGCCCGGATCACGGGCATGGACATCGCCGACGACACGGTCGTGCGCAACCTCGAGGCGATTGGCTGCGAGGTCGCGGTCGACGGCACCACCTCGCCGGCCACGCTCACCGCCACCGTGCCGCCGTGGCGCCCCGACGTGTCCGACCCCCACGACCTGGTCGAGGAGGTCGCCCGGATCGTCGGCTACGCCCACGTGCCGTCGGTGCTGCCGACGGCGCCGCCGGGTCGCGGCCTCTCCACCCGGCAGAAGCTGCGTCGCCGGATCGGGCGCACGCTTGCCGGTGCCGGCTACGTCGAGGTCGTCAGCTTCCCGTTCATCGGTGCCCGTGACGTCGACGCGCTCGGCCTCCCCGCCGACGACGAGCGCCGCACCGTGCTGTCGCTGGCCAACCCGCTCTCGGCGGAGGAGCCGTCGATGACCACGACCCTGCTCCCCGGCCTGCTCAAGGCGGTCGCCCGCAACACCGGTCGCGGCGCCTCCGACCTCGCCCTGTTCGAGCTGGCGACCGTGACCCTGCCCCACGCGGGCGACGGCACCACGATCCTGCCGGTCGACCGCCGCCCCACCGAGGGCGAGCTCGACGACCTCGTGAAGGCCGTCCCCGACCAGCCGCTCCACCTCGGGGTCGTCGCCACCGGCGAGCGCCGGCCGTCCGGCTGGTGGGGCGCGGGGCGCGCCGTCGACTGGACCGATGCCGTAGCCGCCGTGCGCGACGTCGCCGACGCGCTGGGCGTCGACGTGTCGGTCCGGAGCGCGTCGCGCGCACCCTGGCACCCCGGCCGCTGTGCCGAGGTGGTCGTCGGTGACGCCGTCCTGGGCTGGGCCGGCGAGCTCCACCCCTCGGTGTGCGCCGGCTTCGGCGTACCGCCACGCAGCGTGGCGGCGGAGGTCGACCTCGAGGCACTCATCGCGTTGTCGCCGGCGAGCGTGGTCGCACCCGTCCTCTCCCACTACCCGGTCGCGAAGGAGGACGTCGCCCTGGTCGTCGACGCCGACGTGGCCGCCGCCGACGTGGCCGCCGCCCTCGCCGACGGGGCGGGCGAGCTGCTGGAGTCGGTGCGCCTCTTCGACGTCTACACCGGCGACCAGGTGGGGGAGGGCAAGAAGTCGCTCGCGTTCGCGCTGCGGTTCCGCGCCCCCGCCCGCACCCTCGGTGAGGGTGAGGCCGCCACCGCCCGCGACGCCGCCGTCGCCGCCGCCGCGGAGCGCTGCGGAGCCGTGCAGCGCACGTGACCGACCGGTCCCGGGCCGGGTGGCACGAAACATTCCGATGACTGTATAGTCATGCACATGACCTTCAGCGTGGCGGTGGCCGGAGCGAGCGGGTACGCCGGGGGCGAGGTGCTCCGGCTCCTGCTCGGGCACCCCGAGGCCGACATCGGCGCGCTCACGGGTGGGTCGAACGCGGGCTCGCCGCTCGGGTCGCTCCAGCCGCACCTGCTGCCGCTGGCCGACCGGGTGCTGGAAGAGACCAGCCCCGAGACGCTGGCCGGCCACGACGTCGTCGTGCTCGGCCTCCCGCACGGGCAGTCCGGCCCACTCGCCGCCGCGCTGGGCGACGACACCGTCGTCATCGACTGCGGTGCCGACTTCCGGCTCCAGGACCCCGCGCTGTGGGAGCAGTTCTACGGCGGCGACCACGCCGGCTCCTGGCCCTACGGCCTGCCCGAGCTCCCGGGCCAGCGCGACCTGCTGCGTGGCGCCACCCGGATCGCGGTCCCCGGCTGCTACCCGACGATCTCCACCCTGTCGATCGTGCCCGCGCTCGCGGCCGGCCTGGTCGAGCCCGACGTGGTCGTCGTCGCCGCCTCCGGCACCAGCGGCGCGGGCAAGGCCGCGAAGCCGCACCTGCTCGGCAGCGAGGTCATGGGCAACGCCAGCGCCTACGGCGTCGGGGGAGTGCACCGCCACACCCCGGAGATCATCCAGAACCTCCACGGCGTCACCGACGGCGACGTCCGGGTCAGCTTCACCCCGACCCTGGTCCCGATGCCCCGCGGCATCCTGGCCACGGTCTCGGCGCCACTCGCCGGGCCGCTGACCGCCGAGCAGGCGCACGCGGCGTACGCCGCGGCCTACGACGGGGAACCGTTCGTGCACGTGCTGCCGCCCGGGCAGTGGCCGCAGACCAAGTCGGTCATCGGCTCCAACGCCGTCCAACTCCAGGTCACCGTCGACCAGGGGGCCGGCCGGCTGGTCGCCGTCGGCGTCGTCGACAACCTCGCCAAGGGCACCGGCGGCGCCGCCGTCCAGTGCCTCAACCTCGCGCTCGGCCTCGACGAGGGCCTGGGCCTCACCTCGGTCGGAGTGGCACCGTGACGATCACCTCGCCCCAGGGCTTCCGCGCCGCCGGCGTCGCCGCCGGGCTCAAGTCGACCGGCGCCAAGGACGTCGCGCTGGTCGTCAACGACGGCCCGCGCCACGACTCGGCCAGCGTCTTCACCGCCAACCGCTGCAAGGCCAACCCGGTCCTCTGGAGCGAGCAGGTGGTGAAGGACGGCACGGTCCGGGCGGTCGTCCTCAACTCCGGTGGTGCGAACTGCTACACCGGCCCCGAGGGCTTCATGACCACGCACGCCGTCGCCGAGCAGGTCGCCGGCCACCTCGGCATCGGCGCCCTCGACGTCGTCGTGTGCTCGACCGGCCTGATCGGCCTGGCCAACGACCGCGGACACGTGCTCGCCGGTGTCGACGCGGCGTACGACGCCCTCGACCGGGACGGCGGGGTCCACGCGGCCGAGGCGATCATGACCACCGACTCGGTCTCCAAGCAGGTCGTCGTCGAGGGCGCGGGCTGGAGCGTCGGCGGTATGGCCAAGGGTGCGGGCATGCTGGCCCCCCAGCTGGCCACGATGCTGGTGGTGCTGACCACCGACGCCGTCGCCGACGCTGCGGACCTCGACACCGCGCTCCGCGCCGCGACCCGGGTCAGCTTCGACCGGCTCGACTCCGACGGCTGCATGTCGACCAACGACACGGTCACGGTCCTCGCGAGCGGTGCCAGCGGCATCACGCCCACCCTGAGCGACCTCACCGAGGCCCTCACCCGGGCCTGCACCGACCTGGCGATGCAGCTGCTCGCCGACGCCGAGGGCGCCGACCACGAGATCGCGATCACCACGCTCAACGCGGCGACCGAGGACGACGCCGTCGCGGTCGGCCGCAGCGTGGCCCGCAGCAACCTCTTCAAGGCCGCGGTGTTCGGCAAGGACCCGAACTGGGGCCGCGTGCTGGCCTCGATCGGCACGACCGGTGCCACCTTCGACCCCGCCGACCTCGACGTGGCGATGAACGGGGTCTGGGTGTGCCGGTCCTCGACGCCGTCGGCCGATCCCGCGACCGTCGACCTCACGCAGCGCGAGGTCACCGTGACGATCGACCTGAAGTCCGGCGACGCCCGTGCCACCGTCTGGACCAACGACCTGACCCACGCCTACGTCCACGAGAACAGCGCCTACAGCTCATGAGCGACGACATCGCGGACCTGACCACCCGCCACGCGAAGGCCTCGGCCAAGGCCCGCGTCCTCGCGGGCGCCCTGCCGTGGCTCAAGCGCTACCACGGCAAGGTCGTGGTGGTGAAGTACGGCGGCAACGCGATGACCGACGACACCCTCAAGCGGGCCTTCGCCGAGGACATCGCGTTCCTCCGCTTCGCCGGCTTCAAGCCGGTCGTCGTCCACGGCGGTGGACCCCAGATCTCCAGCATGCTCGACCGGCTCGGCATCGAGTCCGAGTTCCGCGGCGGCCTGCGCGTGACCACGCCGGAGGCGATGGACGTGGTCCGGATGGTGCTCGTCGGGCAGGTCCAGCGCGAGCTGGTCGGCCTGATCAACGACCACGGTCCGCTCGCCGTCGGGCTCTCCGGCGAGGACGCCGGGCTGTTCACCGCCAAGCCGACCAACACCATCGTCGACGGTGAGGAGGTCGACCTCGGCCTGGTCGGCGAGGTCGCCTCGGTCCGTCCCGAGTCCGTGCTCGACCTGGTCGAGGCCGGGCGGATCCCGGTCATCTCCAGCGTGGCGCCCGACGCCTCCGGCCAGGTCCACAACGTCAATGCCGACACCGCCGCCGCCGCGCTCGCGATCGCGCTCGGCGCCGAGAAGCTCCTCGTGCTCACTGACGTGCAGGGCCTCTACCGAGACTGGCCCGACAGCGACGACGTGATCCAGGAGATCAGCCCGGAGTCCCTGGCCGAGCTGATGCCCTCCCTGGCCAGCGGGATGGTGCCGAAGATGCAGGCCTGCCTGCAGGCGGTGACCGGCGGGGTCGCCAAGGCCACCGTCGTCGACGGCCGCGAGCCCCACTCGGTGCTGCTCGAGCTCTTCACCGACGAGGGCATCGGCACCCAGGTGCTGCCCGGCGTCACCACCAAGCTGAGGAAGGCACTCGCATGAGCGTCCAGGACCGCTACCCCTCCGCCCTGATGAACACCTTCGGCCCGCCGCGGCTGGCGCTGGTGCGGGGCGTGGGCTCCCACGTGTGGGACGAGGACGGGCGCGAGTACGTCGACTTCTTCGGCGGCATCGCCGTCAACGCGCTGGGCCACGGCCACCCGGCGCTGGTCGACGCCGTCACCACCCAGCTGCGCACGCTGGGCCACGTCTCCAACTTCTTCGCCACCCCGCCGCAGGTCGAGCTCGCCGAGCGGCTGCTCGGCCTGGTCGGGCGCGAGGGCCGGGTGTTCTTCTCCAACTCCGGCGCCGAGGCCAACGAGGCTGCCCTCAAGCTGACCCGTCGTACCGGCCGCACCCACCTGGTCGCCGCCGAGGGCTCCTTCCACGGCCGCACCATGGGCGCGCTCGCGCTCACCCACAAGGCCGCCTACCGCGAGCCGTTCGAGCCGCTGCCCGGCCACGTCACCTGGGTCCCGTACGGCGACGCCGACGCGCTCGCCGCCGCGGTGACCGACGAGACCGCCGCCGTCGTGCTCGAGCCGATCCAGGGTGAGGCCGGTGTCGTGGTGCCGCCCGACGGCTACCTCGCCGCCGCCCGCGCCGTCACCCACGCGCACGGCGCCCTGCTGTGGCTCGACGAGGTGCAGACGGGCATCGGACGTACCGGCGCCTGGTTCGCCCACGACGCCGGTGTCGAGCCGGACGTGATCACCCTGGCCAAGGGCCTGGGCGGCGGCATCCCGATCGGGGCCACGCTCGGCTTCGGCGACGCCGCGTCGCTGCTCGGTCCCGGCAACCACGGCACCACGTTCGGTGGCAACCCCGTGGCGTGCGCCGCCGCCCTGGCCGTGCTCGACACGGTCGAGAAGGAGAGCCTGCTCGAGGCCGCCGTCACGCGCGGAGCCCAGCTCACCCAGGCCGTCTCCGGCGGTGTCGTCACCGCGGTCGAGGGTCGCGGGCTGCTCCTCGGCGCCCAGCTGGCCGCCGAGACCGCCGCCGCGGTCGTCACCCGGGCCCAGCAGCGGGGCTTCCTGCTCAACAACACCGGCCCCGCCCGGCTGCGCTTCGCACCACCGCTCACCCTCACCGAGGCCGACATCGCCGCGCTCGGCGAGGCCTGGGCCGGGATCGTCACGGAGGAGGACGCATGACCCGCCACTTCCTGGCCGACGACGACCTCACCCCCGCCGAGCAGGCCGAGGTGCTGGCGCTGGCCGCGACGATGAAGCAGGCACCGTACGACCACCGCCCGCTGGCTGGGCCGCAGACCGTCGCGATGGTCTTCGACAAGCCGACGCTGCGCACCCAGGCGTCCTTCGGGGCCGGCATCGCCGAGCTCGGGGGCAACCCCATGCTGGTCGACGGGAAGCTCGCCGGGATCGGCGTGCGCGAGTCGATCGCCGACGTCGCCCGGATCCTGGGTCGGCAGGCCTCCGCCGTCGTGTGGCGGACCTATGGTCAGGACCGGATCGAGGAGATGGCGGCGTACGCCGGGGTGCCGGTCGTCAACGCCCTCACCGACGACTACCACCCCTGCCAGCTGCTGGCCGACCTGCTGACGGTGCAGGAGCACCGCGGCACCCTGGCCGGCCAGCGGGTCGCCTTCGTCGGGGACGGCGCGTGCAACATGGGCAACTCCTGGCTGCTGGCCGGCGCCACGGCCGGGCTCCACGTCACGCTCGCCGGCCCCGAGGGCTACGTGCCCGACGCCGCCATGGTGGAGCGCGCAGCCGGCATCGCCGCGACCACCGGCGGCAGCGTCGCCGTCGGTCACGACCCGGTCGCCGCCGTCACCGGCGCCGACGTCGTGGTGACCGACACCTGGGTATCGATGGGCAAGGAGGACGAGGCCGCCGAGCGGCTGGCCGTCTTCGGCGACTACGCGGTCACCACCGAGCTGTTCGCCCGCGCCCAGGACGACGCGATCCTGCTGCACTGCCTCCCGGCCTACCGCGGCAAGGAGGTCGACGCCGAGGTGATCGACGGGCCGCGCAGCGTGGTCTGGGACGAGGCGGAGAACCGCCGGCACGCCCAGAAGGCGATCCTGGCCTGGCTGCTGGAGGCCGGCGATGACTGACGCCGCGCTCCGCCCGAGCACCAAGAACGCCCGCCACCAGCGGATCGTCGAGCTGGTCAGCCACCGCGAGGTGCGCTCCCAGACCGAGCTCGCCGACCTGCTCGCCGCCAGCGGGCTGCACGTCACCCAGGCCACGCTGAGCCGCGACCTCGTCGAGCTCGACGCCGTGAAGGTCCGCGGCCTCTCGGGTGCCCTCGTCTACGCGCTGCCCGGCGAGGGCGGCGACCGCCGGCCGACGGCACCGGGGGAGTCCGCCGCGGCGACGCAGCGGCTCTCACGGCTGTGCAGCGAGCTGCTCGTCAGCGCGGAGGCCAACGAGAACCTGGTGGTGCTCCGCACCCCGCCCGGCGCCGCGCAGTACCTCGCGAGCGCCTTCGACAAGGCCGAGCTGCCGCAGGTGCTGGGCACCATCGCCGGCGACGACACGGTGCTGGTGATCGGGCGCGAGCCCGGGGGCGGCGACGACCTGGCGCGACGATTCGTGGCGCTGGCCGGCGCCCACCCCACCGCCTGACCGCCTGCCTCCTGACCGCAGACACCCCGTAAGGAACCCACCGTGAGCAAGGTCCTCACCTCCCTCCCCGCCGGCGAGCGCGTCGGCATCGCCTTCTCCGGCGGTCTGGACACCTCGGTCGCCGTCGCCTGGATGCGCGAGAAGGGTGCGATCCCGTGCACCTACACCGCCGACATCGGGCAGTACGACGAGGCCGACATCGACGGCGTCCCCGACCGCGCCCTCCAGTACGGCGCCGAGATCGCCCGGGCGGTCGACTGCCGTCGTCCGCTCGTGGAGGAGGGCCTGGCCGCGCTGGCGTGCGGCGCCTTCCACATCCGCTCCGGCGGCCGCGCGTACTTCAACACCACCCCGCTCGGCCGCGCCGTGACCGGGATGATGCTGGTCCGCGCGATGCACGAGGACGACGTCGACATCTGGGGCGACGGCTCGACCTTCAAGGGCAACGACATCGAGCGGTTCTACCGCTACGGCCTGCTCGCCAACCCCCAGCTGCGGATCTACAAGCCGTGGCTCGACGCCGACTTCGTCCACGAGCTCGGCGGCCGCACCGAGATGAGCCAGTGGCTCACCGAGCGCGACCTGCCCTACCGCGACAGCAAGGAGAAGGCGTACTCCACCGACGCCAACATCTGGGGCGCCACCCACGAGGCCAAGACGCTCGAGCACCTCGACGTGTCCCTCGAGACCGTCGACCCGATCATGGGCGTCCGGTTCTGGGACCCCGCCGTCGCCATCGAGACCGAGGACGTCACCGTCCGCTTCGACCAGGGTCGACCGGTCGCGATCAACGGCACGACGTACGACGACCCGGTGGCGCTGGTGATCGCGGCCAACGCGATCGGCGGCCGGCACGGACTCGGGATGAGCGACCAGATCGAGAACCGGATCATCGAGGCCAAGTCGCGCGGCATCTACGAGGCGCCGGCCATGGCGCTGCTCTGGATCGCCTACGAGCGGCTCCTCAACGCGGTCCACAACGAGGACACCATCGCCAACTACCACGACGAGGGCCGCCGGCTCGGCCGGCTGCTCTACGAGGGCCGGTGGCTGGACCCCCAGGCGCTGATGATGCGGGAGTCCATCCAGCGCTGGATCGCCTCGCTGGTCACCGGTGAGGTGACGGTCCGGCTGCGCCGCGGTGAGGACTACACCGTCCTGGCCACCGACGGGCCCGGCGTTCTCCTACCACCCCGACAAGCTGTCGATGGAGCGCACCGACAACGCGGTGTTCGGCCCCACCGACCGGATCGGCCAGCTCACGATGCGCAACCTCGACATCGCCGACTCCCGCGCCAAGCTCGAGCAGTACGCCGCTGCAGCCGCAGGACCAGGGCCACGTGCTGGTCGAGAACGGCAACCTGTTCGGCGAGATCGAGCCCGGTGGCAGCGACCGGATCACCCTCAACCCCGCGCTCGCGGGCGACGAGAGCGACCTGGCCCTGGACCACGCGGCCATGGAGTTCGGGACGGACTGATGAGCACCAACGAGGGAACCCTCTGGGGCGGCCGGTTCAGCGGCGGCCCGTCGCCCGAGCTCGAGGCGCTGTCGCGCTCGACCCACTTCGACTGGCGGCTGGCGCCGTACGACATCGCCGGCTCGCACGCGCACGCCAAGGCGCTCGGCGTCGCCGGCTACCTCACCACCGAGGACGAGGCCGAGCTCCACCGCGGCCTCGACGTGCTCGCCCGGCGCTACACCGACGGCGACCTGCTCCCCGCGCCCTCGGACGAGGACGTGCACGGCGCGCTGGAGCGGCTGCTGCTCGAGGAGGTCGGCACCGAGGTCGGCGGTCGGCTCCGTGCGGGTCGCAGCCGCAACGACCAGATCGCCACGCTGTTCCGCTCGTTCCTGCTCGACCACTCGGTGACGCTGCAGCGGCTGGTGCTCGACCTGGTCGACGCCCTCGCCGTGCAGGCCCGCGACCACCTCGACGTGATCATGCCGGGACGCACCCATCTCCAGCACGCGCAGCCGGTGCTGCTGTCACACCACCTGCTGGCCCACGCCTGGCCGCTGCTGCGCGACGTGCAGCGGCTCGAGGACTGGCGACGCCGGACGTCGGCGGAGTCGCCGTACGGCTCGGGCGCCCTGGCCGGCTCCAGCCTCGGGCCTGGACCCGCAGCTGGTCGCCGCCGAGCTCGGCTTCGGCGGCTCGGTCGCCAACTCCATCGACGGCACCGCCGCCCGCGACTTCGTCGCCGAGCTCGCCTTCGTGACCGCGCAGATCGGGGTCGACCTCAGCCGGCTGGCCGAGGAGGTCATCCTCTGGTCCACCCGGGAGTTCGACTTCGTCGTGCTCCACGACTCGTGGTCGACCGGGTCGAGCATCATGCCGCAGAAGAAGAACCCCGACATCGCCGAGCTCGCGCGGGGCAAGGCCGGCCGCCTGGTCGGCAACCTGGCCGGTCTGCTGGCCACGCTCAAGGCGCTCCCGCTCGCCTACAACCGCGACCTCCAGGAGGACAAGGAGCCGGTCTTCGACTCCGTGGACACCCTCGAGGTGCTCCTGCCCGCCGTCACCGGGATGATGGCGACCCTGCGGTTCAACGCCGCCCGGATGGCCGAGCTGGCCCCGCAGGGCTTCTCGCTCGCCACGGACGTCGCCGAGTGGCTGGTCCGCGAGGGTGTCCCGTTCCGGGTCGCCCACGAGCTCGCCGGCGCCTGCGTCCGCGCCTGCGAGGAGCGGGGGATCGAGCTCGCCGACCTGACCGACGACCAGCTGGCCGAGATCTCGCCCCACCTGACGCCCGGCGTGCACGACGTCCTGACCGCGGAGGGCTCGGTGTCCTCCCGGGACGGCCGGGGCGGGACGGCCCCCGACCGGGTGCGCGAGCAGCTCGCCGAGCTCCAGGACGTCGCCGCCCGCCACCGTGCTCCCTGACCGTGCTCCCTGACCTGAGCGGCTCCGTCCTCGACGTCGCACCCCGTCTGCTCGGTGCCGTGCTCCGGCACGGTGCCGTGGCGGTGCGGCTCACGGAGGTCGAGGCCTACGACGGACCGGACGATCCCGGGCTCGCACGCGTACCGCGGCCGGACCGCTCGGAACGCGGTGATGTTCGGCCCGCCCGGTCATCTCTACGTCTACTTCACCTACGGCATGCACCACTGCTGCAACGTGGTGGTGGGTGCGCAAGGGTCCCCGAGCGCGGTCCTGCTGCGCGCCGGGGAGGTCGTGGACGGTGTCGAGACCGCGCGGGCGCGGCGGTCGGGGTCCTCCGACCGGGACCTGGCCCGCGGCCCGGCGCGGCTGTGCCAGGCGCTCGGCATCGCCCTCGAGCACAACGGCACCGACCTCTCCGGGCCGCCCCTGGAGCTGGTGGCGGGGGAGCCGCCTCCCGACGTGCAGACCGGCCCGCGGGTGGGCCTGCGCGGGCGCCCGACCGGCCCTGGCGGTACTGGGTGGCGGGGGAGCGGAGCGTCTCGGCGTACCGACCGGCGAAGCCCCTGGCGGGCCGCGCGGACCCCGATTTGTGAGCGTCACCGAGCCGCTGCTAACGTTCTGCGAGTTGCGCGAGCGACCCCCGATCGGGCCTTGGGCCCATCCAGGTCCGGGGACGACGTGCAGCATCAGGAACGCGGAGCCCCCGAGTTGACTCGGATCAGGCCGACCGGTAAGTTTCTGTAGGTTGCCCCAACGGCGCTCGGAAGAGTTGTCGTTGGTGCGCGTGTGATGTTTGAGAACTCAACAGTGTGTTTGATAGTCGATGGAATTAGTTTGTGTGACTTGTCTTTTTGATGAGTTTTGACGATGATTCTGGCAATTTTGTCAGGGTTTGTTTGTCAGGTTTGATTTTTTGTAGGTTTTTTCTATGGAGAGTTTGATCCTGGCTCAGGACGAACGCTGGCGGCGTGCTTAACACATGCAAGTCGAGCGGAAAGGCCCTTCGGGGTACTCGAGCGGCGAACGGGTGAGTAACACGTGAGTAATCTGCCCTTCACTCTGGGATAGCCACCGGAAACGGTGATTAATACCGGATACGACCACTTCATGCATGTGGGGTGGTGGAAACTTTTTGGGTGGGGGATGTGCTCGCGGCCTATCAGCTTGTTGGTGGGGTAATGGCCTACCAAGGCTTCGACGGGTAGCCGGCCTGAGAGGGTGACCGGCCACACTGGGACTGAGACACGGCCCAGACTCCTACGGGAGGCAGCAGTGGGGAATATTGGACAATGGGCGGAAGCCTGATCCAGCAACGCCGCGTGAGGGATGACGGCCTTCGGGTTGTAAACCTCTTTCAGCACCGACGAAGCGAAAGTGACGGTAGGTGCAGAAGAAGGACCGGCCAACTACGTGCCAGCAGCCGCGGTAATACGTAGGGTCCGAGCGTTGTCCGGAATTATTGGGCGTAAAGGGCTCGTAGGCGGTTTGTCGCGTCGGGAGTGAAAACACCGGGCTTAACTCGGTGCTTGCTTTCGATACGGGCAGACTAGAGGTATGCAGGGGAGAACGGAATTCCTGGTGTAGCGGTGAAATGCGCAGATATCAGGAGGAACACCGGTGGCGAAGGCGGTTCTCTGGGCATTACCTGACGCTGAGGAGCGAAAGTGTGGGGAGCGAACAGGATTAGATACCCTGGTAGTCCACACCGTAAACGTTGGGCGCTAGGTGTGGGATCCATTCCACGGGTTCCGTGCCGTAGCTAACGCATTAAGCGCCCCGCCTGGGGAGTACGGCCGCAAGGCTAAAACTCAAAGGAATTGACGGGGGCCCGCACAAGCGGCGGAGCATGCGGATTAATTCGATGCAACGCGAAGAACCTTACCTGGGTTTGACATACACCGGAAAGCTGCAGAGATGTGGCCCCTTTTAGTCGGTGTACAGGTGGTGCATGGCTGTCGTCAGCTCGTGTCGTGAGATGTTGGGTTAAGTCCCGCAACGAGCGCAACCCTCGTCCTATGTTGCCAGCACGCCCTTCGGGGTGGTGGGGACTCATGGGAGACTGCCGGGGTCAACTCGGAGGAAGGTGGGGATGACGTCAAGTCATCATGCCCCTTATGTCCAGGGCTTCACGCATGCTACAATGGCCGGTACAGAGGGCTGCGATCCCGTGAGGGGGAGCGAATCCCTAAAAGCCGGTCTCAGTTCGGATTGGGGTCTGCAACTCGACCCCATGAAGTCGGAGTCGCTAGTAATCGCAGATCAGCAACGCTGCGGTGAATACGTTCCCGGGCCTTGTACACACCGCCCGTCACGTCACGAAAGTCGGCAACACCCGAAGCCCATGGCCTAACCGGTTTTCCGGATGGAGTGGTCGAAGGTGGGGCTGGCGATTGGGACGAAGTCGTAACAAGGTAGCCGTACCGGAAGGTGCGGCTGGATCACCTCCTTTCTAAGGAGCACACGCCCCGACCTGGACCGTTCGTGTCTGGGCGCATGGTGGTGTTCACTAGTGGAACCATTGATTGTCTTCCTCATCAACTCATGTCTGTGTCCGGTTTGTGCCGGGTGGCGGGTGTGGGGGGGTGGGGGCACACTGTTGGGGTTCTGAGGCATCATGGCGCCGCGGTCCCTGTTTCCCTGGTTCTTCGGAGCCGGCCGGTTCTTTGGAGCTGGTCTGGTTCTTGAGGTGGGGGGGTGGGGGTTGTGGGTGGTGTTGTTTCGGTGTCCCTGCTGCACGGTCTGCCAGGTTCTGGTGGGTCGGTGGTGTGGGGTTGTTGTTTGAGATCTGGATAGTGGACGCGAGCATCTTTGTAGTGTGCTCATCATCTTCGACCACGGCTCTGTTGATCCTGTGCGTGCTGGTGGACCTGGTTTTCCTTGTCGGGTTCTGCTGGTGGGTGTGGGGAGGGGTTGTGGTGCGCTGTGTCTGGTCGTGATTGTGGCCGGGTGTGGTGTGGTGTTGGTGGTGGCAAGCTGTGAAGGGCACATGGTGGATGCCTTGGCATCGAGAGCCGATGAAGGACGTAGGAGCCTGCGATAAGCCCTGGGGAGTTGGCAACCGAGCTGTGATCCGGGGGTGTCCGAATGGGGAAACCCAGCTGGAGTCATGTCCAGTTACCCGCATCTGAATAAAATAGGGTGTGTGGAGGGAACGTGGGGAAGTGAAACATCTCAGTACCCATAGGAAGAGAAAACAAAAGTGATTCCGAGAGTAGTGGCGAGCGAAATCGGATGAGGCTAAACCGCGCATGCGTGATACCCGGCAGGGGTTGTATGTGTGGGGTTGTGGGAACGTTGCGTGTCTGGTCTGCCGGCTGGACGCACAGTAAGAAAGTACGCGTGAAGTTGAAGTCCCTTGGAATGGGGCGCCGTAGAGGGTGAGAGCCCCGTAAGTGTAAGCGTGTACCTGTGTGTGGCGTATCCCAAGTAACACGGAACCCCTGAAATTCCGTGTGAATCTGGCGGGACCACCCGTTAAGCCTAAATACTCCTCGATGACCGATAGCGGACAAGTACCGTGAGGGAAAGGTGAAAAGTACCCCTGGCGGGGAGTGAAATAGTACCTGAAACCGTGTGCCTACAATCCGTTAGAGCCTGGATCATCCTTTGGGTGGACGGGTGATAGCGTGCCTTTTGAAGAATGAGCCTGCGAGTTTGCGGTGTGTTGCGAGGTTAACCCGTGTGGGGAAGCCGTAGCGAAAGCGAGTCCGAATAGGGCGGTTGAGTAGCACGCTCAAGACCCGAAGCGAAGTGATCTATCCATGGGCAGGTTGAAGCGTCGGTAAGACGACGTGGAGGACCGAACCCACTTAGGTTGAAAACTGAGGGGATGACCTGTGGATAGGGGTGAAAGGCCAATCAAACTTCGTGATAGCTGGTTCTCCCCGAAATGCATTTAGGTGCAGCGTTGCGTGTTTCTTGCCGGAGGTAGAGCACTGGATAGCCGATGGGCCCGACCAGGTTACTGACGTTAGCCAAACTCCGAATGCCGGTAAGTGAGAGCGCAGCAGTGAGACGGCGGGGGATAAGCTCCGTCGTCGAGAGGGAAACAGCCCAGACCATCAGCTAAGGCCCCTAAGCGGTGACTAAGTGGAAAAGGATGTGGAGTCGCAGTGACAACCAGGAGGTTGGCTTGGAAGCAGCCACCCTTGAAAGAGTGCGTAATAGCTCACTGGTCAAGTGATTCCGCGCCGACAATGTAGCGGGGCTCAAGTCATCCGCCGAAGCTATGGCATTCGCATATATGACCCAGCACCGGCTTGACCGGTGTTCAGGTGTGTGGATGGGTAGGGGAGCGTCGTGTCGCGTGTGAAGCTGCGGAGTGATCCAGTGGTGGATGCGACACGAGTGAGAATGCAGGCATGAGTAGCGAATCACGGGTGAGAAACCCGTGCGCCGAATGATCAAGGGTTCCAGGGTCAAGCTAATCTGCCCTGGGTAAGTCGGGACCTAAGGCGAGGCCGACAGGCGTAGTCGATGGACAACGGGTTGATATTCCCGTACCGGCAATGTAGCGCCCATGACGAGCCCGGTGATGCTAACCACCCGAAACCACGCTTATCCCATCCCTTCGGGGGTGTGAGGGTGTGGCAGAGCGTGGGACCCGATCCGGTAGTAGTCAAGCGATGGGGTGACGCAGGAAGGTAGCCCAACCACGGCGATGGTTGTCCGTGGCCAAGCATGTAGGACGAGACCTAGGCAAATCCGGGTCTCTCACTTCGATGTGGAGTCTGAGATGTGATGGGGAGCCATATTGGCGAAGTGGGTGATCCTATGCTGTCAAGAAAAACCTCTAGCGAGCTATGCGCCGCCCGTACCCCAAACCGACTCAGGTGATCAGGTAGAGAATACCAAGGCGATCGAGCGAACCATGGTTAAGGAACTCGGCAAAATGCCCCCGTAACTTCGGGAGAAGGGGGACCCGGAGCGTGTACCCACTTGCTGGGGAAGCGTGAAGGGTCGCAGAGACCAGGCCCAAGCGACTGTTTACTAAAAACACAGGTCCGTGCGAAGTTGTAAGACGATGTATACGGACTGACTCCTGCCCGGTGCTGGAAGGTTAAGAGGACCGGTTAGAACCTTCGGGTTCGAAGCTGAGAATTTAAGCCCCAGTAAACGGCGGTGGTAACTATAACCATCCTAAGGTAGCGAAATTCCTTGTCGGGTAAGTTCCGACCTGCACGAATGGAGTAACGACTTGGGCGCTGTCTCAACCATGGACTCGGCGAAATTGCACTACGAGTAAAGATGCTCGTTACGCGCGGCAGGACGGAAAGACCCCGGGACCTTTACTATAGTTTGGTATTGGTGTTTGGTTCGGCTTGTGTAGGATAGGTGGGAGACTGTGAAGCATGCACGCCAGTGTGTGTGGAGTCAACGTTGAAATACCACTCTGGTCGTACTAGATGTCTAACCTAGGTCCGTAATCCGGATCAGGGACAGTGCCTGATGGGTAGTTTAACTGGGGCGGTTGCCTCCTAAAGAGTAACGGAGGCGCTCAAAGGTTCCCTCAGCCTGGTTGGCAATCAGGTGGCGAGTGTAAGTGCACAAGGGAGCTTGACTGTGAGACAGACATGTCGAGCAGGGACGAAAGTCGGAACTAGTGATCCGGCGCCAGCATGTGGAAGCGGCGTCGCTCAACGGATAAAAGGTACCCCGGGGATAACAGGCTGATCTTCCCCAAGAGTCCATATCGACGGGATGGTTTGGCACCTCGATGTCGGCTCGTCGCATCCTGGGGCTGGAGTAGGTCCCAAGGGTTGGGCTGTTCGCCCATTAAAGCGGCACGCGAGCTGGGTTTAGAACGTCGTGAGACAGTTCGGTCCCTATCCGCCGCGCGCGTAGGAAACTTGAGAAAGGCTGTCCCTAGTACGAGAGGACCGGGATGGACGAACCTCTGGTGTGCCAGTTGTACCGCCAGGTGCACTGCTGGTTAGCTACGTTCGGAAGTGATAACCGCTGAATGCATCTAAGCGGGAAGCACGTTTCAAGATGAGGTTTCCCACCCCCTCGAGGGGGTAAGGCCCCCACCAGAACAGTGGGTTGATAGGCCGGAGGTGTACAGCAGCAATGCCCAGCCGACCGGTACTAATAGGCCGAGGGCTTGCCCCACCCACACCCGACCACACCAAAGTCGGAGTCATGGGTTGGAGAGCACACCCAACAAACAAGTTTGCCCGCGTCCACTAACCAGATCCCAACCAACAAACCCACATGTGACACACATGTGAAGAGTGGTTGACAAAGTTACGGCGGCCATAGCGAACGGGAAACACCCGGCTCCATACCGAACCCGGAAGTTAAGCCGTTCAGCGCCGATGGTACTGCACCCGAGAGGCTGTGGGAGAGTAGGACGCCGCCGGACATACATTGTGATCGAGGGCCATCCGTGAGGGTGGCCCTCGATTGCATTTCCGACCTCTTCCGGGGCCCTTCTCCGTCCACAGTGCCCCCGGTTCGCTGGCCTGCGCACAGCCCTCCACCAGGCTCGGCGATCTCGTCGGTGGTCGCCTCGATGCTCGGTCCCGAGGTGATGACATGACCGAGATCAAGGAGAAGGACCAGACCAGCACCACCAACGAGGTGAGGCTGGTCGGGCGGGTGTCGGGCGTCCCCGAGGAACGGGAGCTGCCCAGCGGCGACCGGTTGTGGACGTTCCGCGTGGTGGTGCCGCGCGCCGAGCCGAGGGGCCGACAGACGGTCGACGCGCTGGAGTGCGTGGCCTGGAGCGCCCGCGCCCGACGCAGCGTCGCCACCTGGCGCGACGGTGACGTGGTGGAGCTGACGGGGGCGTTGCGCCGGCGGTTCTACCGGGCCGGCACCGCCACGGTGTCCCGCGTGGAGGTGGAGGCGACCAGGGTCAGGCTCATCCGTCGCGCAGCGAGCGCATGAGGACGCCGATGCTCGGCTTGGGCTGGAAGGACGTGGCCTTCTCCGGCAGCAGCCGGTGGCCGGTCACGATCCGGTCGACCAGGTCGAAGTCCGGCGCCGGCATCAGCACGGCGACCCGGCCCTTCTGGCGCACCCGGGCGAGCGTGTCCTCGACACTGTGGTGGAAGGCGACCGTGCGGGCGCGTCCGGGGAGCCGGGGGAGGAGGTCCCCGTGGAGCACCTCGACCGCCGCCCGGTCGCCGGCGAGGTCCAGCTCGAGCCGGGCCCAGTCCCGGCCGTCGGTGACGACCAGCGTGGTGGGGCCCAGCGCCGCCATCGCCGCCGGCTCGGAGGCGGCGTGGTAGGCCGCCAGTCCCTCACACGCGGTGCGGATCTCTGCCAGCGACGTGCGCTCCAGGGTCCGGTGGATGGCGCCGAGGAAGAGCGGGGTGTCGTCCTGGTCGACCAGCATGGCCAGGCCGCCGTCGGCAGCCGTGCCCGGTCGCTGCTCCTGGAGCCGGAGGTAGGCGGCGTAGCGGTGGTGGCCGTCGGCGACCAGCGGGCGCGCCCGCTCCAGATGGCCCTCGAGGGCGGTGAGCAGCTCGGGGTCCCGGATCGCCCAGAGCCGGTTGTGGCGCTCGGCCCGGTCGACGAACTCCCGGTCAGGAGCCTCGGCCAGGACCTGGTGCACCAGCGCGCGCACCCGTGCCGGGCCGCGGTGCACCAGCAGGATCGGGGCCGGGTTCAGCTCCATCTCGGCCATCCGGGTCGCGAGCTCGACGGCCTGGGCGTCATGGACCCCCTCGTGGGGCAGCACGACCCGGTCGTTCGGGTCCGCGGCCCGCCGGGAGACGTCGAGCGCCCCGACCAGGCCGCGCACGGTCAGTCCGCCGGAGGTGTACTCGTGGAGGTACACGGCCGGGTCGACGTCCCGGACGACGTGGCCGTCCCGCTCCCAGCGACGCAGCCGCGAGGCGACCTGGCGGTAGGGCCGGGCGAAGGCGCGGGCCGAGGCGGGATCGCCGACGCGGTGCGCCGACAGGGTGAGTCCCTGGAACGGTGCGAGGCGGAACGGCCCCGCTGCGGCGGCCACGAGGGGCGGGGAACCCGCGGAGCCGGCCTGCATCAGATCATCGTAGGCTGCCGACCCAGCGACCTGATGGGGAGGTGTGACGGTGCTCGGAGCCCAGCGCGGACCCCTCGTCGAGGCCTACGACCTGGCGATGTTCGACCTGGACGGTGTGGTCTACATCGGCGACCGCGCAGTGAGCGGCGCCCCGGACCACCTGGCCCGGGCACGGGCCACCGGGGTGCACCTCGCGTTCATCACCAACAACGCCTCCCGACCGCCCGATGCGGTGGTCGAGAAGCTGGTCGGACTGGGGGTGGAGGCGTCGACGGGCGACGTGGTGACCTCGGCCCAGGCGGCGGCGCACGTGCTGCTGGACACGTTCGGGGAGGGTGCCCGCGTGGCGGTGCTCGGCGCCGACGGCCTGCGGGTGGCGTTGGACGAGGCCGGCCTGGTCGCCGCCGGGATCGACGACGACGTCGTGGCGGTGGTGAGCGGCTACGGCCCGGACGTGGTGTGGCGCGACATCATGCGGGCCGCGGTGCGGGTCCGGGGTGGGCTGCCGTGGGTGGCGAGCAACTCCGACCTGTCGCTCCCGACCGCCGACGGTCCCGCCCCCGGCCACGGGGTGCTGGTCGACATGCTGGCCCGGTTCGCCGGGGTGGCGCCGACGGTCGCGGGCAAGCCGCAGCGGCCGCTGCTCGACGAGACCGTCCGGCGGGTCGGAGGTGAACGGCCGCTGATGGTCGGCGACCGGCTCGACACCGACATCGAGGGCGGCCGCAACGCCGGAATCGACACACTCCTGGTGCTGACCGGGGTGACCGGGCTCGCGGAGCTGGCGGCCGCCCGACCGGGCGAGCGACCGACGTACCTCGCCCCCGATCTCGGAGGCCTCTTCACCTCCCACCCGGAGCCGCGACGGGTCGACCGCGGGTGGCAGGTCGAGGGGTGGGCGGCGGTCGTCGACGACGGCGCCCTGACCGTGTCCGGTGAGGGGGACGCGGCGAGCTGGTGGCGAGCCGTGGCGGTGGCGGCCTGGGACCACCTGGACGCGACCGGGGAGCCGGCCGACACCTCGGGAGTGGCGCCACCGGGGTCGACGTCCGACCGGTAGCCTGCGGGTCATGAGCGAGGCATCGTCGTACGCCCCCGAGCCCGACCCCGTGCGCACGGGCGTCGAGGAGGTCGACGCCGTGCTCGCGGCCGTGGAGCGCCTCGACGCGACTGAGGTGGCGGAGCACCCCGCGGTGTTCGAGCAGGCCCACGAGCAGCTGCGCCGCGCCCTCGACGCCCACGGCTGAGCCGTGCCGCCACGCCGCCTCCGGCTGGACGCCGAGCTGGTACGCCGCGGCCTGGCCCGCTCCCGGGAGCACGCCAGCGAGCTGATCGCGGCCGGTCGGGTCACCGTCTCGGGGGGCCGGGCGACCAAGCCCGCGACCGGGGTGACGACCGACGTCGCGATCGTGGTGACCCGGGACCCCGACCGACCCGACTACGTCTCCCGCGGCGGCCACAAGCTGGCCGGGGCCCTGGCCGCCTTCGGTGCCGAGGGGCTGGTCGTGGCCGGCCGGCGGTGCCTGGATGCCGGGGCGTCGACCGGCGGGTTCACCGACGTGCTGCTGCGTGAGGGGGCTCGCGAGGTGGTGGCGGTGGACGTGGGGTACGGCCAGCTCGCGTGGTCCTTGCAGAGCGACGACCGCGTGGTGGTCCACGACCGCACGAACATCCGCGACCTCTCCCTCGACGTCGTCGGCGAACCGGTGGACCTGGTCGTCGGCGACCTCTCGTTCATCTCGCTCACGCTGGTGCTCGACGCGCTGCTCGCGGTGACGGACCCCGACGGCGACCTGGCGCTGATGGTGAAGCCGCAGTTCGAGGTGGGCAAGGACCGGCTCGGCCGGGGCGGTGTGGTGCGCGACCCCGAGCTGTGGGTCGAGACGGTGGCGACGGTCGCTGCCGCGGCCGCCGACCGGGGGTGGGGCGCCCGCAGCGTGACGCCGAGCCCGCTGCCCGGGCCGTCGGGCAACGTCGAGTTCTTCCTGTGGTTGCGCCGGGGGCCGGCCACGCTGGCCGACGGGGAGCGCGACGCGGTGGTGCGGGCCGGTGTCGGACCAGTGGACGAGGCGGCGTCGGTGCCGGGTGAGAAGGTGGACCCGTGACCGACTCGATCCGCCGCGTGCTGCTGCTGGCCCACACCGGGCGCACCGAGGCGCGCGACGTCGCCCGCGCCTTCGTGCGCGAGCTGAGCGGCCACGGGATCGCGGTCCGACTACTCGCTGATGAGGCGGAGGACCTCGGCCTGGCACCTGGCAGCGGTGGCCTGCTGGTCGAGGTCATCGACGGCGAGCCCGACGCGGCCGAGGGCTGCGAGCTCGCGCTGGTGATCGGCGGCGACGGTTCGATCCTGCGCGCGGCGGAGATCACGCGCAGCAGCGGGACGCCGGTGCTGGGCGTCAACCTCGGGCACGTCGGCTTCCTGGCCGAGGCCGAGGTCGACGCGGTCGACACCACGATCCAGGCCATCGTCGACCGGCACTACGCCACCGAGGACCGGCTGACCCTCGACGTGACGGTCCACCAGGACGGTCACGTCGTGTGGACGTCGTTCGCCCTCAACGAGGCCAGCGTGGAGAAGGCGGCGCGCGAGCGGATGATCGAGGTGGTGCTCGAGATCGACGACCGCCCGCTGTCGCGATGGGGCTGCGACGGCGTCGTCTGCTCCACGCCGACCGGCTCGACCGCCTACAGCTTCAGCGCCGGCGGTCCGGTCGTGTGGCCCGGCGTGCAGGCAGTCACCGTGGTCCCGCTGAGTGCGCACGCCCTGTTCGCCCGACCCCTGGTCGTGGCGCCGACGTCGGTGGTGGCGGTCGAGGTGCTCACCCGCAGCGACGGTGCCGGCGTGCTGTGGTGCGACGGTCGGCGCACCGTGGACCTGCCGCCCGGTGCCCGGATCGAGGTCCGCAGGGGCACCCGGCCGGTGCGCCTGGTCCGGCTGCACGAGGCTCCCTTCACCGACCGGCTGGTCGCGAAGTTCGACCTGCCGGTCGAGGGCTGGCGCGGCGCAGGGGAGCGACGCCGCCGCCACGAGGACTCCGATGCTTGAGGAGATCCGGATCGGCTCGCTCGGGGTCATCGACTCCTCGGTGCTCGAGCTCGGCCCGGGCCTGACGGTCATCACCGGTGAGACCGGCGCCGGCAAGACCATGATCGTGACCGCCCTCGGGCTCCTGCTCGGGGGCCGCTCCGACAGTGGCGCCGTCCGTACCGGCGCGAAGACCGCTCGGGTGGAGGGCACGCTCGTCGTCGACGGGCTGCCCGGCTTCGCCGCGGCCGTCGACGAGGCCGGGGGAGAGGTCGAGGACGACCGGGTCGTGCTCGGCCGCACCGTCAGCGCCGAGGGACGCTCGCGCGCGTTCGTCGGCGGGGCCTCGGTGCCGGTCAGCCGGCTGGCCGAGCTCGCCGACCCGCTGGTCGCGGTGCACGGCCAGTCCGACCAGCACCGGCTGCTGCGGCCGCAGGCCCAGCGCGAGGCCCTCGACCGGTTCGGCGGGGAGCCGGTCTCCGGACCGCTCGCCCGCTATCGCACGCTGCACGACGCGCTCCAGACCACCGCGCGCGAGCTCGAGGACGTCACCACCCACGCCCGTGACCGGGCCCGGGAGGCCGACCTGCTGCGGTTCGGCGTCGGTGAGATCGAGGCGGTGTCGCCGGCCTCCGGCGAGGACGTCGAGCTCGCCTCGGAGGAGGCCCGCCTCGGCCACGCCGACACGCTGCGGCTGGCGGCCGAGACGGCACGCACCGCGCTGTCGGCCGATCTCGACCAGCCGGACGCCCTGGGCGCCGTGTCCGGGGCGCGGACGGCTCTCGAGAGCGTGCGCGAGCACGACCCGGAGGCCGCCGGGCTGGCCGACCGGGTCGCCGAGCTGAGCTACGTGCTGGCCGACCTCGCCGCCGACGTCGCGTCGTACGCCTCGTCGGTCGAGACCGACCCCGCCCGGCTGGCCGGGGTCTCGGAGCGACGGGCCGCGCTGACGGCGCTGACCCGCAAGTACGGCGAGACGATCGATGAGGTGCTGGCCTGGCAGGAGCGGTCCTCGGCCCGGCTGCTCGACCTCGACGGCACCGACGAGCGGATCGAGGCGCTGCGGGCCGAGCGCGACCGGCTGCATGCCGAGCTCACCGCGGTGGCCGCCGAGCTCACCGCGGCCCGGACGGCCGCGGCCGCGCGCTTGTCGGAGTCGGTGACCGGTGAGCTGGTGGCCCTCGCCATGCCGCACGCCCGGATCGAGGTGGTGGTGAGCGAGCGGGAGCGGTTCGGGACCTCGGGTCGGGACGACGTCGAGCTGAAGCTGGCCGCCAACCTGGGGGCCGACGCCCGGGCGCTCCACAAGGGCGCCTCGGGCGGAGAGCTGTCACGGGTGATGCTGGCGCTGGAGGTCACCCTCGCCGCCACCGGCACCGTGCCGACCTTCGTCTTCGACGAGGTGGACGCCGGCGTGGGTGGTGCCGCGGCGGTCGAGGTGGGCCGCCGGCTGGCGACCCTGGCCCGCAGCGCGCAGGTGCTGGTGGTCACCCATCTGCCCCAGGTGGCGGCGTACGCCGACCGCCACGTCGTGGTCGCCAAGACCGACGACGGGATCGTCACCAGCTCAGGTCTGACCGTGCTCGACGACGCCGCGCGGGAGCGGGAGCTGTCGCGGATGATGGCCGGGCTGAGCGAGTCCGACAACGCCCTCGCCCATGCCCGCGAGCTGCTCGAGACCGCGCTCCCGGCCCGCGCCGGGACCTGACGCGCCGAGGGGTGCCAGATGCGGCCCGCCACCCGGAGCGGCTGAAATCATGAGGCGGTGCCCGTCCGCAACAGATCCCACGTCGGCCTGCCCGGCCTCACCGGTACCGCCCGCGTCGACCGGCGGACCAAGGTGCTGCTGCCGCGGCTGAGGCCCGGCGACATCGCCGTCATCGACCAGCTCGACCTCGACCGCGCGACCGCGCAGGCGTTGGTCGATGCCCGGGTGGCGGCGGTCCTGAACCAGTCGCCGTTCCTCTCCGGCCGGTACCCGGCGCTGGGGCCGACCCTGCTGCTCGAGGCCGGCATCGTGCTGGTGGACCGGCTGGAGGGGGTCGACCGGATCGCGGACGGCGCCGCGGTGCGGGTGCACGACGAGGTCGTGTACGTCGGCGGCGACGCCGTGGGCCTGGGCCGCGAGGTCGACCAGCAGGTCCTGGAGGCCGAGCTGGGCCTGGCCCGGACCGGGCTGTCCTCCCAGCTCCAGAGCTTCACCCACAACAGCGCCGAGTTCCTGCGCCGCGAGGACGACCTGCTCCTCCACGGCCAGGGCCTGCCGACCCTCGGCACCCGGATCTCCGGTCGGCCGGTCGTGGTCGTCGTCGAGGGCCACGACCACCGCCGAGACCTGCGGGCGATCCGCGCGTTCGTGAAGGAGCGCCGCCCGATCCTGATCGGTGTCGACGGAGGCGCCGACATCATCCGGTCCGCGGGTCTGCGGCCCGACGTGGTCGTCGTGGATGCCAGCTCGGACGCCGGTGACTTCCCCGCGGCCGCGACCCTGCGCGCCGCCCACGACCTGGTGGTCCGCGTGGACCGCGGCAACCGCCGCCCGGTCGACCACCTCGAGCGGATCGGCGTCCGCGCCGCCCGGGTCGAGACCTCGGCGACCACCGAGGACGTCGCACTGCTGCTCGCGGACGCCGCGGAGGCGTCCGTCATCGTCGGGGTCGGCACGAACGCCACCCTCGAGGAGTTCCTCGACCGGGAGCGTGCCGGGCTGGCCAGCACCTACCTGACCCGGTTGCGGGTGGGCCAGCGTCTCGTGGACGCGTCCGCCGTCCCGACCCTGTACTCCGGCCGGCTGCGGCCGCGCCACCTGCTCCTCACCCTCGTCCTCGGGATCGTGGCCCTGGCAGCCGCCCTCGCCACCACCCCCGTCGGCCAGGACTGGGCCCGCGACGCGCTCGACTGGGCCCGCACGTCGCTCATCGACCTGGGATGGATCTCGTGACCTTCGTACGACGCCACCTGTCCGGCGCCATCGGGCTCGTCCTCGCGCTCGCCACCGGCATCGCGCTCGGAGCCGGCCCGTTGAGCCGCGAGACTCTGATGCCGACCACGGCGGAGCAGGCACCGGCCGCGGAGACGGCCACCGGCCCGGACGCCGACGAGGTCGCCGCCGCGGCCGCCCCCACGCTCTACGGCAGCCGGCTCGACGGGACGCTCCGTCGCGATCCTGTCCACCCCCGGGGTCGACCGGCGCACCCTGGACGCGCTTGCCGCGGGGGTGGAGTCCGCCGACGGCTCGGTCGCCGCCCGCTGGACGGCGGGCTCGTCCCTGGTCGGTGCGGGGGAGAAGGCCCTGGTCGACACCCTCGGCAGCCAGCTCCAGGAGCAGCTCGACGGCCGGGGCGCGGACGCCGACGCCGCGGCGTACGAGCGGATGGGGCAGCTGCTCGGCACCGCCATCGCCTCACGCAAGCCCGAGGGTGAGGCGCCGGGTCCCGACGTGCTCACGATCCGGCAGTCCGTGGACGCTGCCAGCCTGCTGACCCACGACGGCGGGATGCCGCGGCGGGCGCCGCTGCTGCTCGTCGTCCTCGGCGACGACCTCGACGACTACGTGCTGGAAGGGCTGCTCGACGGCCTGGCCAGCCGGGCGTCCGGGGTCGTGGTCGCCGCTCCGGAGGGCGCCGCCGACCTGGCGGTCGCCGCCGAGTCCGGCGAGGTCATCACGGTCGACGGGGTGGGCAGCGACCTGGGTCGACTCGCGTCGGTGCTCGCGCTCGCCCGGACCGAGAAGGATCCCGGGGGCTCGTTCGGTATGTCGGGTTCCGACGGTCCCCTCCCGCTCGGGTAGGCTAGAACTCCGTGAAGCAAGCGACGCCGGTCAAGCACGTGTTCGTCACCGGAGGCGTCGCCTCCTCACTCGGGAAGGGGCTCACGGCCTCGAGCCTGGGCAGCCTGCTGAAGGCGCGCGGTCTGCGCGTCACGATGCAGAAGCTGGACCCCTACCTCAACGTCGACCCCGGGACGATGAACCCGTTCCAGCACGGCGAGGTCTTCGTGACCAACGACGGCGCCGAGACCGACCTCGACATCGGACACTACGAGCGGTTCCTCGACACCGATCTCGGCCAGATCGCGAACGTGACGACCGGTCAGGTCTACTCCTCGGTGATCGCCAAGGAGCGGCGCGGGGACTACCTCGGCGACACCGTCCAGGTGATTCCGCACATCACGAACGAGATCAAGGACCGGATCCTCGCGATGGGGCGCGGGGGTGACGTCGACGTGGTCATCACCGAGATCGGCGGCACCGTCGGTGACATCGAGTCGCTGCCCTTCCTCGAGGCGGCGCGGCAGACGCGGCACGAGATCGGTCGGGACAACTGCTTCTTCATCCACGTCTCCCTGGTGCCCTACATCGGTCCGTCGGGCGAGCTGAAGACCAAGCCGACGCAGCACTCCGTGGCCGCCCTGCGCTCGATCGGTATCCAGCCCGACGCTGTGGTCTGCCGGGCCGACCGCGAGCTGCCCGACGGCATCAAGCGGAAGATCTCGCTGATGTGCGACGTGGACGAGGAGGCGGTCGTGACCGCCGCCGACGCCCCGTCGATCTACGACATCCCCAAGGTGCTGCACCGTGAAGGCCTCGACGCCTACCTCGTACGCCGCCTCGACCTGCCCTTCCGCGACGTCGACTGGACGCTCTGGGACGACCTGCTGCGCCGGGTCCACCACCCGAAGGAGGAGGTGACGGTCGCGCTGGTCGGCAAGTACATCGACCTCCCCGACGCCTACCTCTCCGTGGCCGAGGCGCTGCGCGCCGGCGGCTTCGCCCACGAGGCCAAGGTCCACCTGCGGTGGATCCCCTCCGACGACTGCGACACCCCGGCGGGCGCCCACCGCCAGCTCCACGACGTCGACGCGGTCTGCGTGCCCGGCGGGTTCGGCGTGCGGGGGATCGAGGGCAAGCTCGGGGCCCTCACCTACGCCCGCGTCAACGGCATCCCGACCCTGGGCCTGTGCCTGGGCCTGCAGTGCATGGTGATCGAGTACGCCCGCAACGTGGCCGGCCTCGCGAAGGCCGGGTCCTCGGAGTTCGACCCCGACAGCCCCGAGCCCGTGATCGCGACCATGGAGGAGCAGCGGTCCTACGTGGAGGGTGCGGGCGACCTCGGCGGCACCATGCGGCTCGGGCTCTACCCCGCCTCCCTCGCGGAGGGCAGCGTCGTCCGTGAGGCGTACGGCGAGGCCGTCGTCCACGAGCGGCACCGGCACCGCTACGAGGTCAACAACCACTACCGCGACCAGCTCGGAGAGGCCGGGCTCGTCTTCTCCGGGACCAACGAGGACCTCGGCCTGGTCGAGTTCGTCGAGCTCCCGCGCGAGGTCCACCCCTACTACGTCGCCACGCAGGCCCACCCGGAGCTGCGGTCGCGACCCACGCGCCCGCACCCGCTCTTCGCGGGGCTGGTCGGGGCCGCCATCGAGCGGCAGAAGTCCGAGCGCTTCCCGATCGACGAGAGCGGACTGCGCGGCCCCGTCACCGACGAGGACTGAGCCCGGACTTGTGACGGGTCAGCCGCGGGTGCGGAGCATCCGCTGCAGGGTGTCGGCACCGGTGAGGAGCTGGCTGCGGACGGTCGGGTCGGTGGCCGGGAGGCGGGCCACGTCGCGCGCCCGGTCCACGAAGCCCTCGTCGGCGACGAGCGGGAACATCCCGCGCACCAGGGAGAGCATCGAGAGCAGGCCGCCGCGGACCGCCTTCATCTCCTCGAGGTAGCGGTCGGCCCAGGGGGCGAGCAGCTCGGCCTGGCCGGGGCGCCAGAACGCGCGCGCCACCGAGAAGGTCGGCTGGCCGGCCTGGATGCTGCGCTCCTCGAAGAGCTGGCGCCACGCCTCGGCCTTGGCGTCGGCCTCGGGTCGCGCGGCGGTGACCGCCACGGCGCGGGAGGCGCGGTCGGGGTCGGGGTCCCGCTCGAGCAGCCGGGCGACCTCGTCCGCGTCGTACTGCCCGCGCTCCGCGTGACGCACCGCCACCCGCCAGGCGAGGTCGGTGTCGTCGGCGCTGGCCGCCGCGAGGACGGCGTCGTGCTCGTCGGTGGAGGCGCAGGACGCGAGCACCTGGAGCGCGGGGCGGCGCAGCTCCTCGTCGCCGCTGAGGGCGACCGCCGTGTCGGCGACCCGGGCGCGCGCCTGCTCGACCCCGCTGGTGGGGGTCCACATCTCGGCGGTGTCGCGGGCCAGGGCCAGGAACGGCTCGAGCAGGGCGGGGTTCTTCTCCACCGTGAGGACCCCGAGCACGCAGTCGAGCATCTCGGCGGCCGAGAGCATGCCCTTGCGCATCTGGTCGAGCGCGGTGGCCACGGCCACGGCGCGGGCGGTGGCCTCGGGGAGGCCCCCGGCGGCCGTGAGCAGCCGGCGGACCGAGTCGTCGGTGGCGCCGACGGAGACGAAGCTGAGGTCGGTGTCGTTGGGGAGGTGGAGGCCGGTCGCGGGCAGGTCCGCCACGGTCGTACGACGCCCGCTGGTCTCCACGGCGGTGCGCTCGAGCAGCGTGCCGGTCTCGGAGTAGGTGCCGATGTCGAGGCGGTGCGGGCGGGGCTCGGCGTCGTCGGGCGAGTCGACGACGACGGTGTCGCCCTCGACCCGGACGGTGTCGGTGCCGGAGCGGTCGAGCCACTCGACGGTCCACTGCTCGAGGTCGCGGCCCGAGGCCTCCGACACGGCCGAGATGAGGTCGGCGAGCCGGGTGTTGCCCCAGGCGTGGCGCGAGAAGTAGGTCTGGAGGCCGCGAGTGAAGGCGTCCTCGCCGACGTAGGCCATCAGCTGGTGCAGGACGGACTGGCCCTTGGCGTAGGTGATCGCGTCGAAGTTGGCCAGCGCCGCCTCGACGTCGTGCACGTCGCTGCGGATCGGGTGGGTCGCCGGACCCATGTCGGTGCGGTAGGCGTCGAGCTTGCGGCCCACGAGGAACTCGGCCCACGCGTCGGTGAACTCGGTCGCCTCGGCGGCGGCCCAGGTCGAGGCCCAGGACGCGAACGCCTCGTTGAGCCAGAGGTCGTCCCACCACTGCATGGTCACGAGGTCGCCGAACCACATGTGCGCCATCTCGTGCAGGAGCGTGATGGCGGTCTGCGACTTCTGGGCGTAGGTCGGCGGGGTGCGGAAGAGGTAGCCGTCGCCCCACGTGACGCAGCCCCAGTTCTCCATCGCGCCCCCCATGTTCGGGACGAAGACCTGGTCGTAGTGGGCCTCCGGGAAGGGCTGGCCGAACTTCTCGGCGAAGAATCCCAGCCCGGCCTCGGTGAGGTCGAAGAGCCAGGCGGCGTCGCGGTCCAGGGACGCCGTCAGCGACTGGCGGCAGTGCACGCCGAGGTCGTAGCCGGCGCGCGTGTCACGCACCTCGTGGAACGGACCGGCGTTGACGACGGTGACGTACGGCGACAGCGGGGGAGTGTCCGGGAACTCCCAGGTGCGCGAGCCACCCTCCGGCTCGCGGACGGTCTCGGGTCGCATGTTGGACAGCACGGTCCACGACTCGGGAGCGCTCACCACGAAGCGGTGCGGAGCCTTGAGGTCGGGCTGGTCGAAGCAGCCCCAGAGACGGCGGGCGTCGTCGCACTCCAGCGACGTCCACACGTAGACGTTGCCGTCGCTCGGGTCGACGGTGCGCAGGATGCCGGCGGAGCTGGTCACGTCGGTCTGCCGCAGCGTCAGGACCAGGGTGTTCTCGGCCTGGAGGTCGCCCAGCGGCAGCCGACCGTCCGCAGCCGCGGCCGGGTCCAGCGCCTGGCCGTTGAGGGTCGCGGAGACGATCTCGCCGACCGCGTCGACGAAGGTCGCGGCGCCCGGCCTGCCACAGGAGAACTGCACCGACGAGGTGGCCTCCCAGACCTCCCCCTCGAGCAGACCGGCGAGGTCCACCTCGATGTCGTAGCGGCTGACGGCGAGCAGCGCGGCGCGCTCCTCGGCCTCCGTGCGGGTCAGGCTGGCAACGGTCATGGCGCCACCGTAGCGTCAGCCCACATGGACGAGCCCCTGCGCGACATCGAGGAGCGATGGGCGGTCACCGCCTCCCAGGACCTCCACCGCGACGACTGGGTCATGGCCCTGCGAGCCGACTCCGTGGTGCTGCCTGACGGCACGGGCGAGGTACGGCGGCTGGTGCTGGAGCACCCCGGAGCGGTGGTCGTGCTGGCGCTCGACGACCGCGAGCAGGTGTGCTGCATCCGGCAGTACCGCCACCCCGCGGGCCGCCGGTTCGTGGAGCTGCCGGCGGGGCTGCTGGACGAGGCGGGCGAGGAGCCCGTCGACGTCGCCCGCCGCGAGCTGCGCGAGGAGGTGGGGCTGCAGGCGTCGAGCTGGACGCCGTTGACCTCGACGTACTCCTCCCCGGGCATCAGCGAGGAGCGGATGCACTTCTTCCTTGCCCGCGGCCTCGCCCCCGCCGACCGGGGCGACTTCGTGCTGCAGCACGAGGAGGCCGACATGACGACCGAGTGGGTGCCGTTCGTCGAGCTGTACGACGCGGTGCTGGACGGCCGGGTGCAGGACGCCCCGGTGGCGCTGGCCGTGCTGCTGGTCGCTGCCCGGGGCGAGGCGGGCACCGGGTCTGCCGGGGAGTAGTCTCGGCGCGGCCCCGCGAGGTGTGGGGCAGGTCACCTGCAGCGTGAGGAGTACCCATGAGGATCGGCGTCCCCAAGGAAGTCAAGAACCACGAGTACCGGGTGGCTCTCACCCCGGTCGGCGTGCACGAGCTCGTCCAGCACGGGCACGACGTGGTCGTCCAGAAGGACGCCGGGATCGGCTCCCAGATCCCCGACTCCGAGTACACCCGGTGCCGGGGCCCGCATCGTCGACGACGCCGACGAGGTCTGGGCCGGTGCCGAGATGGTGCTCAAGGTCAAGGAGCCCGTCGCCGAGGAGTACCACCGACTGCGTGAGGACCTCACGCTCTTCACCTACCTCCACCTCGCCGCCGACAAGCCGCTGACCGAGCGGCTGATCGACGCGCGGACCACCGCGATCGCCTACGAGACGGTGCAGCTCCCCTCCGGCGGGCTTGCCGCTGCTCTACCCGATGTCGGAGGTCGCGGGTTGCCTCGCGCCCCAGGTCGGCGCCCACTCGATGCTCAAGGCCCAGGGCGGCCGCGGCGTGCTGATGGGCGGTGTCGGCGGTGTCGCCAACGCCAAGGTCGTCATCATCGGCGCCGGCGTCTCCGGTCAGAACGCCGCGAACATCGCGCTCGGCATGGGCGCGGACGTCACCCTGCTCGACACCGACCTGGACAAGCTGCGGATGTCGTTCTGGCGCTACAACAACCGGGTCCACGGCCTGGCCTCCTCCAAGCTCGCGATCGAGCAGCAGGTGATGGAGGCCGACATGGTCATCGGCGCCGTGCTGATCCCCGGTGCGGCCGCACCGAAGCTGGTCAGCAACGAGCTGGTCTCGCGGATGAAGCCCGGCTCGGTGCTGGTCGACATCGCGGTCGACCAGGGTGGCTGCTTCGAGGACACCCACGCCACCACGCACGCGGACCCGACCTACGAGGTCCACAACTCCGTCTTCTACTGCGTGGCGAACATGCCCGGCGCGGTCCCGAACACCTCCACCTACGCGCTGACCAACGCCACGCTGCCCTACACGGTCGCGCTGGCCGACAAGGGCTGGGCGCAGGCGTGCCGCGACGACCGCAGCCTCGCCCTGGGTCTCAACACCCACGCCGGGCAGCTCACCAACGCGCCGGTCGGCGAGGCGGTCGGCATCGACGCGGTGTCGCTGGAGAGCGCCCTTGCCTGACGACGGGGGACCGGACCCGAGGCTGGTGCGCGCCCAGCGCACCTACCTCGACCACCTCGCCGTCGAGCGCGGGCTCGCGACGAACACGCTCACGTCGTACCGGCGCGACCTGCGCCGCTACCTCGACCACCTCACCGGTCTCGGGATCGGCACCCTCGACGACGTCGCGGAGGCCACCGTCTCCGGCTTCCTGATGGCGCTGCGCGAGGGCGAGGGTGACCACCCGCCGCTCTCCGCGACGTCGGCCGCGCGCACGGTCGTCGCGGTGCGCGGGTTCCACAAGTTCTGCCTCGCCGACGGGCTCGCCACCCACGACCCGGCGGCCGGGGTGAAGCCGCCGACCCCCGCGAAGCGGCTGCCCAAGGCGCTGCCGCTGGCCGACGTGGAGGCGATCCTGGAGGTCTCCGGCGCGGAGGGCACCACGCTGGCGATGCGCGACCGGGCCCTGCTCGAGGTGCTCTACGGCACGGGCGCCCGGATCTCCGAGGCGATCGGCCTGGCCGTCGACGACGTCGACCTGGTCGATCGCACCGTGCTGCTGCGGGGCAAGGGCTCCAAGGAGCGGCTGGTGCCGTTCGGGGCGTACGCCGCGGAGGCGATGGACGCCTACCTGGTCCGCTCCCGCCCCGAGCTGGTGTCGTCCACCACGCCCGGCGGAGCGCTCTTCCTGAACTCGCGGGGAGGCCGGCTGTCCCGCCAGAGCGCCTGGTCGGTGCTGACCAGGGCCGCCGACCGCGCCGGCGTCACCCGCGACGTCTCGCCCCACACGCTGCGCCACTCCTTCGCCACGCACCTGCTCGACGGGGGCGCCGACGTCCGCGTGGTCCAGGAGCTGCTCGGTCACGCGTCGGTGACGACCACGCAGGTGTACACGCTGGTCACCGTCGACAACCTGCGCGAGGTCTTCGCCACCGCACACCCCCGGGCCCGCGGATGACCCCGGACGACGTCTACGAGCGGGTCCTGGAGCACGCAGCGTCCCGTGGCGTCGAGCTCTACCCGCACCAGGACGAGGCGGTGATCGAGCTCCTCGGTGGCAACAACGTGGTGCTGGCGACCCCGACCGGGTCGGGCAAGTCGCTGGTGGCCGAGGCCGCCCACATGGCGGCGCTCGCCGAGGACCGGGTGAGCTTCTACACCGCCCCGATCAAGGCCCTGGTGAGCGAGAAGTTCTTCGCGTTGTGCGAGGTGTTCGGGGCCGACGACGTGGGCCTGCTCACCGGCGACGCCGCGGTGAACCCCGACGCCCCGATCATCTGCTGCACCGCCGAGGTGCTGGCCAACATCGCGCTCCGCGAGGGCGAGCGGGCCGACGTCGGGCTGGTCGTGATGGACGAGTTCCACTTCTACGGCGAGTCCGACCGGGGGTGGGCGTGGCAGGTGCCGCTGCTGACGCTTCCCCACGCCCAGTTCCTGCTGATGTCGGCGACGCTCGGCGACGTCACGGCGATCGCCGAGGACCTCACCCTGCGCAACGGCCGGGAGACCGTGGTCGTCGACGACGCGGAGCGGCCCGTGCCGCTGAGCTTCACCTGGTCGACCGAGAACCTCGACGACACCCTCGACGAGCTGGTCTCCACCGGTGAGGCGCCGGTCTACGTCGTCCACTTCACCCAGGCTGCCGCGGTCGAGCACGCCACCTCCCTGCTGCGCGGCGCGAAGAGCCGGTTCACCGGCACCGGGGCGGCGGTCGACCGCGACGCGATCGGCGCCCGGACCGCGACGGTCCGGTTCGGCGCCGGCTTCGGCAAGACGCTCTCGAAGCTGCTGCGGGCCGGCATCGGCGTCCACCACGCGGGGATGCTGCCGAAGTACCGCCGCGTGGTGGAGCAGCTGGCGCAGGCCGGGCTGCTCACGGTCATCTGCGGCACCGACACCCTCGGGGTCGGGATCAACGTGCCGATCCGCACCGTGCTGTTCACCGGCCTCGCGAAGTTCGACGGCAACCGGCAACGGGTCCTGCGGGTCCGGGAGTTCCGCCAGATCGCCGGCCGGGCCGGCCGCGCCGGGTTCGACACCTCCGGCCAGGTCGTCGTGCAGGCGCCCGAGCACGTCATCGAGAACGAGAAGGCCAAGAAGAAGGCCGCGGCCAGCACGAACAAGCGGTCCAAGGCGCAGCTGCGGAAGCCGCCGGCCGGCACGGTGGTGTGGACCGAGCAGACCTTCGACAAGCTGGTCTCCGGCGACCCCGAGCAGCTGATGTCGCGGATGAAGGTCGACAACTCGATGCTGATCAACGTCCTCACCCGCGAGGAGGACGCGTTCGCGGTGATGCGGGCGTTGCTGACCGACAACCACGAGGACCGCCGCCAGCAGGTCCGGCTGGTGCGCCGAGCGCTGCGGCTGGCGAGGTCGCTGGTGCGCTCGGGCACGATCACCCGGCTCGACGAGCTCGACGAGCACGGCCGCCGGTTCGTGCTGACCGTCGACCTGCCGCCCGACTTCGCCCTCAACCAGCCGCTGGCCCACTTCGCGCTGGCCGCGCTGGACGTGCTCGACCCGGAGCTGCCGACGTACACCCTCGACGTGGTGTCGGTCGTCGAGGCGGTGCTGGAGGGCCCCCGGCAGATCCTGTTCGCCCAGCAGCACGCCGCCCGCGGCGAGGCGATCGGTGAGATGAAGGCCGACGGCGTCGAGTACGACGAGCGGATGGCGCTGATCGAGGACATCACCTGGCCGCAGCCGCTGGCCGAGTGGCTGGAACCCCTCTTCGAGACCTACCGGCAGACGCACGGTTGGCTCTCCCCGGACGCCCTCCAGCCCAAGTCCGTGCTGCGCGAGATGTGGGAGCAGGGGATGGGGTTCACCGACCTGGTCGCCCGCTACCAGCTGGCCCGGTCCGAGGGGCTGGTGCTGCGCTACCTCACCGACGCCTACCGCACGATCCGGCAGACCGTCCCCGACCGGCACCGCACCCCCGAGCTGGAGGACCTGGTCGAGTGGCTGGGGGAGACGATCCGGCAGACCGACTCCTCGTTGCTCGACGAGTGGGAGGCGCTCAACGATCCCGACCACGTGCGGCCCGACGTGGCGCACCACGAGCCTCCGCCGCCGCCCCGCCCGGTCTCGAGGCAGGAACGGCCGTTCGCGGTGATGATCCGCAACGCGATGTTCGCCCGGGTGCTGCACGTGGCCCGCGACGACCTCGACGCCTTGGTGCGCCTCGAGCGGGAGGCCGCCGACCGGGTCGAGCCCGCCCGCGAGGTCGTCGTGGACCGATTCGGCTGGGACGCCGCGCTGGAGGCGTACTACGCCGAGCACGACTCCGTCGGCACCGCCGGGGACGCCCGCGGCCCGGCGTACCTCCAGGTCGGGCCGGAGGAGCGGGGTGAGCCTGCGGGCGCGCCGGAGGGCACGCTGGCCCGGATCCGTCGGGTGCTGCAGACGATCGCGGACCCCGAGGACCACCGGGACTGGGTGATCGAGGGCCTGGTCGACTGCGACGCCTCCGACGAGGCCGGCGAGCTGGTGCTGGCGGCGACCGCGATGCGACGGCTGGGAGGCTGAGGATGTCGACGGCACCCGCGCTGATCCTGCTCGACCGCGTCGCGTGGCGCGGCACGCCGCTCACCGGTGACCGCCCCGCTGCGCTCCTGGCCGCCCTCGCGCTCGAACCGGGCGGCGTCGGCGACGCGGCGCTGGTCGAGGCGGTCTGGGGCGAGGACGCGCCGACGCATCCGGCCAAGGCGCTCCAGGTCGTCGTCTCCCGCCTGCGGTCCGTCTGCGGGGCTGAGGTGATCGCCCGCACCGACCGCGGCTACCGGCTGGCGCTGCCCGCCGACGACGTCGACGCCTGGCACCTGGCCGGGCTCGCGCTCGCCGCCCGGGAGGCGCTGGCCTCCGGCCGGCCGGACCTCTCGCTCGCTGCCGCGGACCGGGCCGACGCCCTCGCGCCGTCCGTCACCCCGTCCGCCGCCCCGACCGGCACCCCGACCGACGGCCCGCTGGGGGAGCTGCGGTGGCAGGGCCGCACCGCCCTGGCCGGCGTACGTCGCACCCGCGCGCTGGCCACGGCGGCCACCGGCGACACCACGGGTGCGCTGCCGCTGCTGCTGGCCGAGCACGACTCGCAACCGGACGACCAGGAGGTCCTGGTCGCCCTGTTGCGGGCCGAGGCGAGCGCCGCCGGGACGCCGGCCGCACTGGCCCGCTACGAGTCCTACCGGCACGACGTCGCCGACCGGCTCGGCGTCGACCCCGACCCGGCGGTGCAGCGGGTGCACCGGGAGCTCCTCGCGGCCGACGCCCCCGTGCGGACCGGGGTGCGGCAGGACGCCGACCAGCTGGTGGGCCGGGAGCAGGACCTGATCGGGCTCCGGGCCGCCGTCCGGACGGGCCGACTGACGACCATCCTCGGACCGGGCGGCATCGGGAAGACCCGGCTGGCCCACGTGCTCGCCCGGGAGGCGCCGCAACCGCGGGTGCACCTCGTGGAGCTCGTCGGCGTGACCTCGGGCGACGACCTGGTGGCCGAGGTCGGAGCGGCGCTCGGCATCCGCGGCTCGATCTCGGTCCGCCACACCCTGACTCCGGCGCAGCAGGCCGACGTCCGGGGCCGGATCGCCCAGGAGCTCGACGCCGGGCCCACCCTCCTCGTGCTCGACAACTGCGAGCACCTGCTCGAGACGGTCGCCACGCTGGTCGCGTTCCTGCTCGCCACGACCCGGGACCTGACCGTGCTGACCACCAGCCGCTCGCCGCTGCGGATCGCGGCCGAGCGGGTCGTCCCGGTGAGCCAGCTCGACGGCGAGGACGCGGTCGCGCTCTTCGAGCGGCGGGCTCACGCCGTCCGGCCGGGCGCCGAGCTCGACCCGGAGGACGTGGCCGCCGTCGTGGACGGGCTCGACGGCCTGCCGCTGGCCGTGGAGCTCGCTGCTGCCCGGGTGCGCACCATGTCGGTCGCCGAGGTACGCCGCCGGCTCGACGACCGGCTCGGGCTGCTGCGCGGCGGCGACCGGACGGCCCCCGAGCGGCACCGGACCCTGGAGGCGGTGATCGAGTGGTCGTGGGACCTGCTCGGCCCCACGGAGCGGGAGGCGCTCGGCACGCTGTCGGTCTTCCAGGACGGCGTCTCGCCGGAGTCCGCGGCAGCCGTGCTGGGAGGTGGCGGGTCGGACCTGGTCGAGGCGCTGGTCGACCAGTCGCTGCTGGCGGTCGTCGAGGTCGACGGCGCCACCCGCTACCGGATGCTCGAGACCGTCCGGGAGTTCGCCGCCGCCCGGCTGCGGCTCGCGGGCCGGCGTGACGCGGCGCTGGCGGCCCAGACCGAGTGGGCGGTGGCCCTCGGCGACCGCCACCGCGACCTGTTCACCGCCGACGACCAGGTCGAGGTCGTGGCCCAGATGCGACGCGAGGAGAACAACCTCACCGACGTGCTCCGACGCTGCCTGGCCGACGGCGATGCAGGGCGCGTGGCGGTGCTCGTCGCCGCCCTCGGCAGCCTGTGGACCGTCACCGGCAACCACGCCCGGCTGTTCGCCGTCGCGGAGTCGGTCGAGCAGGTGCTGGTCGGCTGGGACCCGCCCGCGGAGGTGACGTCAGCCGCGCAGGAGGCCGCGTCCCTGCTCCTGATCCACCAGAGCTGGCTGCCGGGCCGACCGCTCGACGCCCTGACCGAGGCGATGCGCCGGTGGGGACGCCCGACGAACGCCTGGGCAGCGGCGGCACACGCGATGTTCGTGGAGGGCGACGATGGTTCCGTCGATCGGCTGGTGGTCCTGGCGCTCGCGGAGGAGGACCCGACCCGGGCGGGGATGCTGCTGATGTGGGCGTCGCTGGCGGCCGAGAACTCCGGTGACCTGACCACGGCGCAGACGCAGGCCGAGGAGGCGCTGGGGCTGTCCCGGCTGACGCCGTTCCTGCGCGGCTCGCTGCACGCCCAGCTCTCGGCGCTCACCAACTCCGCCGGTGACCACCGGGCCTCCGCACGTCACGCCGAGGCGGCGTGGCCCCTGCTCTCGTCGCTGGGCGCCCACGACGACGCCCGGTCCATGCGGATCGCGATGGCGATGGCTCCGCTCGTCGAGGGCGACCTCGAGCGGGCGGCCCGGATCCTCGACGAGGCCGAGCAGCACTCCGAGGGCGTGCAGACCGGCTCCCGGATGGTGCTGCTGGCGGCCCGGGCGGAGCTCGCGCTGGCGAGCGGCCAGGTGGCGGAGGGACTGCGGGGCTACGACGAGGCGGTGGCCGTGACCCTCGGCGAGGTCGAGCAGGCGATCGGGCTGACCCCGTGGCTGCTGATCGCCGCCGCCGGGTCCCTGGTCGCCCACGTCCACCACGGCACCACCGCCGCCCACGCCGCGCGGGCCCGCGAGCTGCGCGACCTGCTCCGGGGCCAGGCGACGATCGAGGGCGGCCGGCCGGTCTTCGCCGACTTCCCGCTCAACGGCATCTGGGTCGTCGCCCTGGGCGCCTGGGCGCTGCGCCACGGGGGCCCCGACCTCGTCGAGGACGGAGTGCGGCTGCTCGCCGCGGGCCACCGGTGGGCCTACAACCGGAGCCTGCCGACGATGGGCTGGCCGGCGCTCGCCGCGCTCGCGGAGCGGCACGCACCCGGCCGGCTCGACGTCCTCCTCGCGGAGGACGCCGGCCGGACGGCGGAGGACCTGGTCCCCGCGACGATGGCGGCGTACGCGCGGATCACATCCGCCGGTTGAAGCTGCGCACGGACAGCGGGGCGAAGATCGCGATCACGACGCCGCAGGCGAGCAGCGCCCAGCCGACCTGGCCGGTGAGCGCCCCGTCGTTGGCGAGGTCGCGGATCGCGGAGATCACGTGCGAGACCGGGTTGACCTCGGCGAAGGTCCGCAGCCAGCCGGGCATCGTCTCGGTCGGCACGAACGCGTTGGAGAGGAACGTCAACGGGAACATCACCATCAGCGAGATGCCCTGGACGCCCTGGGCGGACTTCCCGACGGTGCCGAACCAGGTGAAGATCCAGGCCAGCGACCAGCCGGCGATGATCGCGAGCAGGATCGCCCCGAGCACCCCGAGGACGCCGCCACCGGGCCGGTACCCCATCGCGATGCCGGTGCCGAACGTGAGCGTCGAGGCGATGGCGTAGCGGATCATGTCGGCGACCATCGGCCCCGCGAGCGGGGCGATCCGGGCGATCGGCAACACCTTGAACCGGTCGAAGACCCCCTTGTCCATGTCCTCGCGCAGCTGGACGCCGGTGGCGACGCAGGCGGTGAGGACGGTCTGGCCGATCAGGCCCGGGATGATGATGGGCAGGTAGTCCGCGACGCTGCCGGAGATCGCGCCGCCGAAGATGTAGGCGAACATCGCGGTGAACAGCAGCGGCTGGATGGTGACGTCGAACATCTGCTCCAGGCTGCGCTTCATCTTCTGGATGGCCCGCCAGGCCATCGTCATCGTCTGGTGGAACGTCTCGGCGGGGCTGGGCCGTGCCGACAGGGTCAGCGGGACCGACGGCAGGTCGGTGGTGAGGGTGGTCATCGGACCGCCTCCTTCTCGGGGTCGGAGCTGGGGTGGGTGTCGTCGGGATCGTCGGTGCCGTGGCCGGTCAGGGCCAGGAACACCTCGTCGAGCGACGGCTTCTGGACCGACAGGGACTCGATGCCGATGCCCCGTTCCCGGAGGGCGACGAGGACGTCGGCAGCCTGGTCGCTGCGTTGCAGCGGGATGTTGACCCGGCGCGACTCGGGGGAGAGGGCGGCCGGCTCACCGAGCAGCCGCTCGGCCAGCTCGGCGGTGGCGGCGATCTCGGCCGCGTCGACCAGGTGGAGCTGCAGCGTGCTGCGCCCGACCGACGACTTGAGCTCGTCGGACGTGCCCTCGGCGACCTTGAGCCCGCGGTCGATGACCGCGATCCGGTCGGCGAGCTGGTCCGCCTCGTCGAGGTACTGGGTCGTGAGCAGCACCGTGCTGCCCTCGCGCACCAGCTCCCGGATGGTCTCCCACATCTGGCCGCGGGTACGGGGGTCCAGGCCGGTGGTCGGCTCGTCGAGGAACAGGACCGGCGGCTGGGTGATCAGGCTGACCGCCAGGTCGAGCCGGCGGCGCATGCCGCCGGAGAACGCGCTGATCGGCTTGGCGGCCGCCTCGGTGAGGTCGAACTGCTCGAGCAGCCGCGCCCCCCGGGCCTTCGACTCCCCGCGGGAGAGGCCCTGGAGTCGCGCGAAGAGCCAGAGGTTCTCGGTCGCCGTGAGGTTCTCGTCCACGGAGGCGTCCTGCCCGGTGACGCCGATCAGCTGGCGGACCACGTGGCCCTCGCTGCGTACGTCGTGGCCCAGGATCCGGGCCTCGCCACCGTCCAGGGGCAGCATCGTGGTCAGCATCTTGAGCATGGTGGTCTTGCCGGCCCCGTTCGGGCCGAGGACGCCGAAGACCTCGCCGCGGCGTACCTCCAGGTCGATGCCGTCGACGGCACGCTGCTCCCCCGAAGGTCTTGACCAGGCCGCGGGCCTCGACGGCGAGCCCGGAGGTCGGTGTGGTGTGTCGTGTCGATGGGACCTAGTCGACTGCGACGCCTCCGACGAGGCCGGCGAGCTGGTGCTGGCGGCGACCGCGATGCGACGGCTGGGAGGCTGAGGATGTCGACGGCACCCTGTCGACGGCACCCGTGTTGCCCGTGCTCGACCGCGGCGCCTGGCGCGGCTGGGGCGACCTGCGGAGCGGATCGAACGCGCACACCGACCACGGCTACCGGCTGTCGCTGCCCGCCGACGACGTCGACGCCTGGCACCTGGCCGGACCTCACGCTCGCGGCCGCGCCACCTGGGCCGGCGTACGCGGCCACCGGTGACACACCGGTGCGCTGCTGCGGGCCGAGGCGAGGGCCACCGGGACGCCGGCCGTGCTGGCCCGGTTCGAGTCCTACCGGCACGACCTCGGCGACCGGCTCGGGCGCCGACCCGGCGGTGCAGCGGGTGCACCGGGAGCTCCTCTCCGGGGTCAACGTGGATGCACCGTGGTTGCACGAGACGCCGGTCCGGTGATCCGAGAAAGTCGCCGCCACTCCGGTGAGTCGGTGGAGACCGCGCCCGACGCAGGTCTAGCGTCGCGCACAACTCGACCAGATGTCGCCGAGTCGACAATTGACCAGGAGGCTTTGATGAGCGGAGAAGGGTCCTTCCTCTCAGGACTGTTCGGCAGCCAGGGGAGCGCGGCTCCCCAGATGCCACCGCTGGTCCGGCCGCCTGCCCCGTCCACGATCGATCCTTCCCCCGGAGCAGACGAGCACGTGAGCCAGCCCCTTCCCTTCGAACGTCCCGCGGCGCCCGAGGCTGCCCTCGATCCGGTGCTGGATCCAGCACCCGCGGCCGAGCGTGGTCCCGAGCCCGAGCCCGAGCCCGACCCGAGCCCGAGCCGGTCGTGCTCGGGCCGACGGGTCGGCCGATGCCGGTCTTCCCGGACCCCCAGCCGGTCACGGTGCACGGCCAGGCGCGCGTCATCTCGATGTGCAACCAGAAGGGTGGCGTCGGCAAGACCACGACCACCATCAACCTGGGTGCCGCGCTGGCGGAGTTCGGTCGCAAGGTGCTGCTGGTCGACTTCGACCCGCAGGGCTCGCTGTCGGTGGGGCTGGGGCTCAACCCCCACGAGATGGACCTCACCATCTACAACCTGCTGATGCAGCGCGACGTCGACGTCCACGACGTCGTCGTCCCCACCGTTGTCCCCGGGATGGACCTGCTGCCCTCCAACATCGACCTGTCCGCGGCCGAGGTGCAGCTGGTCCACGAGGTGGCGCGGGAGCAGACCCTGTCCCGGGTGCTGGCGCCCGCGCTCGCGTCGTACGACGTGATCCTGATCGACTGCCAGCCCTCGCTGGGCCTGCTGACCGTCAACGCGCTCACCGCCTCCGACGGGGTGATCGTGCCGCTGGAGTGCGAGTACTTCGCGCTGCGCGGGGTCGCGCTGCTCAAGACGACCATCGACAAGGTCCGCGAGCGGCTCAACCCACGGCTCGAGATCGAGGGCGTGCTCGGCACCATGTTCGACGGGCGCACCCTCCACAGCCGCGAGGTCATGGAGCGACTGGTCTCGGCGTGGGGCGACAAGGTGTTCCACACCGTGATCCGGCGCACCGTGAAGTTCTCCGACTCCACCGTCGCCGGCGAGCCGATCACGAGCTACGCCTCGACCTCCGGCGGCGCCGAGGCCTATCGCCAGCTCGCCAAGGAGGTGGCGCTCCGGTGCCTCGACGGGTGAGTCTCCCCGCCGCCGACGACCTCTTCCGCAAGACCGGTGACCAGGCGCGCGTGCGTGCGGTCCCGGACTCGCCGGAGCCCGAGGTCGAGGAGGCGGACGCCGACACCGCGCCGGCCACCCGCAGGCCGAGCGGCCGTGTGCGGCACGACGAGAAGATGACGGTCTACGTCACCTCCGACGAGCTGCTCGACCTCGAGCACGTCCGGCTGCTGCTCCGTCGCCACCAGGGCCTGGCGATCGACCGTGGGCGGTTGGTGCGCGAGGCGGTGGCGATGGTGCTGGCCGACTACGAGGAGCACGGCGACGACAGCGCCCTGGTCCGTCGACTGATCGAGGAATGACCCAGGTGATCGACCCGCCGGTGCCGGCGGAGACTGCCGCGTTCGAGGTCCGGCTCGACAACTTCGAGGGTCCCTTCGATCTGCTGCTCAGCCTGATCAGCAAGCACAAGCTCGACATCACCGAGGTCGCGCTGTCGCGGGTGACCGACGAGTTCATCGCGCACGTGAAGGCGATCGGCAAGGTCTGGGACCTCGAGCAGACCACGTCGTTCCTGCTCGTGGCCGCGACGCTGCTCGACCTCAAGGCCGCGCGGCTGCTGCCGCAGGGTGACGTGGAGGACGAGGAGGACCTCGCGCTCCTCGAGGCCCGCGACCTGCTCTTCGCCCGGCTGATGCAGTACAAGGCGTTCAAGCAGGTCGCCGGGTTCCTGGAGACCCGGCTGGCCGACGAGGCGCGACGCCACCCCCGGGCCGTGGGGCTCGAGGAGCGCTACGCCGGGCTGCTGCCCGAGGTGCTGATCGGGATCGGTCTCGACCAGTTCGCCGGCCTCGCGGCCCGGGCGCTGGAGCCGCGTCCGGAACCGGAGCTGAACCTCGGCCACATCCACGCCCCGGCGGTGTCGGTGCGCGAGCAGGCGGCCCTGGTGGTCGACCGGCTGCGGCGTACCGGCACGATGACCTTCCGCGCACTCTGCGGCGACTCGCCCGACACCCTCACCACGGTGGCGCGCTTCCTGTCGCTGCTGGAGCTCTTCCGCGAGGGGGCGGTCGGCTTCGACCAGCTCTCACCGCTGGGCGAGCTCACGGTCCGGTGGACCGGGGGCGAGGAGGAGTCCGAGGAGTTCGAGATCGACGAGTTCGAGGGCGTGGCCGAACCCGAGCCGGACGCCCACGAGGAGCCCCAGCCACACCAGGAGAAGTCCGATGACTGAGCCCGACGTCGACACCCTGGACGTGGCCGTGGCCGAGCTGCGCCCCGCGCTCGAGGCGCTGCTGATGGTCGCCGACCAGCCGCTGGACGTGGCGACCCTCGCCTCCGCCGCCGGTCACCCCGTCCTCGAGGTGGACCGGGCGCTCGCGTCGCTCGCCGCGGAGTACGACGAGCAGGGCCGTGGCTTCGAGCTGCGCAACGTCGCCGGCGGCTGGCGCTACTACACGCGCGAGGAGTTCGCCCCGGTGGTCGAGTCGTTCGTGCTCGACGGCCAGCAGGCACGACTCACCCAGGCGGCCCTGGAGACCCTGGCCGTGGTGGCCTACAAGCAGCCGGTGTCGCGAGCCCGGGTGTCCGCCATCCGTGGCGTCAACGTCGACGGCGTGATGCGCACCCTGCTCACCCGCGGCCTGGTCGAGGAGGCCGGCCACGACGGTGAGCACGGCGCCACGCTCTACCGCACCACCGGCTACTTCCTCGAGCGGATCGGGGTCACCAGCCTCGACGAGCTGCCCGAGCTGGCGCCGTACCTCCCCGACCTCGAGGACGTCGAGGACGAGCTGGCCGAGGTCGTCGCGACCACCCCGGAGCCGACCCCGGAGCCCACCCCGACCGACGAGCAGCCGGCGCCATGACCGGACCGGCGGTCGACGACGACGGCCTGATCCGGCTGCAGAAGCTGCTGGCGCAGTCCGGGGTCGCGTCGCGGCGCAAGTGCGAGGAGCTGATGCTCGCCGGCGAGGTGGAGGTCGACGGCGAGGTCGTGACCCGGCTGGGCACCAAGGTCGACCCGACCACGGCCGTGGTCCGGGTCTCCGGGCAGCGACTGCCGCCGATCTCGCCGCACGTCTACCTCGTGCTCAACAAGCCCCGGGGGGTCGTGTCCACGATGTCGGACCCCGAGGGGCGCCCGACCCTCGCGGACGCCGTCGCCGACCGGCCCGAGCGGCTCTTCCACGTGGGGCGGCTCGACACCGACACCTCCGGGCTGCTGCTGCTCACCAACGACGGCGACTTCGCCCAGCGGATGGCGCACCCGTCGTACGAGGTGGACAAGACCTACGTCGCGGAGGTCGACGGCGAGGTCGCCCGCGCGACCCTCCAGCTGCTCCGCGACGGCGTCACGCTCGACGACGGCCCGGTGGCCGTGTCCTCGGTCCGGGTCGTCACCGAGACGGCCGGCAAGTCGATCGTCGAGCTGGTCATCCACGAGGGGCGCAACCGGATCGTGCGGCGGCTGCTCGACCACGTCGGTCACCCGGTCCGCCAGCTCACGCGCACCGCGATCGGCCCGGTCTCGCTCGGGCGGCTGAAGACCGGCGCGCTGCGCGACCTCACCAACGACGAGCTCGGGGCGCTGCTCGACCGGGCCCAGATGTGAGCCCAGATGCGACCCCGGACGTGGAGCCGGACTCCGACGACGAGCGCTGGCTGGTCGTCGAGGGCCGCAGGTGGCGCCGGCAGGACCCGCAGCTGCCCGACGATGTCGCGGCGACCCTGAAGAGCCACCTCGGCCGGGGGCGCAGTCGCGGCGAGCGGCGGCGTACCCAGCTGGCCAAGGAGGGCCTCGGCGAGCGCGGGACCCCGTGGTGGGAGCAGAACGACGCCGAGCGACGTTCACGGTGGGAGCAGGCGCTGATCGACCTCGCGGCGCTCGACTAGGGTTCTCGGCGTCCGGAGGCGAGAGGAGACACCGTGGCCGTGCGTGCCGTGCGGGGCGCCACCCAGCTCGAGACCGACGACCGCGAGCACATGCTCGACCGGGTCGCCGAGATGGTGCTCGACGTGATGCGGGCCAACGGCCTGGAGGTCGACGACTTCATCTCGGTCATCTTCACCGCCACCGAGGACCTGGTCTCGGAGTTCCCGGCGTACGCCGCGCGCCAGCTCGGCTTCGGCGACGTGCCGCTGCTGTGCGCCCGTGAGCTCGAGATCGCCGGGTCGATGCCGCGCGTGGTCCGGATGATGGCCCACGTCGAGACCGACCTGCCGCGCGCCGACCTGACCCACTGCTACCTCCACGGCGCGGCCGCGCTGCGCAAGGACCTCACCCGCACCCGCGAGGTCCCCGACGATGAGTGAGCTGCTCGTCGGCCCGGTCGAGGTCGTCGGGGCCGGCCTGCTCGGCACCTCCATCGGCCTGGCGCTACGCCGGTCCGGCGTGGAGACCGTGCTCACCGACGTCGCCGCCGAGCACGTCCGCACCGCCTCGGGGCTGGGTGCCGGTCGTGCCCGCCGCGACGACGACCGGCCGCAGCTGGTCATCGTCGCCGTGCCGCCCGACCACCTCGCCGACAAGATCATCGACGCGCTGCGACGGACCGATGCCGTGGTCACCGACGTGGGCAGCATCAAGTCCGAGCCCGAACGACGGGTCGTGGCGGCCGCCCCCGACCTCGCGCAGCGCTACGTCGGCGGGCACCCGATGGCCGGTTCGGAGCGCTCCGGCCCGCTGGCCGCGAGCGCCGCGCTGTTCGACGGCCGGCCGTGGGCGGTCACGCCGCACGACGGCTCCCCGGTCGAGGCGGTCGCCCTGGTCGAGGAGCTGGCCCGGCTGTGCGGCGCCGTCCCGCTGCGGATGAGCCCGGCCGAGCACGACCGCGCGGTCGCCCGGACCTCCCACCTGCCCCACCTCCTGGCCGTCCTGGTCGCGGGCCGGCTCGCCCACGCGCCCGCCTCGCACCTCGCGTTGTCCGGACAGGGGGTGCGCGACGTCACCCGCGTGGCCGGGGGAGACCCCGCCCTGTGGCAGCAGATCGTCACGCTCAACGCCGACGCGCTGCACGGCCTGCTCGCCGAGGTCCGCGAGGAGCTCGACATCCTGCAGCGCGCAGTCACCACCGGCGACCGGAGCGTGCTGGGCGAGCTGCTCGAGCGCGGGGTCGAGGGCACCCGCGCCATCCCGGGCAAGCACGGCGGCCCGGCCACGGTCACGCGCTCGGTGTGGGTGTCGGTGCCGGACCACCCGGGCGAGCTCGCCCGGCTCTTCGCCGACGCGGGGGAGTCCGGGGTCAACATCGAGGACGTCCACATCGACCACGACCCCGGTCGCCCGGTCGGTCTGGTCGAGCTCGTGGTCGAGGAGGCCCGCGCCGAGCACCTGCTCGCGTCGCTGGAGTCCCGGGACTGGGTCACGCACAGATAGAGTTCCCGGGTGTCTGAGACCACCACCCCCCACCCGCGGCTCGTCGTCGCCGTCGACGGCACCTCCGGGTCGGGCAAGTCGAGCACGTCGCGCGGCGTCGCCGACCGGCTCGGGGTGCGCTACCTCGACACCGGCGCCCAGTTCCGCGCGATGACCTGGTGGCTGCTGCACGAGGGGGTCGACGTGCATGACGCGTCCGCCGTCGCTGCCCGCTGCGGCGAGCCCGACATCGCCTCCGGTACCGACCCGCTCGACCCCACGATCCACGTCGACGGCCTCGACGTCGGCCTCGCGATCCGCACCGACGAGGTGAACGCCGCGGTCTCGCCGGTCAGCGCCGTGCCGGCGGTCCGGACCCGGCTGCTGGAGCTCCAGCGCGCCGTGATCGGCGACGGCGGCATCGTCGTCGAGGGTCGCGACATCGGCACCGTGGTGTGGCCCCAGGCCGACCTCAAGGTCTACCTCACCGCGGACCCCGCTGCCCGGGCCGAGCGCCGCGCGGCCGAGACCGGGTCGATCGACCTGACCGGAACCCGCGAGTCGTTGCTCGCGCGCGACCAGATCGACTCCGGTCGGGCGACCGCGCCGCTGACGATGGCCGAGGGAGCGGTGCACGTGGACACCACGCCGTACTCCCTCGAGGAGGTCATCGCCCGGATCGTCGACCTCGCCGAGGCGGTCGGGGAAGCGCCATGAGCCACCACGACCGGCCCAGCAGCGCGCACGTCCCGCACCCGCCGCGCCTGATGCTCGCGCGGCTGCGGCTACCGGCCCGCCGCTACGTACGCCGCCGCTGGGACGTGCGGGTGCAGGGCATCGAGCAGGTGCCGGCCACGGGTCCCGTGATCTTCGCCGCCAACCACATCGGGGTGCTCGACGGGCCGCTGCTCGCGGTGTTCGCGCCCCGGCCGGTGCACGCGCTCACCAAGCAGGAGATGTTCTCCGGGCGGCTCGGCCGCTTCCTGCGGCGATCGGGTCAGATCCCGCTCGACCGGTTCGCCACGGACCCGCGCGCGATGCGGACGGCGCTGCGGGTACTGCGCGACGGCGGTGCCGTGGGCGTGTTCCCCGAGGGGAATCGTGGCGACGGCGAGCTGCACCGGTTCCACCACGGCGCGGCCTACCTCGCGCTCGTCAGCGGCGCCACGCTCGTCCCCGTGACCATCCTGGGCAGCCGTGAGCCCGGTGGTGGTATCGCCTCGACCCCGGCCCGGGGCGGCCGGATCGACCTCGTCTTCGGCACCCCTGTGACCACCGACGCACGCCCCTGGCCCCGTACCCCGGGAATGGTGAGGGACGCGTCGATGCTGTTGCGGGAGCGGATGCTGGAGACACTGGACGACGCGCGCCGGTCCACCGGCCGCGACCTGCCCGGCCCGCTGCCCGCAGGACAAGCCGAGGACGACCCCGCGACCGGGCTCGTCGACGAAGGACCCAGATGAGCATGGACGAGCCACCCGACCGACGGCACCGACCGACGAGCACACCGGACCGGTGCCCGTCCTCGCCGTCGTGGGGCGACCCAACGTCGGCAAGTCGACGCTGGTCAACCGGATCATCGGCCGCCGCGAGGCGGTCGTCGAGGACGTCCCCGGCGTCACCCGTGACCGGGTGTCCTACGACGCCAGCTGGGCCGGACGCGCCTTCACCCTCGTCGACACCGGTGGCTGGGACCCCGACGCCCGCGGCCTCGCCGAGCGGATCGCCGGCCAGGCCGAGATCGCGGTCTCGCTGGCCGACGCAGTGCTGTTCGTGGTCGACGCGACGGTCGGGATCACCGACGCCGACGAGGCGGTCGTGAAGATCCTGCGTGCCTCGGGCAAGCCGGTCGTGCTGGCGGCCAACAAGGTCGACGACGCGCGCACCGAGGCCGAGGCGTACGGCCTCTGGAACCTCGGCCTGGGCGAGCCCTGGCCGGTCTCGGCGCTGCACGGCCGTGGCTCGGGCGACATGCTCGACGCCGTCCTGGCCGCGCTGCCCGAGCCCCCGCCCGAGCGGGAGCGCGAGGTCGGTGGCCCCCGCCGGATCGCGATCGTCGGCAAGCCCAACGTCGGCAAGTCCTCGCTCCTGAACCGGCTCGCCGGGTCCGAGCGGGTCGTCGTCGACAGCGTCGCCGGCACCACCGTCGACCCGGTCGACGAGCTGGTCGAGCTGGGCGGGCGCACCTGGCGCTTCATCGACACCGCCGGCATCCGCAAGCGGGTCAAGGAGGCCTCGGGCCACGAGTACTACGCCTCGCTGCGCACCTCGACCGCCATCGACCGGGCCGAGGTCGCGGTCCTGGTGCTCGACGCCGAGCTGTCGATCTCCGAGCAGGACGTCCGGATCCTCCAGACCGTCCGCGAAGCCGGTCGTGCGCTGGTCATCGCCTTCAACAAGTGGGACCTGGTCGATGAGGAGCGCCGGCACTACCTCAAGCGCGAGATCGAGCGTGAGCTCGTGCAGGTGGCGTGGGCGCCGCGGATCAACGTCACCGCCCGCACCGGCTGGCACGTCGACCGGCTGGTCCCGGCGCTCGACAAGGCGCTGGAGGGCTGGGAGACCCGGATCACCACCGGAGCGCTCAACTCCTTCCTGGGCCGGCTGGTCGCCGAGCACCCCCACCCCGTCCGCAGCGGCAAGCAGCCCAAGGTCCTGTTCGGCACCCAGGCGAGCACCGCCCCGCCGATGTTCGTGCTGTTCACCAGCGGCAAGCTCGACGCCGGCTACGAGCGCTTCATCGAGCGCCGGCTGCGCGAGGAGTTCGGCTTCGTCGGCACCCCGATCGTGCTCCAGCAGCGGCCCCGCGAGAAGCGGAAGCGCTGACGCCGGGGCGGGGGTGAGGCGTCGTTGGTTTCCCCGCCCGGGCGGGGAAACCATGGGTTCGTGACGGAAACAACCCGCACGAACCCCACGACTCGCCCACGGAGTTCGCTAGCGTCGACGGGTGCGCACCCCCGTCGCCCTCGTCCTGGCAGCCGCCCTCGTCCTCGCCGGTTGCGGTACGACGCCGCAGCGTGCGAGCCGCCGGAGCGGCCGCTCCCGACGTGAGCCGGGAGGCGGTGCCGTGCCAGGTGCTGCCCGAGGACAACTGGTGGCACGCGGACGTGTCCGAGCTGCCCCGGCACCCGCGCAACCGGCAGTGGCTGGCGCGGATGTCGACGGGGGTGGAGCTGCACCCCGACTTCGGCCCGTCGTACGGCGCCGGCCCGGACTACGGGCTGCCGGTGACCGTCGTGGGGTCGGGGCACAGGAAGGTGCGGGTGCGCTTCCAGTACGCCTCGGAGAGCGACAGGGTGCGCTACCCGTTCGGTCGGGACACCCTGATCGAGGGCGGACGGAACTCGCCGGGCGACAAGCACGCGATCGTCGTCGACCAGGGCAGCTGCCGGCTCTACGAGACGTGGAACACCCGCGTGCGCGGCAACCGGTGGCGGGCGGGCTCGGGGGCGGTCTTCGACCTCGACAGCAACGACCTGCGCCCGGACGGCTGGACCTCCGCGGACGCCGCCGGGCTGCCGATCCTGCCGGGGCTGCTGCGGTGGAACGAGGTGCGCAACCGCGAGGTCGACCACGCCCTCCGCTTCACCACCGACGTGACCTCCCGCTGGCACCTCTGGCCGGCCCGGCACGACGCCGGGTCCCGGACCAGCCACAGGTTCCCGCCGATGGGAGCGCGCTTCCGGCTCCGCTCGTCGTACGACGCCAGCGGGCTCGGCGCGGATGCGCGCGAGGTCGTGCGCGCGATGAAGACCTACGGCCTCGTGCTGGCCGACAACGGCTCGCCGTGGTTCTTCCAGGGGGAGCGCAACGCACGCTGGCCGGACGCCCTGATCAGTGACCTGAAGCAGATCCCGGCCTCGGCCTTCGTCGCCGTCGACACCTCGTCGTTGATGGTCGATCCCGATTCCGGAGCGACCACACCGCTGGGGTAGGGTTTCCGACGCTCGACCGGCCCACGGCCGGAGAGCGTTCGGGCTGTGGCGCAGCTTGGTAGCGCACTTGACTGGGGGTCAAGGGGTCGCAGGTTCAAATCCTGTCAGCCCGACCGA
>CAWGVI010000001.1:0-315520 GCA_963826015.1 uncultured Actinomycetota bacterium | reverse complement strand
CGGTCTCGAACTCCGGGTGGACGTCGGTGAACTCCGAGAGCCGGTCGGCGACCCACGCCAGGGTGACCTCCTCGTCACCCCGGCGTGACTGGAGCTCCTCGATGCCGCGGTCGGTGAAGTACATGCCGGTCTCGGTCAGTAGTCGGTGCCGGGCTGGTCGCTGGCCGGGGCGAAGGCCCGGTCGAGCAGGGCCTTCTGCTCCTCGGTGTGCCGCTTGACCGTGCCGACCGACGGCGACGCCGAGGCGCCGCGCGTGACCGGCTCGACCACGCGACCCAGTGCGGGCCACACGTTGAGCTGGTAGTGGGGCCACGGGCCGTTGTTGCGCGGCTCGTCCTGCACCCAGCGCACGGCCTTGAGGTTCGGGAACGATGCGATGTAGTCGTGGATCTCCTCGACCGGGCGGGGGTAGAGCCTGCTCGATCCGGGCGATCGCGAACTGGTCGCCGTGCTCGCGCTTGGCCCGGTCGACCATGAGGTCCCAGGTGATCCGGCCCGAGCAGAGCAGCAGCGTCTCGACCTTCTCCGGGTCGGCGGTCGCGTCGATGATCAGCGGGCGGAACTCACCGGTGGTGAAGTCCTCCGGCTGCGAGGCCGCCTCCTTGCGCTTGAGCATCGACTTCGGCGTGAACACGATCAGGGGCCGGTGGTCCTCGCCCAGCGAGTGCTGCCGCAGCAGGTGGAAGTACGACGCGGGCGTCGACGGCTGGGCGACCACGAACGCGTCCTCGGCGGCCATGGCGAGGAACCGCTCGATCCGCGCGGAGGAGTGGTCGGGGCCCTGGCCCTCGTAGCCGTGGGGGAGCAGCAGCACGACGCCGGACTGCTGGCGCCACTTGGTCTCACCCGCGGTGATGAACTCGTCGATGATGGTCTGCGCGCCGTTGACGAAGTCGCCGAACTGCGCCTCCCAGAGCACCAGCGCCTCGGGCCGGGCCACGGAGTAGCCGTACTCGAACCCGAGGGCGGCGTACTCCGAGAGCAGCGAGTCGTAGATGTGGAACCGTGCCTGGTCCTCGGTGAGCGAGGAGAGCGGCGTCCACTCGTCGGCGTTGGTGCGGTCGATGATCGTCGCGAAGCGGGAGACGAACGTGCCGCGGCGCGAGTCCTGGCCGGCGAGCCGCACCGGGCGGCCCTCCATCAGCAGCGAGCCGAACGCGAGGATCTCGCCGGTGCCCCAGTCGATCGGGCCGTCGGCGATCGCCGCCGCCCGGCGCTGCAGCTGCGGCATCACCTTCGGGTGGACGGTGAAGCCCTCCGGCGGGGTGACGTAGGCGTCCGCGATCCGCTTCATCACGTCGTTGCTGACCGACGTGGTGGCGGCACCGGCGGGCTTGTCGGGGTAGTCCGGGACCGTCGTCCAGTCGTCCGGCGCCTCGGACGAGGCCTCACGCACCTCGGTGAAGACCCGCTCGAGCTGCTGCTGGTAGTCCTTGAGGACCTGCTCGGCCTCCTCGATCGTGATGTCACCACGACCGATCAGGGACTCGGTGTAGAGCTTGCGCACGGAGCGCTTCTGCTCGATGAGGTCGTACATCAGCGGCTGCGTGTACGACGGGTCGTCGCCCTCGTTGTGGCCGCGGCGGCGGTAGCAGACGAGGTCGATGACGACGTCCTTGTTGAACTCCTGCCGGTACTCGAAGGCGAGCCGGGCCACCCGGATGCACGCCTCGGGGTCGTCGCCGTTGACGTGGAAGATCGGCGCCTGGACCATCCGGGCCACGTCGGTGCAGTAGAGCGAGGAGCGCGACGAGCCGGGGGAGGTGGTGAACCCGACCTGGTTGTTGACGACCACGTGGATCGTGCCGCCGGTGCGGTAGCCGCGCAGCTGGGAGAGGTTCAGCGTCTCCGCGACCACGCCCTGGCCGGCGAACGCGGCGTCGCCGTGGACGAGCAACGGCAGCACGGGGTACTGGGCACCCTTGTCGAGCACGTCCTGCTTGGCGCGGGCGATGCCCTCGAGGACCGGGTTGACGGCCTCGAGGTGCGAGGGGTTGGCCGCGACCGACACCTTGATCGTGTCGCCGGAGCCGGCGGTGAACTCACCCTCGGCGCCGAGGTGGTACTTCACGTCGCCGCTGCCCTGGACGGTGCGCGGGTCGATGTTGCCCTCGAACTCCCGGAAGATCTGGGAGTACTTCTTGCCGACGATGTTGGCCAGCATGTTCAGCCGGCCGCGGTGGGCCATGCCGATGGTGACCTCGTCGAGGGACGCCTCGGCGGCCGCCTCGCAGATCTCGTCGACCAGCGGGATCGTGGTCTCGCCGCCCTCGAGGGAGAACCGCTTCTGGCCGACGAACTTGGTCTGCAGGAACGTCTCGAACGCCTCGGCCTGGTTGAGCTTCAGCAGGATCCGGAGCTGCTCCTCGCGGGGCGGCTTGGTGTGGGGCTGCTCCACGCGCTGCTGGATCCAGCGGCGCTGCTCGGGATCCATGATGTGCATGTACTCGATGCCGGTGGTGCGGCAGTAGGAGTCGCGCAGGATCCCGAGGATGTTGCGCAGCTTCATGAACCGACGGCCCTCGCCGCCGAACGACCCGGTCGCGAACTCGCGGTCGAGGTCCCACAGCGTCAGGCCGTGCGACTCCACCTCGAGGTCGGGGTGGCTGCGCTGGCGGTACTCGAGCGGGTCGGTGTCGGCCATCATGTGGCCGCGCACCCGGTAGGCGTGGATCAGCTCGAGGATCCGGGCCTGCTTGACGATGTCGTCGTCGTGGCTGGCGACGATGTCCTTGGCCCAGCGGATCGGCTCGTAGGGGATCCGCAGCGAGCGGAAGATCTCGTCGTAGAAGTCGTCCTCGCCCAGCAGCAGCTGGTGGATGCGGCGCAGGAACTCACCCGACTGCGCGCCCTGGATGACGCGGTGGTCGTAGGTCGACGTGATCGTCATGACCTTGCTGATGCCGTTGCGGTTGAGGGCCTCGTCGGAGGCGCCCTGCCACTCGGCGGGGTACTCCATCGCGCCGACGCCGACGATCACGGCCTGGCCGGGCATCAGCCGCGGCACCGGGTGGTTGGTGCCGAGCCCACCGACGTTGGTGAGGCTCATCGTCGTGCCGGAGTAGTCGTCCATCGTGAGCTTGTTGTCGCGCGCCTTGCGGATCAGGTCCTCGTAGGCGGTCCAGAAGCCCGCGAAGTCCATCGTCTCGCAGCCCTTGATCGAGGGGACGACGAGCTGGCGGCTGCCGTCGGGCTTGCGCTGGTCGACGGCCAGGCCGAGGTTGATGTGGGCCGGCGTCACCATCGTCGGCTTGCCGTCCTTCTCGGCGAAGGAGTTGTTCATCTCCGGCATCGAGGTCAGCGCCTTGACCAGCGCGTAGCCGATCAGGTGGGTGAAGGACACCTTGCCGCCGCGGGCGCGGGCGAGGTGGTTGTTGATCACCGTGCGGTTGTCCCAGAGCAGCTTGACCGGGAGGCGTGCGGACCGAGGTGGCCGTGGGCACCGTCAGCGACAGGTCCATGTTCTTGGCCGTGGCGGCCGGGATGCCGCGCATCGTGGTGTACGTCGGCTCGTCGCCGGCCGCCGTGCGCTCGGCGGGCTTGGCGTCCTTGGCGACCGGGGCCGTGGTGCCCTGCGCCGGCTCGGCGGCCGCTGCCGCCGGCCGCGGCTTCGCGACGGGAGCGGGCTTCTTCGACCCCGACCCGGACGTCGACTCCGCCTTCGGCTCGCTCTTCTGCTGGGTCTTCTCGGGCTCCTTCTCGGGTGCCTTCGCCGACTCCTTCGCGGGGGCCTTGGCGGGGGCCGTGGCGGGGGCCGTGCGGGGGCTGCCGGCTCGGTCGCGGGCGCCGTACCGTTGCCCTGGCCCGACGAGCGGAAGTAGGTCTTCCACTCGGGGGCGACGCTGTCCGGGTCGCGCTCGTACTGCTCGAACATCTCCTCGACGAGCCACTCGTTGGCCCCGAAATCGGTGGAGCTGTCGGCGGACTGCTGGCCAGGGAACTGCGGCACGGGTGGTTTCGCCTCTTCCGGTTCTGCGTGCGGGTGTCGGGACTCGATCGCCACCGTCAAGGCTAGTCCCACACGCCAGCAAATGCGCAGCCACGCCCCACAACTCGGGCAGGCTGGCGCGTGACCTTCGAGACAGGGAGTCACCTTCGATGACGAGGACCTCGCGATCACGCCGCGCCGTCGCGTTCTGCGCGACCCTGGCGGCCCTCTCGCTGACCGCCTGCAGCGGCGACGACGAGCCCGATCCCACCGACGATCCGTCGGGGTCGCTGGCCGAGCCGTCGGCCCCGCCGACCCTGGCCGTGGAGCCGGTGGTGAAGCGCGGCGCCATCGTCGGCGCCCTGCCGAAGAAGGATCGGGGACGGGTCGTCGACGCGGTCTCCGGGGTGGCGGTCCGCTACCTCGAGGCGGCGTACCTCCTCGCCGACTACCCGACCACCGACTTCGCCGGCGCGTTCGAGGGCTTCACGCCCGGAGCCGCGAAGCTCGCGCAGGCCGATCGCGGGCTGCTGACCAACGGCGGCGTCGGCGACCGGATCGAGGAGGTCGTGCCGGCCAGTCTCACCACCTCCGTCGACGTCCTCGGCGTGGGCCAGCACGCCAAGGCCGCCACCGCGCACGTGAAGCTCGTGTTCCGCACGACCGGTGACTACGAGAAGCGGGTGCAGGTGCAGGGACGGCTGCTGATGACCAAGCAGGACGGCCGCTGGACGGTCTTCGCCTACGACCTGAGCAAGGGAGCCCGCTGATGATCCGCGCCCTCGACCCGACCCGGCTGCTGCGCACCGTCGCCCTGGTCGCCGTGCTCGCTGTCGTCGCGGTCACCGTGCCGGACTCGACGGTCAAGCCCGCCGAGCTCAGCCTCGTCAAGCTGCACGGAGCCGACGGCGTCGACGTCGGTGACGACGTGATCTGGATCCTCGCCGTCGGCTCCGACGCGCGGCCGGGGGAGACCATGACCCGCACCCGCGGAGACGCGATCCAGCTGGTGGGCCTCAACACCCGCACCGGCGCCGCGTCCTCGATCGGGATCCCGCGCGACTCCTGGGTGCCGATCCCGGGCTTCGGCTCCAACCGCGTGAACGCGTCGCCTGACCTACGGCGGCCCGTCGCTGATGGGGCAGACCGTCGGCAACCTGGTCGGCGTCCAGCCCGACTACGTCATGGTCACCCGGTTCCCGTTCTTCGAGAACATGATCAACGACATCGGCGGCATCTACGTCGACAACCCGCGGCCCTTCAGCGACCCCTACCTCAAGCCGAACGGCTTCGAGCGGGGCCACATCCGCCTCGACGGCTACAACGCGATGGCCTTCTCGCGGGTCCGCAAGGGCCTGGCCGGCGGCGACTTCGACCGCTCCGCCAACCAGCAGCGGGTGCTGCGCGGCATCCAGGCCCGGATCGCCACCAGGGCGAGCGAGCCGGGCTTCATCGAGCGCGGCGTGATGACCGTGATGCGCAACATGGACACCAACCTCGGCCCGTCCGAGCTCTTCCGGCTCGCCCACGTCGTCGCCCAGGTGGACCCCAGCAAGATCCGCAGCTGCGTCATCCAGGGTTCCTTCGGGAACATCGGCGGCGCCAGCATCATCTACCCGAACGTCACCCAGGCCCGCCGCTACGGCGACGCCGCCCGCTCCGACGCGACCCTCGGCCCCTGCTGAGAGGTTGAGTTGGGTGTTCTGGCCCCGCGACTTGGGGCGTTTCGCCCCGGGCCGAGGGGCGAAAGCACCCCACTCAACCCGGTGGTGAGGAGGGCGCCTCCGGCAGGATTCGAACCTGCGGCACCTGGTACCGGAAACCAGTGCTCTATCCCCTGAGCTACGGAGGCCCTGCGCCGGCCGACAGGCGGCCGCGCGGTGGCAGACACTACCGGGCGTCACTGGTGGATAAGAAACCGGAGTGCGCCGATAGGCTCGTCAGGTGAATCCCGCCCAGCTCTCCACTGCTGTCGTCCACGCCCTCCGGTCGCTCGTCGACCGGGGAGCGCTCGCCCTGCCCGACGGGGTACCGGCCGAGGTCACGGTGGAGCGGCCCCGCGACAAGGGTCACGGCGACTACGCCACCAACGTCGCGATGAAGCTCGCGAAGCAGGCCGGCACCAACCCGCGCGCGCTCGGCGAGCTGCTGGCCGAGGAGCTCCGGAAGGCCGACGGCGTGGCCGAGGTCGAGGTGGCCGGACCGGGATTCCTCAACGTCACCATCGAGGCCGGCGCGCAGGGCCAGGTCGCGGCCGACATCGTGGCCGCCGGGGCGGCGTACGGCCGCAACGACGCCCAGGCCGGCGAGACCGTCAACGTGGAGTTCATCTCCGCCAACCCGACCGGCCCGCTGCACCTGGGTCACACCCGCTGGGCCGTCGTCGGCGACGCCATCGCGCGGGTGCTCGAGGCCGCCGGTGCCCGGGTGACGCGCGAGTTCTACATCAACGACCGCGGCAACCAGATGAACCTGTTCGGCGCCTCCGTCGAGGCCCGCGCCGTCGGCGAGGCCCCGCCCGCCGACGGCTACCAGGGCGCCTACGTCAGCGACCTCGCCGAGGCCGTGGTCGCGGCCCGGCCCGGCCTGCGCGAGATGCCGCCGGGTGAGGAGCGGATGGTCGCGTTCCGCGAGGCGGCGTACGCCCTGCAGCTGCGCGAGCAGCAGGACTCCCTGGCCCGCTTCCACACGGTGTTCGACGTCTGGTTCTCCGAGCGCTCGCTGCACGACAGCGACGACGTCGCCGCCGGGCTGGAGAAGCTGCGCTCGCAGGGGCACCTGTACGACGCGGACGGCGCGCTCTGGATGCGTACGACGGACTTCGGCGACGACCGCGACCGGGTGCTGATCCGGACCAACGGCGAGCTGACCTACTTCGCGAGCGACACTGCCTACTACGTGAACAAGCGCGAGCGCGGCTTCGACCGCTGCCTCTACCTGCTCGGTGCCGACCACCACGGCTACGTCGGCCGCCTGCGGGCGATGGCGGCGTGCGCGGGCGACGACCCCGAGCGCAACATCGAGATCCTGATCGGCCAGCTGGTCAAGATCATGCGCGACGGCGAGGAGGTCCGGCTCTCCAAGCGGGCCGGCGAGATCATCACGCTCGAGGAGCTGATGGACGAGATCGGCGTCGACGCGCTGCGCTACTCGCTCGCGCGCTACCCCTCCGACTCCCCGCTGGTGCTCGACGTCGCCGAGATCACCCGGGCCTCGGCCGACAACCCGGTCTTCTACGTCCAGTACGCCCACGCGCGCACCTGCCGGATGATGGCCAACGCCGCCGACCTGGGGATGTCGGTCCCCGACGACTACGACCCGTCGCTGCTGACGCACCCCCGCGACGGGGAGCTGCTGCGGGCGCTGGCGGAGTTCCCCCGCGTCGTCGCCGCCGCCGCCGAGCTGCGCGAGCCGCACCGGGTCGCGCGCTACCTCGAGGACACCACCTCGGTCTTCAACAAGTGGTACGACACCAAGGAGTGCCGGATGCTGCCGCAGGGTGACGAGCCGGTGGCCCCCGTCAACGAGGCCCGGTTGATGCTCGTCGTCGCCGCCCGGACCGTGATCGCCAACGGCCTGGACCTGCTCGGCGTCAGCGCACCCGAGCGGATGTAGCAGCGTGCCCACCTCCCACCCGTCCGGTTGGGCGCACGCCGACGGCGCACTCCGGCCGTCCTGGCTGCGCGAGCCGGGCGACCCCAACGTGCTGGTGCCCCAGCTGTGGTCGGGCACCGCCCGCAAGGTCGAGGGCGACCTCGTGATCGGCGGGGTCCCGGTCGCCGACCTGGTCGCCGAGTTCAACACCCCGGCGTACGTCCTCGACGAGGACGACCTGCGCTCCCGGGCCCGTTCGTTCCGCGACGCGTTCGCGGCGTACGACGTCTACTACGCCGGCAAGGCGTTCCTCTGCACCACCGTCGCGCGGTGGATCGAGGAGGAGGGGTTGTCCCTCGACGTGTGCTCGTCCGGCGAGCTGACCGTCGCCGAGCGCGCGGGCTTCCCGATGGAGCGGGTCGGCTACCACGGCAACAACAAGACCTTCCCCGAGCTGCGGCGGGCCGTGGTGCTCGGCGTCGGCCGGGTCATCGTCGACTCCACCGAGGAGATCGAGCGGCTCGCCCAGATCACCGCCGAGCTCGGGGTCACCTGCCGGGTGATGGTGCGCGTGACCGCGGGCGTCGAGGCGCACACCCACGAGTACATCGCGACCGCCCACGAGGACCAGAAGTTCGGCTTCTCGATCACCAACGGCGCGGCCCTCGACGCCGTACGACGCGTGCAGGCCGCGCCCGGCCTGGAGCTGCTCGGCCTCCACTCCCACATCGGCAGCCAGATCTTCGACAGCTCGGGGTTCGAGGTCGCGGCCCGCCGGGTGCTCGCCCTTCACGCGCAGGTCGCCGCGGAGCTGGGCGTGACCCTGCCCGAGATGGACCTCGGCGGCGGCTTCGGCATCGCCTACACGACCCAGGACGACCCGGCCGACCCCGCGCAGCTCGCCGGCGAGATGTCGGCGATCGTCGAGCACGAGTGCCGGGCGCTGGGCATCGAGCAGCCGCGCCTGTCGATCGAGCCCGGCCGCGCGATCGTCGGCCCGAGCATGTGCACCGTCTACACCGTCGGCACCGTGAAGCCGGTCGCGCTCGACGGGGGAGCGGTCCGCACCTACGTGTCGGTCGACGGGGGGATGAGCGACAACATCCGCACCGCCCTCTACGACGCCGACTACTCCTGCACGCTCGCCGCACGCGCCTCCGCAGCAGAGCCGGTCCTCGCCCGCGTGGTCGGCAAGCACTGCGAGGCGGGAGACATCGTCGTGAAGGACGAGTTCGTCCCCGGCGACATCGCTCCGGGGGACCTGCTCGCCGTGCCCGGCACCGGCGCGTACTGCCGCTCGATGGCCTCCAACTACAACCACGCGCTGCGGCCGCCGGTGATCGCTGTGCGGGACGGTGTGGCGCGGGTCGTGGTCCGCCGGGAGACTGAGGCCGACCTGTTGGCGACGGACGTGGGTGACAAGTGATGGAGGGCGACAAGCCGGTGCAGCCGCTGAGGGTCGCGGTGCTCGGCTGCGGCTCGGTGGGATCGCAGGTCGTACGCCTGCTCGGTGAGCAGGCCGACGACCTCGCGGCCCGGATCGGCGCGCCGCTCGAGCTGGTGGGCGTCGCCGTACGCCGGCTCGACGCGCCGCGAGAGGTCGCGGTGCCCGAGGGGCTGCTGACGACCGACGCCGAGGGCCTGGTCACGCGCGCCGACCTCGTGGTCGAGGTGATCGGCGGCATCGAGCCCGCCCGCGGCCTGATCGTCTCCGCGCTGGAGAACGGCGCCGCCGTCGTCACCGCGAACAAGGCGCTGCTCGCCGCCGACGGCCCGACCCTCTTCGCCACCGCCGACCGCGCCGGCCGCGACCTCTTCTTCGAGGCCGCCGTCGCCGGCGCGATCCCGATCCTGCGGCCGTTGCGGGAGTCGCTGGCCGGCGACACCGTCACCCGGGTCCTCGGCATCGTCAACGGCACCACGAACTTCATCCTCGACAAGATGGACACCTCCGGCGCCGGCTTCTCCGAGGCGCTCGAGGAGGCCCAGGAGCTGGGCTACGCCGAGGCCGACCCGACCGCCGACGTCGAGGGCTTCGACGCCGCCGCCAAGTGCGCGATCCTGGCCAGCATCGCCTTCCACTCCCGCGTGCACGTCGACGACGTCCACCGCGAGGGGATCTCCGAGGTCACCGCGGCCGACGTCGAGTCGGCCCGCGAGATGGGCTCGGTGGTGAAGCTGCTCGCGATCGCCGAGCTGCGTCCCGGCCCCGACGGCGGCCAGGCCGTGGCCGTCCGGGTCCACCCCGCGATGATCCCGCGCTCCCATCCCGCTGGCCTCGGTCCGTGAGGCGTTCAACGCCGTGTTCGTGGAGTCCGAGGCGGCCGGGCAGCTGATGTTCTACGGTCCCGGCGCCGGCGGTGCGCCCACGGCGTCCGCCGTGCTCGGCGACCTGGTGACGGTGGCCCGGCACCGGCTGGCCGGCACCCGCGGCCCCGGGGAGTCGGCCTACGCCGAGCGCCCGGTGCTGCCGATGGGGGAGACCGTCACCCGCTACCACGTGGCGATCGACGTCGACGACCGCGCCGGCGTGCTCGCCGCGGTCGCCAACGCGTTCGCCGACCACGGGGTCTCGATCCAGACCGTCAAGCAGGAGGGCCGCGGCGCCGACGCCCAGCTCGTCGTCGTCTCCCACACCGCGACCGACGCCCAGCTCGCCGCCACGGTCGAGCAGCTGCGCACCATGGACTCGGTCCGCGAGGTGACCTCGGTGATGCGGGTCGAGGGCGACGCCGAGTGAGCGCGGACCGGATGAGCACCGGGTGGCGCGGGGTCGTCGAGGAGTACCGCGAGCTGCTCGACATCCCGGCCGGGGTCGAGGCGGTCACGCTCCGCGAGGGGGGCACGCCGCTGGTCCACTCCGAGTGGCTCTCGGGCCTGACCGGTGGGCGGGTCCATCTCAAGGTCGAGGGTGACAACCCGACCGGCTCGTTCAAGGACCGCGGCATGACCGCCGCGATCTCCGTGGCCCGGCACGACGGCGCCCGGGCGGTGGTCTGCGCCTCGACCGGCAACACGTCCGCGTCGATGGCGGCGTACGCCGCGAAGGCCGGCCTCAAGCCGCTCGTGCTGGTCCCCGAGGGCAAGATCGCGGCCGGGAAGATGGCCCAGGCCGTCGTCCACGGCGCCCAGATCATCATGGTGCGCGGCAACTTCGACCACTGTCTCCAGATGGCGCGCGAGCTCTCCTGGCACTACCCGGTCGCGCTGGTCAACTCCGTCAACCCGGTCCGGCTCGAGGGCCAGAAGACCGCTGCCTTCGAGATCGTCGACTTCCTCGGCGACGCCCCCGACTTCCACCTGCTGCCGGTCGGCAACGCCGGCAACATCTCGGCGTACTGGCTCGGCTACACCCAGTACCGCGACCTCGGCCGGGCCACGAACACCCCGGTCATGCGGGGGTTCCAGGCCGAGGGCGCGGCCCCGCTGGTGACCGGCGAGCCGTTCCCCGACCCCGAGACGAAGGCGACGGCGATCCGGATCGGCAACCCGGCCTCGTGGAAGCTCGCCGAGGCGGCCCGCGACGAGTCCGGCGGCCGCTTCGCCGCCGTCAGCGACGACCAGATCCTCGACGCGCAGCGCCAGCTCGCCGCGCGTGACGGCGTGTTCGTCGAGCCCGCCTCGGCCGCCGGGATCGCCGGGCTGCTCCAGGAGCTCGCGCAGGGGGAGTCGTACGCCGGCGCGACGGTGGTCGTCACCGTGACCGGCCACGGCCTCAAGGACACCGCCACCGCGCTCGAGGGCTTCGGCCCGATCGTCGACACCGTGGTCGACCCCGACGTCGAGGCGGCTGCTCGCGCCGCCGGCCTGGACTGACGGTCCCGCCCATGGGCTTCGTCGACGGACCCGCCGGGGTGAGCGTCCCCGCCACCTCCGCCAACCTCGGTCCCGGCTACGACTGCCTGGGGATCGCCCTCGACCTGCGTGACCGACTGACCGGCGAGGTCACCGGCAGCGACGTGGTCGTCACCGTCGAGGGCGAGGGCGCAGGCGGCGTCCCCCTCGACGACTCGCACCTCGTGGTCCGTGCGATGGCGGCCGCCTTCGACGCGATGGGGGAGCGCCCCGCCGGGCTGCGCCTCCACTGCGTCAACGCCGTCCCGCACGCGCGTGGCCTCGGCTCGTCCTCGGCCGCCATCGTCGGTGGCATCGCCCTGGCTCGGGCGCTGGTCGCGGGCGGCTCGTTGCTGCTCGACGACGACGCGGCGTTCCGGCTCGCCGCCCGGATGGAGGGCCACCCCGACAACGTCGCGCCGGCCTGGCACGGCGGGTTCGTCATCAGCGGTCGCGACGACGACGGGTTCTGGGCGGTGCCGTCGGCCGTCGACCCGCGGGTGTCGGCCGTGGTGCTGGTGCCGCCGTACGCCCTCGCGACCGAGGTCGCCCGTGGCCTGCTGCCTGCGACCGTCCCGCACGCCGACGCCGCCGCCAACGCGGCCCGGACCGCGCTGCTGGTCGCCGCGCTCGGCTCCGCTCCCGAGCACCTGCTGCGGGCGACCCGGGACCTCCTCCACCAGGACTACCGGCGTCCGGCCATGCCGGAGTCGCTGGCGCTCGTGGACGCGCTGCGCGCCGACGGCGTGGCCGCGGTCGTGTCCGGCGCCGGTCCGACCGTGCTCGCGTTCTGCGCGAACGGGCAGGCCGGCTCCGTCGTCGCCCGAGCCCCCTCGGACTGGGCCGCGTGGCCGGTCGCGCTGGACCGGTCCGGCGTCGTCGTCGACTGACCCGCCGCGCCCGCGGAACGGCCCGGATCTCCCAGGGGATGACACATTCGTGCGGCTCGGTGATATCCTGACGTCGCGCCGATCGGCGTGACACCCCCAGCACTCGTCGGGGTGTTGTCTTCTTCCCAGGCTCCGGGAGCTCGCCTGGCACCTGCTTCGTGCGGCGTCGACGTCAGCGCGGCTGGGAAGAACTACCGACCATGTCGCCGACCCTCTGTGTGGTCGGTGCTGATACGTGGGAAGGACCTCACGTGACCGACACCATCGAATCCACCACGCCTGCCTCTGACGGCGGCGGCTCCGCGCCCAAGAAGCGCGCCGGTGGACTCAACTCGATGCTCATCGCCGACCTGAAGTCGCTCGCCTCCGGGCTCGGCGTCTCCGGGGCCGGCTCGATGAAGAAGGCCGACCTGGTCAACGCCATCAAGGCGGCCCAGTCCGGCGGCCGGGGCAAGAGCCCCGAGAAGGCGTCCGAGCAAGGGCTCTGACACGGGCTCCGACCGCGCTCCGACAAGGCTGCGGCCGTGTCGGACAAGGCCGCCGATACTTCCCGGCAGGAGCCCCGCGAGCAGCGTCGGACCCCCGGGCAGGACGGGCGCCAGCAGGACAAGCAGCCGGACCAGCAGGCCCCGCAGACGCAGCAGGCCCCGCAGAAGCAGCAGTCCAAGCAGCCCAAGCAGGGCAAGGACCAGCAGTCCCAGCAGCAGGACCAGCAGGCCAAGCAGGACAAGCAGGGCCAGGACAAGCAGCAGCCAGGCCAAGCAGGGTGACCAGGCCAAGCAGGGTGACCAGGCCAAGCAGGGTGACCAGGGCCAGCAGGACGAGGGCGGCAGCCGCAGCCGTCGCCGGCGGGGCCGTGAGCGCAACCGCCCGACCGGCTCGACCGGCTCGACCGGGAACCAGCGCAACGAGCCCGACACCACGATCCTCGAGGACGACGTCCTGGTGCCCGCCGCGGGCATCCTCGACGTCCTGGACAACTACGCCTTCGTCCGCACCAGTGGCTACCTCGCCGGCTCCGACGACGTCTACCTCTCCCTGTCGATGGTGCGGAAGTTCGGTCTGCGCCGTGGCGACGCGATCGTCGGCCAGGTGCGCCAGCCCCGCGAGGGCGAGCGCAAGGAGAAGTTCAACCCGATGGTCCGGATCGACAGCGTCAACGGCGCCGACCCGGACGCGGCGCGCACCCGCGTCGAGTTCGCCAAGCTCACCCCGCTGTACCCCAGCGAGCGGCTGCGCCTGGAGACCACGCCGACCAACCTGATCGGTCGCGTCATCGACATCGCGGCCCCGATCGGCAAGGGCCAGCGCGGCCTCATCGTGTCGCCGTCCAAGGCCGGCAAGACCATGATCATGCAGTCGATCGCCAACTCGATCACGACCAACAACCCCGAGTGCCACCTCATGGTGGTCCTCGTCGACGAGCGCCCCGAGGAGGTCACCGACTTCGAGCGCTCGGTCAAGGGTGAGGTCATCTCCTCGACCTTCGACCGGCCGGCCAGCGACCACACCACGGTCGCCGAGCTCGCGATCGAGCGGGCCAAGCGGCTCGTCGAGCTCGGACACGACGTCGTGGTGCTGCTCGACGGCATCACCCGCCTGGGCCGCGCCTACAACCTGGCGGCTCCCGCCAGCGGCCGGATCCTCTCCGGCGGCGTGGACTCCGCGGCGCTCTACCCGCCGAAGAAGTTCTTCGGCGCCGCGCGCAACATCGAGAACGGCGGGTCGCTGACCATCCTCGCCACCGCTCTCATCGAGAGCGGCTCGAAGATGGACGAGGTGATCTTCGAGGAGTTCAAGGGCACCGGCAACATGGAGATCCGGCTGCGCCGCGACTTCGCGGACAAGCGACTGTTCCCGGCGATCGACGCCGTCCAGTCCGGCACCCGCCGCGAGGAGCTGCTGATGTCCAAGGAGGAGCTGGCGATCGTCTGGAAGCTGCGCCGGGTCCTCTCGGCGCTCGACGGCCAGCAGGCCCTCGAGCTGCTGTTGGAGCGGCTGAAGAAGTCACAGAGCAACATCGAGTTCCTGATGCAGGTGCAGAAGACGACCCCGAGGCCGGGCAACGACGACTGACGTCCTGGCCCGGCAGGACCCCTCGGATCGCGCACCTCTCCACCGGGTGCGGGATTCGCCTGTCCGGGGCGCACATCGCGGCTACGCTTGAAAGGTCAGCCCCCGCCCCCCCGGAAGGAATCACTGTGGCCAGGATCCTTGTCGCCGACGACGACGTCGACATCCGCGAGCTCGTCGAGTTCAAGCTGTCGACGATGGGTCACGACATCGTGGCCGTGGGTGACGGTGCCGCTGCGGTCGACGCCTGCCGGGCCGAGAAGCCCGATCTCGCGGTGCTCGACGTGATGATGCCCGGCGTGTCCGGCCTCGACGCGATCCGCGAGATCCGCTCCGACCCGTCGCTCGCCGACCTCCCCGTCATCCTCCTGACGGCCCGCGCCCAGGAGTCCGACGTCGAGACCGGCTTCGACTCCGGCGCCGACGACTACATCACCAAGCCCTTCAGCCCCCGCGAGCTCGCCTCCCGGGTCGAGGCCCTGCTGACCAAGGCCTCCACCGGCGCCGGGAGCTGAGTCTCCTCTCACGGGGAATGCCGCGATTCCGTGCGGCGTTCCATGACGTGGCAGACTTTGCCGGTCGGCACCGGTTCACGCGTCCGCGCCCGCGGAATGCGACCCGGAGCCAGGAGAGGACACCATGCAGAAGGACATTCACCCGGAGTACGTCGTCACCGACGTGACCTGCACGTGCGGCGCGACCTTCCAGACGCGCAGCACCGTCGGCAGCGGCACGATCCGCAGCGACGTGTGCTCGCAGTGCCACCCGTTCTACACGGGCAAGCAGAAGATCCTCGACACCGGTGGCCGCGTGGCCCGGTTCGAGAAGCGCTACGCGCAGGCTTCGCAGAACAAGAAGTAGCCAGGCTTCCGGCGCCGGTCACCCTCGTGGTGGCCGGCGCCGTGCTGTTCCCCGCACCTACTTCCACCAGGAGCCACCCATGTTCGAGGCCGTCGAAGGTCTGGTGACCGAGCAGCACGCCCTCGAGCAGCAGCTGGCCGATCCCGCGACCCACAGCGACCAGGGCCTCGCCAAGCGGCTCAACCAGCGCCACGCCGAGGTCTCGGCGATCGTGCGCGCCTGGGAGGGCTGGCGCCAGCTCGGCGACGACCTCGAGGCGGCCCGCGAGCTGGGGGCCGACGAGCCGGAGTTCGCGGCCGAGGCCGAGACGCTCGCCGTCCGGCGGGTCGAGGCGGAGGAGCGGCTGCGCCACCTGCTGGTGCCGCGCGAGGCGGCCGACTCCAAGGACGCGATCCTCGAGGTCAAGTCGGGGGAGGGCGGCGAGGAGTCGGCGCTGTTCGCCGGCGACCTGCTGCGCATGTACACCCGGTTCGCCGAGGGCCGCGGCTGGAGCACCGAGGTGCTCGACGCGAACGAGTCCGACCTGGGCGGCTACAAGTCCGTCACGGTCGCGGTGAAGGCCCGCGGCACGTCCGAGCCCGGTGCGGCGCCGTACGCGCTGCTGAAGTTCGAGGGCGGTGTACACCGCGTCCAGCGGGTGCCCGTGACCGAGTCGCAGGGCCGGGTGCACACGAGCGCGGCCGGCGTCCTGGTGCTGCCGGAGGCCGAGCAGGTCGACGTCTCGGTCGACGAGAACGACCTGCGCATCGACGTGTTCCGCAGCAGCGGTCCCGGCGGCCAGAGCGTCAACACGACCGACTCGGCGGTCCGGATCACCCACCTGCCGACCGGCATCGTCGTCAGCTGCCAGAACGAGAAGAGCCAGCTCCAGAACAAGGAGCAGGCGATGCGGATCCTGCGAGCCCGGCTGCTGGCCGCCGCCCAGGAGGAGGCCGCCAGCGCCGCGAGCGACGCCCGCCGCAGCCAGGTCCGCACCGTGGACCGCTCCGAGCGGATCCGCACCTACAACTACCCGGAGAACCGGATCTCCGACCACCGCACCGGCTACAAGTCCCACAACCTCGACCAGGTGCTCGACGGCGACCTCGAGCCGGTGCTCGCCTCCTGCGTGGCCGCCGACCTCGAGGCGCGGCTCGCCGCGCTGGAGTCGTGACCACCCGGGACCGGCGCCGGTCCGCGGCCGCGCTGCTCGCGGCGGCCGGCGTCCCCTCGCCCGAGCACGACGCGGACGCGCTGCTCGCCCACGTGCTGGGCGTCGACCGGGGACGACTGGGGCTGGTCGACGACCTCTCACCCGCCCAGGCCGAGGCGTACGACGCGCTACTGGCTCGCCGGGCCGCGCGCGAGCCGCTGCAGCACCTGCTCGGCGTCGCGTGGTTCCGCCACGTCGAGCTGGCCGTCGGGCCGGGCGTGTTCGTGCCGCGACCCGAGACCGAGCTGCTCGCCGGGTGGGCGGTCGAGCGCGCCCGCGAGTCCGAGCACGAGAACCGGACCTGTCGCGTCGTCGACCTGGGCACCGGGTCGGGTGCGATCGCGAAGTCGATCGCCGAGGAGGTCCCCGCCGCCGACGTGCACGCCGTCGAGCTCGACCCCGGCGCCCACGCGTGGGCGGAGCGCAACCTGGCCGGCACCGGGGTGGACCTGCGCCAGGGTGACCTGGCCGACGCCTTCGACGACCTGCTCGGCACCGTCGACGTGGTCACCTGCAACCCGCCGTACATCCCGCTGACCGCGTGGGAGTCGGTCGCCCCCGAGGCCCGCGACCACGACCCCCACCTCGCGCTGTTCTCCGGCGAGGACGGGCTCGACGCGATGCGGGTGCTCGCCGGGCGCGCGGCCCGGTTGCTGCGGCCCGGTGGCTGGGTCGGTGCCGAGCACGCCGACCTCCAGGGGGAGTCCGCCCCGGAGGTGTTCGTGGCGGCCGGCGGCTGGACCGAGGTGCGCGACCACCGGGACCTGTCCGGCCGTCCGCGCTTCGTGACGGCGCGGCTGGCACGATAGGCCCGTGACGTCCGCGCAGCGCCTGCCCACCGGCACCGACGAGGAGCGTGAGGCGGCGATCGCCGCCGCCACGCTCGCCGTGCAGCGGGGTGACCTCGTCGTGATCCCGACCGACACCGTGTACGGCCTCGGCGCCGACGCGTTCGACGCCGAGGCCGTCAAGGCGCTGCTCGCCGCCAAGGGCCGCGGCCGCGAGATGCCGCCTCCGGTGCTCGTCAGCGCCACCACGACCGTCGACGCCCTCGCCACCGAGCTCCCGGGCTACGCCCGCGCGCTCATCGAGAAGTTCTGGCCCGGCCCGCTGACGCTCGTGTGCCGTCAGCAGGCCTCCCTGCAGTGGGACCTCGGCGACACCCGCGGCACCGTGGCGATCCGGATGCCCGACCACGACCTCGCGCTCGGGATCCTCGAGCGCACCGGTCCGCTCGCGGTCAGCTCGGCCAACAAGACCGGCCGGCCCGCCGCGACCGATGCGGACCAGGCCCTGGAGATGCTCGGCGACGACGTCGCGGTCGTCGTCGACCACGGCACCTCGCCCGGCGGCGAGGCCTCGACCATCATCGACGTCACCGGCAGCCAGGGTCGGGTGCTGCGCCGGGGCGCGCTCGGCCTCGACGAGCTCAACGCCGTGCTCGAGCCCCTCGGCGCCACGCTCACCGACGAGGACTGACCGCGTGCGCGAGTACCTCCTGGTCTTCCTGGTCTCCGCGGCGGTCACCTACCTGCTGACGGTGATCGCCCGGGAGATCGCGCTGCGCACGGGCGCGGTGGCCGAGGTGCGTGACCGCGACGTCCACGCCGAGCCGATCCCCTACCTGGGCGGGGTGGCGATGCTCGGCGGGCTGGTGGCGGCGTACGCCGTGGCCCGGGAGCTGCCGTTCCTGTCCAGCGCCGGTCCGTTCCTCTACGAGGACGCCGGCGTGGTGATCCTCGCCGGGGCGATGGTGTGCGGCGTCGGCGTCCTCGACGACCTCTTCGAGCTCGACGCCCTGACCAAGCTCGGCGGCCAGGTCATCGCCGTCGCCTTCCTGATCTGGTCCGGCATCCAGCTGCGGGTGATCCCGACCGGGGCGCAGGAGCAGTTCTCGCTCGACCCCGGGCAGGGCGCACTGCTCACCGCGGTCCTGATCATCGCCACGGTCAACGCGGTGAACTTCGTGGACGGGCTCGACGGCCTCGCCTCGGGCGTGGTCATGATCGGTGCCAGCGCGTTCTTCCTCTTCAGCTACCAGCTGGCCAACCTCAGCGGCGTCACCCTCGCCAACACCGCGGCCTTCCTCTCGGCCGCGCTCGCCGGCGCCTGCGCGGGGTTCCTGCCGCACAACTTCCACCCGGCCCGACTGTTCATGGGCGACAGCGGGTCGATGCTGATCGGGCTGGTGCTCTCCGCCTCCGCGCTGACCCTCACCACCCAGTTCAGCGGCGCCGAGATCAGCCGCGGCGGTGCCTCCTCCGAGGTCAACGCGCTCGCGTTCTTCCTGCCGCTGCTGCTGCCGGTCTCGATCCTGATCGTGCCGTTCGCCGACCTGGTCCTGGCCGTCGTACGCCGCACCCGCGCCGGCCGCTCGCCCTTCTCCCCGGACAAGCAGCACCTGCACCACCGGCTGCTCGAGATCGGGCACAGCCAGCGTCGGGCCGTGCTGATCATGTGGATGTGGGCGGGCCTGATCGCCTTCGGGACGGTGCTGGTCAGCCTCTACACCGGCACCCTCATGTGGTCGGCGCTGGTGGCGGCCACCGTCCTCACGATCAGCCTCACCTTCCTGCTCCCGGTGGTGCAGAAGCCCCACCTCTCGACCCACCACGAGGACGTCGCCGTGGACCCCGCTGGGGCACCTCCGGAGGGGGAGCAGCCGCCCGGCTCCACCACCCTCCCAGACCTTGTGATAGTTTTCACGAACTCGACCAGCGCAACGAAAAGGCCGCCCACATGACGACCTCGACGCTCACCCGACAGCTCACCACGACGGCTGCCGCCGACGCGGTGGCCGGTGCCTCGTCACACAGGCGGACCGCACTCCTCGAAGCACGGTCCGAGAGCCGTCCCAGGGCACTCCCCCCGGGCTTCGTCGGGCCTCGCGCCTGTGGTAGTTTCGCGCCGTTGTCGATCCTGGATCGGTGGGCTTCCCCCATCACTTTGATGAGTACCCGCAGGAGCGACGCACCCCGTCTCCGGGATGACCTGCCCTCGACCGAAAGCGATCTGGGTGAATGGCCGATGAGCGCTCCGATGCCGCCCTGCGAGGCCGCGACCTCGTCGGCCTCGGTGGCCTCCTGGCAGGGGCCGTCATCGCCGGAACGGTGCTCGGTCTCCTCGTCGACAACTCAGCCGGTACGACGCCGCTCTTCACGGTCGTCGGTGTCGCCCTCGGCATCGTCGCGGGCGCGCTCGGGTTCTGGGTCCGGGTTCGTTCCGCACTGCGGGGCTGAGGCCTGATGACCATGACGACACCCCACACTCCTGAGGTCACGCCGGGCGAGCGCGCCAGCGTGCTCAAGGTGCTGCGCGACCAGAAGAAGACCCTCATCGTCGCCGTGGCGCTGGTCGTGGCGACCTTCTGGATCGTGGGCCAGCTCGGCGAGTGGGGCCTCGCGGGCTGCATCGCAGGTGGCATCGGTCTCGGCCTGGCCAACCACCTCGCCACCGAGTTCTGGCTCCTCAGGATCATCTCGTCGGGAGCCCAGCCGACGCGTTCCCAGATGATCGCCTCGACGATCACCCGGCTGCTCCTCCTCACGGTCGTCGGCGTGGGCATCGCGGTGGCGTTCTGGCCCGACGGCATCGGGCTGCTGCTCGGTCTGGCCCTGTTCCGACTCATCGCCCTGGTCATGACCGGGCTGCCCCTGCTGAAGGAGCTGAAGAAGCAATGACCTTGAGCAAGGTCCGCAACGCCGTCCTCGCCCTGGCTGTCGTCTCCTTCGTGGTGGGCGTGGTCATGAGCACGACCGGCGAGAAGCAGGAGAGCGCCGCGATCGAGATCGGTCACCACGCGACCCGGGACTTCCCGCTGGTCGGCACGGTGCACATCGACACGATCATCGCCACGCTCGTCGCGGGCGCCCTGGTGCTGCTCCTCGGCTTCCTGGCCCGGCGGGCTCTCACGCGAGACCCCGACGACCACGTGCCGACCAAGCTGCAGCTGATCTGGGAGGCCGTCGTCGGCCAGGTCAACACCCAGGTGGAGGACAACCTCGGCAAGGTGCACCCCTACGCCGCTCCGCTGGCGGTCTCGCTGTTCTTCTTCATCCTGTTCGCCAACTGGCTCGAGCTGCTGCCGCTGAAGATCAACGAGCACGACCACCTGCTGGTCGTGCCCACCGCTGACACCAACCTGACCTACGCGCTGGCCGCGGTGACCATCGTGAGCGTCTGGGCCTACGGCATCCGGCAGAAGGGGCTGAAGGGGTACCTCAAGCACTTCTTCGAGCCGTTCCCCGTGATGTTCCCGCTGAACCTGCTCGAGGAGCTGATCAAGCCGATCACGCTCGCGCTGCGACTCTTCGGCAACATCTTCGCCGGCGGCATCATGCTGGCGCTGATCGGGCTGATGCCCTTCTACATCGCCTGGGCGCCCAACCTGCTCTGGAAGGCGTTCGGCGGCGCCATCGCCGTCATCCAGGCGTTCATCTTCGCGCTGCTGACCGTCCTCTACTTCGCGATGGCCGGCGCCGGGCACGGCGACGAGCACGACGAGCACGGCGACGGACATGACGACCTGGACGACCAGGCGGGCCACGACCAGGCCTCGTCCGCCGAGCCCACCCCCGTTCCAGCCGCCTGACCACCCGGTCAACGGCTACCAGAGGTAAAACCGAGGCGCCCACGGAGGCGCCGCAATTCAAGGAGAAAGTTCAATGGCTGCAGAAGGATCTGTCGAGCTGGCCGGTGCGTTCATCGGCGGCGGGATCGCTCTCGCGGGCGGCGCCATCGGCGCCGGTGTCGGTGACGGTCTCGCCGGTGCGTCCTACATCGAGGGCGTGGCGCGTCAGCCGGAGGCGCAGGGTCGTCTCCAGACCATCTTCTTCCTGACGGTGGGCCTGGTCGAGGCGATGTTCTTCATCAACCTCGCGTTCATGGCCCTGTTCGTCTTCGTCCTCGGCGCCCAGTAATCATGGCGTTCACCGCGCTGCTGGCCCCGATGGCGTCGGTGGCCGCAGAGGAGGAGGAGGGCACCAGCAACTTCCTGGTCCCCAACGGCACGTTCTTCGTCGAGCTGGCCGCGTTCCTCCTGCTGTTCTACCTGCTCGCCCGCTACGTCATCCCGCCGATCAACCGTGCGATGACCGCGCGACAGGCCGCCATCCGGCAGGAGTTCGACGAGCTCGAGCAGTCCAAGCAGGAGGCCCGTGACGCCGAGGCGGAGTTCAAGGCGCAGATCGCCGACGCCCGCCACGAGGCAGCGCGCATCCGCGAGGAGTCCCGCGAGCAGGGAGCGGCGATCATCGCGGAGATGCGGGAGCAGGCCCAGGCCGAGTCCCAGCGCATCGTCGAGCACTCCCGTGCCCAGATCGACGCCGACCGCAAGGCGGCCCTCGCGTCGCTGCGGGCCGAGGTGGGCACGCTCGCCACCTCCTTGGCGGAGCGGATCGTCGGCGAGAGCCTCGAGGACGACGAGCGCAGCAGCCGCGTGGTCGACCGGTTCCTCGCGGATCTCGAGACCTTGGAGACCTCCGAGGCTGCCGCCGGGCAGAACGGGGCGGTCTGATGCTGCGAGGGCCTTCGGCTGACGCGTTCGGAGAGCTGGAGAAGAGCGTCCGCTCCTCCGGCACGCAGGCCGACGCTGCGACGATGGGCGAGCAGCTCTTCGGCGTGGTGGCGGTGCTCCGCAGCGAGCCCGCCCTGCGCCGTGTCGCCACGGACGCGTCCGTGGAGGGCGAGGCCAAGGCTGAGCTGGTGCGCAACATCTTCGGCTCGACCCTCGGCACGCCCGCGCTCGACCTGCTGGTCGACGCGGTGCAGCGCCGGTGGACGGCGTCGTGGGACCTCGCCAACGCGCTGGAGCACCTCGCGGTCATCGCCCTGGTCCGCTCCATGGGCACGAACGGCAACCGCGTCAACGACGAGCTGTTCGCCGTCGTCCGGTTGCTCGAGACCTACCCCGAGCTGCGCTCGGCCCTCTCGGACGCCTCGCGCACGACGCAGGACCGCAGTGGGCTGCTGACCGGGCTGCTCGGCAGCAAGGTGCTGCCCACGACGGCCACCCTCGTGGAGCAGGCGATCGCCAGCGGCAAGAACATCGAGAAGGTCCTCGGCGACTACCAGAGCGTCGCCGCTGCCGCCCAGGACGAGGTCCTGGCCGTGGTTCGGACCGCTCGCGAGCTCGGCGACGCCGAGCTCCGCCGCCTCTCCGAGGCGCTCGGCGAGCAGTACGACGCCACCGTGCACCTGCACGTGGTCGTCGAGCCCGACCTCGTCGGGGGACTCCGGATCGAGATCGGCGACGACCAGATCGACGGGACGATCGCCAGCCGTATCGACGAGGCACGCCGGCGCCTCGTCGGGTGACCACGCAACCTCAGACCACCGAACTCAAGTAGACAGAAGAGAGTAGGGACGAAATGACGGAGCTCACGATCCGTCCGGAGGAGATCCGCGACGCACTCCAGAAGTACGTCGCGGACTACAAGCCTGCGGCCGCCAGCAAGGAAGAGGTCGGCACGGTCGCCGAGGCCGGCGACGGCATCGCCCGGGTTGCCGGGCTTCCCTCCGCCATGGCCAACGAGCTGCTCGAGTTCGAGGACGGCACCCTCGGCATCGCCCTGAACCTCGACACCCGCGAGATCGGTGTCGTCATCCTGGGCGACTTCGACAAGATCGAGGAGGGCCAGACGGTCCGTCGGACCGGCGAGATCCTCTCGGTCCCGGTCGGCGACGGCTTCATGGGCCGGGTCATCGACCCGCTCGGCACCCCGATCGACGGCCTCGGCGAGATCGAGTCCGAGGAGCGCCGGGCCCTCGAGCTCCAGGCGCCGTCGGTGATGCACCGCAAGTCGGTGCACGAGCCGCTGGCGACCGGCATCAAGGCCATCGACTCGATGACCCCCATCGGCCGTGGCCAGCGCCAGCTGATCATCGGTGACCGTGCGACCGGCAAGACGACCATCGCCATCGACACGATCATCAACCAGAAGCAGAACTGGGAGTCCGGCGACCCGGCCAAGCAGGTGCGCTGCATCTACGTCGCGATCGGCCAGAAGGGCTCGACCGTCGCCGCCGTGCGTGGCGCCCTCGAGGAGGCCGGCGCGCTCGAGTACACCACCATCGTCGCCTCCCCGGCCTCGGACAGCGCGGGCTTCAAGTACCTCGCCCCCTACACCGGCTCGGCCATCGGCCAGCACTGGATGTACGACGGCAAGCACGTCCTGATCATCTTCGACGACCTGACCAAGCAGGCCGAGGCCTACCGCGCCGTGTCGCTGCTGCTGCGTCGCCCGCCGGGCCGCGAGGCCTACCCGGGTGACGTGTTCTACCTGCACAGCCGCCTGCTCGAGCGCTGCGCGAAGCTGTCCGACGACCTGGGCGCGGGCTCGATGACCGGCCTGCCGATCATCGAGACCAAGGCCAACGACGTCTCGGCCTACATCCCGACCAACGTCATCTCCATCACCGACGGCCAGATCTTCCTGCAGTCCGACCTGTTCGCGTCCAACCAGCGCCCGGCGATCGACGTCGGTGTGTCGGTGTCCCGCGTGGGTGGTGCCGCGATGACCAAGGCGATGAAGGCCGTCACCGGTTCGCTCAAGGTCGACCTGGCGCAGTTCCGCGCGATGGAGGCGTTCGCGATGTTCGCCTCCGACCTCGACGCCGCGTCGCGTCAGCAGCTCGACCGAGGCCAGCGGCTGATGGCGCTCCTCAAGCAGCCGGCCTACTCGCCGTACCCGCTCGAGGAGATGGTGGTCTCGCTCTGGATCGGCACCACGGGTCGCCTGGACAAGGTCCCGGCCGACGACGTGCTGCGCTTCGAGCACGAGTTCCTCGACTACCTGCGCCGCTCGCACGACGGGATCCTCTCCACGATCCGCGAGTCGCAGAAGTTCGAGGACGACACGGACTCCTCGCTCGGCGACGCCTACGACTCCTTCCTCGACCAGTTCGAGACCTCGGAGGGCGGGTCGATCAAGGTCGGCCACGAGCCTGAGGCCGAGGCCATGGAGGACGAGGACCAGGAGCAGATCGTCAAGCAGAAGCGGGGCTGACACATGGCCCTGTCAGTGCGTGAGTACCGCGCGCGGATCAAGTCGACGGAGTCGATGAAGAAGATCACGCGTGCCATGGAGCTCATTGCCGCGTCCCGGATCATCAAGGCGCAGCAGCGGGCCCAGGCGGCCGCGCCCTACGCCCGTGAGCTGACCCGAGCGGTCTCGGCGGTGGCGACGTACTCCAACGTCGACCACCCGATGACGCGTGAGCCGGAGGACCCCAAGCGGGCCGCCGTCCTCATCGTCACGAGCGACCGGGGTCTGGCCGGCGCCTACTCCTCCAGCGTCCTGAAGGAGTACGAGAGCCTGGCCGAGAAGCTGCGGAGCGAGGGCAAGGAGGTCGACGCCTACATCTGCGGACGCAAGGGCGAGGCCTACTTCAAGTTCCGCGGCCGCGCGGTCGTCCAGAGCTGGACCGGCTTCTCCGACCAGCCGTCGTACGACGTCGCCAGCGACGTCGGCCGGGCCCTCATCGGCGCCTTCCTCAAGGAGCAGGACGAGGACGGGGCCGTCGACGAGGTGCACGTGGTCTACACGCGCTTCCGGTCGATGATCCTGCAGGAGCCCACTGCCGTGCGGCTGCTGCCGCTCGAGGTCGTCGAGGGCGAGGAGAAGGCGGAGTCCGACGAGGTCCTGCCGCTCTACGAGTTCGAGCCGTCCCCGGAGTTCGTGCTCGACGGGCTGCTCCCGCAGTACGTCACGAGCCGGATCTTCTTCGCCCTGCTGCAGGCGGCCGCCTCCGAGCTCGCCGCCCGCCAGAAGGCGATGAAGTCCGCCACGGACAACGCCGACGAGCTCATCAAGAAGTACACCCGAATTGCCAACCAAGCCCGCCAGGCCGGCATTACCCAGGAAATCAGCGAGATCGTCGGTGGCGTCAACGCGCTGGCCGACGCGACCGCGGGGAGTGAGTGAGAGCTATGACTTCGACCATCGACGAGACTGCCGAGACCACGGGGAGGGCCGGCGCTGTCGGCCGGATCGCCCGCGTGATCGGGCCCGTGGTGGACATCGAGTTCCCTTCGGACTCGATGCCCGCCATCTACAACAAGCTGGAGTCCGAGCTGGAGCTCAGCGGCGAGGCCAAGGTGCTGTCGCTGGAGGTCTCCCAGCACATCGGTGACGGCATGGTCCGCGCCATCTCGCTCCAGCCGACCGACGGCCTGGTCCGCGGTGCCCAGGTGACCGACACCGGCGGGCCGATCACGGTCCCGGTCGGAGACGGCACCCTCGGCCACGTGTTCAACACCCTCGGCGAGTGCCTCAACCTCGAGGAGGGTGAGGAGCTCGACGTCAAGGAGCGGTGGGGCATCCACCGCAAGGCCCCGGCCTTCGACCAGCTCGAGTCCAAGACCCAGATGTTCGAGACCGGCATCAAGGTCATCGACCTGCTCGCGCCGTACGTCCTGGGCGGCAAGATCGGCCTCTTCGGTGGTGCGGGCGTCGGCAAGACCGTCCTCATCCAGGAGATGATCGCCCGCGTCGCCAAGGACCACGGTGGTGTGTCGGTGTTCGCCGGCGTCGGTGAGCGCACCCGCGAGGGCAACGACCTCATCGTCGAGATGGAGGAGGCCGGCGTCATCGGCCAGACCGCCCTCGTGTTCGGCCAGATGGACGAGCCGCCGGGCACCCGGTTGCGCGTCGCGCTGTCCGCGCTGACGATGGCCGAGTACTTCCGCGACGTCCAGAAGCAGGACGTGCTGCTCTTCATCGACAACATCTTCCGGTTCACCCAGGCCGGCTCGGAGGTGTCGACCCTGCTGGGTCGGATGCCTTCCGCCGTGGGCTACCAGCCCAACCTGGCCGACGAGATGGGCACGCTCCAGGAGCGGATCACCTCGACGCGTGGTCACTCGATCACCTCGATGCAGGCGATCTACGTGCCGGCCGACGACTACACCGACCCGGCCCCGGCCGCGACGTTCGCGCACCTGGACGCCACGACCGAGCTGTCCCGTGACATCGCGTCGCAGGGCATCTACCCGGCCGTCGACCCGCTGACCTCGACCTCGCGGATCCTCGATGCCCAGTACATCGGGCAGGCGCACTACGACTGTGCGATCCGGATCAAGCAGATCCTCCAGCGCAACAAGGAGCTCCAGGACATCATCGCGATCCTCGGTGTCGACGAGCTCTCCGAAGAGGACAAGATCATCGTGTCCCGGGCTCGCCGGATCCAGCGGTTCCTGTCGCAGAACACCTACGTGGCCAAGCAGTTCACCGGCCTCGAGGGCTCGACCGTCCCGATCGGGGACACCATCGAGGCGTTCAACAAGATCGCGGACGGCGAGTACGACCACGTGGCCGAGCAGGCCTTCTTCATGTGCGGCGGTCTGGACGACGTCGAGCAGAAGTGGGCTGAGATCCAGAAGAGCCTCTGATGGCCGAGGCGAAGGCTGACCTCCAGGTCGAGCTCGTCGCCGCCGACCGGATCGTCTGGTCCGGGCAGGCGTCGATGGTGCTCGCCCGGACCACCGAGGGTGACGTCGGCATCCTGCGCGACCACAGCCCCGTGCTGTCCGTGCTGGTGCCCGGCGTCGTCGACATCACGGCGGAGTCCGGAGACCACATCGTGGCGGCCGTCGACGGAGGCTTCATCTCGGTCGCGGCCAACCGGGCCTCGATCCTCGCCGAGCGCACCACGCTCGCCGCCGAGGTCGACGTCGCCTCGGCGCGCTCCGAGCTGGAGGCGGCGCAGGGCGAGACCGGCGACGAGGCGGAGCAGCGCGTGCGGCACGCCGAGGCGCTGATCCGTGCCGCCGAGTGGTCCTCCTGATCCTGGTCGGTGACTCACCGATAGGCTGACGGCACTCCCGGACCGGGAGTGCCGTCATCTCCAGGAGGGACCCCCGGATGCCGCTGTGGCAGCTGCTGCTCGACGCAGCCGGTGCCGTGCTGGTCCTGGTCCTGCTCTACGGGCTCGCGCTCGTCGTACGTCGTCGGCTGCTGTCGCGTCACGGCGGAACCTTCGAGCTCAGCTACCGCGTCCGGTCCGAGAGGGCCGGGCGCGGTTGGCTTCTCGGGCTCGGCCGCTACTCCGGCGACGCGCTCGAGTGGTTCCGCATCTTCTCCCTCTCGCCGCGCCCCAAGTGCGTGTGGCAGCGCGACGGCCTCGACTACACCGGCCGCCGTGACCCCGAGGGCGCCGAGCGGGTCTCCCTCTACCCCGACCACACCGTCGTACGGTGCAGCAGCCCCGCCGGCGAGCTCGAGCTGGCGATGGCCCCGAGCTCGCTGATGGGCTTCCAGTCGTGGCTGGAGGCGGCGCCACCCGGGACTGCGACCACGGTGTGAGCCAGGCTGTGAGTCAGGAACAGCGTGACGCAGGCCCGCAACGCCGTGGCCGCCGCCTTCCTGCTCAACGGCTTCGCGTTCGCCTCGCTCTTCTCGCGGGTGCCCGACATCCGCAGCGGCCTCGACCTCGACAACGGGTCGCTGGGGCTGCTGCTCCTGTCCGGCGCCCTGGGGTCGGTGCTCGCGATGCCGACGGCCGGGGCCCTGATCCGGCGCGCCAGCGCCGCGGCGGTGGTCCGCAGCGGCGCCGGGCTGGTCTGCGGGGGCCTGGTGCTGGCGGGGATCGGTGTGGACGTGGTCGGGACGCCGATCGCCACCGCGGTCGGCCTGTTCGTCTACGGCATCGGCACCGGCGTCTGGGACGTGTCGATGAACGTCGAGGGGGCCGCCGTCGAGCGGGGACTGGGTCGCGCGATCCTCCCGCGCTTCCACGCCGGATGGAGCCTCGGCTCGGTCACCGGCGCCGGGCTCGGCGTCCTGGTCACCGCGGTCGGCGTCCCGATGGCGGGGCACCTGGCCCTGGTCGCGGTGCTGGCGCTGGCCGTGCTCCCCGCGACGAGGTCGTTCCTGCCGGTCGAGCCGGAGGAGGAGGACGCGCGGTCGTCGGCCTCCGCGTGGCGCGAGCCCCGGACCCTGGTCATCGGGCTGATGGTGCTGGCCTTCGCGCTCACGGAGGGCGCGGCCAACGACTGGCTGGCGCTGGCACTGATCGACGGCTACGACGCGCCCCGCTGGGTCGGGGTCCTCGGCTTCGCCGGCTTCGTGGTCGCCATGACCACCGGCCGGCTGCTCGGCACCCTCGTCCTCGACCGCTACGGCCGGGTGCCGGTGCTGCGGGCGACGGCCGTGCTCGCCCTCGCCGGGCTCCTGCTGCTGGTGTGGGGTCAGCACCCGGCGCTGGTCGGCCTCGGCGTCCTCGCGTGGGGCCTCGGCGCCTCGCTCGGCTTCCCGGTCGGCATGTCCGCCGGCGCCGACGACCCGGTCCGCGCGGCCGCGCGGGTCAGCGTGGTCTCCACCATCGGGTACGCCGCGTTCCTCGCCGGCCCGCCGGTGCTGGGCTTCGTCGGCGACCGCGTCGGCACCCTGGAGTCGCTGCTGGTGGTCGCGGTGCTGCTCGTCCCGACCACGCTGCTCGTCTCGGTCGCCCGCGAACCCGCCTGAGCGACCAGCCAGCCGAAGAGGGCGGGGCCGGTGGCGTCGCGCTCGGGGTGCCACTGCACCGCCAGCACCGGCCACGGGTCCGGACCGTCCCACTCGCACGCCTCCACGGCGCCGTCGGCCGCGCGGGCGGTGACGGTCAGCAGCGGTCCCGGATCGCCCACCCCCTGCTCGTGGATCGAGCTGGTGAACGGGTCGGGGCCCAGCAGCGCGGCCAGCACCGACCCGGGCAGGAGGTCGACCGGGTGCCCGGTGTGGGGCAGCACGTGGTCCTGGCCCAGCTCGACCAGCCGACCACCGAACGCCACGGCGAGCAGCTGGAGCCCGCGGCACACACCCAGCAGGGGCAGGCGTCGCTCAGCGGCCCGCTGCAGTGCGGCGAGCTCGTGCTCGTCGCGCTCGGGGTCGACGTCCCGTGCAGTGGCGGGGTCGCCTCCGTAGCGGCTCGGATCGACGTCGCCGCCGCCGGTCAGGACCACCGCGTCGACCAGGTCGAGCGCCGCGGACGATCCACCCAGCGGCAGGACGACGGGCACGCCGCCGGCGGCGGCCACCGCGTCGACGTAGGTCCGGGGCGTCCCGGTCACCGACAGCTCGCCCCAGAAGCGGGGGACGGCGTAGCCGGCGCCGACGATCCCCACGACCGGGGCAGGACCGGTCACACGGCCACCACGGCGGTGACGGCGAGGGCGATGCCGGTGAGGTAGGTGCCCAGGGCCCCGATGTCGCGGAGCGGGCCGTGGGCGGCCAGGGTGCGCGCGGTCAGCATGCCGAGCGCGTGCACCAGCCGGGAGGCGAGCGCGGCAAGGGTCAGGGCGGTGACCCACCAGCTGTCGGTGAGCGTGGCACAGAGGACGACCAGGACCATCAGCGTCGGCACGTACTCGGCGGCGTTGCCGTGGGCGCGGATCGCGATCAGCATCCGGTCCGACGGGTCGGTCGGCGCCTGGTTGCCGGTGTCGCCCCGCATCGCCCGGTGCCGGGTGACGTTGGCGCCGAGGACGAAGACGAGGAGGCCCATCAGGGCGAGTGAGACGAGGACGAGCGTGTTCATGTGAGGACTCCTGAGTGGTGGTGGGTGGTGAGGTGGCGGACGATGTCGCCGCTGAGGTCGGTCCCGAGCAGGGCGTCGGTCTTCGCCATGCCGCCCGGGCAGGTCACGTTGACCTCGATCAGCCGGCCGTCGATGACGTCGACGCCTGCGACCGCGATGCCCTGCTCGCGCAGGTGGGGACGCAGGGCGTCGGCGATGCGCCGGTCGTCGGAGTCGATCGCGGCGGCGGCGACCGGCGGCCCGATCCGGAAGTCCGCGGGTGAGGGCCGGCGGACGACGGCGCCGACGAGGTCGCCGTCGAGGAGGAACAGCCGCTTGTTGCCGCGCTCGACCGCGCCGAGGTGCTCCTGGGCGATGACGTGCCGCCGGCCGCCGTCGGTCGCCGACTCCAGCAGCGCGGTCGCCCCCGAGTCGTCGCGCACCAGCCACACCCCGATGCCGGCGAAGCCGTCGACCGGCTTGACCACCGCGCTGCCCACCCGGGTGACGAAGGTCCGCAGGTCGGTCACCGAGGCGCCGACGTACGTCGCCGGGCACAGGTCGGGGAAGCGCTGGACGAACAGCTTCTCGTGGAGGGCGCGGATGCCCGAGGGCCGGTTGACCACGGGTGTGCCTGTCGCCTCGACGAGATCGAGCAGGTACGTCGCGTGCAGGTAGCGCGCGTCGACGGGAGGATCGATCCGCAGGTGGACGAGGGCGCAGTCGGCAGCGACGTCGAGCCCGGCGTCGGCCAGCGCGTCCCACCAGTGGTGGTCGACGCTCCAGTGGTGGTCGGTCCCGCGGCTGCGCGGGCGGAGCCCGATCCGGCGGGCCCGCGCGCGCACGCGCCCGTCGGTGCCGGCCAGCCCCTCGGGTGTGCACCACCAGACCTCCTGTCCGAGCTCCTGGGTCGCCGCCATCAGCCCGACGGTCGCGTCCACGTCCGGCGACAGCCCGGTCAGGGGATCGGTGACGAACAGCGACCTCATGCCGCCACCCCCACCCGGCCGTCGTCGCGGAGCTCGCCGGCGGCGGCAGCGGCCCAGAGCTCGTCGAGCCGTCCGGCCAGGGGCTCGAGCCGCTGGAGCACCCGCCGGCGGCGCGCGTCGTCGTAGGCGATGGCGGCGAGCTCGGTCGCCACCGCGGTGGCGTCCTCCTGGGCGTCGAGGTAGCGGACCTCGAGGTACCCGCCGCGAGGCCGCACCGGCGGGAACAGCGTCGTGAGGTGCTCCGCGGTCCCCGTCGAGGAACCGGGTGGCGCCGGCCGCGAAGTCGGCGTACGCCGCGACCGGGTCGTCGCCGCGGAGCAACCGGTCGTCGAACGCGGTGCGCGCCGGGTCGACCGCGAGCCAGGTGTCCAGCCGCGACCCCGGTCCCGTGCTGCGGGCGAAGGCGGCCGCGAGGAAGGGGCCGGCGAGGGTGAGCGCGCGCCACTGCTCGGCACCGGCGCGGCCGGGCCACCAGTCCAGGCAGACCTGGGTCGAGGCCGTGCGGCGCATCATCCGGCGACCGGCGGGCCCGATCGTGTCGAAGTGGCGTTGCATCCGCAGGTAGCGCTCGGACCCGAGCCGGAGCGGCACCTCCTCCTCGGGGCGGGGGTCGACCGCGTCGGCGTGGAGCGTGACGCCGATCCGGCCGAGCGTCGAGCTGGCGTCGCGGACGGCGTCCCGGAGGAGGCGGGACGCGGCAACCGGCCCGGCGGCGGTCGGCAGGCTCAGCTCGACCTGACCGCCCGGCTCGAACGCGAGGTACGGCGCGGCCGCGAGGTCCTGCAGCGCGGCCCGGAGGCGGGGGATCGGGACGGTCGCGCCGTCCCGGTCGCGGACCAGCAGCTCCTGCTCGAGGCCCACCCGGGTGGTGCGGGCGGGGCAGCCGGCGAACAGCCGCGACACCAGCGGGCGAAGCTCCGGACCGGTCATGGCCCCTCCTGATAATGTAAGGCTACCTGTCGAATACTGGAAGGAAGCCTGTCAAATGTCAAGCCCGTTGCCGGCCCCGCCGCACACTCCGCTGATCGCGCTCGTGGAGCGCCTGGGCCTGGTGCTCCAGCGGGACATGGTGAGCAGTGGGCACGACGCCGGCTTCCCGGAGCTCAAGCACAGCCACAACTCCGTGTTCGGATTCCTCAGCAGCGCAGGGCAGCCACGCCTCGGACATGGCCGCACGGGCAGGGGTGACCCGGCAGTCGATGGGGGAGATCGTGCGCGACCTGGTCTCGCTGGGGATCGTCGAGATGACGACCGACCCCGACGACCGGCGCGCCAAGCTGGTGACCTACACCGACTACGGGTTCAGGGTCGCGCGGGCCGGCCGGCAGCACATCGTGGACGTCGAGGAGCGGCTGGCCGCCGCGCTCGGTGCCGACGAGTACGCGCGGGTGCGCGAGGCCCTGGTCAGGATGGCCGAGCTGGTGCAGCCGGAAGGCTGAGCGTCACTCCCGCTCGCCGCCCGGCACCCACAGCACGTCGCCCTGCTCGCGGTTGGCGTGCCGGGCCAGGATGAACAGCAGGTCGGAGAGCCGGTTGAGGTAGGTGATCGCCAGCTGGTTCATCGACTGCGGCGTGGTCCTCCCATGCCGCCCAGGCCGAGCGCTCCGCGCGGCGTACGACGGTGCGGGCGACGTGCAGGTGGGCCGCACCGACGGACCCGCCGTTGAGGATGAAGGACCGCAGCTTCGGCAGGTCCTCGTTGAACTGGTCGCACCAGCCCTCGAGCCGGTCGACGTACTCCTGCTCGATCCGCAGCGGCGGGAACTCCGGGTCCGGCACCACGGGGGTGCAGAAGTCGGCGCCGACGTCGAACAGGTCGTTCTGGACCCGGGTCAGCACGGTGACGACGTCCGCCTCGAGGTCGCCCTGGGCCAGGGCGATCCCGAGGTGCGCGTTGGCCTCGTCGACGTCGGCGTAGGCCCGCAACCGCGAGTCGGTCTTCGTGGTCTCGCTCATGTCGCCGAGGCGGGTCCGGCCGCCGTCGCCGGTGCGGGTGTAGATGCGGGTGAGGTTGACCATGGCGACGACTCTAGGACCTCGACGCCGCGCCGCCGTCGCGTCCCTCCGGCTACGGTCGGCCCATGCCCCGTCGTACGGCGCTCGCCGTCCTCTCCGCCCTGCCGGCCGTGTCGCTGGCGGCCGCGGGGCTGCTGCACCCGCACCACCTCACCACCGAGACCGCCGACCTGTGGTTCGGGCTGCACCTGGCCGGGCTCGCCGTCTTCCCGCTGGTCGGGGCCGGGCTCGTCGTGCCGCTGGTCCACCGGCCCGACCCGGTCGCCTGGCTGGTCCGGATCGCCGCCTACGTCTACGCCACGGCCTACACCGCCCTCGACGTCATCAGCGGGCTCGCCGCCGGCTACGTCACGAGCCGGCTGCCCGACGGCGCGAGCCGTCCGGAGGAGGTGTCGTGGATGTTCCGGATCGGCACCCCGGTGGGCGAGGTGGGGTCGTGGGCGCTGCTCGCTGCCACCACGGTGCTGCTGCTCGACGCCCTCCGACGCCGGGGGATCCGGGCCCTCCCGCTGGTCGTGCTGCCGGCCGGTGCGTGGCTGATCCACACCGACCACATCTTCGCGCCGACCGGCGTGGCGGGCATGGGACTGGTCGCGCTGGGTACGGCGCTGGCCGTCCACGGCGCCCTCGCGCCGCCGCGACACGCAGCAACTCACCGCTCCTAGGCAACCAAATGAGGGTGACTGACGTCATAGTGGACGACAGGGAGTCAGACTCTCGAACGGGGCGAACCATGGACATCCTCACCGACGGACCGACCGTGGTGCTGATCGGCAGCTTCAACGGCCGCAGCACCTCGGAGGTGCGCAGCGCGCTCCGCGAGCAGCTCGAGGCGCCCGAGCACGAGATCGTCGTCGACCTCACCGGTGTCTACTCCGTCGACGTCCCGGCCCTCCGGGTGCTCGCCTTCGCCAGCCACGAGGCCGCGCGCACCGGCCACCAGGTCACCCTCCGTGGCTGCGGCCCGGCGGTGCTCCGGATGCTCCACCTGACCCGGCTGATGCGGTTCGTGGCCCTCGAGCAGACCGCCGCCTGAGGCCGGTGACGGCCCTGCGGCCTGTGGAGAACCCCACACCCGAGACGGTTACCAGCCCGTAGCACCGCGCCCTACCCTCGGTCCATGAGCGAGAAGGACCGACCCTGGGTGATGCGGACCTACGCCGGGCACTCCACGGCGACCGCGTCCAACCAGCTGTACCGGACCAACCTGGCCAAGGGCCAGACCGGGCTCTCGGTCGCCTTCGACCTGCCGACCCAGACCGGCTACGACCCCGACTCGCCCGCTCGCCCGCGGCGAGGTCGGCAAGGTCGGCGTCCCGGTGCCGCACCTGGGCGAGATGCGCCGGCTGTTCGACGAGATCCCGCTCGTCGAGATGAACACCTCGATGACGATCAACGCGGTCGCGATGTGGATGCTGGCGATGTACCAGGTCGTCGCCGAGGAGCAGAACCCCGACCTCCCGCCCGAGGACGTGGCCGCGCAGCTGGCCGGCACCACCCAGAACGACATCATCAAGGAGTACCTCTCCCGCGGGACCTACGCCTTCCCGCCCGAGGCGTCGATGCGACTGATCGCCGACATGATCGCCTACACGGTGCACCGGATGCCGCAGTGGAACCCGATCAACATCTGCAGCTACCACCTGCAGGAGGCTGGCGCGACGCCCACGCAGGAGCTCGCGTACGCGCTGTGCACCGCGATCGCCGTGCTGGACCGGGTGCAGAGCTCGGGGCAGGTCTCTGAGGAGGACTTCGGCACGGTCGTCGGCCGGATCTCGTTCTTCGTCAACGCCGGCGTCCGGTTCGTCGAGGAGACCTGCAAGATGCGCGCCTTCGTGCAGCTGTGGGACCGGATCACCCAGGACCGGTACGGCGTGACCGACCCGAAGATGCGCCGGTTCCGCTACGGCGTCCAGGTGAACTCGCTCGGCCTCACCGAGGCCCAGCCGGAGAACAACGTCCAGCGGATCGTGCTGGAGATGCTCGGGGTCACGCTGAGCAAGGACGCCCGCGCCCGCGCCGTCCAGCTGCCGGCCTGGAACGAGGCGCTCGGCCTGCCCCGTCCCTGGGACCAGCAGTGGTCGCTCCGGCTCCAGCAGGTGCTGGCCTACGAGTCCGACCTGCTGGAGTACGACGACATCTTCGACGGCTCGCACGTCATCGAGGCGAAGGTCGCCGAGCTGGTCGAGGGTGCCACGCACGAGATCGACCGGGTCCAGGCGATGGGCGGGGCGATCGAGGCCGTCGAGTACATGAAGCAGGAGCTGGTCTCCTCCCACGCCGCCCGCCGGGCCCGGATCGAGTCGGGCGAGGAGGTCATCGTCGGCGTCAACAAGTACGAGACCACCGAGCCGTCGCCGCTGACCGCCGACCTGGACGGCGCGATCATGGCCGCCGACCCCGAGGCCGAGCGGACCGCGCTCACCTCCGTCGAGGAGTGGAAGGCGCAGCGCGACGACGCCGAGGTGGCCGAGGCGCTGGCCGCACTGGCCGCGGCCGCGAAGACCGACATCAACCTGATGGGCCCGACGCTGGTGGCCGCCCGTGCCGGAGCGACCACGGGGGAGTGGGCCGGGACCCTGCGCGAGGTCTTCGGTGAGTACCGCGGACCCACCGGGGTCTCCGGCGCGGTGGGCGTCGCCGAGGCGGGCGAGGAGCTCACCGCGGTCCGCGACCGGGTCCGCGAGACCGGCGAGGCGCTCGGGGGCCGGCTCCGGCTGCTGATCGGCAAGCCCGGTCTCGACGGCCACTCCAACGGCGCCGAGCAGGTCGCCGTGCGGGCCAGGGACGCCGGCTTCGAGGTGATCTACCAGGGCATCAGGCTCACCCCCGAGCAGATCGTGGGCGCCGCGGTCGCCGAGGACGTGCACTGCGTCGGGATCTCGATCCTGTCCGGCTCCCACATGGAGCTGGTGCCGAGCGTGCTGGACGGGCTGCGCGAGGCCGGGGTGACCGACGTCCCCGTCATCGTGGGCGGGATCATCCCCGAGTCCGACGGTCGCCGTCTCGTCGAGCTCGGCGTGGCCGCGGTCTACACGCCCAAGGACTTCGGGCTCACCGCGATCATGGACGGCATCGTCGACCAGATCCGCCGGGCGCACGGGCTCGACTCATGACGACCGAGTCGGTCTGGGACTACCCGCGTCCCCCGCGGGTCGAGACCGAGCGCCGAGCTGGTCGAGGTGTGGCTGGGTGGCGAGCGGGTGGCCCGGTCGACGCGCACGCTGCGGGTCCTCGAGACCAGCCACCCGCCGACGTACTACCTCCCGGTCGCCGACCTGGTCGCCGACGCTGCTCCGCCCGAGCCCCGGCACCACGGTGTGCGAGTGGAAGGGGCGGGCCTCCTACTTCGACCTCGTCACCGGCACCCGCACCGCCACCCGTGCGGCCTGGACCTACGCCGAGCCACGCCCCGGCTTCGAGGCGCTGCTCGACCACGTGGCGCTGATGCCCGGCCTGGTCGACCGCTGCGAGGTCGACGGCGAGGTCGTGCTGCCTCAGGAGGGCGGGTTCTACGGCGGCTGGATCACCTCGCGGGTGACCGGCCCCTTCAAGGGCTCGCCGGGGTCGTGGGGCTGGTAGCGGGGTGAGCGACCTGCAGTGCCCGGCCCGGTTCCTGCTGGCGCGCGGTCCGGTCCCGGACGAGCGGGTCGCGGCGACGTACGACGCCCCGGTCGACCTCGACGAGCTCGCCGACCGGCACCGCGGCGAGACGGTCCTGGTGCTCGGTGAGCACGGGTACGACGCCGACGTGGTGCTGCTCGAGATCGACGCCGACGGTCGCCGTACCGTTCCTCGGTCGCAAGGTTAGGCAACCCTAAGACTCCTGCTACAGTCTCGCCCGTGGCGAAGGGCAAGAAGAAGAAGAAGAGCGGCCGGCAAGGCCGGCGTCGCCCTGCTCCCCAAGAAGAAGTGCTGCGAGTCGCGCTCGCGGTGCAACCGCTGCCCGCTGCGGATGCTCAAGGAGGGCACGCTGCCCTCGGGGTATACGGTCAAGAAGCGCAAGCTCGTCAAGGTCGACGCGGCCCCGGTCTGCATGCCCGGCACGAAGCCCAAGAAGGCGTCCAAGGCCGCCTGAGGCCCCCACACCAGGAGGAATCCGTGCCCGCTGCTCGCTTCGTCGACCAGCTCAACGTCCAGATCGGCCACGAGCTGGCGGCCCACAACCAGTACCTCGCCTGCGCGGTCCACTACGACGCGCTGACGATGCCGCAGATGGCGACGTTCTTCTACGAGCAGGCGCTCGAGGAGCGCAGCCACGCGTTGATGATGGTGCAGTACCTCCTCGACACCGACGAGGACGCCCTCATCCCCGCCGTCGAGGCGCCGCGGTCGACCTTCGCCGACCTGGTCGAGCCGGTGCAGCTCGCGCTCGACCAGGAGAAGCGGGTCACCGAGCAGATCAACGGGCTGCTCCGGATCGCGCGCGAGGAGAGCGACTTCGCCTCCGAGCAGTTCATGCAGTGGTTCATCAAGGAACAGGTCGAGGAGGTCGCCACCATGAGCGACCTGCTCGCTGTCGCCACCCGCAACCGCCACGACATCGAGGACATCGAGGAGTACGTCGCCCGCGAGCTCGGCAGCCAGTCCGAGGACCCCACCGCCCCCCGCACCGCCGGCGTCTGACGCTCCTTCCGCGAGGGTCCGGGGGTTTCGAGGCTCGCTCCGCTCGCACCTCGACCACCGGCGCGCCGGGGCTCAGCCCTGGGGCCGGGAGGTGGCGGTGGAGCGGGGGCAGAACGCCTCGCGGGGGGAGCCGGTGTGGATCTCCTCAGGGAGGGTGAGGACCACGTCGTCCTCGAACACGCCGGCCTGCCGGGTCCGCACCTCGACCTCACTGACGAACGAGCCCGACCGGGACGAGAGCGACTCGCAGCCGTTCATGTGCAGGCTCAGCGTCAGCTCGGCGGTCTCGCCGGGGCCGAGGTCGGTCGCGGTCAGGTCGACGAGGTCGAAGAGCCGGGGGTCCGCCTGGTCGGCGGCGAGCCCGAGGACGCTGACCGGCAGCCGACCGTCGTTGTGGAGCGTGAACGTGTAGCGCAGGGTGGCCTGGTCGGCGTACCGGACCTGCCGCACGGTGCGCTCGGCCACGGTGAAGCTGCCGCTCGCCTCGGTCCCGGTGACCGCGACCGTCCTGCCCGTGGTCAGGGTCGGCGCGCTGGCGCCCACGGCGACGCCGGCACCGCCGGCGACCGCCACGACCACCGCGCCCGCGACCAGGGACCTACCCAGCGCGGTGCGCACGCCGCCTCCGCCCGACGCCGAGGGCCAGCAGCAGCCCGCCGAGGGTGATCGCGGGGGCCGCCACCAGGGTCGCGGTGCCACCGTCGGCCGCGGCCGGTGCCGCCGGGTTCGGCGTGGGCTCGGCCTCCGGCTCGGTCGGGCTGTCGAACCAGCCGCAGCCCGGCGGGTGGCGCAGGGTCTCGTCGTTGCGGTCGTACTGGCTGCACGAGAGGAAGTCGGCGTCCTTCACCGGCGCCCCGGGCAGGAAGACCGAGCCACCGCCGTCGCACGCCCCGGGGTCGAGGAGGAAGTTGTCGGTCTGCTCGCCGCGCGAGTAGGTGTTGCCCTCCCAGCAGTTGCCGACGCCCTGGTCGTCCCACCAGTGGTCGAGCCCGTTGTGGGCGATGTCGCCGTTGGGCTTGATGCCCATCCGGTTGTCAGTGGTGTGGTTGTGGTTCGAGGTGTCGTAGAGCTTGGTCGGGTCCATCTCGTCGCGCAGCGGCGCCGGCACCCAGAACTGCATCGTCCCGTAGCGCCAGTTGTCGTAGATCCAGTTGTGGTCGGTCGAGTTGAAGTTGCCGCCGGCGATCAGCACGCCGGTCCCGACCGGTGTGGGGATCACCGGGCAGACCGTGCCGTCGAGATAGCCGCGGTCCTCCATCGGCTCCGCGCAGACGCCCGTGTCGACGAACTGCTCGTACCAGTTGATGTTGTTGGAGTAGACGCGGTTGCGGCTCCACCGGGCGTGGTCCTGGGGAAGACCCGGGTGGCCGGGGAAGAGCGAGTCGGTCGCGATCCCCGTGGCGTTGTCGTAGAAGCGGTTGTGGTGCGCCCACACCGAGTTCCCGGCGGTCCCGGAGTAGCCCAGCGTGTTGTGGTGGCTGCGGTTGTGGCGGATCTCGATGGCGTAGCGGGTGACCTCGAAGTCGGTGTTCTCGCCGTTGAGGTCGGAGGCCGAGCCGGGGTAGATGCCGGAGTCACCGTTGAAGTAGTTGTTCGTCCGCTGGATCAGGCCGTGGTCGGAGGCGAAGGCGAGGATGCCGTACTCGTCGTTGCCGCGGGTGATGACCTCCTCGATCCGGAAGCCGTCCGTCTCCAGGACGTAGATCGCGTTGAACTCCGCCTGCTGGGCGGTGAGGTTGCGGACCACGATCCCGCCGGCGCGGTCGGCCCGGATGGCGTTGAGCTTCTGGAACTGGTTGTCGATCATGACGTCGGTCCTCCGGGCACCCGTGCCGACGATCTGGAGGTCGCAGAAGCGGCTGTCGCACGCGATCGAGTCGTCGTGGGGCGTCCGGTCGCCGAAGACCGAGATCAGGTTGAGGTTGCCCGAGCAGCGGCGCTGGTCGGCGTACGACAGCGCGATCGGGTCGTTCGCCTCCTCGGCGTCGGCCTCCATGCCGTCGGCCTCGGGCCGGTCGCCCGGCTCGCTGATCGAGCCGATGTAGGACGACCCGAGCACCGGGTCGGCCGACTCGGTGGCGAGGTTCGCGCAGTAGTCGCTGCGCGGCTGCTGGGCCCGCTTCCGCTCGGAGTAGGTGCCGGGCAGCACGTAGACCGAGGTCCCGCGCCGGTCGACGGAGTCGATGGCCGACTGGATCGAGCCGAACTCGCACTCCTCGACCAGATGGCCGCTGACGTGCTTCATCCGTCCCGCGGGCATGGCGGCGATGCGCTCCTGGCTGTCGGGCTTGCACACGACGCGGCGTTCGGGGTTGTCCCAGCCGAGGAAGTCCGGCCGGGAGCCCGAGCCGTCGGGGAAGGACGCCTCACGCTCCTCGTGGGCGGACCCGGGGGCGGCCAGCGCCGTCACCAGCAGGCCGGGGAGCACGATCAGGGACACCAGCAGGCGCAGCACACGGAGCATCCGGGCTTCCTTTCGTCGCTGCGTGCAACGAGGCCACGGCCGCCCGGGTTACGCGTTGGTAGGTCCACGCGGCGGGAAGGGCCGCCGCGTGGGGTCCACAGAGCGGTAACGCGACACCCACGACGTGGGAACGATGTGACGAAAGCGACTCACTGTGACGGGTGGTGTCTCCTAGCCTGCCGGATGTGTCCCCCACCCCCTCGGACCCTGCCCCGGACCTGTACCGCGGCATGGTCGACGCAGCGCCCGACGCCTTCTGGGCCGTCGACGGCGCCGGAACCGTGCTGACCCTCAACGCCCGCGCCGAGACCATGTTCGGCCGCCCGCGCGCCGCCCTGGTCGGTGCCTCCGTGGAGACCCTCGTGCCCGGCGTCTTCGCCGAGGTCGGCTGTGACGGGTCGCCGTGGTCGCGCGGTGAGGTCACCCGCCTGCTCGTCGACGGGTGCCGGGCCGACGGCTCCGCGTTCCCGCTGGAGCTCTCGATCCAGCCGGTCCGTACGCCGCAGGGCCTGGTGGCCTGCGCCTGCGCCCGTGACGTCTCGGACCGGGTGACGGTCGAGCGGGCGTCGGAGCGGCTGCGCCACGAGCTGATCGCGAGCGTCTCGCACGAGCTGCGGACGCCGCTGACCTCGATCATGGGCTACACCGAGATCCTGGTCGACCTCGGTGAACCGGTGGTCAGCGACGAGGCACTGCGGATCCTGTCCATCGTGCGCCGCAACGCCGAGCGGCAGCTGAAGGTCGTGGAGGACCTGCTCACGCTGACCGTGCTCGGCGGCGGTGGGATGACGGTGGCCCCCTCGCCGACGGACCTGGGTCCGGTCCTGCGCCGGGTCCTCGCCGAGATCGGATCAGCGGCGGCCGAGGCCGGAGTCTCGCTCGTCCCCGGTGGCGTCCGCAGCGTCCAGGTCTTCGGCGACCACCAGCGCCTCACCGACGTGGTGGACACGCTGGTGACCAACGCGGTCAAGTTCAGCGCCCGCGGTGACGCCGTCCAGGTCCTGCTGCTGGTCGAGGGCGACCACGGCGTGATCGAGGTGCGCGACACCGGTGGCGGCCTCGCGACCCCGGGCGCGGGGTCGCACTTCGGGATGGGGGAGCCGGTGCTGCGCGGCATCGTGGAGGCCCACGCCGGCCAGATCGGCGTCGACCGCCAGCCCGACGGCGGCACCACGGTCCGGGTGCGGCTGCCGCTCGCCCGCGGCTGACCCGCACGACCGCCCGGTCCTCAGGGGGTCGATGTGCCAGCGAGTGGTGGTCGAGACCTCCGGCGGTGGAGCCATGCGGTCAGCAGGCAGCCCGCGCCCACCCCGAGGACCAGCCCCAGCCACGCTCCCCACGTGTCGTCGACCGCGCGTCCGGCGACGACCCCGACCAGCGTGCAGCCGATCAGGAGCGTGCCGAGCAGCGCACTGTGGAAGACCTCGGCCAGGAAGATCGACGAGAACGACCGGGTCGACCCGGCCAGTGCCACCTCCAGCGGCACGGCCCGCACCACGGCGTCCGGGCTCAGCGGCCCGTACAGGTGCGGGAACGTCTCGCCGCCCGGGACCTCCTCGTCCACGACGGGCACGTCGAGCCGGTCGGTGTCGATGACCAGCAGGACGAGCGGCTCGGTGACGTCGGCGTAGAACTGCTCGCGGACCCGCGGCCACTGGTCGCCCCGACTGGCGTGGATGAACCCCTCCGCGGCGAGGGTCCGGCCGCGCGTGGAGGTCGTGTAGGCGCCCGACCTCTGCGCGGCCTCCCAGTCCGCCGCGGTGGCGATGTGGAAGATCCGCGGCATCAGAAGAGCCGGTGCTCGGAGTCGTCGATCCCGCGCAGGGCGTCGTAGTCGACGACGGCACAGGCGATCCCGCGGTCGGTCGCCAGGACGCGGGCCTGGGGCTTGATCTCCTGGGCCGCGAAGATCCCCCGGACCGGGGCGAGCAGGGGGTCGCGGTTGAGCAGCTCGAGGTAGCGGGTCAGCTGTTCGACGCCGTCGATGTCGCCCCGACGCTTGATCTCCACGGCGATCGAGGCCCCCGCGGCGTCGCGGCACATCAGGTCGACGGGGCCGATGGCCGTCGGGAACTCGCGCCGGACGAGGGTCAGCCCGGCCGCCAGCGAGGCGGGGTGCTCGGCGAGCAGCTCCTGGAGGTGCTTCTCGACGCCGTCCTTCTGGAGGCCGGGATCGACGCCGAGGTCGTGGCTGGAGTCGTGGTGGATCTCCTCGAGCAGGATCCGCAGCGTGTCGTCGGTCTTGGTGCCGGTGACCGTCCACTCGACCACCCCGTCGTCGGTCACGCCCTCCCGCACCGTGCACGGCGGGGACATCCAGTTCAGCGGCTTGTACGAGCCACCGTCGGCGTGCACGAGCACCGAGCCGTCGGCCTTCACCATCAGCACCCGGGTCGCCATCGGGAGGTGGGCGGTGAGTCGACCGGCGTAGTCGACCTGGCAGCGGGCCACGACGAGTCTCACGACGGAGCAATCTATCCGCACCCCGCACCTGCCATGCTCGGCCCCATGGGCACGCGGGTCGTGGTCGTCGGTGCCGGCGTCGTCGGGATGACGGTGGCGGTGCACCTCGCCGCGCGCGGCCACCGGGTCGACGTGCTCGCCCGGGACCTCCCGCTGGAGACGACCTCGGTGGTGGCCGCAGCGCTCTGGTACCCGTACGCCGCGCAGCCGCAGGACCGGGTGACCGCCTGGTCGGCCGCGGGGTACGACGCGCTCGCGGCCCTCGCCGACGACCCCGCGACGGGGGTGCGGATGCGGGTCGGCACCGAGGTGCTCCCGTCCGGGACCCCCGACCCGTGGTGGGCCGACGCCGTCCCGGACCTGCGTCGTACGACGCCCCCCGCCGGCTGGGAGGACGCGTGGAGCTTCACGGCGCCGGTGGCCGACATGCCCGTCCACCTGCGCTGGCTGCGGCAGCGGCTGGAGACGCTCGGCGGCACGGTCACCCGGATGGCGCTCGCCGAGCTGCCGCGCCCGGCCGACGGTGTCGTCGTCAACTGCGCCGGCCTCGGCGCCCGTCGGCTGGTCGGCGAGACCGACGTCCACCCGGCGCGTGGCCAGGTGCTGCTGGTCGAGGGCGCGGACGTCGACCGCTGGTGGCTCGACGAGGCCGGGCCGACGTACGTCGTCCCCCGCACCGACCTGGTCGTGGTCGGCGGGACGTTCGAGGAGGGCGACTGGAGCCGCACCCCGTCCCCGGAGACCGCCGCTGCGGTGCTCGAGCGGGCGACGCGGCTGGTGCCGGCGCTGGCCGCGGGACGGGTCGTCGCGCACCGGGTCGGGCTGCGTCCGGTCCGGTCGGAGGTGCGGCTCGAACGCGAGGGCGACGTCGTCCACTGCTACGGCCACGGCGGGGCCGGCGTGACCCTCGCGCACGGCTGCGCGCGCGAGGTCGTGGACCTCGTCGAGGCCTGACCGGGCAGGCGGTGACGCGTGAGTAGTCACACACCCGGAGCCCCCTGACGACGTGCCAGACTTCCGCGCATGGCTCGTGACATCAGCACCATCGGCGTGATCGGACTCGGCACCATGGGTGCCGGCATCGCGGAGGTCTTCGCCCGCAACGGCTTCTCCGTCATCGGCGTCGAGCAGAACGACGAGGGTCTGGAGCGCGGCCGCGCGCACCTGCAGCACTCGACCGACCGGGCCGTGAAGCGGGAGAAGCTCAGCGAGGCCGAGCAGGCCGACCTGCTGGGCCGGATCACCTTCACCACCGACCTCGCCGACCTCGCCGGGGCCGACGTGGTCGTCGAGGCCGTCGTGGAGTCGCTGGAGACGAAGAAGGCGATCTTCCGCGCGCTGGAGGGCGTCGTGTCCGAGGACACCATCCTCGCGACCAACACCTCCTCGCTGAGCGTCACCGAGATCTCGACGGCGAGCGGCACGCCGGGCCGGGTCATCGGCGTCCACTTCTTCAACCCGGCGCCGGTGCAGAACCTGGTCGAGATCATCCGCACCGTGGTCACCGAGCCGGAGGTGCTCGAGGACGTGAAGGACCTCGTCGCCCGGCTCGGGAAGAGCCCGGTGATCTGCGGCGACAAGGCCGGCTTCATCGCCAACACCCTGCTCTTCGGCTACCTCAACCACGCGGTCTCGATGTACGAGGGCAAGTACGCCACCCGCGAGGACATCGACGCCGCCATGCGCTTCGGCTGCGGCTACCCGATGGGCCCGCTGGCGCTGCTCGACCTGATCGGGCTCGACACGGCGTACGAGATCCTGGACACGATGTACAAGCAGGGCCGCGACCGGCTGCACGCGCCGGCCCCGATCCTCAAGCAGTACGTCACCGCCGGACTGCTCGGGCGCAAGTCCGGCCGCGGCTTCTACACCTATGAGGCGCCCGACAGCCCGGTCGTCGTGGCCGACGCCCAGACGCCGTCGCCCGACGACGCCCCGCGGGTCCGGCGCGAGGTCTCCGCCGTCGGCGTCGTCGGCACCGGCACCATGGCCTCCGGCATCGTCGAGGTCTTCGCGAAGGCCGGGTACGACGTGCTCGTCGTCGGCCGCAGCCAGGACAAGGTCGACGGCGTGGTCGCCGCGATCACCAAGAACTTCGACAAGCAGATCCAGCGTGGCCGGGCCACCGAGGACGACAAGGCGGCGACGCTCGACCGGGTGTCCGGCACGACCGCGCTCGACGACCTCCAGGGCGTCGACCTCGTGGTCGAGGCGATCGCCGAGGACCTCACCGTCAAGACGACGCTCTTCGAGAACCTCGACGAGATCTGCAAGCCGGGCGCGATCCTGGCGACCACCACCTCCAGCCTGCCGATCATCTCGATGGCCCGGGTGACCTCCCGCCCGCAGGACGTCATCGGCATGCACTTCTTCAACCCCGCCACCATCATGAAGCTGGTCGAGGTCGTCAGTACCGTGGCCACCGACGACGAGGTCACCGAGACCGTGCGGGCGCTGTGCGACCGGGTCGGCAAGGTCGCGGTCTCCTGCGGCGACCGCGCCGGGTTCATCGTCAACGCGCTGCTCTTCCCCTACCTCAACGACGCGGTGCGGATGCTCGAGGCGCACTACGCGACGGCCGACGACATCGACGTCGCGATGAAGCTGGGCTGTGCCCTGCCGATGGGTCCGTTCGAGCTGCTCGACGTGGTCGGCAACGACGTCTCGCTGGCGATCCAGCGCGAGCTCTACCTCGAGTTCCGCGAGCCGGGCTTCTCGCCGGCGCCGCTGCTGGAGCACCTGGTCACGGCCGGCTACCTCGGGCGCAAGACCGGGCGCGGCTTCCGCGACTACAGCGCGCGCTGAGGCCGGTCACCCCTCGTCGGTGACCAGGGCCGCGAGCCGGGCTCGGGTGTTGATGTCGAGCTTGCGGTAGATCCGCGACAGGTGCGCGTCCACGGTCCGCGGTGAGAGGAACAGCTCGGCCGCGATCTGGCGGCTGGTCAGGCCTTCGGCCACCTTGTCGGCGACGGTGCGCTCGGCCGGGGTGAGGGCGTCGAGCCGGCCGGCCCCGGGGTCCCGGTGGGCCGGCGCGAGCAGGGCCGCGATCTCGGCCACCGCCTGCTGGGTGAGCTGGTCGTCCTCCACCCATCCGGGCGGGACGGTGCGGGCCGGGTCGACGGGCCGGAACATCCGACGGCTGGCGTTGCCGGCCGAGCGCGACGCCCGGAGCGCCGCGGCGGTCGCCGCGAGCGAGCGCGCGGACCGCGGCGCGGAGTCGATCGCGAGGCGGGCCAGCGCGTCGAGTGCGTCGGCGGCCCGGAGCGGTGCCGGGATGGCCGCCGCGTTCGAGAGCGCCTGCAGGAGCGTCGCGCGCGCCTCCTCGGTCTCACCCTGGAGGACCAGGGCGTAGCCGAGCACCAGGCGGGCGTCGAGGGCATCGCGGCCGAGCCTGCTGCTGTCGGCCAGCACCACCGCGTCGGCGGCGCGACCGGCAGCGCGGGCGAGGTCGCCGGAGTCGAGCAGCCGGTGGGCCTGCGCCACCATCACCGGCAGCCGCATCGCCCACGGCAGCGTGTCGTCGTCGTCCGGGGCCGGCTGCTCCGAGGGTCGGATGTGGCACAGCTCGACCTCGGCCAGCAGCGCCAACCGGTCCTCGGCCAGCTCGCGTGCCTCGACCTGGACACGACGCGCCGAGGTCGCCGCCTCCAGCTGCCGCCCCTGCTCCAGGGCGATCCGGGCCAGCAGCAGCCGAGCGGAGAGCGTCAGCCACGGCTCCTCCTCCTGCCGGGTGGTCAGCAGCGACTGCGCGAGCTCGGTCGCCCGGACGAAGTCGCCGCGGACCAGCAGCGCCTGGGCCAGCGTGCGGGTCGCCTGCGGGGCGATGTGGTCGGTGCCGCGGTCGAGCTCGATGGCGCGGCGCGCCTCCTGCTCGGCGTGGTCGAGGTCTCCGGCGTCGAGGTGCATCTCCGCGCGGATGCTGGCGGTGCGGGCGGTCTCGAGGTCGGGGTCGGTGGACTCGCGCGCGTGCTCGTCGGCCCGATCGAGCAGCCAGAGCCCTTCGTAGGTGCCGCGCACCTCCGAGGCGGCGATCCCGGCCCGACGGGCGACCTGGGCCCCGATGCCGGGCGGCCCGTCGCCGCTGGTCAGCGCGGTCTCGAGGATCTCCGCGGCCTCGCGGGCCCGCATCGCGGTGTAGAGGGAGGAGAAGGCCCGGTTGGCGAGGGCGTAGCCGTGCTCGCGCGTCTCGGGCGAGCCACACGCGGCGGCCACGGCCAGCCGCAGCGTGGGGACGTCGACCAGCCATGAGGCGTCGGCGGCGCCCGCGTTCATCTCCGCGGGGAGGACCCGGTCGGCCCAGTCGGTCAGCGCGCGTCGGACGGCGGCCTCGTCGTCGGTCGACGCGGTGAGGAACGCCCCGTGCCGGCGGATCGGCACGAGCATGTCGATCCGGCCGTCCGGCAGTGCCTCGACCAGCGAGCGCCGGGCCAGCGCCACCGCCAGCTCGCGGCCGGTGTCCAGGTCGACCTCGGTGATCGCGGCCAGCACCGTCGGGCTGACCGGGGCGGTCATCGTCGAGAGCCGGCGGAAGCAGCGCTGCTGGTCGTCGTCCAGGAGCTCGTACGACGCGTGCACGGCCTCCGACAGCGACGCGGCGGGGACGACCTTGCCCATCCCCACGAGCGCGATCTGCACGGCCACCTGCTCGATCAGCAGCGGCAGCCCTCCGGTGGCGCGCAGCAGCCGCCGCACGTCCTCCTCGGCCTCCACGAGGTCGACCGGGTGGCCTCCGGCCTCGACCACGCACCGGCAGAACAGGTCCACCGCCGGTCCGGCCAGCGGCTCGTACCGGGCGGGGACGCGGAACGGGCCGAGCCGGACGACGCGACGTCCCGGCAGCGGGTGGAGCGAGCTCGACGTGGTCAGCACCCGGGCCTCGGAGGTCGCCTCCATCACCCCGGCCACGACGGTGTCGAACTCGTCGACGTCGACGCCGTCCACGATCAACCACTGGCTGCGGTCCTCCAGCGCGCGGCCCAGGGCGCCCTCCAGGCTGTCGGAGGGGGCGACGACCTCGCCCAGCTCGTCGAGGCAGGAGCGCAGCAGGTCCGGCAGCAGGGTCAGCCCCCGGGCGTTGACCCAGGTGACGTCCTCGCGGTCGCGGACCAGGGTGCGGAGGACGGTGGTCTTGCCGCAGCCGGGCGGGCCCACCACGCTGATCCACCGCTCGGCGTCCAGGGCAGCGGGCAGTGACGTCAGCACGTCCTCGCGCCCGATCAGCCTGGTGCCCACGGCACCCATCCTGCCCCGAGCCGGCCGCGATGTGCAGCCGGTCCACGGCGAGCCGCTACGGAGAGGGTTAGGTAGGACTACCGATGTGTCCTGTCAGGGGTCTCCAGCACAGTGGGACCTGTCGCTGGGACGGACCGATCGGGGGACGGCCCGGACAGCGACCGACTCGGGGGCGGTGACCAGTGTCACCCCTCGAGATGAGCCGCCGCCGCGGCGTGGGCACTCCGCGGCGAGCGGCTCCTTTCGTCCGGTTTCCGGATGCTCACCTGCCCGCAACAATCCGGTAACCGGACGGCGGCAGGCTGGACTCATGGACCTCACCGACGCCGACGTGACCCCGATCCACCACCCCGACCTCGCCCGCGGGGACGGCCGGCTGCGCCGGCTCAGCCGTCAGACGATCGGGATGGCGGGGCTGCTCCAGCGCCGTCCCGAGCTGCGGGGCGTCTCGACCTGGTCCGAGGGCGTCGTCGAGTCGGTGCTGTGGTCCGCCTGACCGGTCCAGCCCGAGCGATCAGCGGCCTGAGGGACGTGGGTCCGCCCCGTACCATCGGGAGCATGGACATGCTCGTCGGTCTCCTGGTGGTGCTGGCGCTGATCGGCGTGGTCGTCACCGTCACCGGACGCCGTCGCCAGGCGCGCGAGCTGGAGCGGAAGACGTCCGAGCTCGAGCCGGTGAAGAAGCTCGCCTTCGAGGACATCACCGCGCTCGGCGTCGACCTGCAGGAGCTGGACCTCGACCTGGCCGGACAGGAGCTGGACGCCGGCATGAACGCGGACTACCAGCGGGCCCTCGACGCCTACGAGGCGGCCAAGTCCGCCGGTGACCGGATCACCGAGCCCGAGCAGATCAAGCACGTCACCGAGATCCTCGAGGACGGCCGCTACGCCATCGCCTGCGTCCGCTCCCGGGTGGCCGGCGAGCCGCTGCCGACCCGTCGTCCGCCGTGCTTCTTCGACCCGCGCCACGGACTGTCGAGCGAGGACGTCCCCTACACCCCGCCGGGCGGCGCCCGCCGCGACGTCCCGGCCTGCGCCCTGGACGCCGAGCGGGTCCGGGTCGGCGCCGAGCCCGACATCCGTCAGGTGATGGTCGGCTCGCAGCGGGTGCCGTACTGGCAGGGCGGCCGCGCCTACCAGCCCTATGCCGCCGGCTACTTCGGCGCCTTCGCCCCCATGGAGTGGATGTTCATGGGCATGCTGTTCAGCGGCGGCTTCGACGCCCTGGGCGGCCTCGCGGAGGGGATCGGCGAGGGCCTGGGCTCCATCGGCGAAGGCATCGGCGACCTCTTCGACGGCTTCGACTTCTGAGCCCGCAGGTCCTCGCGCCGCAGGCGCGAGGACCGTCGCGGGCCAGGTCGAGCTCGCCCCGCGACCGAGGCACGAGGTCGCGACGGGCGATGTCGAGACCTGCCGGCCTTGCTGATCGTGCCCCCGTGTCGCCGCGCGGTGACAGGATCTCGGCGTGCGCCGTCTCGCCGGCCTGCTGCTCGCCCTCGCCCTCCTCCTGACCCCTGCCGCGCCGGTGGTGGCAGGGGAGCCGGCAGGTCCGGCCTTGCCGCCGACCGGCGTCGACTGGGACTACCAGCTCGGGGGTGACCGCGAGGTGCCCGACCACGTCGGGATCGTCGCGCGCGACCGGACCTCCGACCCGATCGAGGGCGTCTACAACATCTGCTACGTCAACGGGTTCCAGACCCAGCCCGGTGCCAAGAAGTTCTGGCGCGACCACTGGCGGCTGGTGCTGAAGAAGGACGGGCGCCCCGTCGTCGACGGCGCGTGGGGGGAGTGGCTGCTCGACCTGCGCACCCCGGCCAAGCGCAGGGCGCTGGCTCGGATCGTGGGCGGATGGACCGCGGGCTGCGCGGACGACGGCTACGACGCCGTCGAGTACGACAACCTCGACTCCTTCACCCGCAGCCGTGGCCTGCTGACCCCGCGCCAGGCCGCCGCGTACGCCGAGCGCCTGGTCGACCGTGCCCACGACGAGGGCCTGGCCGCGGCCCAGAAGAACCGTGCCGGCTGGGACGGCACCACCGTGGGCTACGACTTCGCCATCGCCGAGGAGTGCGCGCAGTGGCACGAGTGCGGCGCGTACGTCGACGTCTACGGCCCGGCCGTGCTGGCCGTGGAGTACCACCGCAAGCCCTTCCGGCGCGCCTGCGGCGCCTGGTCCGACACCATCGCGGTGGTGCGTCGCGACGTGCAGCTGAAGGCCGACGGCACCCGCAGGTGGTGCGCGTCCTGACCCCTCGCGAGTCTCACCAGTTGGGGTGAGGCAAGTCCCTTCGGTGCGGGCATAGCGTCGAAGGGTTGCCCGCACCGGGACCACGAGATCCGTTGTCTTCCGCGCGGGCCGCAGGAGGAAATCGTGGCGTCAGGCGTTGAAACGGGCCGGATCACCACCGACATCCCCGCCCGGATGGACCGGCTCCCCTGGTCCCGCTTCCACTGGTTGGTGGTCATCGGGCTCGGGACCGTGTGGATCCTCGACGGGCTCGAGGTGACGATCGTCGGCTCCATGTCCGACGCGCTGGCCGACCCCAAGACGGGTCTGGGCATCGACAGCTTCGGGGTCGGCCTTGCCGGCGCCGTCTACGTCGCCGGTGCCTGTCTCGGTGCGCTCTTCTTCGGACAGCTCACCGACCGGTTCGGCCGGAAGAAGCTGTTCCTGATCACCTTGGGCGTCTACACCGTGGCCACCGTCCTCACGGCCTTCTCGATGAACCCGATGTGGTACTACGCCTGCCGATTCCTGACCGGCGCCGGCATCGGTGGCGAGTACGCCGCGATCAACTCCGCGATCGACGAGCTGATCCCCAAGAAGTACCGCGGCCGGGTCGACGTCTCGATCAACGGATCGTTCTGGGTCGGCGCCGCCGGCGGTGCGCTGCTCACCATCCCGCTGCTCGACCCGACCCTGGTCAACCAGGAGTGGGGTTGGCGCGCGGCCTTCGGGCTCGGCGCGATCCTCGCCGTCGGCATCCTGATCGTGCGTCGTCACGTCCCGGAGTCGCCGCGCTGGCTCTTCATCCACGGTCGTGAGGAGGAGGGCGAGCAGATCGTCCGCGACATCGAGGGCAAGGTCTCCGCGCGAGACCGGCAAGGACCTTCCCGGCGTCTCGGAGACGATCACCATCCGCCAGCGCAAGACGATCCCGCTCACCATGATCGCGAGGACCGTCTTCACGCTCTACCCCAAGCGGACCGTGCTCTGCCTGTCCCTGTTCATCGGGCAGGCGTTCCTCTACAACGCGTTCTTCTTCACCTACGGCGACACCCTGGGCGAATTCATGGGCGTCGAGCAGGTCGGCTACTACATCGCGATCTTCGCGGCGAGCAACTTCGCCGGCGCCCTGATCCTCGGGCCGCTGTTCGACACGATCGGCCGGGTCCGGATGCTCACCGGCACCTACGTGATCTCCGGGACGTGCTGCTGGCGGTCACCGGGCTGACGCTGGGCTCCTACTCCGCGGTGACCCTCACACTGATGGGCTGCATCATCTTCTTCTTCGCCTCGGCCGGCGCCAGCGCGGCGTACCTGACGGCCAGCGAGGTGTTCCCGATGGAGACGCGGGCGCTCTGCATCGCGTTCTTCTACGCCGTGGGCACGGCCGTCGGCGGCATCGCCGGGCCGCTGCTCTTCGGCAAGCTGATCCAGCAGGCGGTCGACGGGGGCGAGGGCATCTCGGCCATCGCGCTCGGGTACTACATCGGCGCCGCGCTGATGATCGCCGGCGGCATCGTGGCCGCCTTCCTCGGCGTGAAGGCGGAGGGCAAGTCGCTGGAGAGCATCGCCCAGCCGCTGACCGCGGAGGACGACGCCAGCCCCTCCGGCGAGGCCGACCGCGAGCCGCAGCGCGCCTGAGCCGACCCCGACGACGACAGGAGATCCACCATGCCGATGCCCCCGCCGAAGCCGACCACCGAAGGCACCCGCGACCGCCAGGTCTTCCACGAGATGGGCCAGCTGGTCCGCGCCCTGGAGATGACGGGCCCGCAGACCCCCGAGGGGCTCGCCGAGATGGTCGGCGCGCCGTTCTGGGAGTCGGGCCGGTTCGAGCGTGCACTCGCGTTCGCCGTGAGCGACGGACTGGCCTACCGCACCGACGAGGGGCTGATCAGCGCCAGCGGATAGCCTCGCTGCGTGCCCCTCCACACGACCTCGTACGGCGAGTCCGGCTCCCGGGTCGTCTTCTGCCACGGGCTGTTCGGGCAGGGGCGCAACTGGACGCAGATCGGCAAGGCCCTGGCCGCTGAGCACCGGGTGCTGCTGGTCGACATGCCCCACCACGGGCGGTCGCCGGGCGGCGAGGAGTTCGACTACCTCGACGCCGCCGACCAGGTGGCCGCGCTCCTCGACGAGGACGACCCGGTCGCCCTGGTCGGGCACTCCATGGGCGGCAAGATCGCGATGCTGGTGGCGCTGCGCCACCCGGCGCTGGTCGAGCGGCTCTGCGTCGTCGACGTGTCGCCGGTGCAGTACCACCACACCGACGAGTTCCGGCGCTACATCGACGCGATGCAGGCGATGGACCTGGACCGGCTGGAGCGCCGGGACGACGCGGAGGAGGCGCTGCGGGAGGCGGTCCCGAACCGCACCGTCCGCAGCTTCCTCCTGCAGAACCTGCGTCGCGACGGCGACGGCTGGGCCTGGCAGGTCAACCTCGACGTGATCGACCGCGACCTGCTCGAGATCGGCGACTGGCCCGACGACGAGCTCGGCGACGTGGCGCCGTACGACGCGCCGGTGCTGTGGGTGGCGGGGGAGACCTCGCCGTACGTCAAGGAGGAGTACGCCGCCGAGATGGACCGGCTCTTCCCGCGCAACCGACGGGTGACGATCAAGGGCGCAGGGCACTGGGTGCACTCCGAGCAGCCCGAGGTGTTCACCGAGGTGCTGCGGCGGTTCGTGGCCTGAGCCGGGGTCAGTCCTCGGCCCGGCGGGCGCGGTAGGCCGCGACCGCGTTGCGGTTGGCGCAGGCGGTGGAGCAGTAGCGCCGCGAGCGGTTGCGGGAGAGGTCGAGCACGACCCCCTCGCACCCGTCGTCGGCGCACACGTCGAAGCGCGAGTGCTCATCAGCCCGGATCACGTCGACCATCGCCATCGCCGTCTCGACCAGGATCCGGTCGGGGAGCGGGGAGTCGAAGTCGACGGCGTGCAGGTGCCAGTCGTACTCCTCGTGCCGGACCAGCATCGGCCGCAGCACGGCCTCGGCGAGCACCTCGTTGACGAGGTCGACCGCCTCGTCCCGACCGGCGAGGAGCATCGCGCGGAGCCGGGGGCGCAGCGCCCTCGTCGCGTCGAGCTCGGCGCGGGTGCGCTCGTGGCGTCCGGTGTAGCGCCACCGCGACCAGAAGGCGTCGAGGTCGGCCACCGCGGTGAGCGTGTCCGGCTCGCCGCCGGAGTTGACGAGCTCCACCGCCGACTGGAGCGCCATCTGGCTGTCATAGGCGAAGACCACGTTGACACCTTACACGTGGACGGCGTAGCGTCACATGTCATGGCGACGATGACTCATGACACGGTGCGGGGAGTGACTCCGGCCCGCTCGTACTCGGGCCTGGCCTTCGCCGTCGTGTGCGCGATGAGCTTCGGCATGTCCGGCGCGATGGCCAAGGGGCTGCTCGTGGCCGGCTGGACGCCCGCGGCCGCCGTCACCGCGCGCATCGTCGTCGGCGCCCTGGTCCTGCTGCTGCCGGGCATCCTCGCCCTGCGCGGGCGCTGGCACCTGCTGCGCGCCAACGCCGGGTTCGTGATCCTCTACGGGCTGACCGTGACCGCCGTGACCCAGTTCGCCTACTTCAGCGCCGTGGAGCGGATGCAGGTCGGCGTCGCGCTGCTGATCGAGTACACCGCCCCTGTCGCCGTCGTCTGCTGGCTGTGGTTGCGCCACGGGCAGCGACCCGGCCGCCTCACCGCGGTCGGCGGACTCGTCGCCGCCGCCGGCCTGGTGCTCGTGCTCGACCTGCTCTCCGGTGCCGATCTCGACGCCGGTGGCGTCGCCTGGGCGCTGCTGGCCATGGTCGGCTGCGCCTCCTTCTTCGTGATGTCGGCGCAGCTGGGCAACGGGCTCCCGCCGGTCGCGCTGGCCGCGTCCGGGCTGGTCGCCGGCAGCCTGGGGCTGCTGCTCGCCGGCGCTGTCGGCCTCCTCGACATGACCTGGACGACCGCCCCGGCCGTCTACCACGGCGTCACGGTGACCTGGTGGCTGCCGGTGCTCGGACTCGGCGTCCTCACCTGCGCGGTGCCCTACTACACGGGCATCGCCGCCACCCGGCTGCTCGGCTCCCGGCTGGCATCCTTCGTGGCACTCCTCGAGGTCGTCTTCGCCCTCGCGTTCGCGTGGCTCTTCCTCGCCGAGCTCCCCGTGGCCATCCAGTTCGTCGGTGGCGCGCTGATCCTGGCCGGTGTGGTGCTGGTGAAGCTGGGGGAGCGCACCGTCGCCCGCCCGCTCGACACCCCGGCCTGAGATCTCCCGCCTGAGATTTCTGGCGGCTCGCTGCCACATCCGGACACGCCCGCGCGTGAGTCGTGCGTGGATGTGGGGGTGAGCGAGACGCAGCGCGTGGTGCTCGGGTTCGACGAGTGGGTCGACGAGCGCTTCGCGGGCCTGCTCCGCTTCGCCTTTCTGGTCACCGGCTCGCAGCATGCCGCCGAGGACGCGCTCCAGACCGCGCTCACGCGGGCGCTCGAGCTCTGGCCACGGGTCAGCCGGACCCGGAACCCGGACGCCTACGTGCGCCGGATGGTCGTCAACGCCCACATCTCGGCGTGGCGCCGGACCGGCCGGCGCGAGCTGACGACGGCCGAGCCGCGCGGGGGGAGCGAGGATCCGGCGACGCTCGAGGAGCGCGATGCCCTGTGGCAGCGGTGCCTCGGACTGCCGCCGCGGCCGCGGGCGGCGCTGGTGCTCCGCTACTGGGAGGACCTCGAGTACGCCGAGATCGCGGCCGTGCTCGGCGTCAGCGAGGCGACCGCCCGTAGCCACGTCCACCGGGCGCTCACCGCGCTCCGTCAGCAGCACGAGGAGGACGGCGATGGATGAGCAGGAGATCAGGGCGGAGCTCGCGCGGCGGGCCGCGGGGGCGGACGTGTCGGGTCCGGCGCGTGACCGGGTCCTGCGCGGTGTCCGACGGCGGCGCGGCTGGGTCACGCCCACCCTCGGTGCGGCGGCCGCCGTCGCGGTGACGATCGTGGGCCTGTCGGTGATCGGTGGCCCCGACCCCGCTCCGCCAGCACCCGATCCCGCCCCCGCGCCAGCGGCCGAGGGGTGGCGTGAGGAGTCGTGGCAGGGGCTGACCGTGTCGGTGCCTGACGACTGGGGGTGGTCGTCGGCGCCCATCGGCCGGAACCTGCTCTGCGACGAGAAGCCCGAGGCCCCCGGCTACGTCGGTCGGCCGATCGGGCTGAGCGACGCGTGCGGGACCTACGTGGAGGGCCAGTTCCCGAACGGTCAGCGGGCGCCGTACGTCTGGCTGGGCACGCAGCTCGAGCCCGGCACCGTCGACCTGCCGACCGACGGATGGGTCCAGGAGACGGTCGTCGCCGAGGGAGTCACCCTCACCGTCGCGTCCGACGACGCCGGTCTGCGAGCAGAGATCATCGACTCTGCCCAGCCGACCGGGCTCTGCGAGCCGCAGCTCAGCGGGCCGCCGCAGCCTCGCTGGGACCAGACGTTCGAGGGCGGGATCGCCGACGCCACAGGTCTGACGGTCTGCGCCTACCGGCGTGAGACCGGCAACGGTCCACCGCTCCTGACCTACGCCGTCGAGTCCGACGACGTCGCCGCCCTGGCCTACGACGCGATCACCGCGGACGGTCAGGCGCGGCTACGGTGCGCCTCGGACCAGCAGGCGAGCGAGTGGGTGGTGCTGCACTTCACCGGGCCCGACCCGTACGGCCCCGACGACCTCACCCACGACGTGGTCCTCCACCTCGCAGGCGCCGGCTGTCCGCGCGCCGAGCTCGGCGACGGCACCGCCTACAGGCTGACCCCGGAGACGGTCGCGCCCTGGGCAACCGGCGGCATTCCCTCCGTCCTCGTCGGCCCCACCGGCGGCAAGGGCGCCATGCTCGACTCCTTCATCGGCATCCTCGGTTGATCGGCTGCGGAGCAGGCGGTTCTCGACGCACCATGACCGGCATGGGACGGGGACTGGTGGCCATGGTGGCGCTCGCGCTGCTGCTCGCGGGGTGCGGCGAGGAGCCGGTCTCGCGCACGACCTCGCCGCCCGTGCCCAGCCGGTCAGGCACCGCCGACCCCGACGAGGGGGCGGTTCCGCAGTGGCGGACGGAGTACTGGCACGACGTGCAGGTCGAGGTGCCGGGGGACTGGTGGTTCGGCAGCGCACCGCTGCGGCTCCCGCAGTACGGCGACGACCTGTACTGCGGGTGGGGAGCGATGTTCTCCCCGACGGGGGAACGCGCCACCCCGAGGCAGGCCATGCTGCAGGAGCACGGCTACGTCGGCCGCCCGATCCCGCTCGACGAGACCTGCGAGAACGTCGCAGCAGGACGAGGGGATCCCGGTCCAGCCCTTCGTCTGGTTCGACTCGCCCTTCCCGAGCGGGGTCCGTGAGCTGGCCGAGGGCTGGGTGGAACAGACCTGGGAGGCGAACGGCACGGTGATGACCGTCTCCACCACGGATGACGACGAACGCCGGCACATCGTGGAGTCCTCCACCGGGGGAGAGACCTGCCTGGCCAACCGGGAGCGACGTGAGCAACCCGCTGGTCGAGGTGCAGCCGCCCGAGGACGACCGCGCGCTGGTGTGCGCCTACCACCGCGAGCGGGGCGAGGCCTGGCTGACGTACGCCGCGCCGCTGACCGACGAGCGGGCGGCGACCTTCGTCAGCGCGTTCGACACCGCAGAGGACTGGGCGGTCCCGGCCGGCCGCGTCTGCGACCTCGGCGACGACACCGAGTGGGTGGTGCTGCAGGTCGACGGATCGGCGTACGTGGTCCGACCGCAGTTCCACGGCTGCCCCCACGTGCAGGGCGAGGGGCGGACGGTCCGTCTCGCGCCCGAGCTGGTCGAGCCGTGGCTGACCGGGGGTCTCCCGGCGGTGCTGCTCAGCCGGCTCGGCTGACGCTCACCGGGCGTCCTGGCGCTTGCGGACCCAGATCTCCTTGGTGAGCATGAGCAGGGCGGCGGCGGTGGGGATCGCGAGCAGGGCGCCGATGACGCCGAGCAGCCCGGCGCCGACGAGGGCCGCGATGACGGTCACCGAGCCGGGGATGTCGACGGCCCGGGCCATCACCCGCGGGTAGATGACGTAGTTCTCGAGCTGCTGGTAGACCACGTAGAAGATCAGGCAGACGATGCCGATGGTGGGGTCGATGGCGAAGTCCGATGGCGGTCACCAGCACGGCGCCGAGATGGCCGCCGATCATCGGGATCACGTCGAGCAGTGCGACCACGAAGGCCAGGGCGACGGCGTACTCGCCGAGGCCGACGACGAACAGGAACACCAGCGAGGACAGGCCGGCACACATCGCCACGATGAAGGCGCCGGAGACGTAGCCACCAACGCTGCGGATGACCCTGTCGCCGAGCTTGCGCACCCGCTCGCGCCGGCGGAGGGTGCGAGCCGGTAGAGCGCTTGCTTGGTCGTGTTCAGCGAGGAGAGGAAGTAGAGCATCAGCACGACGACGATGAGGCTGTTCGCCAGCGCCGACACCACCGCGAGCCCGACCCCGAGGACCCCGCCGAAGACGCTGGAGGCGAAGTCGCCGTTGGCTGACGTAGTCGCTCGGCCTTGTCGATGATGTCGTACTTCTGGTCGAGGTCCTGCACGGGCTGTTCGTGCGCAGCTGGTCGAAGCCACCCGGGGGCGTTCGCGGTGATCAGCGGAGACCTGGTCGCTGATGACCGGGGCCGATCGCGAAGACGAAGAGCGTGAGGGCGACGATCACGGCGCTGATCACGACCAGCGACCGACAGGAGCCCGCTGAGGCCCCGCTTCATGAAGAACTCGACGGCCGGGTTGAGGCCGGCGGCGAGGAACATCGCCACCACGATCAGCATGAGGTAGGAGCTGACCGAGAGGAGCTGGCCCAGAGGAAGTATCGCCATGAGGGCGCCGAGGGCACCGAAGAACCCGATGTAGAGGACGGCGAGTAGACCGACAGCGGCTTGCCCGGAGTCCGAGGTCCTCGTGGTGCGCCCTCGTCGGTCCGCTCGTCGAGGTGTCCCTCTTCGCGGCCAGGCCGGCGCGCCGCCTCTCGCGTCCTGGGCCGAAGCCGCGGCGGTGTCGGCGGCGTCCTCGGCGCGGTCGGCGGCCGCCTCGGTCTTCCCGGAGTCGCGGCCGGCGCCGCGCCAGCGGCTCAGGACTCGTCCTCGTCGAAGCCGGCGACGACGTCGCGGAGCGAGGCCAGCTGCGCGGCGATCGCGTCGCGGCGCTTGGTCATCCGCTCCACCTCGGCCTTGACGACCGCGAGGTCACGCTCGGCCTCGCGGGTGCTGGTCGTGGCGATCGAGTCGGCCTGGGTGCGGGCCGAGGTGACGATCTGCTCGGCCTCGCGGCGGGCTCGGGCCAGGGTGGCCTCGGACTCGGTCTGGGCCTGCTGCCGGTGGGCGGTGGCCTGCTGGTGGGCCTCGCGGGAGCGCTGCTCGGCGGCGGCCGCACGCTGCTCGGCCTCCTCGACCAGCCGCTGGGTCTCCGCGGTCGCGCTGGTGTGGTGGTCGACGGCCTCCTTGGCCAGCCGCTCCTTCTCCACCGCGAGCGTGCGCCGGGCCTCCTGGACCTCACGGTCTGCGGCGGCCCGGGCCTGCTCGGACTCCCGCTTCGCGCCGGTGCGCAGGTCGTTGGCCTCCTGCTGCGAGGCGAGCCGGAGCTGGTCGCTCTCGCGCTTGGCCGACGCGAGGGTCTCCTCGGCCTCGGCGCGGGCCAGGTTGCGGTCCTGCTCGGACTCGGCGAGCAGCCGCGCCCGGGTCTCGTCGAGCTCCTGGAGCTGCACCAGCCGCATGTCCTCGGCCTCGCGGGAGGCGTCGGCCCGGATCGCGGCACCGTCGCGGGTGGCCTGCGACCGGATCTCCTCCGCGTCCTGCTCGGCGCTGCCGCGGATCTCGGCGGCCTCCTCCTCGGCCAGGCGGAGCATCGCGGAGGCGCGGCCGCCCAGTCCGGCGTACGACGGGTTGAGGTTCTCCGCGACCTGGGTGCGGGCCTCGGCGAGCTGCTGCTCGAGCTCGGTCACCCGCTTCTCGGACCGGGTGAGGGAGGTCGACAACGCGGCCTTCTCCCCGCCGAGCTGCTGGAGGCGCGAGTCGACCGCGGCCTTGTCGTAGCCGCCGCGCCGGACCACGGGCAGAGTCGTGGAGGGAGCCGTGGCGGGAGTCGTGGAGGGAGTCGTGGGAGCCGCGAGCGGGGGCAGGGTCCGGGCGGGGGACGGAGCTGCGGCCGGGGCCGGTGGGGGCGCGGCCGCGGGCGGCGTCGGTCGCTCCTGCCGCACGACGGCGACCGGCTGGGTGTGCTCGGTGTCGGCCGGGTCGGCCGGCTCGGCCCGGTCGGCCGCCGGCTTCTTCTTCGTGGACCCGACGGTCGGCATGACCTGCGTCTTCTCGGCCGTCCTCTCGGCCTCGGCCGTCTCCGGCTGCGTCTGTGCCTCGGTGGCGCCGGTGCCGGGGTCCGGCTCGTCGTCGTCGAAGATGGACAGACCGCTGTCGCTCATGGTGCGAGACCTCTTCCCGGGATGGTGGTGGGGGTGCCCCCCAGTGTTGCCGATCCCGGCGGACGATCCCACCCCGGTACGCGTGTCGCCGGGGTGGGAGGGACCTCACACCCCGCGGAAGCGGTTGATCGCCGCGAGGTGGGTGCTGCGCATCTCCTCGTCGCGGACGCCGAGACCTTCCTCGGGCGCCAGGCAGAGCACGCCGACCTTGCCCTGGTGCTTGTTGTGGTGGACGTCGAGCGAGGCCTGTCCGACGTCCTCGAGGGAGTAGGTGCGCGAGAGCGTGGGGTGGATCCGGCCCTTGGCGATCAGCCGGTTCGCCTCCCACGACTCCCGGTAGTTGGCGAAGTGGGAGGAGATGATCCGCTTGAGGTTCATCCAGAGGTAGCGGTTGTCGTACTCGTGCATGTAGCCGCTGGTGGACGCGCAGGTCGTGATGGTGCCGCCCTTGCGGGTGACGAACACGCTGGCGCCGAACGTCTCGCGGCCGGGGTGCTCGAAGACGATGTCGATGTCCTCGCCGCCGGTCAGCTCACGGATGGTGGAGCCCAGGCGCTTCCACTCCCGGGGGTCCTGCTGGGTGCCCTCCTCGTTCCAGAACCGGAAGTCCAGCTCGGAGCGGTTGATGATCAGCTCGGCGCCCATGCTGCGGCAGATCGCGGCCTTCTCCTCGTTGGAGACCACGCAGACCGGGGTCGCGCCGCCGTTGAGGGCGTACTGGGTGGCGAAGCCGCCGAGCCCGCCGGAGGCCCCCCAGACCAGGACGTTGTCGCCCTGCTTCATGTCGCCGCCGTTCTTGCTCACCAGCTGGCGGTACGCCGTGCAGTTGACCAGCCCGGGGGAGGCGGCCTCCTCCCAGGTGAGGTGCTCGGGCTTGGGCATCAGCTGGTTGGCCTTGACCATCGCGATGTCGGCGAGTCCGCCGAAGTTGGTCTCGAAGCCCCAGATCCGCTGCTCGCTGTCGAGCATCGTGTCGTTGTGGCCGTCGGGCGACTCGAGCTCGACCGAGAGGCAGTGGGCCACGACCCGGTCACCGGGCTTCCACTTGGTGACGCCGGGGCCGGTGCGCAGGACGACGCCGGCGAGGTCGGAGCCGACGACGTGGTGGGGCAGGTCGTGCCGCTTGGTCAGGTCCGAGAGCCGCCCGTAGCGCTCGAGGAACCCGAACGTGGACACGGGCTCGAAGATCGAGGTCCACACGGTGTTGTAGTTGATCGCGGAGGCCATGACCGCGACGAACGCCTCGCCCGGACCGAGCTCCGGGAGCTCGACCTGGTCGACGTGGAGGGACATGCGGGGGTCCTTGTCACGGTTGGCCATGCCCTCGAACATGTCCACCTCGTCCTTCTTCACGAAGGCGGCCCGGTAGGACTCGGGGAGCTCCAGGCTCGCGAAGTCCTCGGCGGTGGCCTGGTCGGACGAGATGGCGTCGAGAATGCTCTGCACGGGTACTCCTCAGCGGCGGGGCAGGGTGCGGTGAAGATACCGACGAGTATTCACAGGTGTCAGCCCGATGTGATCCATCTGTCTCGCAGCCGGACTGTCAGACGGACCCCTCAGCCCAGGGAGGTCAGCCCGCCCAGGAGGTGGTCGCGCGCCCGCTCCAGGTAGTCGGCGAGATGACGCGCGGCGCCCGTGCGGTCACCGGCCTCGACGAGGTCGCAGATCCGGGCGTTGTCCTCGAGGTACGGCGCGTGGAAGGCCGCCGGGTCGGGCATCAGGTGGAAGATCAGCCGCATCTCGGCCAGCAGCAGGTCCATCTGCGCGTCGAGGCGGGGACTCCCGGCGGCGGCCACGACGGCGCGGTGGAAGTGCTGGTTGGCATTCCCGACGCCCGGGGGGTCGCCGCGGTCGCGGGCGGCGTACCCCTCCGCGACGGAGGCGCGCAGTCGCCCGACGGTCCCCGTGTGGAGCGCGGTGCCGTGCTCGAGCGCGGCCGGCTCGAGGAGCAGCCGGACGGCGTAGACGTCGCGGACGTCGCCGGCATCGGGGGTGGCGACCACGACGCCCCGGTGGGCCTCGCGGACCAGGATCCGTTCCGAGGTCAATTGGCTGAGGGCCTCGCGCAGGGTGTTGCGGGAGACGCCGAGCGCGGCCGCCAGCCTCTCCTCGGGGAGCCGGGTGCCGGACCGCAGCCGACCCTCGACGACCTGCTCGCGCACCACCCGTGCGGCCCGGTCGGCCGAGGTGCTCATCACGGTACGACGCGCGCGCCGCTCGGCCTCGAGGGCGTCGAGCACGGCGTCGAATCCGGCAGGCGTGCGCTCGGCCGGGTCGGAGCTGTGGTCGGGGTGACCGGTGGTGCTCACGGGGCGAGCGTAGCGACCGGATCGCGATGGTGGTATTGCCGGATTGTTGAACAACTGGCAGGGTCGAGGTCTATGAGCCAGGACACACCCACCCCCTCCCACCCCCAGCAGAACCCGAGTCCCGTGAAGGACGCGGTCGGTCGCTCCGCCGTGATGGGCGCGGTCTTCCTGATGGCGACCAGCGCGATCGGCCCGGGCTTCCTCACCCAGACCGCCCAGTTCACCGGCCAGCTCGGCGCGGCGTTCGCGTGCGCCATCCTGGTGTCGATCGTGATCGACATCGCGGTCCAGATGAACGTCTGGCGGGTGCTCGGGGTCTCCGGGCTGCGCGCCCACGAGCTCGGCAACAAGGTGCTGCCCGGCGTCGGCTACCTGCTGGCCGGGCTGGTCGTCCTCGGCGGCTTCATCTTCAACATCGGCAACGTCGCCGGCTCCGGCATCGGCACCGACGCGATGTTCGGGCTCGACCCGCGCATCGGCGGCTCGATCTCGGCGCTGGTCGCGATCGGCATCTTCTTGTCGCACCGCGCCGGCGTCGCGCTCGACCGGGTCGTGGTCGTCCTCGGCGTGGTGATGATCCTCGCCACGCTCGTCATCGCCGTCACCTCCTCGCCACCGGTCGGTGAGGCGCTGCGCAACGCGGTCGCCCCCGACACCTTCGACTTCGTCGCCACCACGACCATCATCGGCGGCACCGTCGGCGGCTACATCACCTACGCCGGCGCCCACCGGATGATCGACTCGGGCCGGACCGGCGTCGCGCACGTCGGCGAGATCACCCGCTCCTCGGTGATCAGCATCCTGGTCACCGGCCTGATGCGGGTCCTGCTGTTCCTCGCGATCCTCGGCGTCGTCACCGGTGGCGTGACCCTGGCGGCGGACGACCCGGCCGGCTCGGCGTTCCGCGCGGCTGCCGGTGACGCCGGCCTCCGCGTCTTCGGGCTGATCCTCTGGTCGGCGGCGCTGACCTCGGTGATCGGTGCGGCGTACACCTCGGTCTCGTTCCTGACCACCCGCGCCACGCCCGACCGCACCCGCAACCTGCTGACGGTCGCCTTCATCGCGCTCAGCGCGATCGTGTTCGTGATCATCGAGCAGACCCCGGCCACGCTGCTGGTCTTCGCCGGCACGTTCAACGGGCTGATCCTGCCGATCGGCTTCTCCGTGCTGCTCTGGGCGGCCTGGCGCCGCCGCGACCTGCTGGACGGCTACCAGTACCCGGCCTGGCTGCTCGTCGTCGGTGTGCTGGCCTGGCTGCTGACGCTGTACCTCGGCTACAACGCCATCAAGGGTCTGAGCGCCCTGTGACTGGCTCGGTGACGGGCGCGGTGACCGGGCCGGCCGTCGACCTCAACAGCGACGTCGGGGAGTCCTTCGGCCGCTGGCGGCTCGGCGACGACGACGCCGTGCTGGCCCAGGTCACCAGCGCCAACGTCGCGTGCGGCTTCCACGCCGGCGACCCGACCACCCTGCGGACGTGCTGCGAGATCGCGGCTGCGAAGGGTGTGGTGGTCGGCGCGCAGGTCGGCTACCGCGACCTCGCGGGGTTCGGCCGGCGCTTCATCGACGTCGACCCGGTCGAGCTCGCGGACGACGTGACCTACCAGATCGGCGCCCTGTCGGCGATGGCCCGGGTGGCCGGGACGACCGTCGCCTACGTGAAGCCGCACGGTGCGCTCTACAACACCGCGGTCCACCACGAGCGGCAGGCGCAGGCGGTGGTCGACGCCGTCCGTGCGTACGACGCCGACCTCCCGCTGCTCGGGCTGCCGGGCTCGGAATTGCTCGCCCGGGCCGAGGTGGCCGGTCTCCGGACGGTGCGGGAGGCCTTCGCCGACCGTGGCTACACGCCCGAGGGAACCCTGGTCCCGCGCTCGCGGCCGGGCGCGCTGCTCGAGGACCCCGACCAGGTCGCGCAGCGGGTGCTCCGACTGGTCACCGAGGGCGTGGTCACGGCCGTCGACGGGACCGACGTCGCCGTCGAGGCCGAGTCGGTCTGCCTCCACGGCGACACCCCCGGTGCCGTCGCGATGGCGGAGCGGGTCCGGGCGGTGCTCGACGCCGCCGGCGTCGTGGTGAGGCCCTTCGCATGACGCTGCTGCCCTACGGCGACCGCGCGCTGCTGGTGGAGCTGGCCGACGGGGACGAGGCCCTCGCCCTGGCCGATGCGCTGCGCGCCGACCCGCCGGACGCGCTCGGCGACCTCGTGCCGGCGGCCCGCACGGTGCTCCTGGTGGCGGCCGACGGCGCCACCGTCGCCGACCTGAGGGCAGCGATCGCAGGAGTCCGACCGGGCGAGCGCTCCCGGATCGACGAGGACGCCGAGGTCGTCGAGATCCCGGTCGTCTACGACGGCGAGGACCTCGACGACGTCGCCCGGATCACCGGCCTCAGCCCCGCCGAGGTCGTCGCGGCCCACACCGGCCAGACCTGGCGGGTCGCCTTCGGCGGCTTCGCCCCCGGGTTCGGCTACCTCGTCGGCGAGGACGACCGGCTCCACGTCCCGCGCCGCGAGGAGTCCCGCACCGCCGTGCCCGCCGGCGCCGTCGGCCTGGCCGGGGAGTACGCCGGGGTCTACCCCCGCGAGTCCCCGGGTGGTTGGCAGCTGATCGGCCACACCGACACCCCGATGTTCGACCTCGACCGGGAGCCGGCGGCGCTGCTGCGCCCGGGCGCCCGGATCCGCTTCACCGACGCGGGCGGCTCCTGATGCGCGCCCTCACCGTGCGGGCGACCGGCCCGCTCGCGCTGGTCGAGGACCTCGGCCGCCCCGGGCGGACCGCGATCGGCGTCGGCCGCTCCGGGGCCGCCGACCGCTCCGCGCTCCGGGCCGGCAACCGCGCGGTCGGCAACGACGAGGGGGCCGCGGCGATCGAGGCGACGCTCGGTGGACTCGTCGTCGAGGTCGGTGACGAGGGGCTCTGCGTCTGCGTGACCGGCGCGCCCGGCGAGGTCGACGTCGACGGTCGCGGCATGGGCTCCCACACCGTCCTCCAGCTCGCGGCGGGATCGCGGCTCACGCTCCGTCCTCCCCGCCAGGGCCTCCGGTCCTACCTCGCGGTGCGCGGCGGCATCGACGTCCCCGAGGTGCTCGGCGCGCGCAGCCGCGACGTGATGGCGGGGCTCGGCCCCGAGCCGCTCGCCGAGGGCGACGTGCTCCCCGTGGGTTCCCCCGCGCGGGCGCTGCCGGGGGTCGACTCGCTCCCGTGGCCGCGGCTCGCCGACCCGGTCGTGCTGCGCGCCGTCCGCGGCCCGCGGGACGACTGGGTGGCCGACGCCGACCGGCTCACGACGGCGGCATGGACGGCCACCGACCGCAGCAACCGGGTCGGGATGCGCCTCGACGGGCCGGCGTTGCGCCACGCCCGCGACGAGCAGCTGCCCAGCGAGGGTGCCTGGCGCGGCGCCGTCCAGGTGCCGCCGAGCGGCGAGCCCGTGCTGTTCCTGGCCGACCACCCGGTGACGGCCGGCTACCCGTGGTCGCCGTGGTCGTCGACGAGGACGTCGACCGTGCTGCGCAGGTCCGACCGGGCCAGCAGGTCTCGTTCCGATGGGTGGAGGCACCATGACGACGCTCCCGCAGGACCCCGGGTCCCTCACGCCGGCCGAGGCGCGGGCGTTGTTCCGCGACGGACTGTCCGTCCCGACCGCCGGCTGGAGCCGCGGCTGGACCCAGGCCAACCTCGTGGTGCTGCCGCGCGAGCTGGCCTTCGACTTCCTGCTGTTCGCCCAGCGCAACCCGGTGCCCTGCCCGGTGCTCGACGTGCTGGAGCCGGGTGCGGTCTCGGGCCCGCTGCTCGACGGTGACGTCCGCACCGACCTCCCCGGCTACCGGGTCTACGTCGACGGCGAGCTGGTCGCCGAGCCCACCGAGGTGACCGACTGGTGGCGCGACGACCTGGTGTCGTTCCTCGATCGGCTGCTCCTTCACCTTCGAGGACGCCCTGGCCGAGGCCGGCGTCCCGGTGCGTCACGTCGAGCAGGGCTGCAACGTGCCGATGTACGTCACCGACCGTCGCTGCCGGTCCGCGGGCTCGATGTCCGGTCCGCTGGTCGTGTCGATGCGACCGGTCCCCACCGAGCAGGTGGCCGACGCCGTCCGGATCAGCGGCCGCTACCCGGCCGTCCACGGTGCCCCGGTGCACGTCGGTGACCCGGGCGCGCTCGGGATCGCCGACCTGGCCAGGCCCGACTTCGGCGACGCGGTCGAGGTGAGGGACGGCGAGGTCCCGGTGTTCTGGGGCTGCGGGGTGACCCCGCAGGCCGCGATCATGGAGTGTCGGCCGTCGCTCGCGATCACCCACGCGCCCGGTCTCATGGTGGTGACCGACGCCCGGGACAGCGACTACAGGCTGCCCTGAGCCCCGGCCGGCTCGACCAGCTCGACGAGCACGCCGCCGGTGTCCTTCGGGTGGACGAAGTTGACCCGGCTGTCGGAGGTCCCGCGCCGCGGTGCGTCGTACAGCAGCCGGAGGCCGCGGCTCGGCCAGCACCGCCGAGACCTGCTCGACGTCGGTCACCCGGAACGCGAGCTGCTGGATCCCGGGTCCGCTGCGGTCGAGGAACTTCGCGATCGTCGACTCGGGTGACAGCGGGGCGAGCAGCTGGATGCAGGAGCCGGAGTCACCGACGCCCACCATCGCCTCGCGCACGCCCTGCTCCTCGTTGACCTCCTCGTGCAGCACGGTCATGCCGTAGGCGTCGCGGTAGAACGCCATCGCCTCGTCGAGGTCGGGGACCGCGATGCCGACGTGGTCGATCGCGGTGAACAGGTGCTCGGGGATGTCCAGCGGGCTCATGGGCCCATGGTCGTGGCTGCCCGGCCGGGGCGCGAGCAGGTGTGAGGAGTTCCTCACCCCGCAGCCCCTCCCGGGCCGATCGGCGCATGGGTATCGTCGCCAGCACCAGCCGTTCGCTCGTGATGGAGGCACCACCATGTCCAGTTCCGTGATCGTTGCCGGGGCCCGTACCCCGATCGGCCGCCTGCTCGGCGGGCTCAAGGACCTCTCGGCGGCGGACCTCGGCGGGGTCGCCATCAAGGGCGCGCTGGAGAAGGCGGGCGTCCCGGGCGACCAGGTCGACTACCTGATCATGGGCCAGGTGATCCTGGCCGGCGCCGGCCAGAACCCCGCCCGGTCGGCGGGCATCGCGGCCGGACTGCCGATGAGCCTGCCCTCGATCACGATCAACAAGGTGTGCCTCTCCGGCATCAACGCGATCGCGATGGCCGACCAGATGATCCGCGCCGGTGAGCACGAGATCGTCGTCGCCGGCGGCATGGAGTCGATGACCCAGGCGCCCCACCTGCTGCCGAGGTCGCGCGAGGGCTTCAAGTACGGCGACACCTCGCTGGTGGACTCGATGGCCTACGACGCCCTCTACGACCAGTCGACCGAGCAGGCGATGATCAGCCTGACCGACGGCTGCAACTCGGCCGGTGCCAACCTGACCCGCGAGGAGCAGGACACGTTCGCGGCCCAGTCGCACCAGCGTGCCGCGCTCGCGTGGAAGAACGGCCTCTTCGACGACGAGGTCGTGCCGGTCACGATCTCGGGCCGCAAGGGCGACGTCGTGGTCTCCGAGGACGAGGGCATCCGCGGCGACACCACCGCCGAGAGCCTCGCCGGCCTCCGCCCGGTCGCCAAGGACGGCACCATCACCGCCGGCTCCGCCTCGCAGATCAGCGACGGCGCCGCCGCCGTCGTGGTGATGAGCAAGGCCAAGGCCGAGGAGCTCGGCCTCTCCTGGATCGCCGAGATCGGTGCCCACGGCCAGGTCGCCGGACCCGACTCCACGCTGCAGCTCCAGCCGGCCCGTGCCATCGAGAAGGCCGCCGCCAAGGAGGGCATCGCCGTCTCCGACATCGACCTCTTCGAGCTCAACGAGGCCTTCGCCGCGGTCGGCATCGAGTCCGCCCGCCAGCTCGGCGCCTCCCAGGACCGGGTCAACGTCAACGGTGGGGCGATCGCGCTCGGCCACCCGGTCGGCATGTCCGGCGCCCGGATCGTGCTCCACCTCGCGCTCGAGCTGAAGCGTCGTGGCGGGGGCACCGGTGCGGCCGCACTCTGCGGCGGCGGCGGCCAGGGCGACGCCCTGATCATCCGCGTCCCGGCCTGAGGCCGGAGGGCTCCGGTGGCTGGCCGGTCCTCCGGCAACGTCCCGGAGCTCGTCGAGCGGGCACGCCAGGGAGACGCCCGCTCGGTGGCGCGCCTGATCTCCCTGGTCGAGGACGCCTCGCCGCTCCTGCGCGAGGTCATGGCCGGGCTGGCGCCGTACGCCGGGAGCGCGCAGGTCGTCGGGATCACCGGCTCGCCGGGCGTGGGCAAGTCGACCTCGACCAACGCCCTGGTCGGCGAGCTGCGCCGGGCCGGTCAGCGCGTCGGCGTCCTGGCGGTCGACCCGTCCTCGCCGTTCTCCGGCGGTGCCCTGCTCGGTGACCGGGTGCGGATGGCCGACCACGCGCTGGACCCGGACGTCTACATCCGCTCGATGGCGTCCCGGGGCCACCTCGGCGGGCTGGCGTGGAGCACGCCGCAGGCGCTGCGGGTGCTGGACGCGGCCGGGTGCGACGTGATCCTCGTCGAGACGGTCGGGGTGGGGCAGAGCGAGGTGGAGATCGCCCGGCTCGCCGACACCACCCTGGTGCTGGTGGCGCCGGGGACGGGGGACGGCATCCAGGCGGCCAAGGCCGGGATCCTCGAGATCGGCGACGTGTACGTCGTCAACAAGGCCGACCGCGACGGCGCCGAGCAGGTGCGCCGCGAGCTCCGGTCCGTGCTCGGCCAGGCGGCGAGGTCCCAGGACGCCTGGCGGCCGCCGGTGGTGATGACGGTGGCCTCGCGCTCCGAGGGCCTCGACGAGGTCGCGGCCGAGATCGACCGGCACCGCGCCTGGCTCGCCGCGTCCGGCGAGATCGAGCGCCGACGCGTCCGTCGGGCGCGGGACGAGATCGAGGCGATCGCGGTCACGGCCCTGCGTGAGCGCTGGGGTGACGTCCACGGCCACCACGAGCTCGACGACCTGGCCGCTGCCGTCGTCGCCGGTCAGCGCGACCCGTACGCCGCGGCCGACGAGCTGCTCGCGACGTACACCGACCGACCCGGAGACTGACACCTCGTCGCAGGTGCGCCGTTCCGCCGGATGTGCACGGCATAATCGGGGGAGCCGCGGGGGAGCGGACGACCAGGAGGAGGACCGCACCGTGACGGCGTCTGTGCTGCGCTACCTCTTGTTCTCCTGCTTCACCGTGGTGACGGTCATGATCGGCCGCTTCACGACCGACGAGGCGCTCGGCCTCGGTCTGGTCTGGCCGTTGTACGGCGTCGCGGTGCTGTGGGTGGCCTCCGGCCGCGGCCGGGGCAGGATCCTTGATACCGTCGGCCTCGCCGCCCTCACCGGCGTGACGATCTACCTCGAGGACGGTGACGTCCCGCGGGCGCTGGTCTCGATGCTGCTGGTGGTGCTGGTGCCGTGGACCTGGCTGCTGGTGGCGCGCTGGCTGCAACCCGACCGCCCGGGGCTGGCCCGACCGCAAACCCTGTTCGACCTCGTCGTGGTGCTGGCGGCTTCGGGCGTCGGGGCCCTGGTGGCGGCGGTGCTCCGCACGTGGGGCATGTGGCTGCTGCCGACCTACGACCTCGAGACGTTCCTGCTCCTCCTGATCCGCAACTACAGCGGCATCCTCGGCCCGGTCAGCGTGGGCGTGCTGCTGCTGCCCTACGTCGCCCCCGCCTGGCGCGGGGAGCTGCGCCGGGCGCTCGGCACCCGCACCCGCCCACCGGTGCGCTGGGCCCCCGAGCTCGTCCTCATGCTGGCCGCGGCGGTCTGGCTGTGCACCCTCGTCTTCTCGGAGGTCCCCCAGCCGCTGGCCTTCACGCTCGTGCTGGTCGTGGTGTGGGCGGCGTTCCGGATCCCGCCGGTTGCCGCGGTCGGGCTCGCCCTCGTGCTCGGCACGCTCGGCGTCATCGCGACCTTCGCCGGTGCGGGACAGTTCCAGGTGCTTGGCAGCGCGCCGTTCGAGAGCGCCGCCATCGCACAGGCCTTCCTCATCACCTTGGTGCTGGCGGCGCTGGCGATCTCCATCGACGTCGAGCAGCGGCGTACGGCCACCGAGCGGGCGCGCTCGGCCGAGCAGGTCGCGGAGAGCCGCGCCACCCTGTTCTCCACGGTGGTCGAGCACCTCGACGAGGGCGTCACCGTCATCACGTCCGACGACGACTACACCCTGCGCAACCGGGCCGCTCGGCGGCTCACCGGCCACGGTGGGTTCCTCGAGCCCGACGAGGGCGACGCGGCGCAACCCCAGATGGTGGACGACGAGGGAGTCCCGATCCCGCGGTCGCAGATGCCGCACAGCCGGGCCCGTGCGGAGTCGAGGGTGGTCCGCGAGACGGTACGGCTACGGTTGCCGTCGGGCGGCGGAGCGCCACCTCGAGATCTCCTCGATCCCGCTCCAGTCGCTGGGCGACGACGACCGGCCGGTGGTCGTCAACACGCTCCGCGACGTCACGGCCGACCACGAGGAGCGCGACCAACTCGTGGCGTTCGCCGGCGTCGTGGCCCACGACCTGAAGAACCCGCTCACCGTGATCCGTGGCTGGACCGAGAGCCTCCAGGAGGAGCTGACCGCCGACGGCCTGCCGGACGTGCCGGCCATGCGCTCGATGGTGAGCCCGGCTGCTGAACGCCTCCGACCAGATGCGCGCCTTCATCGACGACCTGCTCGGGATCACGGTGGCCCGTGACCGACCGCTCGAGCTGGAGACCGTCGACCTGTCGACGCTGGGGGAGGAGGTCGCCGAGCTGCGTCGCTCCGGCGACGCCCACGCGCGGATCTCGGTCCAGCCGGGGATGTGGGTGGAGGGCGACCGGTTCCTGCTTCGCCAGCTGCTCGACAACCTGGTCGGCAACGCCGTGAAGTACGTCGCGCCCGGCGTCCGGCCCACCGTGGCGCTGGTCGCCCGCGAGGTCGAGGGCGACCTCGAGGTCACGGTGGCCGACAACGGGATCGGGATCCCACCCGCCCAGCGTCACCGGGTCTTCGACACCTTCGCCCGCGCGCACGCCTCCGGCTACAGCGGCACGGGCCTCGGGCTGGCGATCTGTCAACGGGTCGTGGACCGGCACGGCGGCCGGATCTGGGTCGAGGAGGCCCCCTCGGAGGGCACTCGGATCACCTTCACGCTCCCGCTGGCGACGCCACCCCCACCCTGACCCGTCCCACCACCGGGCGCGCCTCCGTCGTACCGGCCGGGGCGGCTGGTACGAATGGTGTCGTCCTGCGCCGCGTCCCCGAACGGAGCACCCGTCATGAATGCCAAGAAGGCGATCCTCATCGTGGTCGTGGTCTTCCTGGGCTTCTGGATGTTCACCGACCCCTCCGGGATGGCCGAGGCGGCCAAGTCCGCGTTCGCCCAGACCTGGAGCCTCGCGGAGCAGCTGTTCAAGGCCGTCATCCGGTTCTTCGGCGCCCTGGTCTGACCCGGGGGTCACCATGGGTCTGCTCGCATCGGTGACCGAGCCCGACATCCGCCGGCACCTGCTGCGCGACGAGGGCGAGGTCATCGTCGACGAGGTGCGCAAGCACTGGGTCGCCTACCTCCGCCCGGCCGTGGAGTGCGTGGTCGCGGTCGCCCTGCTCGTGGCGATGCCGGTCGTCGACATCGATCTGGCGTGGTTCCCCTTCGTGGTGGCCCTGGCCCTCTTGGCGCACGGCGGCTGGCTCGCCCTCCAGGCCCGGGTTGACCGCTTCGTGATCACCAACATGAGGGTCTTCAGGGTGCACGGCGTGCTCTCGCGACAGCTCGCGACCATGCCGCTGACCAGGATCCTCGACATCACCGTCGCCACTCCGCTGATCGGCCGGATCCTGGGCTACGGCCACTTCGTCTTCGAGTCCGCGGCCCAGGAGCAGGGGCTGCGCGACATCCGGTTCGTCGGCCGTCCCGACGACCGCGACCTCTCCATCCAGCGCGTGGTGCAGCGCTCCGGACTGCGCGGCCCGCGGGTCGTCAACTGAGGCGGTCCCGCGTGCCCCGGCTCCCGTTCGACCCGATCGACGAGGCCGCCCGCCAGTGGCAGGCCCACTGGAGCGGCGTCCCCGCGATGCACGCGGTGACCTCGCTGATGCGGGTGCAGCAGCTCGTCATCGGTCGGCTCGACCAGATCCTGCGCCCGCACGGCCTCACCTTCGCCCGGTACGAGGCACTGGTGCTGCTCACCTTCTCCTCACGCGGGTCCTTGCCGCTGGGCAAGATGGGGGAGCGGCTGCAGGTGCACCCGACGTCGGTCACCTCGATCGTGCGCAAGCTCGAGGCCGATGGGCACGTCGTGCGTCGCCCGCACCCTGAGGACGGCCGGGCGGTGCTGGCGGAGATCACGCCCGCCGGGCGCACGGTCGTGCAAGGGGCCACCGCGGACCTGGTCGGCGCCGACTTCGGGCTCGGAGTGCTCGACGACGAGGCGTTGCGGGCGCTCTCGGAGCTGCTTCGACCGGTTCGGCAGGCCGCCGGAGACTTCTGAGGCGCTGACCGTGACCAGCGCCGTCGGAAGCTGCGCGTCGCCCTCAGCCGGGACGAGCAGCCGATGGGCTTCGGCTACCCCCGGGCCGAGCGCGAGGGCCTCGTCGCGTCCGACCCGGACACGTCCTTCCTGCCGACCGCCTCCCGCTCGGCGGCGCGCGGCCGGCCGCTCCGCTGGACCCGGCGCTGACCCACGGCCGGGCGTCGGGCACCCCTCCCTAGGATGGGAGCCATGACGCAGCAGCCCTTCAGCCGTCCCGGAGCGATCGACCTCTCCGCCCTCAAGCGCCCCGCCCCCGCCACTCCGCCCGCGGGTGGCGGCGCAGCGCCGGGCCCGTCGGCCGGGGGTGCCGTCTCGGCGTACGCCGTGACCCTCACGGAGGAGAACTTCCAGTCGGTGGTCGAGACCTCGATGACCGCGCCGGTGCTGCTCGTCTTCTACTCGCGCACCCGGATGCCGGAGAGCGGTCAGCTCGCCGACGACATGGAGGCGCTGTCGGGCGAGTTCGAGGGCCGCTTCCTGGTCGGCCTGGTCGACATCGACGCCGCTCCGGGCATCGCCCAGGCGATGCAGATCCCGTCGGTGCCGCTCGTGGTCGCCGTCGTCGACGGCCGGCCGATGCCGCTGATGCAGGACGCGCTGCCGCTCGAGGAGCTGCGCGCCGCGCTGACCCAGGTCGTCCAGCAGCTCACCACCCAGGGCATCGCCGGCCGGCACCAGCCGCGTGGGGCCGAGCCGGTCGCCGCGGCGGGCGAGGACGGCGAGCCGCCGGTCGACCCGCGCTACGCCGCGGCCCAGGCCGCCCTGGAGGCCGACGACGTCGACGGCGCGGTCGCTGAGTACCAGAAGCTCGTGGATGCCAACCCGGCCGACACCGAGGCCGCCGCCGGCCTGGCCATGGCCACGCTGCTGCGACGTACCCGTGGCGTCGACCTGCAGGCCGCTCGCGAGGCCGCCGCGGCCAACCCCGACGACGTCGACGCCCAGACCCTGGTCGCCGACCTCGACCTCCTCGGCGGCCACGTCGAGGACGCCTTCACCCGGCTCGTCGACCTGATCCGGCGTACGTCGGACAAGGAACGCGACGCCGCGCGCGAGCACCTGCTCGCCCTCTTCGGGGCGGTCGGCAACGACGACGCCCGGGTGGTCCGCGGCCGCCAGCAGCTGGCGTCCGCGCTCTTCTAACGCTCTAGCGGCGTTGGCCGAGGACCGAGCGTCCGGCCTCGAGCCGGGCGACCGGGACCCGGAACGGGGAGCACGACACGTAGTCGAGCCCCACGCTGTCGAAGAAGTGGATCGACCGTGGGTCGCCACCGTGCTCGCCGCACACGCCGACCTTGAGGTCGGGCCTGGTCTCGCGACCCTTCTGGGTCCCCATCTCGACCATGCCGCCGACGCCCCGCGTGTCGAGCGACTCGAACGGCGAGACGTCGAAGATCGCGTGCTCGAAGTAGCGGGAGAAGAACGCCGCCTCGACGTCGTCGCGGGAGAAGCCCCACGCCATCTGGGTCAGGTCGTTGGTGCCGAAGGAGAAGAACTCGGCCTCGGCGGCGATCCGGTCGGCGAGGAAGGCGGCTCGTGGGAGCTCGATCATGGTGCCGATCGAGTAGTGGAGGGTGACGTCGCGACTCGCCTCGATCTCGGCTGCCACCTCGAGGATGTCGGCCTTGACGATCTCCAGCTCACGGACGCTGGCCACGAGCGGGATCATGATCTCCGGCAGCGGCCGCATGCCCTCCGCGGTGCGGTCGGCGGCCGCCTCGAGGATGGCCCGGGCCTGCATCCGGAACAGGCCGGGGATCTGGATGCCCAGGCGGACGCCGCGCAGTCCGAGCATCGGGTTCTGCTCGTGCAGCCGGCGGACGTGCTGGAGCAGCACCCGGTCGTGCTCGTCGGGCTCGCCGCGCTCCTCGGCGAGGGCGACCTTGACCGACAGCTCGGTCAGGTCGGGCAGGAACTCGTGCAGGGGAGGGTCGATCAGCCGGATCGTGACCGGCAGCCCGTCCATGGCCTCGAAGATCTCGGTGAAGTCCTTGCGCTGGAGCGGCAGCAGCGCGTCCAGGGCGGCGCGCTGGTCGTCCTCGTTCTCGGCGACGATCAGCGTCTCGACCAGCTCGCGCCGGTCGCCGAGGAACATGTGCTCGGTACGGCACAGCCCGATGCCCTGGGCCCCGAACCGGCGGGCACGGGCGGCGTCGTCGGGGGTGTCGGCGTTGGCCCGCACCCGGAGCCGGCGGGCGCCGTCGGCGTGGGCCATGATCCGCGACACGGCGCTGACCAGGTCGTCGTCGACCTTCTCGCCCTCGAAGTGCCGCACGACGAGGGCGGCGGAGACCGGGACCTCGCCGACGAAGACCTCGCCGGTCGAGCCGTCGATCGAGATCACGTCGCCCTCGCGCACGGTGATGCCGTCGCGGACCGTGAACTCACGTGCCTTGGTGTCGACGTCCAGCGCGTCGGCGCCGCAGACGCAGGTGCGGCCCATGCCGCGCGCCACGACCGCCGCGTGGGAGGTCTTCCCGCCGCGGCTGGTGAGGATGCCGCGGGCGGCGACCATGCCGCGCAGGTCGTCGGGGTTGGTCTCCTTGCGGACCAGGATCACGTCCTCGCCGCGCTCGGCCCACTCCACCGCGGTGTCGGAGTCGAAGACCGCCTTGCCGACGGCGGCGCCGGGGGAGGCGTTCATGCCGGTCGCGAGCAGGGTGCGCTCGGCGGCTGCGTCGAAGCGGGGGAACATCAGCTGCGCGAGCTGTTCGCCGGTGACGCGGGTGACGGCCTCGTCCATCATGATCAGGCCCTCGTCGACCATGTGGATCGCGATCCGGAACGCAGCCTCGGGGGTGCGCTTGCCGACCCGGGTCTGCAGCATCCAGAGCTTGCCGCGCTCGACGGTGAACTCGATGTCGCACATGTCGCGGTAGTGCCGCTCGAGCCGACCCATGATCGCCATCAGCTCGTCGTGGGAGGACCGGTCGACGTCGCCGAAGTCGGCCAGGCTGACGGTGTTGCGGATGCCGGCGACGACGTCCTCGCCCTGGGCGTTCTGCAGGTAGTCGCCGTACTCGCCCTGGTTGCCGCTGGCCGGGTCACGGGTGAACGCGACCCCGGAGCCGGAGTCCATGCCGAAGTTGCCGAAGACCATGGCCTGGATGTTGACCGCGGTGCCGAGGTCCTCGGGGATCCGCTCCTGGCGGCGGTAGAGCCGGGCCCGGTCGGTGTTCCAGGAGTCGAAGACGGCGCGCATCGCGAGGTCCATCTGCTCGCGCGGGTCCTGCGGGAACTCGCGCCCGGCCTGCTCGCGGACGATGCCCTTGAACGTCTCGACCAGTCCGCGCAGGTCGTCGGCGTCCAGGTCGAGGTCGTTCTCGGTGCCCCGCGCCGTCTTGGCGGCGTCGAGTGCCTCGGAGAAGTGCTCGCCGTCGATGTCGAGGACCGTGGCGCCGAACATCTGGAGCAGTCGGCGGTAGGAGTCCTGGGCGAACCGCTCGTCCTGGCTCTGCTGGGCCAGCCCGACGACCGACTCGTCGTTGAGGCCGATGTTGAGGACGGTCTCCATCATCCCGGGCATCGAGAACTTCGCGCCGGACCGCACGCTGACGAGCAGCGGGTCGTCGGCCTGGCCGAGCCGGCGCCCCATCGTCTCCTCGAGCGCGGCGAGGTGCTCGGTGACCTCCTCGGGCAGTCCCTCGGGGTCGCCGCCGTCGCGCAGGTAGGCGCGACACGCCTCGGTGGTGATCGTGAATCCGGGCGGCACCGGCAGCCCGAGGTTGGTCATCTCGGCGAGGTTGGCGCCCTTGCCTCCCAGCAGGTCGCGCTGGTCCTTGCTGCCCGAGGCGAAGTCGTACACGAAGCCCATGGACGGACCCTTGCACGACTGGCCCCGGTTGGCGAGGGTCAGCGACCGCTCTCGACGTACGCCGGTGTGCCACCGGTCAGGTTGGCCAGCGCGGCCTCCACCCGGCGGGCGGTGAAGTCCGCGCAGTGTTCGCGTGCCTCGGCCGGCTCGCAGAAGGTCACGGAGCGGATCTCGCGCTCCTGCCGCACGACCCGGTCGACGAGTGACGCGTCGTGGGTCCCGCCGTCGAACACCAGGCAGACGGCGTCGTCCCACCCGCTCCAGGGCGGTAGCCAGTCGGTGAGCAGCAGCGCGCCGGGCGCCACCGTCAGCCCGAGCTCCTCCTCGACCTCGCGGGCGACCGCGAGCCGCGGCGACTCGCCGACCTCGACCACCCCGCCGGGGAGGTCCCAGTCGCGCTTGTAGGTGAGCTCGCAGAGCAGCACCCGGCCGTCGTGGTCGCGCAGCAGCATCTGGCTGATCGCGCGCTTGCGGGGGAGGAAGGAGTTGAGCAGGGCCCGGAAGCCCTCCGGCTCGGACGCCGGCACGTCGGACTCCAGCCGGGCGTAGACGATCCGGTCACCGCCCACGCTGCGTCGGACACCTTCCCGCCGGAGCCCCGACCACGTCGCCACCCGCTGAGCCGTGTGGTCGTCGAGCGGGACGTGTGTCTCGACCCGGGGGTGCCCGGTCAACGCGTCCTCGACGGCCCGGCGGACCACGTCGACGGCACCCCAGAGGTCCTCCGCGTGCAGCTCCGCGGGCCAGGTCACCCGCGCCACGCCCTCGTCGACGGTCTCGACGTGGGGGCCGGCCGGGTCGGTCGGGGGAGTCACGCGGTCACCCTAGCCGGGGCTCCCCGACGCTCGGACGAGCATGTGGACGTGGTGCTCCAGCGCGGCCACGGCGTCCGTCGGGGACATCCTCCCCAGCAGCACGGCCAGCCCGAGCCCCTCGACCACCGCACGGGTCCGTCGGGGTTCCGCAGGGTCTCCCACCCCGAGCTCCCCGAGCGCCTGGGCCACCCAGGCGGTCATGTCCACCTCGCGCTCGCCGCGGTGGTGGTCCAGCTGGTCGATCTCTTCGTCGGCTGTCCAGCGTTTCCTCGGGCGCGTCCGCGGGCTCGTCCTCGGGGATACCGCAGTCGGCGAACCGGTACGTCGCGCGGAGCGCCTCCCTGGTCTCGTCCTCCGGCACCGTGAGGCGACGGGAGTCGACCTCGAGCCGGAGCCACGCGAGCTCCTCGGCGACCCGGTGCTCCTCGTCGGCGAGGAGGCGGCGGAGCAGGTGGAGTGCCCGGCCCTGGGCGTCGAGGTCCCGCGGGACTCCCCAGCGGCCGTGCCGTCGTCGCCGGGTGACCTCGTCGGCCGCCAGGGACCGGAGGTCCGACTCGGAGGCGACCAGGCGTCGCACCGTCGTGGACGAGATGCCGAGGACTGCCGCGAGCGTGTTCCGGCTCAACACGTGTGGCCCCTCGTCGCGGACCAGGAGGAAGGCGGCCTGGCGCAGGAACTCGAAGCGGGCGGAGTAGTCGACGAGCCGGGGCATGCGACCGGTTCTACCCGTCCGGCGGCGCCTGCGTCGGCCGTCCTCCACAGGCGGGCGGGAGGTGGCGCGGGGTGGGTCGGTTCTCGGGCTTCCGGGGCGTGGGTGGTGTCGCGGGGTGCGGCACCACCTGCTGCTGGGCACGCTGGGTGGTGTCGCGGGGTGCGACACCACGTGCTGCTGGGCACCCCGGGTGGTGACCCGGGGTGCGCCAGGACGTCAGCCGCGGGAGCGGAGCCAGATCGTCGCGAGCGGGGGGACCACGATGTCCGCGTAGGCGGGTCGGCCAGCGTGGTCGCCGGCGACCGCGGTGACGACGCCGAGGTTGCCGACGCCGGAGCCGGTGTAGGACTCGGCGTCGGTGTTCACGACCTCCTCCCACTCACCGGCCGCGGGCAGCGGCAGCCGGTAGCCGTGGTGGGGCTCCGCGGCGAAGTTCGCCACGCAGACCAGCTCACCGCCATCGGCGGCCTGGCGGCGGAACGAGAAGGTGTTGCGGCTGGCGTCGTTCGCGTCGAGCCACTCGAACGCAGCGGGGTCGTTGTCGTTCGTGTGGAGGGCCGGGGTGTCCCGGTAGACCCGGTTGAGGTCGCGGACCAGCGACTGCACGCCGCGGTGCTCGGGGTGGTCGAGCAGCCACCAGTCGAGCTCGCGGGCCTCGGCCCACTCCGACTCCTGTCCCATCTCCGAGCCCATGAACAACAGCTGCTTGCCGGGGTGCGCCCACATGTAGGCGAGGTAGGCGCGCAGGTTGGCCAGCTGCTGCCAGCGATCACCCGGCATCTTGCGCAGGAGGGACCCCTTGCCGTGGACGACCTCGTCGTGGCTGATCGGGAGGACGTAGTTCTCCGACCACGCGTAGACCAGCGAGAACGTCATCTCGCCGTGGTGCCAGGCGCGGTGGACCGGGTCGTGCGCGACGTAGCCGAGCGAGTCGTGCATCCAGCCCATGTTCCACTTCAGCCAGAAGCCGAGGCCACCCTCGGAGGTCGGCTTGGTGACGCCGGGCCACGAGGTCGACTCCTCCGCGATCGTGATCGCGCCGGGGACCCGCTTGCCGACGGTGCCGTTCATCTCCTGCAGGAACTGCACCGCCTCGAGGTTCTCGCGGCCGCCGTGGACGTTGGGGGTCCACTGGTCGGGCTCCCGGGAGTAGTCGAGGTAGATCATCGAGGCGACCGCGTCGACGCGCAGGCCGTCGATGTGGAACTCCTCGAGCCAGTAGAGCGCGTTGGCGACCAGGAAGTTGCGGACCTCGCTGCGGCCGAAGTTGAAGATGTAGGTGCCCCAGTCGGGGTGCTCGCCGCGCGAGGGGTTCGGGTCCTCGTACAGCGGCGTCCCGTCGAAGCGGGCGAGCGCGAACTCGTCCTTGGGGAAGTGCGCCGGCACCCAGTCCACGATGACGCCGATCCCGGCCTGGTGGAGCCGGTCCACGAGGTGGCGGAAGCCGTCGGGATCCCCGAGCCGCGACGTCGGGGCGTAGTACGACGTCACCTGGTAGCCCCACGAGCCGCCGAACGGGTGCTCCATGACGGGCAGGAACTCCACGTGGGTGAAGCCGAGGTCGGTGAGGTAGGGGACCAGCTCGTCGGCGAGCTCGGCGTAGGACAGGGCCTGGCCGTCGCGGCGGCGCCACGACGGGAGGTGGACCTCGTAGGTCGACATCGCCTCGGAGAGCGGCTCGTGGGAGGCGCGCTCGGCCATCCAGTCGCCGTCGCTCCAGTCGTACCCGGAGTCGAAGACCACGGACCCGGTCAGCGGCGGGACCTCGGTGTGGAAGGCCATCGGGTCGGCCTTCTCGCGCCACTCGCCGTCAGCGCCCAGGATCGCGAACTTGTAGACGGTGCCGGAGCCGGTGTCGGGGACGAACAGCTCCCACACCCCGGACGTGCCGAGCTGGCGCATCGGGTGCTCGCGGCCGTCCCAGCTGTTGAAGGAGCCCTTCAGGCGGATGGCCCGCGCCGAGGGCGCCCAGACCGCGAACGACGTCCCGGTCACCGTGTCGCCCAGGGGGCCCTCGTAGCGGTGGACCCGGCTGCCGAGCACCTGCCAGAGGTTCTCGTGCCGCCCCTCGTTGATGAGGTGGAGGTCCATCTCCCCCAGCGTGGGCAGGAAGCGGTACGGGTCGTCCACGTGGAGGGTCGTACCGCCGTCGTAGCTGACCTCCAGCCGGTAGCCGGGGACGTCCTCGCCGGGCAGCACGCCGACCCAGACGCCCTCGTGCTCGTGGGTCAGCTCGAGCCGCTCGTCGCCGTAGGTCACCACGACCGAGCTGGCGAGCGGCTTCAGGACCCGCACGGTCACCGAGCCGTCGTGGGGGTGGGGGCCGAGGACGGCGTGCGGGTGCCCGTGCTCGCCTCGGACCAGCTGCTCGAGCTCGTCGGTGGGAAGGGGTCGGGGCGTGCTCATGCAGCCACCACCTTTGCGATCGCGTCCAGGGGGATGGAGACCCAGGTGGGTCGGTTCCGGGCTTCGTAGACCGCCTCGTAGACGGCCTTGTCGGCGACGTACGCCGAGAGCAGCACCTGCTCGTCGTCGCTCAGCGGGCCGCCGGCGTACGCCTCCAGGAAGACGTCGCGGTTGCGGGCGGACCACTCGGCGGCCCGGAAGGCGCGCTGCTCGGCGCCCATCGGCTCGGAGTCGCCGTAGGTCTGCTCGACGACCCGCGGGGCGTAGTCGAAGGAGCGCAGCATCCCGGCGACGTCGCGCCAGGGGGAGTCGGGGAGGACCCGCTCGGCGAGCGGCTTGGCGGGCTCGCCCTCGAAGTCCACGATCTTCCAGCCCTTCACCGTGCGCAGCGTCTGGCCCAGGTGGAGGTCGGCGTGGATCTGCTGGATGGCGACGCCCTCGAGGCGGGCCACCCGGTCGAAGACCGCGCCGAGGTCGTCGGCGTGCTCGGCGAGCCCCGGGACGACCTTGGCGGCGGCGGCGAGCCGGGTGCGCATCGCCCGGGCCAGCGCTGCCTGGTCATCGGCGTCCCGGGTGTGCACCGGGAAGTGCTCGGCCAGGGTGGTGTGGGTCTCGCGCAGCGCGACCCCCAGCCGGGCGGCTTCGCCGGCGAAGTCGCCCCCGACCTCGTCCGCGTGGAGGTCGCCCTCGGCGAACAGGTTGCGCACGCTCGCCAGGGCCAGCTCCCAGCCGTCGGAGGCGGTGCGGAGGAACTGCTGGAGCATCGCCAGCTGGAGCACCTCGCCCGCGACCAGCGACTCGGTCTCGATCCAGCCGTAGAGGGCGGCCACGTGGTCGGAGCCGGCCCGGGTCAGCACCTCGTGGATGGTGACGTCGGGGTTGTGGCCGGGGGTGATCTTGCGGAAGAGCTTCAGCAGCGCGTCCTCGCCGAACGCGACGGAGGAGTTCGACTGCTCGCCGGAGAACAGCGTGGAGTGGGTCGAGAGGTCGAGGTCGTGCCCGGGCAGCCGCTCGAAGTGGAGGGCCCCCGACGGGGGAGCGTCGAACGCACCGAGCACGTGGGCCATCGCCTCCCGGTCGTGCACGCCGTCGTAGGCGTACGACGGGCCCGCGTCGGCGTCGTCCCACTGGCCGACCAGCGCGTGCTGGAGGTGCTCCTGGGGCTCGGCGTAGCAGGCGAGGGGGAGCTGGTAGAACTCCTGGCCGCCCTCCTCGTCGTCGTAGGTGACCGTGACCAGGTCGAGCGCGAGGGTCGGGGCGTCGCCGAGCACGCCGAGCCGGCGGACACCGGTGACGGCGTAGGAGCGGCCCTTGCCGCCGAACCAGCGGGCCTGGCCCACGAACTCGGTGAGGGCGGTGGTGACAGCGGGGGTCACGGCATGCCTCCTTCGTCGCTGACCGGCCGGGTCAACCGGAACCAGTAGAAGCCGTACCCACCCAGCGTCAGGAGGTACGGCAGCTCGCCGATCGCGGGGAACGGGACGCCCCCGAGCAGCTCGACCGGGACCATCTCCTCGAACCGGCGCAGGTCGAGCTCGACGGGCTGCGGGAAGCGGGACAGGTTGTTGATGCAGACGATGACGTCCTCGTGGCCGTCCTCGTCGACGTACTCACGCGCGTAGGACAGCACGCTCGGGTTGGAGCCACCGAGGTCGGCGAAGGTGCCCAGCCCGAACGCCGGGTGGTTGCGCCGGGCGTGGATGATCCGTCGGGTCCAGTGCAGCAGCGAGGAGGAGTTCTCCAGCTGCGCCTCCACGTTGACGCTCTGGTAGCCGGTGACCGGGTCCTGGACCAGCGGCAGGTGCAGCCTGCCCGGTGTCGCCGCGGAGAAGCCCGCGTTGCGGTCGCCGGTCCACTGCATCGGGGTCCGGACGCCGTCGCGGTCACCGAGCCAGATGTTGTCGCCCATCCCGATCTCGTCCCCGTAGTAGAGGACGGGGGAGCCGGGCAGCGACAGCAGGAGCGCGGTGAAGAGCTCCATCCGGTTGGTGTCGTTGTCGAGCAGCGGCGCCAGCCGCCGACGGATGCCGATGTTGGCCTTCATCCGCGGGTCGGTCGCGTACTCCGACCACATGTAGTCGCGGTCCTCGTCGGTCACCATCTCGAGGGTCAGCTCGTCGTGGTTGCGCAGGAAGATGCCCCACTGGCAGCTGTCGGGGATCGCGGGCGTCTCCTCCATGATCTCCGAGATGGGGTAGCGCGACTCGCGTCGTACGGCCATGAAGATCCGCGGCATCACCGGGAAGTGGAACGCCATGTGGCACTCGTCGCCGCCGACCTCCGGGTCGCCGAAGTACTCCACGACGTCGGCCGGCCACTGGTTGGCCTCGCACAGCAGGACCGTGCCGGGGTACTTGTCGTCGACGAACTTCCGGACCTTCTTGAGCATGTCGTGGGTCTCGGGGAGGTTCTCGCCGTTCGTGCCGGGACGCTCGTAGAGGTAGGGCACGGCGTCCAGCCGGAACCCGTCGAGGCCCATCGCGAGCCAGAAGTCCATCGCCTCGATCATGGCGTCGTGGACCTTCGGGTTGTCGAAGTTCAGGTCGGGCTGGTGGTGGAAGAACCGGTGCCAGAAGTACTGGCCGCGGACCGGGTCCCACGTCCAGTTCGACGGCTCGGTGTCGACGAAGATGATCCGCGCTTCCTCGTAGAGCTCGTCGGTGTCGGACCAGACGTAGAAGTCGCCGTAGGGGCCGTCGGGGTCCTTGCGAGACTCCTGGAACCACGGGTGGGCGTCGCTGGTGTGGTTCATGACGAAGTCGACGATCACGCGGATGCCACGCTTGTGGGCCTCGTCGAGGAACAGCTGGAAGTCCTCGACCGTGCCGCACTCGGGGAGGATGTCGGTGTAGTCGGCGACGTCGTACCCGCCGTCGCGCAGCGGCGAGGTGAAGAACGGCGGCACCCACAGGCAGTCGACGCCCAGCCACTGGAGGTAGTCGAGCTTCTCGATGAGCCCCTGGAAGTCGCCCACGCCGTCGGCGTTGGAGTCGCGGAAGGAGCGGACCAGGACCTCGTAGAACACCGCCGTCTTGAACCAGTCGGGGGTCGCGCCCTCCGGGGTCACCTCGGTCGCGGGAACGTGGCTCAACGGGCACTCCTCACGGTCAGGAGGTGCGCGGGCTCGTGGCCGGGGTCGAGCCGCACGTAGTTGTGGGCACCCCACGACCAGGACTGGTCGCTGATCTCGTCGTGGACGGCGACCGAGTCGCCCCAGTCGAGCCCGAGCGCGGGCAGGTCGAGGTGGACGGTGGTCTCGCGCGTCGCGTGCGGGTCGAGGTTGAGCACGACGACCACCTGGTCGACCTGGCCGTCGGGCAGCACGGCGCGCTTGCTGAAGCACAGGACGTGGTCGTCGTCGGTCTGGTGGATCGCGAGGTCGCGCAGCTGTTGGAGCGCCGGACGCTCACGACGGACCCGGTTCAGCGTCGTCAGGTACGGGGCCAGCGTGCGCCCCTCGGTGGCCGCCGCGTCCCAGTCGCGGATCCGGACCTGGTACTTCTCGGAGTCGAGGTACTCCTCGCTGCCGGGCTTCACCGCCACGTGCTCGTACAGCTCGTAACCGGCGTACACCCCCCAGCTCGGCGAGCCGGTGGCCGCCAGGACGGCGCGGATCTTGAACGCCGCGGGGCCGCCGTACTGGAGGAAGGCGTGCAGGATGTCGGGGGTGTTGACGAAGAAGTTCGGCCGCACCAGGTGGTCGGTCTCCGAGGAGAGCTCGACGAGGTAGTCCTCGATCTCGGTCTTGCCGGTCCGCCACGTGAAGTACGTGTAGGACTGGTGGTAGCCGATCGCCCCGAGGCCGCTCATCATCGCCGGCCGTGTGAACGCCTCGGCCAGGAACAGCACGTCGGGGTCGGTCGAGCGGACCTCGCGCAGCAGCCACTCCCAGAACGCGACCGGCTTGGTGTGGGGGTTGTCGACGCGGAAGATCCGGACGCCGTGGGCCATCCAGTGGCGCACGATCCGCAGCACCTCGGCGGAGATGCCGGCCGGGTCGTTGTCGAAGTTGACGGGGTAGATGTCCTGGTACTTCTTCGGCGGGTTCTCGGCGTAGGCGATGGTGCCGTCGGCGCGGGTGGTGAACCACTCGGGGTTGGTCCTCACCCACGGGTGGTCGGGCGCGGCCTGGAGGGCCAGGTCGAGGGCGACCTCGAGGCCGAGCTCGGTCGCGCGGGCGACGAACGCGTCGAAGTCCTCCAGCGTGCCGAGGTCGGGGTGGACCGCGTCGTGGCCACCGTCCTTGCTGCCGATCGCCCACGGCGAACCGGTGTCCTCGGGGCCGGGGGTCAGGGTGTTGTTGGGGCCCTTGCGGTTGACCTCGCCGATCGGGTGGATCGGGGGCAGGTAGATCACGTCGAAGCCCATCTCGGCCACGGCGTCGAGGCGCTCGGCGGCGGTGCGGAACGTGCCGCTGGTGACCGCGCCGGTCTTCGCGTCCCGGGTCGCGCCCTCGGATCGCGGGAAGAACTCGTACCAGCTGCCGAACAGCGCGCGCGGGCGGTCGGCGTACGCCGGGAACGGGCCCTCGACGGTCACCAGCTCGCGCAGCGGGTGGGCGCGGAGCACCGCGACCAGGTCGGGCGACTGCAGGGCGGCGAGCCGTGCCTCCGGCGGGCGGGTGTCGTCGGTGGCGGCGGCCAGCCCGCCCCTCACCAGCTCGGCGGCCGTGGTCTCGGAGGAGGCCAGCCCCTGCTGGACGCGCTCCAGCAGCAGCCTGCCCTCGGTGAACATCAGGTCCACGTCGACACCGGCGGGGATCTTCAGTCCCGCGGCGTGCTGCCAGGTCGCGATCGGGTCGGACCACGCCTGCACCTCGAAGGTCCAGGCACCCTCGGCGTCCGGGGTGACCCAGGCGGTGTAGCGATCCGGGACCTCGGCGTCCAGGGTCATCCGGACCGGGTCCCGCCGGGCACCGTCGGGGCCGGTGAGCACCACCTCGGCGCCCAGCTTGTCGTGCCCCTCGCGGAACACGGTCGCGGACACCGGGAACGGCTCGCCGAGGGTCGCCTTCGCCGCCTGACGACCGAGGTCGACCAGGGGGGAGACGTTCATGACGGGGATGCGTCCGACCATTGCTCCACACTTGCGAAGTGCCGACCCCGACGCAAGCCGAGGTCCGAACGGGTGAGGGCGGACCGGGGCCGGGGCCCGGGGGTTTCGAGGCTCAGGCGCCAGGGCGCCTTCACACCTCAACCACCGGGGACGTCCGGTGGTTGAGGTGCGGGGAGGTTGGGGACGTCCGGTGGTTGAGGTGCGGGGAGGTTGGGGACGTCCGGTGGTTGAGGTGCGGGGAGGTTGGGGACGTCCGGTGGTTGAGGTGCGGGGAGGTTGGGGACGTCCGGTGGTTGAGGTGCGGGGAGGTTGGGGACGTCCGGTGGTTGAGGTGCGGGGAGGTTGGGGACGTCCGGTGGTTGAGGTGCGGGGAGGTTGGGGACGTCCGGTGGTTGAGGTGCGAGGAGCGCCAGCGACGAGCCTCGAAACCCCCGGCCCGGCTCAGTACACCTGCAGCTCGGCGGCGTGCACGGTCGAGCCCCGGTCGGACGCGGTCGCGCAGTCGGTGTCGTTGACCGGCGGTGCCGAAGGGGTTGCGGCCACGGCCGGGAATCGGTGAGGCGCGCGACGTGGGCCACGCCATGCGGACAGCGGGTTGGATCGTTCATATTTTGCCGCTAGCCTCCACGGGTGCGAGCCATCCGACGTTTCACCGTCCGTCCCGTCCTGCCTGCGGCGCTGGCCTCCCTCGGCACCCTCGCGGGCAACCTCCGCTGGTCCTGGCACCCGCCCACGCAGGACGTCTTCGCGGCCGTCGACCCCGAGCTCTGGGAGTCGACCGGGCACGACCCGGTCCACCTGCTCGGCGCGGTCGATGCCGGCCGGTTCGAGGAGCTCGCCGCCGACGCGGCGTTCCTCGACATGCTCCAGGCGGCGCAGACCGACCTCGACCGCTACCTGTCCGGTGACCGCTGGTACCAGGCCTCGGCGGGTGACGGTCCGCGCGCGGTCGCGTACTTCTCCCCGGAGTACGGCATCAGCGCGGTGCTGCCGCAGTACTCCGGCGGCCTCGGCATCCTCGCCGGCGACCACCTCAAGGCGGCCTCCGACCTCGGCGTCCCGATCATCGGCGTCGGCCTGCTCTACAAGCAGGGCTACTTCAAGCAGTCGCTCTCGCGTGAGGGCTGGCAGCAGGAGACCTACCCCGTCCTGGACCCCGACGAGCTGCCGATCTCGCTGCTCCACGAGGCCGACGGCTCCCGTGCGCTGGTCCGGATCTCGCTGGCCGGTGGCGCCGAGATGGTCGCCCGGATCTGGGTCGCCAATGTCGGCCGGGTGCCGCTGCTGCTGCTGGACACCGACGTCGAGGAGAACCCCGACCACCTCCGCGAGGTGACCGACCGCCTGTACGGCGGCACCAGCGAGCACCGGCTGCACCAGGAGCTCCTGCTCGGCGTCGGCGGTGTCCGCGCGCTCCGCGCCTTCAGCCGGATCGCCGGCGCGCCCGAGCCCGAGGTGTTCCACACCAACGAGGGCCACGCCGGCTTCCTCGGCCTGGAGCGGATCCGCGAGCTCTCGGTGGCCGAGGACGGCCCCGGGCTCGACTTCGACACCGCGCTCGAGGTCAGCCGCGGCTCGACCGTCTTCACGACCCACACCCCGGTGCCGGCCGGCATCGACCGGTTCGCGTGCGAGCTGGTCGAGCAGTACTTCGGCGGGTCCTCGCCGGTGCCCGGCGTCCCGCTCGACCGGATCCTCGCCCTCGGCGCCGAGGACTACGAGGGCGGCGACTCCTCGGTCTTCAACATGGCCGTGATGGGCTTCCGGCTCGCCCAGCGCGCCAACGGCGTCTCCCAGCTGCACGGCCATGTCTCCCGCGAGATGTTCAACGGCCTCTGGCCCGCCTTCGACGAGGCCGAGGTCCCGATCACCTCGATCACCAACGGCGTGCACGCCCCCACGTGGGTCGGCCGCGAGGTGCTCGAGCTGGCGGCGGAGCACGGCGCCGACATGGACGCCGCCGAGGCGGACTCGTTCTGGGCCGCGGTCGACAAGATCTCCGGCGTCGACCTCTGGGCGACCAAGCGTCAGCTGCGCGCCAACCTCATCGCCGACGCCCGCAAGCGGCTCGCGAAGTCGTGGGCCAAGCGCGGGTCCGCCCCCGCCGAGCTGGCCTGGATCGACTCGGCCCTGGACCCCGACGTGCTCACGATCGGGTTCGCCCGCCGGGTGCCCTCGTACAAGCGGCTGACGCTGATGCTCTCGGACCCCGAGCGCCTCAAGCGGTTGCTGCTCCACCCCGAGCGACCGATCCAGCTGGTCATCGCCGGCAAGTCGCACCCCGCCGACGACGGTGGCAAGCGACTGATCCAGCAGCTGGTGCAGTTCGCCGACGACCCGGAGGTGCGCCACCGGATCGTCTTCCTGCCCAACTACGACATCGCGATGGCGCTGCCGCTCTACCCCGGCTGCGACGTCTGGCTGAACAACCCGCTGCGCCCGTACGAGGCGTGCGGCACGTCCGGCATGAAGGCCGCGCTCAACGGCGGCCTCAACCTGTCGATCCTCGACGGCTGGTGGGACGAGTGGTACGACGGCAGCAACGGCTGGGCGATCCCGTCCGCCGACGGTGTCGACGACCCCGACCGCCGCGACGACCTCGAGGCCACCGCGCTCTACGACCTGATCGAGAACGAGGTCGCGCCGCGCTTCTACGACATCGGTGCCGACGGCGTCCCGAACCGCTGGCTGGAGATGGTCCGGCACACCCTGAAGTCGCTGGGCCCGAAGGTGCTCGCGACCCGCATGGTGCGCGACTACACGCGGATCCTCTACACGCCGGCGGCCGTCACGGGCCGCAAGCTCAACTCCGACTACACCGGGGCCGCCGAGCTCGCGGCCTGGAAGCAGAAGGTGCGCGCCGGCTGGTCCGGCGTCCGGGTCGAGCACGTCGAGAGCAGCGGCGTCGGTGACGCCCCCGAGATCGGCACCCACCTGACCGTGCGGGCGTTCGTCTCGCTCGGTGACCTGACCGCCGACGACGTCGACGTCCAGCTGGTCCACGGCGTGATCGACTCCGAGGACACCCTCGTCGCCACCGCGACCGAGAGCCTCGCGCCGGTGGAGGGCTACGAGGGCGGCCGCTTCCGCTTCGACGGTGGCGTCACCCTCACCCGCAGCGGCGCGTTCGGCTACACGGTCCGGGTCATCCCCAAGAACGACCTGCTGGCCTCGCCCGCCGAGCTCGGCGTGGTGGCCTTCCCCGCCTAGCTCGCGGGGTCAGGTCTGGCGCAGGACGACGAGGGAGCGGGCGGCGAGCCGGAGGGTGTCGCCGGCCGCGACCGAGGTGCCGACGTGGAGGTCGGGGTCGGTGCCCAGCACGACCTCGCCGGCCCGGACCCAGGCGTTGACGGGAAGCCGTACGTCGACCGCCTCCGCCCCGGCGTTGCACCAGAGCATGAACGACGCGTCGCGCTGCTGCTCGCCACGCGGGCCGGGGGAGCGCAGCGGGTCGCCGGAGACGAACATGCCGACGGTCTGGAGCGCGTCGTCGTGCCAGTCCAGCTCGGCCATCTCCTCACCACGCGGGTGCAGCCACGCCAGGTCCTTCGGCCCGCCGTCGATGGTCGGGCTGCCGGCGAAGTGGTGACGCTGCCGCAGCGCGGGGTGCTCGCGCCGCAGTCGGAGCGCCGCCTTCACCTGGTCGTAGACGTCGAGCCACGCGTCGTCGGGCCGCCAGTCGACCCACGACACGTCGTTGTCCTGGCAGTAGGCGTTGTTGTTGCCGCCCTGGGTGCGACCGCGCTCGTCGCCGGCGGTCAGCATCGGCGAGCCGCTGGAGAGGCAGAGGGTGATCATCATGTTGGCGGCCTGCCGCCGCCGCATCGCCTGGATCTCCGGGTCGTCGGTCTCGCCCTCGACCCCGTGGTTCCACGACCGGTTGTTGTCCGAGCCGTCGCGGTTGGACTCGCCGTTCGCCTCGTTGTGCTTGTGCTCGTAGGACACCGCGTCCCGCAGCGTGAAGCCGTCGTGGGCGGTGACGAAGTTGACCGAGGCGTACGGCGACCGCCCGTCGTCGGCGTACAGGTCGGAGGAGCCCGCCATCCGGCTGGCGAGCTCGCGCACCCCGGGCGAGGCGCCGCGCCAGAAGTCGCGGATCGTGTCGCGGTAGCGGTCGTTCCACTCCACCCACGGCGGCGGGAACGAGCCGACGCGGTAGCCGTCCATCGACGCGTCCCACGGCTCCGCGATCAGCTTCACGTGCCGCAGCACGGGATCCTGGCTGATCGTGGACAGGAACGCGCTGCGCATGTCGATGTCGTGGCCGGTCCGTGCGAGGGCCGAGGCGAGGTCGAAGCGGAAGCCGTCGACGTGCATCTCCGACGCCCAGTAGCGCAGCGAGTCCAGGATCAGCCGCAGCGCCGACAGGTTGGTCGTGTCGACGGTGTTGCCGCACCCGGTCACGTCCCAGTAGGCGTCGCGCGACGTACCCGCCCGCTTGTAGAAGCCCAGGTCGTCGAGACCGCGGAAGGAGTACGCCGGCCCGTCCGTCCCACCCTCGGCGGTGTGGTTGTAGACGACGTCGAGGAAGACCTCGATGCCCGCCGCGTGGAAGTTCTTCACCATCTGCTTGAACTCGGTGACCTGCTGGCCGCGGTCGCCCGCGGAGGAGTACGCCGCGTGCGGGGCCAGGAAGCCGATCGAGTTGTAGCCCCAGTAGTTGACCAGCCCGCGGTCCGCGACCCCCGGCTCGGTGAGGAAGTGGTGCACCGGCAACAGCTCGACGGCCGTCACCCCGAGGTCGTTGAGGTACCGGGTCACGGTGGGGCTGCCCAGCCCGGCGTAGGTACCGCGCAGGTGCTCGGGGACCTCGTTGTGCAGCTCGGTGTAGCCCTTGACGTGCAGCTCGTAGATCACGGTGTCCCGCCAGCGGGTCCGCAGCCGCCGATCCTCGCCCCAGTCGAAGTCGTCGTGCACCACGACCGAGCGCGGCATCGCCGGCGCCGAGTCGACCGTGCTGCGACGCGTGGGGTGGGCCGGGTCGTAGGGGAGCGCGTCCGGCCCCGCGTCGAGCTCGCCGCTGATCGCCCGCGAGTACGGGTCGAGCAGCAGCTTCTCGGGGTTGAAGCGACGCCCGTGCGTCGGGTCCCACGGGCCGTCGGCGCGGAAGCCGTACTGCTGACCGGCCGGGACGTCGGGGACGGCGCCGTGCCAGATGCCGAGCGTGTGCTCGGTCAGCCGGTGGCGCTGCTCGGTGCCGTCGTCGTCGAAGAGGCACACCCACATGGCGGTGGCTTCGGGCGACCACACCGCGAAGTTGGTCGACGCCTCGCTCCAGGTCGCGCCCGGCAGCTGGTGGGAGCCCGGCCAGACGGGTGCGGTCTCGTCTCGGTGCTGCCAGCGCCAGGAGTTGAGGCTCACCCGCACCATCCAACCCCATGCCCTGTCACTACTGTGCTCGGCATGACTGAATTCGTGCGCCTCGAGGTCGCCGACGGTGTCGCCACCCTCCGGCTGGACCGCCCGAAGATGAACGCCCTCAACGTGCAGGTGCAGGAGGAGATCCGGGCCGCGGCCACGGAGGCCTCCGAGCGCGAGGACGTCCGCGCGGTCGTCGTGTACGGCGGGGAGCGGGTCTTCGCCGCCGGCGCCGACGTCAAGGAGATGGCGGACATGTCCTACACCGACATGGTCCAGCGCTCCGGCAAGCTCCAGTCCGCGTTCACCGCGGTGGCCCGGATCCCCAAGCCGGTCGTCGCCGCCGTCACCGGCTACGCCCTCGGCGGCGGGTGCGAGCTCGCGCTGTGCGCCGACGTGCGGTTCGCGGCCGAGGACGCCGTGCTCGGCCAGCCCGAGGTGCTGCTCGGGATCATCCCCGGTGCCGGCGGCACCCAGCGGCTGACCCGGCTGGTCGGACCGAGCCGCGCCAAGGACCTGATCTTCAGCGGTCGCTTCGTCAAGGCCGACGAAGCCCTCGCGATCGGGCTGGTCGACCGGGTGTTCCCGGCCGATCGCGTGTACGCGGAGGCGCTCGCCTGGGCCCAGCAGTTCGCCGGCGCCGCGTCGTACGCCCTGCGTGCGGCGAAGGAGTCGGTGGACCGGGGCCTCGAGGTCGACCTCGAGACCGGCCTGGAGATCGAGCGCCAGCAGTTCGCGGCGCTGTTCGCCACCGACGATCGCGGCATCGGCATGCGGTCCTTCGTGGAGAACGGCCCGGGCAAGGCCGAGTTCACCGGCCGCTGACAGGCCCTATGATCCCGGCCATGGCAGACAAGACCGGGACCAGGAAGTCCGACGAGACGTCCGAGAAGAAGTCCGGGCAGTCGGCGGTCGCCGCGGCCCGGGTCCGCGTGGCCCAGGTGCTGTGGCTGGTCTTCGTGCTGTGCGCGCTCCTGCTGGCGGTGGGGGCGCTGCTGGTCGCGCTCGACGCCAACGAGGACAACCCGCTGGTCGAGCTCGTCGTCCGCGGCGCGGGAGCGGTGGACCTCGGGGTCTTCTCCCGCGACAACGGCATCTTCGACTTCCGTGGTGGCAACGCCGAGGTGAAGAACGCCCTGGTCAACTGGGGGATCGGGGCGATCGCCTACCTCGTGGTCGGCCGGATCCTCGATCGCATCGTCCGGCCCTGACCCGACCGGGTGCTGTGAGCGATCCCACCGTGACCGCTGGTACCCGCACAAGTTTCCCGCTAGTAACCTCGAAGCATCCCGAGAGCACAGGAGGGGCCGACTCCGGCCATCACCATGAACATTGTCGTCTGTGTGAAGTACGTACCCGACGCCACCGCCGATCGTCACTTCGAGTCCGACAAGACCGTGGACCGTGACGGGGTGGACGGCCTGCTGTCCGAGCTCGACGAGTACGCCGTCGAGCAGGCGCTGCAGATCAAGGAGAAGTCCGAGACCCCCGAGGACGTCACCGTGACCGCGCTCTGCGTGGGCCCGGAGAAGGGCGTCGACGCGGTCCGCAAGGCGCTGCAGATGGGCGCCGACCAGGGCGTGCACGTCGTCGACGACGCCATCGCCGGCTCCGACGCGGTCGCGACCAGCCTGGTGCTGGCCAAGGCCGTGGAGAAGATCGGGTCCGTCGACCTGGTCATGTGCGGCATGGCCTCCACCGACGGCGCGATGAGCGTCGTCCCGCCGATGCTGGCCGAGCGCCTCGACCTGCCCCAGGTCACCTTCGCCTCCGTCGTGGAGACCCAGGGCGACCAGGTCCGGGTCAAGCGGGACGGGGACGTCGCGACCGAGGTCATCGGCGCGACCATGCCCCTGGTCATCTCCGTGACCGACCAGTCCGGCGAGGCCCGCTACCCCTCGTTCAAGGGGATCATGGCGGCGAAGAAGAAGCCCCTGGAGACCTACGCGCTGTCCGACCTCGGCGTCGAGGCCGACCAGGTCGGCCTCTCGGTCGCCTGGACCGAGGTCCAGGACACCACCGAGCGCCCGCCGCGCAGCGCCGGCGAGATCGTCACCGACGAGGACGGGTCCGGCGCCGGTGCGCTGACCGACTTCCTCGCGTCCAAGAAGTTCATCTGAGGAGTGATCAGCTGATGTCCGAAGTTCTCGTCCTCATCGACCACGCCGACGGCGAGGTCAAGAAGCCCACCTACGAGCTGCTGACGCTCGCCCGCCGTCTCGGCGAGCCGTCGGCCGTCTTCATCGGGTCCGGCGACCAGGGCTCCGCCGCCGCCGAGAAGGTCAAGAAGTACGGCGCCGAGAAGGTCTACGTCGTCGACGACGCCCAGATCAAGGGCTACCTCGTCGCCCCGAAGGCCGAGGCGCTCCAGCAGCTGGTGGAGAAGACCTCCCCGGCCGCCGTGCTCATCCCCTCGACCATCGAGGGCAAGGAGATCGCCGGCCGGCTCGCGATCAAGATCGGCTCCGGCCTGATCACCGACGCGGTCGACATCGCCGACGACGGCACCACCACCCAGTCGGTCTTCGCCGGCAACTACACGGTGACCGCCAAGGTCACCCGGGGCACGCCGATCATCACGGTGAAGCCGAACTCGGCCACCCCCGAGGAGGCCGAGGGTGCCGCCACGGTGGAGGAGTTCGCGGCGGAGGTCTCCGAGTCGGCCAAGAAGGCGCAGATCGTGGCCTCCCAGCCGCGCACCGCCTCGGGTCGCCCCGACCTGACCGAGGCCGCCATCGTGGTCGCGGGTGGCCGTGGCACCGGCGGCGACTTCGAGCCGGTCGAGAAGCTCGCCGACTCCCTCGGCGCTGCCGTGGGTGCCTCGCGCGCCGCGGTCGACTCCGGCTGGATCGCCCACTCGTTCCAGATCGGCCAGACCGGCAAGACCGTCTCGCCCCAGCTGTACGTCGCGGCCGGCATCTCCGGCGCGATCCAGCACCGGGCCGGGATGCAGACGTCGAAGACGATCATCGCCGTGAACAAGGACGAGGAGGCGCCGATCTTCGAGCTCGTCGACTTCGGCGTCGTCGGCGACCTCAAGACGGTCCTGCCCAGCGCCGCGGAGAAGATCACCGAGCGCAAGGGCTGAGCCTCGCCCCGACGTTGAAATGGGCCTCCGCGGCACCCTCGGGTGCCGCGGAGGCCCATTTCGTGTGACGCGGAGGCCCTACTCAACCTCCCGCCGGGCTACGTCAGCGGAAGTAGCGGGGCATGTACTCGTCGATGATGCCGACCGGCTCGACGGTGACGAACCGCTCGCCGGTCCTCTTGCGGGTGCCGAGCTTGATCTTGCGGAACGAGTCGTTGTTGTCGTAGTTCAGCTCGATCAGGTTGCGGCCGTTGACCTCGTCGTCGGGGTTGGCCTCGACGGCGATCCAGTACGTGCCGTCCGCGAGGTTGCCCACCCGGAACGCCTGGCCGGCGCGGTACTGCATGTAGGTGTCGCCGGAGCCGTTGGAGAGGACCTCGCGCAGGCCCGTCGCCTCGGGACCGCCACAGGCGCTGCTGAGGTCGGTGTTCTCGGGCTGCCAGTCGGCGTTCGGGACGGTGTAGTCCACGGCGTCGGTGTTGGCGAGGCAGAACGACGCCTTGGTGGAGCGCACGGCCAGGTCGCCGGGGACCCCGTTGTCGTCCTGGAGCAGCCGGTAGCCGGCGAAGTCCTCGAAGTGCCAGTGCTGGTGGTTGGCGCCGTGGAACTGGAACTCACCGACCTGCTGGTAGGCGCCGGGGATCTCCTCGCCGTCGGCGTCGTAGAAGTACTGGTAGGCGGCCATGTGGTCCTCGCCCGCGTCGCGGAAGCCGTCGACGACCATCGGGCCGGCGCCGCCGTTCCAGACGGTCGCGGCGAAGCGCAGGTTGCGGCCGCGGCGGTCGAGGTTGATGTCGAAGGCCGGCAGCGACTGGAGGTCGGGCGCGGTCTCCGGGATCTCACCGGCGGCGGCAGTGGTCGGCTCGCCGAGCGGCGGACGGCGCCAGGGTCGTGCCCCGGTCGGCCGGTGCCATCGGGCGTTCGTAGTTGCCCTCCTTGACGACCAGCCGGGTCTCGACGCTGGAGTCCTCGGGCGCGATGTCGAAGAACGTCGCCAGGTCCGGGTCGATCGAGGCGGTCACGTCGTACCTGCCGACCGGGATCCGCATGGACGAGCCGTACTCGCCGCCCAGGACGGAGGTCGACCAGCCCTGCTGGATGCCCATGACCGAGCCCACGGTGTAGGGGTTCCACGGGCAGCCCGTGGGGTACGGCGAGCGGCCGGGGGCGTCGGGGTGGGAGCGGGTCGTGGAGTAGCTGTTGAAGCAGCTCGCCATCGTCATCTCGCGGAACGGCTCGGTCGCGCCGACCTTGGTGATGCTGATGTCGACGAAGTCGTCGAGCCCGCCCCAGGTGCTCATGGAGCCGGCCGGCAGGTCGATCGGTTCCGTGCCCTCGCCCTGCAGCCACTCGACGCGGATCTCGTCGTCCCACGAGTCGCGGTGGGCGTTGAGCTGGAACGGGGCGCCCTCGGCGGCGAAGCGCAGACCGAGGTCGGTGTAGACGCGACGGCCGTAGGCGAGCGCCACGACCTTGTCCGACCCCACGAGGCTCAGGGTCGGCGCGTCCGCGGGTTCGGCGACGGCCGTGGGCGCCAGGGTCAGGGCCGTGGTGAGCAGGGCGGCACCAGCCAGCCCCGCTGCGAGTGAACGTGGGTGCATCGAAGTCTCTTCCGCGCAGGGGGACCCCGTGAGTCCCCGTTCATCCTTATGGACGCACAGCATCCCGGTTCGGTTGCCGACTAATCTGGATCTCGTGCCAGAAACTTTCCGCGCCGTCGCCGAACGCGCTCGTGTCGCGGCCCGCGGACTCGCCCTGGCGACGCGAGCGGAGAAGGACGTGGCGCTGCTGGCGATGGCCGACGGCCTGGTCGCCGCCACCGACGACGTGCTCGCCGCGAACGGCGAGGACCTCCGGCGCGCCGAGGCCGGCGGCACCCCCGTCAACATCCTCGACCGGCTCCGGCTCACCCCCGAGCGGGTCGCCGGGATGGCGCAGGGGTTGCGCGACGTGGCCGGCCTCGCCGACCCCGTGGGCGAGGTCGTCCGCGGCGGGGTGCTGGCCAACGGGCTCGAGCTGCGGCAGGTCCGCGTGCCCTTCGGCGTCGTCGGGATGGTCTACGAGGCGCGGCCCAACGTCACCGCCGACGCGACCGGGATCTGCCTGAAGTCCGGCAACGCCGTGCTGCTGCGCGGCTCGTCCAGCGCGCGCTCGTCCAACGCCGCGATCGTGACCGTGCTGCGCGCCGCCGCCGAGCGGGCCGGGCTGCACCCCGACGTCGTCCAGCTCGTTCCCGGCGACTCCCACGAGAGCGTGAAGGAGCTGATGCGCGCCCGCGGCCTGGTCGACGTGCTGATCCCGCGCGGGGGAGCGGGCCTGATCCGCTCGGTGGTCGAGGAGTCGACGGTCCCCGTGATCGAGACCGGCGTCGGCAACTGCCACGTCTACGTCGACGCGGCCGCCGACCTCGACCGGGCCCTCGCGATCGTGCTGAACTCCAAGACCCATCGCACCAGCGTGTGCAACGCCGCGGAGTCCCTGCTCGTGCACGCCGACGTCGCCGACGCGTTCCTGCCGACGGTGGTCGCGGCCCTCCAGGACGCCGGGGTCACCGTGCACGGCGACCTCGCGTTCGCGGCGTACGACGGGGTGGTGCCGGCCACCGACGAGGACTGGGGCACCGAGTACCTCTCCCTCGACATCTCTGCTGCCGTGGTCGCCGACCTCGACGCGGCGATCGAGCACGTCCACCGCCACTCCAGCGGCCACTCCGACGCGATCGTCACCGAGGACCAGGCCGCCGCCCGCCGGTTCGTGGCCGCCGTCGACTCCGCGGCCGTGCTGGTCAACGCCTCGACCCGCTTCACCGACGGGGGCGAGTTCGGCTTCGGCGCCGAGATCGGGATCAGCACCCAGAAGCTCCACGCCCGCGGCCCGATGGGGCTCCCGGAGATGACGTCGACCAAGTACGTGGTGACCGGAGACGGCCACGTCCGGTGACGCCCGATAGCATGTCCGTCATGTCGTTGCTGAACGTCGTCCCGATGGCCGCCGAGGCAGTCCACGAGGTCAACCACGCGCTGTCCTACGGCGTCGGTGGCGGGGTCCTGGTGCTGCTGCTGGCCCTCCTCGCCGCGCTCGCCGCGTTCGGCGGGGGTCGCGAGCACAGCTGAGCACGCCCCTGAGCACGCAGCCGGCCGCATCGCAGGCCACGCTCGCCACCCCGGCCCGTCGGGTCGGGGTCATGGGTGGCACCTTCGACCCGATCCACCACGGGCACCTGGTCGCGGCCAGCGAGGTGCAGGCGTGGTTCGACCTCGACGAGGTCGTGTTCGTCCCGACCGGCGACCCGTGGCAGAAGTCCGACCGCGTGGTCTCGGCCGCGGAGGACCGCTACCTGATGACGGTGATCGCGACCGCGGCCAACCCCCGGTTCCGGGTGTCCCGCGTCGACATCGACCGCGGGGGCCCGACGTACACGATCGACACGCTGCGCGACCTGCGCGTGCAGCTGCCCGTTGCCGAGCTCTACTTCATCACCGGTGCCGACGCGCTCGCCGACATCTTCACCTGGCGCGACGCGAGCCACCTCTTCGAGCTGGCCCACTTCGTCGGATGCACGCGTCCGGGGTACGACATGACACCCTCGATGCTGGGCGACATCCCGCACGACCGGGTGACGCTGGTCGAGATCCCCGCCCTGGCGATCTCCTCCACCGACTGCCGCGAGCGGGCCCGCAAGGGCGAGCCGGTCTGGTACCTCGTGCCCGACGGGGTCGTCCAGTACGTCGCCAAGCACCACCTCTACCTCACCACCCCCGACTGAAGCGGAGCAGCATGACCGCCACCGACCGAGCCGTCGAGCTCGTCCACGCCGCCGCCCGGGCGGCCTCGGACAAGCTCGCCACCAACCTCCTGGCCTTCGACGTCAGCGAGCAGCTGGCGATCAGCGACGCCTTCGTCCTCGCCTCCGGCAGCAACGACCGGCAGGTGAAGGCCATCGTCGACCAGGTCGAGGACTCCTTGCGCGAGATCGGCGCCAAGCCGCTCCGCCGCGAGGGGGAGCGCGACGGCCGGTGGGTGCTCATCGACTACGGCGAGATCGTGGTCCACGTCCAGCACGAGGAGGAGCGGGAGTTCTACGCCCTCGAGCGGCTGTGGCGCGACTGCCCGGTCATCCCGCTGCCGGCCGACCTCGCCGACGGTCCCGCTCCTGCCGATGCCTGAGGCGTCACGCCGGCTGGTGCTGCTGCGTCACGGCCGGACGGCGTGGAATGCCACGGGTCGCGCGCAGGGTCATGCCGACATCGAGCTCGACGACCTCGGCCACGCCCAGGCAGCCGTCGCCGGGTCCTGGCTCGCGACGTCGTACCGACCCGACGTGCTGTGGTCCTCCGACCTGGCACGGGCCCGGCAGACCGCGGCCTACGTCGAGAAGGAGACCGGCCTGAGCGCGGTCCTCGATGCCCGGCTGCGCGAGTACAGCGTGGGGGAGCGGACCGGACTGACGCTCGCGGAGTTCGCCTCGCGGTGGCCCGAGGAGTACGCCGCGCGGGACGAGGGACGCTTCGACGCCGTGCCCGGCGCCGAGTCGACCGACGACGTCCTGGACCGGATGGTCCCGGCCCTGCGCGAGCTGCTGGCCTCCGTCGAGCCGGGTGGCACGGCCGTCGCGGTGACCCACGGGGCAGCGCTCCGGGTCTCGCTCGTGGCCCTGCTCGGGTGGGACCGCGGGGCCGATCGTGCGCTGCGCGGGATCGACAACGGCGGGGTCGCGGTGCTCCAGGAGACGGCCCCCGACGGGCCGATGCGGCTGGTCGCCTACAACGCCACCCCCGATTTCGCGTCGTCCGGAGCGGTTGAGTAGTATCTCGACGCGTTGCCCGATGGCGACGATCCGGGGCTGTGGCGCAGCTGGTAGCGCATCTGCATGGCATGCAGAGGGTCAGGGGTTCGAGTCCCCTCAGCTCCACCGGAACCGACCGAGGGCCCTGCGCAGACGCGTGGGGCCCTCGTCGTGTCCGCTGCGCGGGTAGGGGGGTCAGGCCACCCCGCCGACGCGTGCTCCAGTCATTCATCCACAAAGTCGACAGAATTAGTGTGAATATACTCTGCCCACCGTGACTGTCGTGAGTGGGGTCCTCGCCGGCGTGGCGGTGCTGGTGGCGGTGCTGGCGGCCCTCGCCACCCGGGTGCCGACGCTCGAGCGGCCGGCCCGGGTCGGCGTGCTCGTGGTCGAGGCGCTGGTCGCGTTCTTCGTGGTCGCCGACCTCGGCCTGCTGCTGCGGGCGGGTGACCGCCCCGAGAGCTGGGTGACCCACGCCGGGTACGCCGTCGCGTCGGTCGGGCTGATCCCGACGGTCGCGCTGCGGCGACCGGAGGTCGAGCCCGGGGGAGAGGCCGGTGACGAGCCCGAGCCCCCCTCACTGTGGGTCGTCGTGGTCACCCTGCTCGCGGTGGCGGTGTGCGTGCTCCGCCTGGTGCAGACCCGGTGAGCACCGGGAGCGGGTCCACCGGACGGCAGGTGCTGGTGGCCGTCTACGCGATCTTCGCGCTGGCCGCGGGCGCCCGGTCGGTCGTGCAGCTGACGACCCGGCTCGACGAGGCGCCGCTGGCCTACGCCCTCTCGGCCGTCGCTGCCGCGGTCTACCTGGTCGCCACGCTCGCGCTCCGGCGTACGACGGGCACGGCACACCGCGTCGCGTGGTGCGCGCTGGCGTTCGAGGCGGTGGGCGTGGTCGTGGTGGGCACCCTGTCCCTGGTGGACCCGGACCTGTTCCCCGACCAGACGGTGTGGTCGGACTACGGCATCGGCTACGGCTTCGTGCCGCTGGTGCTGCCGTTCGTCGGGCTCTGGTGGCTGCACCGGCACCCACCTGCCCCACCCGTCAGGTGATCGTCATCCCGCCGTCGACCGGGAGCGTCTGCCCGGTGATGTAGCCGGCGGCGTCCGAGGCGAGGAAGACGACCGTGGCGGCGAGCTCGACGGGGTCTCCCTTGCGGGCCATCGGGATCCGCTGCTGCTGGGCCTCGAGGTAGCCCGGCGGGTACTGCTCGGTCATCTCCGAGGCGAAGAAGCCGGGCGCGATCGCGTTCACCCGGATGCCCTTGCGCCCGGTCCACTGCTGGGCGAGGTCGCGGGTGAGGCCGATCAGCGCGGCCTTGGAGGCGGAGTAGGCCGCCTGCGGCAGCCCGGCGGTGGTCAGCCCGAGCACGCTGGAGATGTTGATGATGCTCGACCCCGGCTGCATCACCCGGCCGCACGCCTGCGCCATCCAGTAGCAGCCGTTCAGGTTCACGTCGACGACCTGGCGGAACTGGTCGGGCGTCTCGTGGGTCGCCGGGACGGCGGTGCCGATGCCGGCGTTGTTGACCAGGACGTCGACCCGGCCGAGCTCGGCCACGGCGGCGTCGACCAGCGCCTGGCACGCGTCGGGATCGGCGACGTCGGTGGCCACGGTGAGCACCCGTCGGCCGGCGGCCCGCACGAGGTCCGCGGTCTCCTCCAGCCTGTCGACCCGGCGCGCGCCGAGCACGAGGTCGGCACCGGCCTCCGCGAGCCCTTGCGCGAACGCGACGCCGAGGCCGCTGGAGGCGCCGGTCACGATCGCGACCTTGTCGTCGAGCCGGAACAGGTCGGGGAGCGTCATGGCACCGAGCCTAGTGATGCCGGGATACTGACCGGCATGACGTCCCCGCCGCCCGAGCCCGGCCAGGTGATGACGGTGTTCCGCTCGCGGCTGCGCGCCGACGGCGCGGCGGCCTACGCCGAGCACGCGGCCCGGATGGGTGCGCTGGCGCGCACCATGCCCGGCTACGTCGAGCACAAGGCGTTCACCGCCGAGGACGGCGAGCGGGTGACGCTGGTGCGGTTCGCCGACGTCGAGAGCCACGCGGCCTGGGCCGCGCACCCCGACCACCGGGAGGCGCAGCGGGCCGGGATCGCGTCGTACTACTCGGAGTACTCGATCGCGGTCGGTGACGTCGACCGCGGCTACGCCTGGGAGCGCCCCGGCTGACGGTTCGGTAGGATGGCGCCATGCGCAGGTCCCTGCTCCTTACCTAGCCGCGTCGGTCACCCACCCCCCGACGCGGCTGCCCCTCGTGACCGAGGGGCTTTTTCATGTCCACGAGCAGGCACCGAGACGAGAGAGACGATGACCGAGCAGAGCGAGCCGAACCAGCAGGACGAGCGGCAGTCCTACGACGTGCATGCCGTCGAGGCGAAGTGGCAGGGTGTGTGGGAGGACCTGCAGCCCTTCCGCGCCGACGACACGGCGGTGCTCTCGGGCGAGCGGGAGAAGCGCTACGCGCTGACGATGTTTCCCTACCCCAGCGGCGACCTGCACATGGGTCACGCCGAGGTGTTCGCGCTGCACGACGTGGTCGCGCGCTACTGGTGGCAATGCGGCTACGAGGTGCTGAACCCGATGGGCTTCGACTCCTTCGGCCTGCCGGCGGAGAACGCTGCGATCCGCAACGACGAGCATCCCGACACCTACACGCGCGCCAACATCGCGAAGTCGATCGAGTCGTGCAAGAGGTACGCCGCCTCGTTCGACTGGTCGCGCACGTTCAACACCTCCGACCCGGACTACTACCGCTGGACGCAGTGGCTGTTCCTGGAGTTCTTCAAGCGCGGCCTGGCCTACCGCAAGAACAGCGCGGTCAACTGGTGCCCCCACGACCAGACCGTGCTGGCCAACGAGCAGGTCGTCGGCGGTGTCTGCGACCGGTGTGGTGCCGAGGTGACCAAGAAGGAGCTGACGCAGTGGTACTTCAAGATCACCGACTACGCCCAGGAGCTGCTGGACGGCCTGGACGAGCTGGAGAAGACCTGGCCTGCCCGTGTCGTCACCGCCCAGCGCAACTGGATCGGACGGTCCGAGGGCGCGCACGTCGACTTCGCCATCGAGGGCCGTGACGAGCCGGTCACCGTCTACACGACGCGGCCCGACACCCTGTTCGGCGCGACCTTCATGGTCGTGGCCGCCGACGCCGCCCTGGCGTCGGACCTGGTGGCCGACGAGCAGCGACCGGCGCTGGACGACTATCTGGTGGAGGTCCGCAAGGAGACCGAGATCAACCGGCTGGCGACCGACCGTCCCAAGACGGGCGTCTTCCTGGGCGTGCACGCGACCAACCCGCTGACGGGAAGGCAGATCCCGGTCTACGCGTCCGACTACGTCTTGGCCGACTACGGCACCGGCGCGATCATGGCCGTGCCTGGTCAGGACCAGCGCGACTGGGAGTTCGCGCAGGTCTTCGACCTGCCGGTCATCCGCACCGTCCAGCCGCCCGAGGACTGGGAGGGCGAGGCCTTCACGGGAGACGGCCCGGCAATCAACTCCGCCAACGACCAGATCGACCTGTCCGGGCTGGGCGTCGTCGAGGCCAAGTCGACGACCATCGCCTTCCTGGAGGGTCAGGGGCTGGGTCGCGGCACGGTCAACTTCCGCCTGCGCGACTGGCTGATCAGCCGCCAGCGCTACTGGGGCCCACCCATCCCGATCATCCACTGCCCGGTCGACGGCGAGGTCCCGGTCCCCGAGGACCAGTTGCCGGTCACGCTACCCATGCTGCGCGGGGCCGACCTGAAGCCCAAGGGCGTCTCCCCCCTGGCTGCGGCGACCGACTGGGTGAACGTCGAGTGCCCCACGTGCGGCGGCCCCGCCACGCGCGACACCGACACGATGGACACCTTCGTCGACTCGTCCTGGTACATGTTCCGATACTGCTCGCCGCACGACGACACCCAGGCGTTCGACAGCGCCAAGGTCAACGCGTGGATGCCGTCGAACCTGTACGTCGGCGGAGTCGAGCACGCCGTGCTGCACCTGTTGTACGGCCGGTTCTTCACCAAGGTCCTCAGCGACATGGGCCTGGTCGACTTCCGCGAGCCGTGGTCGGCCCAGCTGAACCAGGGCTTCGTGATCAACCAGGGCAAGAAGATGAGCAAGTCCCTGGGCAACGGCGTCAACCTGGGGGACCAACTGAGTGTCTTCGGCGTCGACGCGGTCCGGCTGACCCTGGTGTTCGCGGGGCCGCCGGAGGACGACATCGACTGGGCCAACATGTCGCCCGACGGTTCGCTGCGGTTCCTCCAGCGCGCCTGGCGGCTGTCGGGCGACGTCACCTCGTCGCCGGGGGTGGACGTCACGACCGGCGACCTGGCGCTGCGGCGTACGACCGCGCGCACCGTGCACGATGCAGGCGAGCTGGTCGAGGCCTACCGCTTCAACGTGATGGTCGCCCGGGTGATGGAGCTGGTGAACGCCGTCCGCAAGGCCATCGACTCCGGGTGTGGTCCGGCCGACCCGGCCGTGCGGGAGGCGACGGAGACGGTCGCGATCCTGCTGAGCCTGGTGGCGCCGTACACGGCGGAGGAGATGTGGGAGCGGCTGGGTCACGCGCCGACCGTCGCTGCGGCCGGGTGGCCGGTCGTCGACGAGTCGCTGCTGGTCGAGGACTCCGTCACCTGCGTGGTGCAGGTGAAGGGCAAGGTCCGCGCCCGGTTGGAGGTCTCGCCGGACGTGTCCGAGGCCGACCTGGAGGCCGCGGCGATGGCCGACGAGGCGGTGCAGCGTGCCATCGACGGCGCCGCCGTGCGCAAGGTCATCGTCCGCGCCCCCAAGCTGGTCAACATCGTCGTCTGAGGGTTCGAGCCGCGCGAAGGCTCCGGATCCGTGTGACACGGACAGGACCCGGCTGGGCCGCGGATGACGGCTACCCTCTCGCCATGCCTCGGACCGTGCTCGTCACCGACTCCACGGCGTCGCTGCCGCCGGAGCTCGCGGCGGCGCGCGGCATCCAGGTCGTGCCGCTCCAGGTCGTGGTCGGGGCGACGGCGTACGACGAGGGCGCCGACGGTGCGACGCCGGAGCTGGTGGCGGAGGCACTGCGCGAGTTCCGGCCGGTCAGCACGTCGCGACCGGCACCGGCCGCGATGCTCGAGGTCTTCGAGCGGGCGGCCGCCGAGGGCGCGGAGGCGATCGTCTCGATCCACCTCTCCGGCGACATGAGCGGCACGTTCGAGTCCGCCCAGCTCGCCGCGCGTGACGCCCCGGTGCCCGTGCTCACCGTCGACAGCCGCCAGGTCGGGATCTCCACCGGCTTCGCCGTGCTCGCCGCGGCCGACGTGCTCGACGCCGGCGGCGGGCCGGAGGAGGCGGCCGGCGCCGCGCTCGCCCGGTCCGAGGCGACCACGTCCCTGTTCTACGTCGACACCCTGGAGTACCTGCGCCGGGGCGGGCGGATCGGAGCCGCCGCCGCGCTGCTCGGCGGTGCCCTCGCGGTCAAGCCCCTGCTGACGATCGAGGAGGGCCGGGTGGCGACCCTGGAGAAGGTGCGGACCTCGGGGCGGGCCCTCTCGCGGCTCGAGGAGCTGGCCGTCGCCGCCGCGGGAGAGCGGCAGGTCGACGTCGGCGTGGCCCACCTCGCGAACGGCGAGCGCGCCGGACAGCTGGCCGAGAAGCTCTCCGAGCGGCTCGTCGACCGGCTCGGCGACCGCGAGATCCTGTGCGGCGAGGTCGGTGCCGTCCTCGGCGCCCACGTCGGGCCCGGGATGATCGCCGTCTGCGTCGCCCCGCGCCTCGACGCCTGACCGGATCTCGTCCACACGGGGCGCACCCGCACGCTCGTCCACAGCCGGCCGCGACCCGCTGTCGGCCGGGGGTCACCGCTTCCTAGCGTCGGGGCATGTCGACCCGATCCCAGCGTGCCGAGCACGACGCGGCCCTCGACCGCCGGCTGCAGCTGCTCGGGGCGGAGCTGGCGGCGGTGCGCGGAGGTCCCGACTGGTCCGACGACCACACCCGGGTGCGGGCGGGCCCCGTCCCGGACGAGCCGCCGACGCCGGCCCCGCCGCTCGGGGAGGTGCCGCGCCCGGGGCGGCACGCCTCACGCCGGGCGACCCGCCTGCTCCCCGAGACGGTGCGGGGGCGGGTGGCGCTCGGCCCGGGGCCGCTGGCCGTGGTGGCGGTGCTGGTGGCCCTCGGGTCTGGGAGCTCACGGCGTGGTGGGTGGTGCGGGCCGAGCCGGGAGCCGTCACGCCGGTCGCGCCGCCGGTCCCGGCCGACGGCCTCGTGGAGGCCGGTTCCCCGGCGTCGACGGCGTCCCCGGTGGGCGAGGCGTCGACGACGGTGACCGTCGACGTCGCCGGCAGGGTACGCCGTCCCGGCATCGTGGTCCTCGACGCCGGCGCCCGCGTGGTCGACGCCCTGCGTGAGGCCGGCGGGGCCCGGCCGGGGGTCGACCTGGGCGACCTCAACCTCGCGCGGGTGCTGGTCGACGGGGAGCAGGTGGTGGTGGGGGTGCCGCCGCCGGTGACCGGGCTGCCGACCACGTCGGTCTCCTCGCCGGGAGCGCCCACCGGCCAGCTGGTCGACCTCAACACCGCCGACCTGGTCGCCCTGGAGTCGTTGCCCGAGGTCGGTCCGGTGACGGCGCAGGCGATCGTGACGTGGCGCGACACCAACGGCGGATTCACGGCGGTGTCGGAGCTGCTCGAGGTCGACGGCATCGGTGAGGCGACGCTGGCCGCGATGGCGCCGTTCGTGACGGTGTGAGGGGGTGGGACGGCCGGACCTGCGGATGCCGGTCCTGGGGCTCGCCGCGTGGGCCGGTGCCCTGCTGGCGCTGCTGCCGGTCGTCGTGGTGGCCGGGGTCGTGCTGCTGGGCTCCGGAGCGGCGTGGCGGCGCCGGAGCCGGGCGCTCGCCGCCGCGGTGCTGGTCCTGGGAGCGGTCGCCGCGGGGGCGACGGTGCGGGAGGCCCGGGTCGACGGCGACCCGGTCGCCCGGCTGGCCGCGGAGCGGGCGGTGGTCGTGGCCGAGCTGCGGGTGACGTCGGACCCCCGGCCGGTGGTCGGCGCCTTCGGGGACGGGCGTGGTGCTGCGGGGCACGGTGCTGCGCGTCACCGGGCGGGGGTCGGCCCGCGACGTCCGCTCGCCGGTCGTCGTCCTCGCCGGCGAGGACTGGGCCGGGGTGCCGCTGGGGGCGACGGTCCGGTTGACCGGCCGGCTCGCCGCGTCGACCCGGCCGGGGGAGCCGGTGTCGGCGCTGGTGGACGCGACCGGTCCGCCGGTCGTCGTGGCGCCGCCCGGGCCGTGGTGGCGGGGGGCCGCCGCGGTCCGGGCGTCGCTGCGGGACTCGGTGGCGGGGCGCCCGGACGCCCAGCGGGCGCTCGTCCCCGCGCTGGTCGTGGGCGACGACGCCGGGCTCGACGACGGTCTTGCCGAGGACTTCCGCGCCACCGGGCTCACCCACCTCCTCGCGGTGTCCGGCACCAACCTCACGCTGGTGGTCGGGTTCCTGCTGATCGCCGGCCGGTGGTGCGGGGTGCGGGGTCGCGGTCACTACGTGGTCGGCGCCCTGGGGATCGCGGGCTTCGTGCTGCTGGCCCGGACCGAGCCGAGTGTGGTCCGGGCCGCCGCCATGGGCTCGGTGGCGCTGCTCGGGATGGGCGTGGACGGCCGCCGCCGCGGACCGCGGGCGCTCGGGCTCGCGGTGGTGTGCCTGCTGCTGGTCGACCCCGCGCTGGCGGTGTCGGCGGGGTTCGCGCTCTCGGTCGTCGCGACCGGCGGCATCCTGGTCCTGGCTCCCGGGCTCCGCGACGCCCTCGCCGGGTGGCTGCCGCGCTGGCTGGCCGAGGCGGTGGCGGTGCCACTGGCCGCCCAGCTGGCCTGCACGCCGCTGGTGGCCGCCATCTCCGGCCAGGTCAGCCTGGTCGCCGTGGGGGCCAACCTCGCGGCGGCCCCGATGGTCGCTCCCGCGACCGTGCTCGGGCTGGCCGGTGGGCTGGTCGGCCTGGTCTGGGACGCCGGCGGCCGGCTGCTCGGCACCCTGGCCGGCTGGTGCGTGGCGTGGATCGTGGCGGTGGCCGAGCGGGGAGCGGGCCTGCCGACCGCCGCGGTCGGGTGGGGGACCGGCGCGGTCGCGTTGACCGGGCTCACCGGCCTGGTGCTGCTGCTCGCGCTGGGGCTGCCGCGGCTGCTGGCCCGGCCGGTCGGCGGTGCCGCCTGCTGCCTGGTGCTGGTCGCGACGGTGGTCGTGCGACCGCCGCTGCCCGGGTGGCCGCCGGAGGGGTGGGTGCTGGTGGCGTGCGACGTCGGACAGGGCGACGCGCTGGTGCTGCGGGCGGGGCCGGGGTCCGGGGTGGTCGTGGACGCCGGGCCCGAGCCGCGGCTGGTCGACGGCTGCCTCGACCGGCTCGGGATCGAGCAGGTGCCGCTGCTCGTGCTGACGCACCCACACGCCGACCACGTGGACGGCGAGGCCGGCGTCCGGTCGGGCCGCGAGGTGCTGGTGGAGGAGGGCAGCGGCAGCGCGCCCTACGGCAGCACCCGCAGGATCGGCGACCTGACGCTCCAGGTGCTGTGGCCGCCTCCCGGCGCCCTTCCGGCCAACCCCAACGACGCGAGCGTCGTCCTGCTGGCCGAGGTGCGCGGCGTCCGCCTGCTGCTCACCGGCGACGTCGAGCCCGAGAGCCAGGCCGCGCTCGACCGGGCCTGGCCCGACCTCGCCGCCGACATCCTCAAGGTGCCCCACCACGGCAGTCGCTACCAGGACCTCGACTGGTTGCTGGGCCTGGGCGCCCGCGTCGCGGTGGTGTCGGCCGGGGTCGACAACGACTACGGGCACCCCTCGTCCGACACCCTCGGCCCGCTGGAGCAGGCCGGGCTGGAGGTGCTCCGCACCGACCTCGACGGCGACGTCGCCGTGACCGTCCGGGACGGTGAGATCGGTGTCGCCACCTCCCGCTAGGGTCGGACGCGTGTCAGGTCCCCGCGCAGCCGATGTCCTCGGCCGGGTCACCCTGGTGACCGGCAAGGAAGAGTTCCTCGGCGAGCGCACGGTCACCCAGGTCCGCGACGCCGTACGCCGCCACGACGCCGAGGCCGAGCAGTCCGACACCCGTGGCGTCGACCTGACCGCCGCCTCGCTCGGTGAGCTCGCCGCCCCCTCGTTGTTCACCGCCACCCGCTGCGTCGTGGTGCGCGGACTGGAGGACCTGCCCGAGGAGTCCGTCGACGGACTGCTCGACTACGCCGCCGCCCCCGTCGAGGACGTCGCGCTCGTCCTGGTCCACTCCGGCGGCCAGAAGGGCAGCGGGGTGCTGACCAAGCTGCGCAAGCAGAAGGCCGTCACCGAGGTGAAGTCGGTCGAGCTCAAGGCCTCGGAGTTCCCCGGGTTCGTGGCCGCCGAGGTGCGCGCCGCCGGCGGACGGATCGACACCGACGCCGCCAAGGAGCTCGTGAGCGCGGTCGGCCAGGACCTCCGATCGCTGGCCGCCGCGGCGAGCCAGCTGGTCAGCGACTTCCCCGGCACCACGCTCGGCGTGGGGGAGGTCAAGCAGTACTTCGGCGGCAGGGCCGAGGCCAAGTCCTTCGCCGTGGCCGACCAGGCGTTCTCGGGCCGCCGGTCCGAGGCGCTGGAGGAGCTGCGGTGGGCGCTCGACGCCGGCACCGCCCCGGTGCTGGTCACCTCGGCCTTCGCCGGCAGCGCCCGCGGGGTCGCCCGCTACCTCGCGGCGCCGCGCGGCCAGGGGGAGGCCGACCTGGCCCGCGACCTCGGCGTCCCGCCCTGGAAGGTACGCACCGTCCGCGACCAGTCACGCGCCTGGTCCGAGGCCGGGATCGCCCGGGTGATCCGGGCGATCGCGCAGGCCGACGCCGACATCAAGGGCGCGGCCAGCGACGCCTCGTACACCCTGGAGCGGCTGGTGCTCACCGTCACCAGCCTCCGCGAGTAGCGGATCAGTGGCCGGACATGACAAAGGACCCGCCGTGGCAGGTCCTTCGTGGCGGAGCGGGGTGCGTCAGAGGGACGCGGAGCGCTTCGCGATGGCCGACTTGCGGTTGGCGGCCTGGTTCTTGTGGATGACGCCCTTGGAGGCGGCCTTGTCGAGCTTGCGGGCGGCGGCACGGCCGGCCTCGACCGCACCGTCCTTGTCGCCGGCGTCGGCGGCCTCGCGGAACTTGCGCACGGCGCTCTTCAGGCCGGTCTTGACGGCCTTGTTGCGCTCGTGACGCTTCTCGTTCTGCTTGTTCCGCTTGATCTGGGACTTGATGTTCGCCACTGATGAAGCCTTCGGTCGAAAGTGCGGGTGGACTGGTGCTGAGATCATGGGCTCGCAGGCGTACGGCGAGCGACGTGCAAGGTTAGCAGCGCCCGATCAGGGCGACAAAATCATCAACCGCCCCAGCCGCGGCGCTCGCAGAGCCACTCCCAGCAGACCTCACCCTGCCACCGCTGGTGGATCCGGACGTACGGCGAGGTCGGGGGGACCGGATCGCCCGCGGACTTCAGGAAGTACGCCGTGACCAGCGCGATCACCGTGTCGACGTCCTCCGGGGGTACGTCGCGGAGCAGCGGCCGGCCGGCGATCACGGACTCCACGTCGAGCCCGTCGCCGCGGGGGCCGATCAGCAGCAGCAGCGAGTCGAGCCAGGGAGCGCCCAGCACCGGGAAGTTCCAGTCGCAGAACCAGGCGGCGCCGTCGGCGTCCAGCAGCAGGTTGTCGTCGCGCACGTCGGTGTGGACGAGGGTGTCGCCGGCCATCACCTCGGCGTACCGCCCGGCGAGCGCGGCGGCCTCCTCGAGGCGCTCGGCGAACAGGGGCAGGTCCGGGACGGCCGCCCGGAGGTGGTCCCAGTGCTCGAGGAAGGGCGCGAACTCCTCGGTGCTGCCCTCGAGGCCGAGCTCCTCCGGCGGCGGGGTGAGCGTCGCCGCGACCGTCTCGAGCGCGTCGAGGGCGGCGGCGAGGTCGTCGGCCTGCCAGGGCCGGTGCGGGTGGCGACCGTCGAGGTGGTCGATGCCGAGCGCGACCCACTCGTCGTCGTGGACCCAGAGGAGCCGGGGCGCCGGGACGGTCTCGGGCAGCAGCGCCAGCTTGCGCGCCTCCTCGCGGTAGGCCGCGGCGAACATCCCCTGCGCCCGGACCGAGGCCGCCTTCACGAAGTGGCGGGAGCCGTCCTCGCACTCGAGCACGGAGGCGAAGCCCGGGGTGAAGCCCCGGGTGCGGGAGTGGGCGGCCACGACGGGGGAGCCGCAGTGCTCGGCGATCAGCTCCCGCAGGTCCCGCGGCAGCACGTGCCACTCGAGGCGGCGTGCGGTGTCGGTGGTCGGTGGGGCGGAGCGGGCCATGCGCCCATCCTCGCGGCGGCGGCCGGTGGCGCTGGCCGCGCCACGCCCGAGCGTGGCTGCGGCCAGCGTGGAAAGGAGCCTGGACCGGTCCGTCCGAGCGGGTCCGAGCGGGCCTGCGCGTGCGCTCGGTCGCTACGTCGACCCGATTCCCTCTCGGTCCGCGGCCGGGAGCCCCCCGGCTCCGGCGCGCGGTCGAACCGCGTCCAGCGTTCCCCCCACCGAGGTCAACGCAGGTCCGGCCAGAAGGTCACGGCCCTGCGTGAGTTCGGGGTGCACCGGGCCCGCGTGGAACAATCGGACGTCTCGTCCGACGTCACCCGTCCCGCCACCGAAAGCAGCGTCCCCACTCCGTGTCCACGCCCGCGCCCCGACCCGGCCAGACCGATCCGGCGATCATCCGCAACTTCTGCATCATCGCCCACATCGACCACGGCAAGTCGACCCTGGCCGACCGGATGCTCCAGCTCACCGGCGTCGTCGACGAGCGCGCCGCCCGGGCGCAGTACCTCGACCGGATGGACATCGAGCGCGAGCGCGGGATCACGATCAAGAGCCAGGCCGTCCGGATGCCGTGGACGGTGCCGGCCGAGAACGCCGAGGGCGCCGAGCCGGGCACCTACGTGCTCAACATGATCGACACCCCGGGCCACGTCGACTTCACCTACGAGGTGTCCCGCTCGCTCGAGGCGTGCGAGGCCGCCGTGCTGCTGGTCGACGCCGCCCAGGGCATCGAGGCCCAGACCCTGGCCAACCTCTACCTCGCGATGGGGGCCGACCTCCACATCGTCCCGGTGCTCAACAAGATCGACCTGCCCGGCGCCATGGTGGAGAAGTACGCCGCGGAGCTCGCCGGCCTGGTCGGCTGCGAGCCCGAGGAGGTCCTCCGGGTCAGCGCCAAGACCGGTGCCGGCGTCGACGGCCTGCTCAACGAGATCGTGCGACAGACCCCGCCGCCGGAGGGTGTGGCCGACGCGCCCCCGCGCGCGCTGATCTTCGACTCGGTCTACGACACCTACCGCGGCGTGGTCACCTACGTCCGCGTCATCGACGGCAAGCTCACCCACCGCGACCGGATCAAGATGATGTCGACCGGTGCCGTGCACGAGATGCTCGAGGTCGGCGTGATCAGCCCCGAGCCGGTCAAGGCCGGCGACCTCGGCGTCGGCGAGGTGGGCTACCTCATCACCGGCGTGAAGGACGTGCGCCAGTCCCGCGTGGGCGACACCGTCACCAGCCAGCACCACGGCGCGACGGAGGCGCTCGGCGGCTACAAGCACCCGAACCCGATGGTCTACTCCGGGCTCTACCCCATCGACGGCGACGACTACCCGACGTTGCGCGACGCCCTGGAGCGGCTCCAGCTCAACGACGCGGCGCTGACCTTCGAGCCGGAGACCTCCGGCGCGCTCGGCTTCGGCTTCCGGATCGGCTTCCTCGGCCTGCTCCACATGGAGATCACCCGCGACCGGCTCGAGCGCGAGTTCAACCTCGACCTCATCTCGACCGCGCCCAACGTGGTCTACGAGGTGCTGATGGAGGACGGCTCGAAGCTGGTCGTGACCAACCCGAGCGAGTACCCCGAGGGCAAGATCGCCGAGGTCCATGAGCCGGTCGTCAAGGCGACGATCCTCAGCCCGAGCGACTACATCGGCACGATCATGGAGCTCTGCCAGACCAAGCGCGGCAACCTGCAGGGGATGGACTACCTCTCCGAGGACCGGGTCGAGATGCGCTACACGCTGCCGATGGGCGAGATCGTCTTCGACTTCTTCGACCAGCTGAAGTCCCGCACCAAGGGCTACGCCTCGCTCGACTACGAGCGCTCGGGCGAGCAGGCCGCCGACCTGGTCAAGGTCGACATCCTGCTCCAGGGCGAGCCGGTCGACGCGTTCTCGGCGATCGTCCACCGCGACGCGGCGTACTCCTACGGCGTGATGATGGCCGGCAAGCTCAAGGACCTGATCCCGCGGCAGCAGTTCGAGGTACCCATCCAGGCCGCGATCGGCGCCCGGGTCATCGCCCGCGAGAACATCCGCGCGATCCGCAAGGACGTGCTCGCCAAGTGCTACGGCGGCGACATCACCCGCAAGCGCAAGCTGCTGGAGAAGCAGAAGGAGGGCAAGAAGCGGATGAAGATGGTCGGCCGCGTCGAGGTCCCCCAGGAGGCGTTCGTCGCCGCGCTCTCCACCACGCAGCCCACCGAGAAGGCCAAGAAGTAGGTGGTCGGCCTTCCCGGGGGCGTCCGCGAGATGGTCGACCGGGGGCCTGACTGGGCGGCCTGGGTGCACCGGCTGCCCCGGCTGGCCGACGAGCTGGTCGAGGAGTGGGGGCTGCGGCTCGACGGGCCGTCGATGCACGGCTACTGCTCGCTCGTGGTGCCGGCGCTCACCGACGCCGACCAGCGGGTCGTCCTCAAGCTCACCTTCGACGGCGACGAGGAGTCGCAGCACGAGCACCTCGCGCTGCGCCGCTGGGACGGGCGGGGAGCGGTCCGGATGCTGCGGGCCGACCCGGCGCGGCGGGCCCTCCTGCTGGAGCGGCTGCTCCCGACCGACCTGCGCGACGTGTGGGACGTCGAGGCGTGCGAGATCGTCGCCGGGCTGTGGGAGCACCTGCACGTGCCCGCGCTCCCGCAGCTGCGCACCGTCTCGTCGTACGTCGAGCCGTGGGTCGCCGACCTGGCCGACCTTCCGCCGAACGGCCCGGTGCCGCACCGCCTGGTGCAGCAGGCCACGTCCCTGACCCGCGACCTGGTGGCGGACCCCGCGGGCAGCGACCGTGTGGTCCACGGCGACCTGCACTACGACAACGTGCTCGCCTCCGATCGCGAGCCGTGGCTGGCGATCGACCCGAAACCGATGAACGGCGACCCGCACTACGAGGTCGCGCCGATGCTGTGGAACCGCACCGAGGAGCTGGCCGGTGACCTGCGCGGAGGCCTCCGGAGGCGCTTCCACGCCCTCGTCGACGCCGGCGGGCTGGAGGAGGACCGGGCCCGCGACTGGGTGGTCGTGCGCGAGGTGCTGAACGCGCACTGGGCGGCCGAGGACGGCGACGCCGACGCGGTCACTCTCGCGCTCACCGTCGCAAAAGCGGTGCAGGACTAACTGGGTGTGTCCCTATTGGCTGGGCGAGTTGCGTAGGCACCGTGCGGGGCATGCCGTACCCAAGTGACCTGACCGATGAGCAGTGGGACCTGCTGGAGCCTGTCTTCAACGCGCCGGGCAAGCGCGGCCGCAGGCACGCCGACGACCTGCGGAGCGTCGTGGATGCGATGCTGTACATCGCCCAGACCGGCTGCCAGTGGCGCTACCTCCCGGAGTCGTTCGGGCCGTGGACCCGGGTCTGGTCGCAGTTCCGTCGTTGGTCCCGCAACGGCACATGGGCGCAAGCGTTGACGGTGTTGCACGTGGTCGCGCGTCGACAGGACGGCAGGGCGGAGGAGACGCCCTCGATGGTCGTCATCGACACCCACCTCGCCCGCGGCGCCTCGAATGGCGGGTGCACCTTCCACGACCGCGGCGGTCCGTACGGTCGCACCGAGGGCGCCAAGCGTGTCGTGGCCGTCGACGTCACCGGCCTTCCGGTGGCTGCCGTAGTCGTGCCCGCCTCCACCCACGAGAACCGGACCAGCGACCTCATGTTGGTGCACCTGACCCGCCAGGGCGTGACCGAGCGCCTCGAGCTCGTCCTGGTGGACCGCGGGGTCACCTCTGCCGCCGCCCGGGACCTCGGCCGGGAACACGACGTCGAGGTCCGTCGGGTCGGGTGGGACGACAAGCAGCCGGTCTTCCGCCCATTCGGCACGCCTGGCGCGTGGAGGTCGCCCACGGCCGCCTCGGACGCTCCCGCCGGCTGGCGAAGTCGTTCGAGAACACCACCACGTCGGCAACCGGCTGGCTGCAGGTCGCCTGCATCGCCACGACCCTGCGCCACCTGTCCCGAGAGCGCGCACGCCGGCGCCCAGCTGACCTCGCGGCATGAGCGTACGGTTTCGGCTGAGCCGACGTTTGCCGGGCCGAGTTGGGGAGGGTTGGCTGTGTCCATGACCTCTGAAGACCGTCCCCGTGCGTGCGGGATGTTGGATGTCGGCGACGGCAACGAGCTCTACTGGGAGGAGTGGGGTGCGCCGACGGGTGTGCCTGCTGTTTACCTGCACGGCGGACCTGGCGGTGGGCTGGGCAGCAGCCGCTACCGCGAGAGGTTCGATCTCGTACGGATGCGGGTGGTCGGGTTCGAGCAGCGCGGGTGCGGTCGCTCCACTCCTCATGTCTCCAATCCACGGGTGTCGCTGGCGACCCAGACGACCGCGCACCTGATCCGGGACGTCGAGCGGCTCAGGGAGCACTTGGGCATCGAGTCGTGGGTCGTCAACGGCGTCTCGTGGGGTTCGACCCTGGCCCTGGCCTACGCCCAGGCGCACCCCGACAGGGTGCGGGGCCTTGTCCTGTTCGCGGTCACGACCACCAGCCGCCGCGAGGTCGACTGGATCACCGAGGGCGTGGGCACGGTGTTTCCGGAGGCATGGGACCGCTTCGCCCGCCACGCCGAGGAGGCGGGCATTGGATACCGGCGCGGGCAGGGGCGGCTGGTCGACGCGTACGCCCAGCTCATGGAAGCAGCCGACCCCGCCGTGCGAGAGGCCGCGTCCCAGGAGTGGGCCCTGTGGGAGGACACCCACGTCTCCATCGGCGCCGGGGGCTTCCGGCGCGACCCACGCTGGCAAGACCAGCGTCTCCGCCACGCCTTCCTCAGGCTCACCGCTCACTACTGGTCGCACGACGGCTTCTGCGAACCACCCATCCTCGAGCAGACGAGTCGGCTGGCAGGCGTCCCAGGTGTCATGATCCACGGTCGTAAGGACATCTCATCGCCACTGCAGACAGCATGGGAGCTCCACCGCCGCTGGCCGGACTCCGATCTCGTCGTCGACGAGGGCGACGGCCACGGAGGTCCCTCGATGGTGCAGCACTGGCGGCACAGCAACGACCGGTTCGCGGCCTCCCCGACGACCCCCTGACGGGATCTGCCACCGGCACGCCCTGTGCGCCACCCAGCCCGGTCGACGCAGATCTCGCACGGCGGCTGCTCGTTCTTGACCTCAGGACCGGAGTCCGGCGTCGCCAATAGGGACACACCCAGTAAGCCCCGTTCGTGGTGGGATGTGGCCGTGACCTTCCTCCTCCGCTCCGTCAACGTCGGCGTCCCGGAGCCGCGGGAGTGGGCCGGGATCGGCCGGACCGCGATCATGAAGCGGCCGGTCGCCGGTCCGGTGCCGGCACGGACCCTGGGCCTGGGCGGGGACCAGGTGGCCGACACCGTGCACCACGGCGGCGTCGACCAGGCGGTGTACGCCTTCGCCCGGGAGGACCTCGACCGCTGGTCCGCGCTGCTCGGCGGCGAGATCCCGGACGGCGGCTTCGGCGAGAACCTCACCACCAGCGGGTACGACGTCAACCAGGCGCTGGTCGGCGAGCGGTGGCGGGTCGGCACCGTCGTGCTCGAGGTCGCCAGCATCCGGATCCCCTGCAACGACTTCAAGGGCTGGATGGGGGAGTCCGGGCACGACAACACGGCGTGGGTGAAGCGCTTCGCCGCCGACGGTCGTCCGGGGCCCTACCTCCGTGTCGCTGCAGGAGGGCAAGCTCGCGGCCGGCGACGAGGTCGAGGTCGTCCACCGGCCCGACCACGACGTCACGGTCGCCCTGATGTTCGCCGCTCTCACCACCGACCGGCCGCTGCTGCCGCGCCTGCTCGCGGTGGACGGCCTGGTCGAGGAAGCCCGCCTGGCGGCCGAGAAGTACGTCGCGGGACTCGCGGCGTCGGGCTCGTAGCCGCCCATCTGCCGGATGGCGGAGCGGTATTGCTACCGCTGCGTAACGTCGTCCTCTAGGTTACTCGCCAACACACTCGTCCATGCCGCGGTCACTCGGTCCGCCGGAGAAGTGCAGGAGCCCAGGAGCCATGCCCATCACCCACGACGCGAGCTTCGTCGACTCCCTCCCGGCCAACGTGGCCGTCCAGTTCCTCGAGCGGGTGGCCACGTCCCCGAACCGCGAGGCCTTCCGCTACCCCGTCGGAGAGTCCTGGGAGTCGCTCACCTGGCAGCAGGCGGGCGACGAGGTGGCCCGGCTCGCGGCCGGCCTCCTCTCGCTCGGCATCCAGCCCGAGCAGCGCGTCGGCATCGCCTCCGGCACCCGCTACGAGTGGATCCTGGCCGACCTCGCCATCATGTGCGCGGGTGCGGCCACGACCACGGTCTACCCCAGCACCAACGAGGAGGACACGGCCTACATCCTGGCCGACTCCGAGTGCCGCGTGGTCTTCGCCGAGGACGACGACCAGATCGCCAAGGTCCGAGCCCGCCGGTCCGAGCTCCCCCACGTGGGCACGGTGGTCACCTTCGCCGGTACGACCGACGGCGACTGGGTGATCGACCTCGACGGACTGGCCACGCTCGGCGACGCCTACCTCGCCGAGCACCCCGACGTCATCGACGAGACCGCCCGCGCCATCCCGAGCGACCAGCTGGCCACCCTGATCTACACCTCGGGCACGACCGGTCGGCCCAAGGGCGTCCGGCTGCGCCACTCCTCGTGGGTGTTCGAGGGTGGCGCGATCAAGGCGCAGAACATCCTCAGCGAGGACGACCTCCAGTTCCTCTGGCTGCCGATGGCCCACTCCTTCGGCAAGGTGCTGCTCTCGACCCAGCTCGCGTGCGGCTTCGCGACCGCCATCGACGGCCGGGTCGAGAAGATCGTCGACAACTGCGCCTCGGTGAAGCCGACCTTCATGGGTGCGGCCCCCCGCATCTTCGAGAAGGCCTACGGCCGGATCCAGACGATGCAGGCAGCCGAGGGCGGGGCCAAGGAGAAGATCTTCCACCAGGCCTTCAAGGTCGGCCTCGCGGTCGAGCGGCTCAAGCGTGAGGGCAAGTCGGTCCCGCTGCCGCTGAAGGTGCAGCACGGACTGTTCGACAAGCTGGTCTTCAGCAAGGTGCGCGAGCGCTTCGGCGGTCGGGTGCGGTTCTTCATCTCCGGGTCGGCCGCGCTCAACCGCGAGATCGCGGAGTGGTTCAACGCCGCCGGCATCGTGATCCTCGAGGGCTACGGCATGACCGAGAACTCCGCCGGTGCCACCGTCAACCACCCCGAGGAGAACAAGATCGGCACCGTCGGTCGCGCGCTCCCCGGTGCCGAGGTCAAGATCGGCGAGGGCGACGAGGTCCTGCTCCGCGGTCCGCACGTCATGGACGGCTACCACAACCTGCCCGAGGAGACCGCCAAGGCGCTCGACTCCGACGGCTGGCTCCACACCGGTGACAAGGGATCGCTCGACAGCGACGGCTTCCTCACGATCACCGGCCGGATCAAGGAGCTCTTCAAGACCTCCGGCGGCAAGTACATCGCCCCGCCCGCGATCGAGTCGAAGTTCAAGGCGATCTGCCCGTACGCCAGCCAGTTCATGGTGTTCGGCGCGGAGCGGAACTTCGTGGTCGCGCTCGTGACGCTCGACCCCGACGCCATGGTGGGCTGGGCGCAGGAGAACGACGTCAGCGGCGACTACACCGCCGTCGTCCGGTCCGAGAAGTGCCGGGCCATGGTCGCCGGCTACGTCGAGGAGCTGAACAGCCGCCTGAACCGGTGGGAGACCATCAAGAAGTGGGAGCTGCTCGACCACGACCTCACCATCGAGTCGGGTGAGCTCACCCCCTCGATGAAGGTCAAGCGCAGCGTCGTCGAGGACAACTACCAGCACGCTGATCGACGGCTTCTACGCCTGAGCACCGCTGGCTCACAGGAACCGCACAGGGGCGGCGGGTGGGGTGGTCGTCATGAGCGATCACCACATCCACCACCCCGACGAGGTCCACGAGCACGACCTCGGCCTCCAGCACGACGTCTCGACCCTGGCCCGCAAGGGACTGGGGCGTCGCGGGATGCTCGGCGTCCTGGGCGGCCTCGGCACGGCCGGGGCCCTGGTCGCCTGCGGCTCCGAGGCCACCACCTCCTCCACGGCGGGGGCGGCCGGTGGCCCGCCCGACGGCGGTGGGATGGGCGGTCGGATGGGCGGCGGGATGGGCGGCGACTCCTCGGTCGAGGTCGCCGACGGCGAGATCCCCGAGGAGACCGCCGGCCCCTACCCCGGTGACGGCTCCAACGGGCCGAACGTGCTCACCGAGTCCGGGATCGTCCGGCAGGACATCACCAGCAGCTTCGGGTCGGCGTCCGGAGTCGCCGAGGGCGTGCCGCTCACGCTCCGGTTCAAGGTCTACGACCTGTCGGGCGACGAGGTGACCTCGCTGCCCGGGGCCGCGGTGTACGCCTGGCACTGCGACCGGGCCGGCAACTACTCGATGTATGACGGTGACGCCGCCGACGAGAACTACCTCCGCGGGGTGCAGGAGGCCGACTCCGACGGCTGGCTCAGCTTCACCACGATCTTCCCGGCCTGCTACGCCGGCCGCTGGCCGCACGTGCACCTCGAGGTCTACGAGTCCGTCGACACCGCCACCAGCGCGTCCACGAAGCTGCGCACCTCGCAGCTCGCGTTCCCGCAGGCCGTCTGCGAGCAGGTCTACGCCACCGAGGGCTACGAGCAGTCGGTCTCCAACCTGGCCGCGGTCTCCCTCGACAGTGACGGGATCTTCAGCGACGGGTACTCCCTGCAGCTCGCGACCATGACCGGCTCGATCGACGAGGGGTACGTCGCGACGCTGAAGGTGCCGATCTGACCCGCTGACGGCAGAATGGGCGGGTGCCCTCCGCGCTGCCCCCGGGCGAACCCGTGCCCGCCGACGGCCGGTTGCCCGACCAGGCGCTGGCCGGCCTCGGGGAGCGCACGTTCGGCCTCTACGTGCACGTCCCGTTCTGCACCGTCCGCTGCGGCTACTGCGACTTCAACACCTACACCGCCGAGGAGCTCGGTCCCGGCGCGTCCCGGTCGTCCTACGCCGAGTCGGCGATCGACGAGGTGCGGTGGGCCCGGAAGGTGCTGGGAGACGTGGACCTGCCGGTCTCCACCGTCTTCCTCGGCGGCGGTACGCCGACGCTGCTGCCGCCCGGGGACCTCGGTTCCGTACTGGCCTCGATCGGCTCGGAGTTCGGCTTCGCGAACGACGCCGAGATCACCACCGAGTCCAACCCCGACTCGGTCGCGGCCTGGGACCTCGAGCAGCTGCGCGACGTCGGCTTCACCCGGGTCTCCTTCGGGATGCAGTCGGCCGTGCCGCGGGTCCTGGCCACCCTCGACCGGACCCACGACCCGCTCCGGGTCCCCGCGGTGGTCGAGTGGGCGCGCGCCGCCGGCTTCGAGCAGGTGAGCCTCGACCTGATCTACGGCACGCCGGGGGAGACCCTCGAGGACTGGGAGACCTCCCTGGACGCGGCCCTGGCGTGCGAGCCCGACCACGTGTCGGCGTACGCGCTGATCGTCGAGCAGGGCACCGCGCTGGCCCGCGCCGTACGCCGGGGCGACCTGCCGGCGCCCGACGACGACGACGTCGCGGACAAGTACCTCGCCGCCGACGAGCGGCTCGGCGCCGCCGGTCTGGGGTGGTACGAGGTGTCGAACTGGGCACGCGACGACGCCGCTCGTTGCCGTCACAACGTCCTCTACTGGACCGGCGGCGACTGGTGGGGCGTCGGTCCGGGCGCCCACTCCCACGTGGGCGGCACCCGCTGGTGGAACGTCAAGCACCCGGCGGCGTACGCCGACCGCCTGCGCGCGGGCACCAGCCCGGCGTACGCGCGCGAGGTGCTCGCGGAGGAGGACCGGCGGGTGGAGCGGGTGCTGCTCGAGCTGCGGCTGGCCGACGGGCTCGACCGCTACGTGCTCGACCGGCCGGGTCGCGCCGCCGTCCCGGGCCTGGTGGCCCGCGGGCTGCTCGAGGCGGACTCGGAGTGGCTGGTGCTCACCCGCGAGGGCCGGCTCCTCGCCGACGCCGTCGTCCGCGACCTGCTGCCCTGACCCTCGGGAGGACCGTGGTCAGCTGATCAGGCGGAGCGTGAACGGGTAGCGGAACTCCTCGCCGCGACTGGCCCGGACCGTCCCCTGGAGCACCAGCACCAGGATCACGAGCAGCACCACCAGGACCAGCGGGACCACGATCAGCGCCCCGATGCCGAGGGTGAGGATCACGACCAGGAACGCCAGCACGCCGCCCACGACGCTGTAGATCAGCATCGAGATCTGGAAGTTCAACGACTCCACCGCGTGCCGGCGGACGAACGGTGAGTCGTTCCGGACCAGCATCACCAGCAACGGTGCGATGAACCCGAAGGCGAACCAGGCCGTGACCAGGCTGCCGATGTGGGCGACCAGCGCCCACGTCCGGTCGTCCTGGGTGGGAGCCGCGGGAGGGCCGTAGGGGTTGCTCATGTCACCAATTCTAGTGGCGTGGGACCGGCTCGGGGTGCGGCAGCAGACAGACGGCCCCCGCGCGGTCTACATTCCAAGCAGCGTCGTCACTCTCGGGACCAGCGAAGAGGGGCACTGCCTTGGCCGACGAGACCGAGACCGCGCCCGGGGAGGGGTCACCGTCGGCGGTGACCACCGGTACCCGTGGCGCCCTGCGCGCCGTCCTGGGCAACCCGAACCTGCGGCGCGTCCAGCTCGCGTTCCTCGGCTCGGCGGTGGGTGACTGGGCCTACGCGACGGCGATCGTGGTGTGGGCCTACGACGCCGGCGGCGCCAGGGCGGTCGGCATCTGGCTCGGCGTCCGGTTCATCCTGGGCGCCCTGACCGCTCCGATCGGCGCCGTGTACGCCGACCGCTGGCCACGTCGGCGGTTGATGATGCTGACCGACGGGCTGCGGGCCCTGCTCGTGACCGGCGCCGCGATCGCCGTGGCGCTCGACACCGCCTCGCTGGTGGTGTTCGTGCTGGCGACGATGGCCTCGCTGCTGGCGTCGCCGTTCATGATCGCCCAACGGTCCCTCCTGCCCAGCCTGTCGCGGACGCCCGCCGAGCTGGCGGCCGCCAACGGGCTCCACAGCACGATCGAGAGCATGGCCTTCTTCGCGGGACCCGCCCTCGCGGCCGGGCTGCTGATCGTGACCGACGTGCCGGTCGTGCTGATGGTGAACGTCGTGACCTTCCTCTGGTCCCTGGCCCTGGTCAGCCGGATCGTGGTCCCGGCCGTGGCCGTCGAGCCGTCGGGGACGGACCCGGACGACCCCGGCGAGGAGGAGAGCTTCCTCGCCGAGACGATGGCCGGCTTCAAGGCCATCGGCCGCGACCGGGTGCTGCTGCTCACGACGATCCAGGTCAGCCTCCAGACGGTCATCGCCGGCGCCCTGACCGTGTTCCTCGTGGTCATGGCCGACGAGATCCTCGACTCACCCGAGTCCGGGCTCGGCGCCCTCAACGCGATCATCGGGGTCGGCTCCATCCTCGGCGGGATGGTGGCGATCGCACGATCCCACCGCTTCGCCCTCGGCCGCGACCTCACCGCCGGCGTGGTCCTGTGGTCCCTGCCGCTGGTGCTGGTCGCCATCTGGCCGACCCCGGTCGCCTGCTTCGTCGCCGTGGCGCTGGTGGGCGTCGCCAACCCGCTGGTCGACGTCAACATGGACACGATCCTCCAGCGGGCCACGCCGGACCAGATGCTCGGTCGGGTCTTCGGAGCCCTGGAGTCCTGCGTCATCGGCACCATGGCGATCGGCGCCCTGCTGATGCCGCTGCTGCTCTCGGTGATGTCGCTGCGGGCATCGCTGGTCGTGATCGCGGTCCCCGTGGCGGCGCTGGCGCTGATCGCCCTGCCCGCGATGATCCGGTTCGACGCGAGCCTCGTCACGCCGCGCGGACTGGAGCTCCTGCGGACCCTCGACCTGTTCGCACCGCTCGACCAGGTGACCACCGAGCAGCTGGCCCGGGCGCTGACCGTCGTGCGGTACGGCGCGGGCGAGGTGCTCGTGACCGAGGGCGAGGAGTCCGACCTCTTCTACGTGATCGAGTCGGGACTGGTGGAGGTCACCCAGGCCGACACCCTCGGCGGGCGGGTGCTGCGCACCGAGGGCCCGGGGGAGTACTTCGGCGAGATCGGCCTGCTCCGCGACGTGCCCCGCACCGCCACCATCACCGCCCTCGAGGAGACGGTCGTGCTGACGCTGACCCGCGACCACTTCCTGCGCGCCGTGTCCGGCGACGGCGAGTCGGGCCGCGCTGCCGAGGCCACCGTCCGTCGGCGTCTGGCGACCTGAGCCGATGCAGCGAGGAGGGGGGTCAGTCCGCCTTGCGGGCCAGCGCCGCGCGGTCGACCACGGTCACGCGCCCCCGCCCGAGCTCGACCACGCCCTCGGCCACCAGCCGCTGGAGCACCTGGTTGACGCTCGGCCGGGTGCCGCCGACCAGCTCGGCGAGGTGCTCCTGGGTGAAGGGGACGTCGACCGGACCGGCCGCGCCGTCGGCGTACAGCTCGGTGAGCTCGTGCAGGCGCCGGTGGAGGCGACGGTCGAGGCCGTCGTACATCACCTCGACCAGGCGCCCGGAGAGCTCCTCGACGCGACGGGTCAGCAGTACCAGCAGCAGCTGCTCCGCGCTGCGGTGGCGTTGCCGCAGGTCACGGAAGGCCGACGCCGACAGGCTCCGCGTGGTCGCCTCCTCCAGCGCGACCACGCTCGCGGAGCGGGTCGGCGACCGGCCGTCCAGCAGCGACAGCTCCCCGAAGTAGTCGCCGGGCCCGAGCACGTTGAGGGTGGCGGTGTCGCCGTCGGCGGTCGTCACCCGGATCGCGAGCCGACCCGACTCCACCAGGTGCAGGCTGTCGGAGGGATCCCCCTCGTGGACCAGCACCTCGCCGCGGTTGAACCGCCGCTGGCGGGTGGTCGCGAGGACCTCACGGCGCTCGTCGTCGCCCAGCGAGGCGAGCAGCGGCCACTCCATGGGGGAAGTCTCGCACCCCGGGCGGGGGGCTCCCGATGACCGACGACGTGCTGAGCCGCGCGGTGGCCGGCGTGCGGGCGCTCTTCGGGGCGGCAGCCTGCTCCTGCGCCGTGGTCGACGACGAGGGCTCGGCACTGACCTATGTCGCCGCCGACGGCGTCGGTGCCGCCGAGATCGTGGGGGTGGAGCTGCCCGTCGGGCGCGGCATCGCCGGGTTCGCCGCGCTGGCCGGCCAGCCGATCGCCGTCCGGGACGTCGCCACCGACCCCCGCTTCGCCCGCGACGTCGCCGAGCGCACCCACTACGTCCCCACCTCGATCCTGGTCGCGCCGATGTTCGACTCGGCCGGTGACGTGCTCGGCGTCGTCTCGGTGCTCGATCCGACGGTCGATGCCGCTGCGGAGTGGACCCTGGCCGTGCTGGGGACCTCCGCGTCGCTCGTCGGACAGCTGGTGGAGGAGCGCCGTACGGACGCGAGCGGCGACGCCCGGCTGGAGGCGCTGGGCCGGGCGGTTCTCGACGCGGTGGCCGACCACCGGTCCGGGGGCACGGCATGAGCACGCTCCCAGCCTGGGCCTTCGACACCGAGCAGCTCGACCGCGTGCGCGCGTTGCCCCTCCCGGACGCCCGGGAGTGGGCCTTCGGGGCCAGCACCGGCGCCGGGGTCAAGGTCGCGGTCGTCGACAGCGGCGTCGACGCCGACCACTCCCGGGTCGGAGGGCTCGCCGGCTCGGTCGCGCTCGAGGTGGATCCCGACGCCGAGGGCGGGGTCCGCCACGTGTCCGGGTCCCACGAGGACCTGGTCGGTCACGGGACGGCGTGCGCGGCGATCATCCGGTCCCTGGCGCCGGACGCCGAGATCTACAGCGTCCGGGTGCTGGGGGCGAACCTCAAGGGTCGCGGGGCGCTGTTCCACGCCGGCATCGGCTGGGCCGTCGACCACGGCATGGCGGTGGCCAACCTGTCCCTGTCCAGCAAGAGCGAGGCGATGTTCGCGCCGCTGCACGACATCGCCGACGAGGCGTACTTCAAGCGGACGCTGCTCGTGTGCGCGGCCAACAACCAGCCCGGCCCGACGTACCCCTCGCAGTACGCCTCCGTGGTGTCGGTGGCCTCCCGCCCCGGGAGCGATCCGTGGGCGATCGCCTACAACCCCGATCCACCGGTCGAGTTCGGTGCCCGGGGCATCGAGGTCGAGGTGGCCTGGGCGGGCGGCGGCTCCACCGTCGCGACCGGCAACAGCTTCGCCGCACCGCACGTCGCGGGGATGGCGGCCGTGGTCCTCGGCAACCACCCCCACCTGACGCCGTTCCAGGTCAAGGCCGTGCTCCAGGCGCTGTGCGACAACGTGGCGGCCCCGTCGTGAAAGGCCGCCCCAAGGATTTCCGCTTGTGTTCGCGAGCGAACAGAACTCTGCTCCGGAGGGGAGCACGATCCATCCATCGGGCCGGGTAGGGGCCCACCAACCAGGGAGATCACCATGAACAAGCCCAGCAGGGACTTCGACCGGATCATCGAGCAGGACGACGACGACGTGTCCGGGCACGTGCACCCCCGTCCCGAGGTGGCGATCGAGGTCGGCGACGACGTCAACGCCCACTGCGTGGCGCACGTGGTCGACGACGAGGACCACGTCTCGATCCACCGGGCCCGGGTCACCGACGACGGCATCGACGACGTCGCCGGCCACGTCCAGCCCCGCGGGGACTTCGGCACCGACGCCTGAGGTCAGTCGCCGGTCGTCACGAAGTCGATCAGCTCCTCGACCCGCCCGAGCAGTGTCGGGTCGAGGTCGGCGAAGCCGCGGACGCCGCCCAGGACGTGCTTCCAGGCGCGCGCGATGTCGGCCTGGTCGCGGTGCGGCCAGCCCAGCCGCTGGCAGGTGCCCTTCTTCCAGTCCTCGCCGCGCGGCACCGCCGGCCAGGCATCGAAGCCGAGCCGGGCCGGCTTGACCGCCTGCCAGATGTCGATGAACGGGTGGCCGGTGACCAGCACGTGCGGGCCCATGTCGGACCGGGTGATCGCGTCGGCGATCCGCTTCTCCTTGGAGCCGGCGACGAGGTGGTCGACCAGGACCCCCACCCGACGGCCGGGACCGGGCCGGAAGTCACGCAGGTGCTCGCCGAGGTCGTCGACGCCGCCGAGGTACTCCACGACCACGCCCTCGATCCTCAGGTCGTCGCCCCAGACCTTCTCCACCAGCTCCGCGTCGTGCCTGCCCTCGACGTAGATCCGGCTCTGCCGGGCCACCCTGGCCTTGGCGCCGTGGACGGTGACGGACCCGCTGGCGGTCCGGCTGGGTGGCGCGGGGGCGGACGCCGTCACGGGGGCGGTGAGGACGACCGGGCGGCCCTCCAGCAGGAAGCCGGCCCCGAGCGGGAACGTGCGCCGTACGCCGCGCCGGTCCTCGAGGGTGACGGTGTGCAGGTCGCGGTCGACCTGCACGATCTCGCCGCAGAAGTCGGTCTCGACCTCCTCGACGACCTCACCCTTCGTGGCCGGCACCTCGACGGCGCGGCCGTTGCGCGGCCGGCGCCAGTCGCCGGAGAGGACGTCGGAGCCGTAGCGGTCGCGGGGGGAGGTCACCCGCCAACGCTAGGTCGCGAGGATCAGTCCTCGCCCTCCGACGCGCCGTCCTGCTCCTCGGACTGCTCCTCGGACTGCTCCTCGGACTGCTCGGCGTGCTTGCCGCCGAGCACGTCGAGCTCCTCGGTGTCGACGTCCTCGTGGAGCGGTTCGGCCAGGGGGTTGTCCCCGCCGGGCTGCAGGTCCTCCGGCAGCTGCTCGTCGTCGATGCCGGTGGTCTCGCTCTCGGATTCGCTCATGCCGCGAACCTAGCCCGTCCCGGGGTCCCGAGGGCTCCCCCGCAGGGGCTAGGCGGACTCGGGGACGAGGGGAAGCAGTGCGTCGCGGAGCCGACCCAGGCCTTCCCGGATGCGCCACTTCGCAGTCCCGAGCGGGACCCCGAGGAGACGGGAGACCTCGACGTGGGTGTGACCACCGAAGTAGCTCAGCTCGATCGCCTGTCGCTGCAGGTGCGAGAGTCCGGCGAGCGCGGCCGTCAGGCGCTCGACCTCGGCGCTGGCCTCGACGACGTCCTCGGGCCCGGTCGGGGCCGCGCGGGTCGGGTCGTCGGCGTACCGGTGGTCGCGGTGGCGCGAGGACTCGGCAGAGCGCACCCGGTCGACGGTCCGGCGATGGGCGAGCATCATCAGCCAGGTCCGTGCCGAGCCACGACAGGGGTCGAAGCCGGCGGACCCGAGCCAGGCCTGGAGGAACACCTCCTGAGTGACCTCCTCGGCCTGGTGCGGGTCCCGCAGGATGCGGAGCGCGAGGCCGTGCACCATCGGCGCCAGGGCGCTGTACACGGCGGCGAAGGCCTCGCGGTCGCCGGCCGCGGCGTCCTGCAGCAGCCGTTCGACCGGCCGGCGTGGCCCGTCGAGGTCCAGGAGTCAGCCCTCCAGGCTTGCGTCGAGACTGATCTCGACGCCGGTGAGTGCCTTGCTCACCGGGCAGGTGGCCTTGGCGTCCTCGGCGACGCGCGCGAAGACGTCGGGGTCCAACCCCTCGACCTCGCCGCGGACGGTGAGGGCGATCCCGGTGATCCGGAACCCGCCGTCGGGGTCGGGACCCAGCTCGACGTCGGCTCGGACGTCGAGGGCGTGCGGGGTCCCTCCGGCCTCGGCGACCAGCGCCGAGAGCTGCATCGCGTAGCAGGAGGAGTGGGCGGCGCCGATCAGCTCCTCCGGGCTGGTGGTGGAGCCGGCGTCATCCGCCGTGCGACGGGGGAAGGACACGTGGAAGGTACCGACGCCGGAGCTGGTCAGCTCGACCTCGCCACCACCGTCCTCGAGGGTTCCGTTCCAGGCTGTGCGGGCGGTACGAGTGGGCATGATCGTCCTTGTCGTTGAAAATACGTCGTGTGCACAAGTGTCTTGTGTCCAAGATAGCGCCTCGGCTGGTTGAATGGGGAACATGGACGAGAGTGGCGACCCCCCAGGTCTCTCGGCGCAGATCTGCTTCGACCTGTACGCCGCCTCCCGAGCGGTCACCGCGGCCTACCGCCCGGCGCTCGACAAGCTCGGGCTGACCTATCCGCAGTACCTCGTGATGATCGTGCTCTGGGAGCGCGGGTCCTGCACCGTGCGCGACCTGGCCGAGGCCTTGCAGCTCGACCACGGCACCCTGACCCCGCTGTTGCGCCGGATGGAGAAGCGCGAGCTGGTCACCCGGCGACGCAGCGAGGTCGACGAGCGCTACGTCGAGGTCGAGCTGACCGGGCACGGCGACGAGCTCCGGGCCCACGCGAACCGCCTCCACTGCGACATGAAGGAGGCGATGGGGCTCGGCGATGACGGGCTCGCCGCCCTCCAGCGGGCGCTGCGGTCCCTCACCGCGAGCGTCACCCCCGACGTCGTGAGCTGACCCCGACCTCAGATGAGCGGCAACCGCTTCTGGCTGCGGGGGAGCTGCTCGTAGCCGCGGCGGACGGCGTCGGCCAGCAGGGCCGGGTCCCAGGGCCACTCGGCCGACGCGAGAGCGTCCTGGGCGGGGACGCCGCGACTGGCCAGGTCGCGGATCGTCTCGGCGATCACGCCGAGGACGTCGCGCTGCTGCTCGACGAACCCACGGTCGACGGGCGTGCCGTGGCCGGGCACGACGACGGTGGCAGGGGTGAGCAGGTTGAGGACCAGGTCGAGGGTGAGCGGCCACTCCATCGGCCAGCAGTCGCGGCCCAGCCACGGGGGAGCAGACTCCTCGACGAGGTCGCCGGCCAGCACGACGTCGGCGTCACCGACCCGGACCACGAGGTCGCCCGCGGTGTGACCGCGACCGGGGTGGACCAGCTCGACGGTGCGGTCGCCGAGGTCGAGCACCCGGCTGCTGGAGAACAGGTCGTCGGGCAGCACGATCTCGGTGGCCAGCACGTCCTCGCGGTGGGGGTCGTCCGGGTCGTCGGCGAAGCGCTGCTTCACCGCGTCGGCCCCGGCCGCCAGCTCCTCGGCCGCCGTCTCGTGGGCGGTGATCGGCACATCGCCGTACGCCGCCCGGAGGCTGTGGTTGCCGAAGGTGTGGTCCCAGTGCCAGTGGGTGTTGACGACGCCGACGACGTCGCCGGCACCGAGCGCCCGGATGTCGTCCACGACCACCCGGCCGGCCTCGCCCGAGCCGTGGGTGTCGACGACGAGCAACCCGCGCTCGCCCCCGACGAGCGTGATGTTGACGTCGAACCAGTCGTAGCGGGCCACCCACACCCGATCGGCGACCTCGTGGAAGCGACTCGCGACGGTACTCACCCGGGGGAGCCTAGTAGGCTTGGCACTCCGGCTGGCGGAGTGCCAGACGAGCCCGATCGACGACGAGGAGGTGGCAGCGTGCAGGACGACCCGACGACCAGTGCCGGTCACCTCCGCAGGCTCGCCGTCCTCCGCGCGATCGTCGAGGACTACGTCGCCACGGAGGAGCCGGTCGGCTCCAAGGCGCTCGTCGAGCGGCACGGCCTCGGGGTCTCACCGGCCACCGTGCGCAACGACATGGCGGCCCTGGAGGAGGACGGGTTCATCACCCAGCCCCACACCAGCGCCGGGCGGGTGCCGACCGACAAGGGCTACCGGCTCTTCGTCGACCGGCTCACGACCGTCAAGCCGATGAGCGCCGCGGAGCGCCGGGCGATCGCCACGATCCTCGACGGCGCGGTCGACCTCGACGACGTCGTCCACCGCTCGGTGCGGCTGCTGGCGCAGCTGACCCGGCAGGTCGCCGTCGTGCAGTACCCCACCCTCAGCCGCAGCACCGTCCGCCACGTCGAGCTGGTCGCGCTGGCACCCAACCGGGTGCTGGCGGTGGTCATCCTCAGCACCGGCCGGGTCGAGCAGCGGCTGGTCGAGCTCGCGGTCGAGCTCGACGACGCGGCGATCGCCGAGCTGCGCCGCCAGGTCAACCGGGCGGCCACCGGCGAGGTCATCGCCGACGCCGTCAGCGCGCTGCGGACCCTCGGCGAGGACCTCCCGGCGACGGCACCGGTCGCCGAGGTGCTGGCCGAGGCGATGACCGACCACCGCAACGACGAGCGCGTCGTCGTGGGCGGCGCGGCCAACCTCGCCCGGTTCGGCACCAGCTTCGACGCCGACGTCCGGCCGCTCCTCGAGGCGCTGGAGGAGCACGTGGTGCTGCTCAAGCTGCTCGGCGAGGCGACTTCGGGCGACACGCTGACGGTGCGGATCGGTCACGAGGGCCCCTACCAGGAGCTGTCGTCGACCTCGGTCGTGGCCACCGGCTACGGCCCCGGCAACGAGGCGCTGGCGACGCTGGGCGTCGTCGGCCCCACCCGCATGGACTACCCCGGGTCGATGGCGGCCGTCCGCGCGGTCGCACGCTACGTCTCCCGGATCCTCGACGAGGCCTGAGCGGCCCCGACAGCCCGACATCCACCCCCGAACGACGAAGGACGATCTTGAGCCAGGACCCGTACGAACTCCTGGGCGTGAGCCGCGAGGCGGACGCCGACGCGATCAAGAAGGCCTACCGCCGACTGGCGCGCCAGTACCACCCCGACGTCAACCCCGACCCGGAGTCGCAGGAGAAGTTCAAGGAGGTCTCCCGCGCCTACGAGGTGCTCTCGGACCCCCAGAAGCGCGCGGCGTACGACCGCGGCGGCGACCCGTTCGGCGGGGGCCCCGGTGGGTTCGGCCAGGGTGCCGGCTTCTCCTTCACCGACATCATGGACGCGTTCTTCGGCGGCGGCGCGGCCGCCCAGGGGCACGGCCCCCGGCCGCGGATGCGCCGCGGCCAGGACGCGCTGATCCGGATCGAGATCGACCTCGCGGAGGCGGCGTTCGGCGTCGCCCGCGAGCTGAAGGTCGACACGGCCGTGGTCTGCGGCAGCTGCACCGGCAGCGGTGCGTCACCCGGCACCGAGCCGATCGTGTGCGAGACCTGCCGCGGCGCCGGCGAGGTCGCCCACGTGCAGCGCTCGTTCCTCGGCGAGGTCCGCACGCTGCGGCCCTGCGCCGCCTGCCGTGGCTTCGGCTCGATCATCCCCGACCCGTGCCGCGAGTGCTCCGGTGACGGCCGGGTCCGGTCGCGCCGGACGCTCACGGTCAAGATCCCGGCCGGCGTCGACACCGGCACCCGCGTCCAGCTCACCGAGCAGGGCGAGGTCGGGCCCGGCGGCGGGCCGGCGGGTGACCTCTACGTCGAGGTCAACGTGGCCTCCCACCCGACGTTCACCCGGCAGGGCGATGACCTCCACTGCACGGTGACGCTGCCGATGACGGCGGCCGCGCTCGGCACCACCCTCAGCCTGCCCACCCTGGAGGCCGACGTCGCCAGCGGCGACGACGACAGCGAGCTCGAGACCGGCTTCGAGCTCGAGGTGAAGCCCGGCACCCAGTCCGGGTCCGAGCAGGTCATGCGCGGCCGCGGGGTGCCCGGGCTGCGCGGTGGCCGCGGCGACCTCGTCGTCCACCTGGTCGTGGAGACGCCCACCCGGCTCGACGCCCGGCAGGAGGAGCTGCTGGCCGAGCTGGCGGCGCTCCGGCAGGAGGAGAAGCCGACCGGGCAGGTGCGCGCCGCCCAGAAGTCGGTCTTCGGCCGGCTCCGCGACGCGTTCAACCAGCACTGAGCCACGCCGTGTCGCTGCCCGTCCACCTCGCTGACTCGCTCGAGGGCGTCGCCGCGGGCTCGGTCGTCGAGGTCACCGGTGACGAGGCACACCACGCGGTCGCGGTCCGACGGCTGCGGGTGGGGGAGCGCCTGGTGCTCACCGACGGGGCCGGCACGGTCGCCGAGGGGGTCGTGGAGTCCACCGGGAAGCGTGTCTTCTCGGTGGCCGTCTCCGACGTCCAGCAGGTCGCTGCCCCGACACCCTCGCTCGTGGTCGTCCAGGCCCTGCCCAAGGGTGACCGCGGCGAGCTGGCGGTGGAGGTGCTCACCGAGATCGGGGTCTCCCGCGTCGTACCGTGGGCCGCGGAGCGCAGCGTGGCCGTCTGGAAGGGCGAGCGCGCGGTGAAGTCACTGGCCCGCTGGCGGGCGACCGCCCGCGAGGCCGGCAAGCAGGCCCGTCGCCCCTGGGGCTGCTCGGTCTCCGACCTCGCGCGGACCTCCGACGTGCTCGCGCTGGTGGCGGACGCGTCACTGGCGGTGGTGCTCCACGAGGACGCCACCACCCCCCTCGCCTCCCTCCACGTCCCGGCCACCGGGAGCGTCCTGGTCGTCGTCGGCCCCGAGGGCGGCCTGACCGCCGACGAGGTCGCGGCCTTCGTGGACGCCGGCGCCCGCTCGGTGCGGCTCGGCTCCGAGGTGCTCCGTACCTCGACGGCGGGGGTGGCTGCCTGCGCGGCCCTGCTCGCCCGCACCCCCCGCTGGGGCTGACCGAGCCGAACTTCCTGAGCGAGTCGTGATGTTCCCGAGGGATCCAGCGCGGTGAGATCGCTGGTTCCCCGGATATCCGGGGAACCAGCAGTTCCCCTACTCGACCACGAAGTCGCGGTCGTCGGTCATCGCGCCGATGCCCTCGCCGCCGGAGGGGTCGTCGGTGGTGACCCAGAGGGTGTACTCGCCGGGCTCGAGGCCGGCGACGTCGACGGAGGTCTCGAAGGGGAAGAGCTTCGGCTCCATCCAGCCCTCCATCGTGAGGAAGCCGTCGTCGACGACCGCGTCACCCCGGCGGATCTCCCACCCGAGGTTGGCCTCGAAGCTGTTGCCGACACCGGAGACCTCCAGGGTGCCGTCGTCCACGACCTGGCCCTGCTCGGGCGAGGTGAGGCTGACGTGGGAGAGGACGGAGAGGACCGGTGCGTTGGTGATCGGCTCGGAGGTGGGGACGCCGAACACCTGGTCGATCGGGTTGCCGTCGGTGGTGAACTGCACGGCGGCGCGCTGCTGCACCGCGGCCTGCATCGTGTAGACCACCGCCTGGACGGCTGCCTTCGCCTCGGCCTTCGACATCTCGGAGGGGCGGTCGTGCACCGAGGGGTCGACCACCACGGTGATCACGTCGTCCACCAGGCCCACCGAGCTGATCGTGCCGCTGGTCCAGGGGCTCCGGTAGTCGGGGTCCTGGGGCTCCATCAGCGCGGCGACGGCGGCGTCGAGCGGCGGGCCGGGCTGGCGCTGGAACTCGCGGTACAGGCGCGGGCCGGCGCGCTCGGTGTCGGCGATGAAGTACGCCGCGACGGTCGACTCGGTCCCCCCGCCGCTGGACGAGGTCTCGGGGTCGGACGGCTCGTCCTTCGGGGGCTTGGTGTTCCGGTCCGAGGCCTTGGTGGGGCCGGGGTCGTCGGAGACGACGACGGGATCGGAGCAGGCGCCGAGCAGCAGCATCGAGGCTGCGAGCGGGGCGAGGAGACGGGGAAGTCGGGTACGCATGGTGCTGCCTTTCACTCGAGGACGAACGTCCGGGTGTCGGAGTACGGGCCGGTGCCCTCCGCGCCGCCGGACGGGTCGTCGGTCTCCACGATGAGGGTGTAGGTGCCGGGATCGAGGGAGGACACGTCGATGTCGCCGGAGAACGGGAACAGGCGGACGTCCATGTACCCCGACGCCATGAAGCTTCCGGACAGGTCGGTGCCCTCGACCGACCACAGGACGTTGGCCTCGAAGGAGTTCGCCACGCCCGTCACCGCCAGCGTGCCCCCGACGGCCTGTCCCTCGGTGGGGTCGGAGAGGTTGACGTGCGACAGCACGTCGAGCTGGGGTGCCCGCGCGACGGTCGCGAGGATCGTCCCGCCGCGGTGGAAGGTCACCTCGAGAGGCTCCTGGAACCCGGCACCCAGCGTGTACACGACCTGCTGGAGCGCGAGCTCCGAGGGCTCGGCGGGGGCGGCGTCGGTGAGATAGACGTGGACGACGCCCTCCGGGTCGGAGATCCGGTCCGCGAAGGAGCCCTCGGGCCACATCGACCGGTAGTCCGGGTCGGAGGGGCCGGACTCGAGCAGGCCGAGGCCGGCCAGCCCGGGGACTGCGTCGGGCACGAGCTGGAACTCGCGGTACAGCCGCTCGCCGGCCGGTGTCTCGCCGACGAAGTACGCCGGGACGGCCGTCGTGACCGGCGCGGGGGTCGACGGAGTGGTCGCCGGGCCGGGGTCGACGGCGGTCGGCTGCCCGCCACCGAGCACCGCGACGGCGGTCACGGCGGCGGCCGCGGCCAGGACGGTGCCGCCGGTGGCGAGCCACCACCGGCGCGGGGAGGACGAGGTCGAGGCCCGCAGCTCGCCCAGCCGGTCGGCAGGCTCGACGTCCGCGACGGCGTCGTGCATCAGCATCGCGAGCCGCTCGTCGGGGTCGTGGGGGGTCATGACCGGTCCTCCAGGTAGTCGGTGAGGGCGACGCGCAGCGCGCTCGCGCCCCGGGACGCGTGGCTCTTCACGGCCCCGCGGCTGATGCCGAGCGCGTCGGCAATCTCGGCCTCGGACAGCTCGGCGTAGTAGCGCAGCGCCATCACCTCGCGCTGCCGCTCGGGGAGCCCCCGGAGCGCGGCCAGGACGGCGTCACGCCGCTCGGCAGCCAGCGCGGCCGCCTCGCTCGCGGGGGCGTCGCCGCCGGTGAGCCCTCGCGCGACGTGCCGCTCGACCACGCCACGGTGCCGCAACGCGGACCGCGAGCGGTTCACGACGGTCTGCCGCAGGTAGGCCAGGGCCTTGTCGGTGTCACGCAGCCGGCGCCACCGGCCGTGGACGGCCACGAAGGCGTCCTGCACGACCTCCTCGGCCAGACCCTGGTCGTGGAGCAGCAGCACGCCGAGCCGCACCAGCGAGCGCCAGTGCGCGGCGTACAGCTGCGTGAGCGCCTCGTCGGCGTCCCACGCCGCGGCCCCGCCGGTCACGGCCGGCGGGATGAGGACGGTGGCATGCGTGTGCACGTTAGTGGGACGCACGACCACGGTGAGTGGTTGACACGGCGGGTCCGCGCATTCCCGGGACGCAGGGGCCCGGCCCGCCCTACCGTTGCGCCAGAGCCTGACCGGATACCCCCCCTCACAGTCCGGAAGGAGAGAACCAGCCTTGTTGACACGGCCCCGGCTCCTCATCGCGCCCGCGCTCGTGGCAGTCGCGGCCGCCCTCGTGCTGACGGTCGCCCTGCTGAGCGAACCCGGCGAGCCCGAGCTCGTGCTCGGCCTCACGGTGGCTGCGGGCCTCGTGCTCCTGGCCGCAGTGGTCGCGGTGTGGAGCACCCGCGAGCTCGCCGCCGACCTGGAGTCGGCACGCGACGCAGCCGGGACGAACGCCGGGCTCCTCGACGACCTCTTCGACTCCGCGACCGCCACGGTGCTGGTCGCGACCGACGACGCCGGCGTCATCACCCGCTTCAACCCCGGCGCCGAGGGCGTCATCGGGGTCACCGAGCCGGCCGCGATCGGTCGCTCGCCCGCCTTCTTCCTCGAGGAGGCCGAGCTCGCGACCTGGGCGCTGGCCATGCGCTGCGCACCGGAGTTCGTCCAGGTGGCGGCGGGTCTGCTCGAGAGCGGGCAGCAGCAGCCGCTGGAGTGGCCGTTCCTCCGTCCGGACGGCGAGCGCCGCTTCCTCTCGATGTCGATCTCCGCCATCCGCAGCGGCCGGGGCGACCTCACCGGCTACCTGATCGCCGGCCGCGACATCACCGACCAGGTCAGCGCCGACAGCGGCACCGAGCAGTTCCTCGCCACGATGAGCCTGGAGCTCCGGGCCCCGATGGCGAGCATCCTCGGGTACGCCGAGATGCTCCAGGAGGAGCTCGAGGAGCAGTCCGACACCTCCGGCGCCCGCGGCTTCGTCGACCGGATCGAGCGCAACGGCCAGCGGATGCTGATGCTGATCCAGGACCTCTTGATGCTCACCCGCGTCGAGGACCCCGAGCTCGAGCTCGGCCGCGACGAGGTCGACCTCCGCGCGCTGGTGACCACGGCGTACGACGACGTGCACGCCCGGATCGCCGACCGCAAGCTCGAGCTCACGCTCCGGATGCCTCCCGACCCGGTCTGGCAGGAGTGCGACCGCAAGCTCGTCGAGCAGGTCGTCCAGCACCTGATCGCCAATGCGGTGAAGTTCACCCGCGACGGTGGCCGGATCGTGGTGTCGGCGAAGTCCAACGGCTCCCACAACCGGATCATCGTGGGCGACACCGGTCTCGGCATCAGCCAGACCGACCGCGAGCGCCTCTTCAGCCGCTTCTTCCGCAGCCACCAGGCGGAGGTCCAGCAGCTCCAGGGCTCCGGGCTCGGGCTGGCGATCGTGAAGGCGATCGCGACCGCCCACGGCGGCACCGTCAGCGTGGAGACCGAGCTCGGCCGCGGGTCGACGTTCATCGTCGAGCTGCCCCGACGCCTGGCCGGCGGCCCCGCCGTCGACGACGCGGCCGAGGACGAGTCTTCTAGCATGGGTGCATGACCGCGGCCGAGGACTGCCTCTTCTGCAAGATCGTCGCGGGCGACGTCCCCGGCGACGTGGTGCTGAGCACCGACCGGGTGGTGGCCTTCCGTGACCTCAGCCCGGCCGCGCCCACCCACGTGCTGGTGGTTCCGCGCGACCACGCCCCCGACGCGGCACGGACCGCATCGGCCGACCCCACGCTCCTGGGCGACCTCGTGGCGGCCGCAGCGGCGGTGGCGCAGGCCGAGGGCGTCGAGGACTACCGGATGGTGTTCAACACCGGCGCCGGCGTCGGCCAGACCGTGTTCCACACCCACCTCCACGTCCTGGGTGGACGTGCGATGACCTGGCCGCCTGGGTGAGCGTCACGACCGGTCGGCGCCGTACGACGGCGGCCGCCGCCGTGCTCCTGGCCGCGGCCCTCGCCCTCGCGGGGTGCAGTGCGGGCGCGGACGAGCCCGCCGACCACCTCGGGCAGGGGAGAGAGGCCGCTGGGGACGACGTCGAGGCCGGGGCCGCCCACGACGAGCACTCGACCACGGCGCCGAAGCCGCGACCCCTGCGGAACGGCGAGGAGCGGATCACGCTCACCATGCCCGAGCCGTACTCGCCGAGCGCGCCCACCGGGGTCGGCACCGACGACTACCGCTGCTTCCTGCTCGACCCGGGCCTCGACCACGACGCGTTCATCAGCGGCACCAACGTGATCCCCGGCAACCGGGAGTCGGTCCACCACGTGATCCTGTTCCGGGTCGCCCCCGACCAGGTCGAGGAGGCCGAGCAGGTCGACGCCGACACCGACGGCCCCGGCTGGACCTGTTTCGGCGGCAGCGGCGTCGGCGGCTTCCAGGACCTCGACGACGCGCAGTGGCTGGGCGGTTGGGCGCCCGGGGGCCGCGAGTCGGTCCTCCGACCCGGCATCGGCACCCCGCTGGAGAAGGGGAGCCGGATCGTGATGCAGGTCCACTACAACCTGCTCGCCGGCGACGAGCCTGACGTCTCCACCACCGAGCTGCGGCTGGCGCCGCCCCGGGCGGAGGTCACGCCGCTCAGCACCCTCCTGATGCCGGCCCCGGTCGAGCTGCCGTGCCGCCCCGGCCACGACTCCTCCGAGCTGTGCGACCGCGACGCGGCCACGGCCGACGTCCAGGCCCGGTTCGGACTCGCCGCCGGCAACACCGCCGACGCCCTGCACTACCTGTGCCCCGGCGAGGAGAAGCCCGGCAACGTCCAGTCGTGCACGCGGTCGGTCGACGAGCCGATGACCATCCAGGGCGTCGCCGGCCACATGCACCTGCTCGGCCGCTCGATCAAGGTCGAGGTCAACCCGGGCACGCCGCAGGCGCAGACGATCCTCGACATCCCGGTCTGGGACTTCGACAACCAGGGCGCCAAGCCGATCGAGCCGGTCCACCTCGACGCCTTCGACCAGGTCAAGGTGACCTGCCGCCACGTCCAGTGGCTGCGTGACGAGCTGCCCTCCTTCGAGGGCCAGGAGGAGCGCTACGTCGTGTGGGGTGAGGGCACCACCGACGAGATGTGCCTGGGCATCCTCCAGGTCACCCGCCCCTGAGCCCTCTCGGGTGGGGTTCCCGGGGACCTGCTGCGTAGCATGGAACCTCCATGACTGACTCCCAGAACGCCCCCGCACGCACCCGTCACACGGTGGTCGTGCCCACCAGCATCGACATGGTGAGCCTGCTCGGTCCGGGCGATGAGCACCTCGCCCTGATCGAGCGCTCCTTCGACGCCGAGATCCACGTCCGGGGCAACCGGATCACGATGCACGGCGACCCCGGCGAGATCGCGCTGGCCGAGCGGATGCTCGACGAGCTCGTGACCATCCTGCGCACCGGCCAGGGCCTCTCCCCGGAGACCGTCGAGCGCGTGCTCGCGATGCTCCGCGCCGAGACCACCGAGCGCCCTGCCGACGTGCTGTCGCTGAACATCCTGTCCAACCGCGGTCGCTCGATCCGCCCGAAGACGCTGAACCAGAAGCGCTACGTCGACTCCATCGACAAGCACACGATCACCTTCGGCATCGGCCCCGCCGGCACCGGCAAGACCTACCTGGCGATGGCCAAGGCGGTGCAGTCGCTCCAGGCCAAGAACGTCAACCGGATCATCCTGACCCGCCCGGCCGTCGAGGCAGGGGAGCGGCTCGGCTTCCTGCCCGGCACGCTCAGCGAGAAGATCGACCCCTACCTGCGGCCGCTGTACGACGCCCTGCACGACATGATCGATCCGGACTCGATCCCGAAGCTGCTGGCCGCGGGCACGATCGAGGTGGCCCCGTTGGCCTACATGCGCGGCCGCACGCTCAACGACGCGTTCGTCATCCTCGACGAGGCCCAGAACACCACGCCGGAGCAGATGAAGATGTTCCTCACCCGGCTGGGGTTCGGCTCCAAGATCGTGGTGACCGGCGACGTGACCCAGATCGACCTGCCCGGCAGCACCCGCTCGGGCCTCAAGGTCGTCGAGGACATCCTCACCGGCGTCGAGGACGTCGTCTTCAACCGGCTCACCGCCCACGACGTGGTCCGCCACAAGCTGGTCGGCCGGATCGTCGCCGCCTACGAGCAGCACGACGTGACCTCGACCGGTCCGGAGGGCCGGCAGCGCCCATGAGCATCGAGATCCTCAACGAGTCCGGCCACGAGCTCGACGTCCGCCGGCTGGCCGCGCTGTCCCGCTTCGTGATGGACCGGATGCGGGTCCACCCGCTGGCCGAGCTGTGCATCAAGGCGGTCGACGAGGACACCATCGCCCAGCTCAACGCGCAGTGGATGGAGAAGGAGGGGCCGACCGACGTGCTCGCCTTCCCGATGGACGAGCTGCGCCCCGGCGAGCTCGACGCGGACCCCGAGGAGGGCGTGCTGGGCGACCTGATGCTGTGCCCCGCGGTCGCGGAGCGGCAGGGTGAGACGGCCGGCCACGGCACGGACGCCGAGCTCGAGCTGCTGACCGTCCACGGGATCCTCCACCTGCTCGGCTACGACCACGCCGAGCCGGAGGAGCACGCGGAGATGTTCGGCCTCCAGGACCAGCTGCTCGCCGACTGGCGCCGCGCGGACCACCGGTGACCGGCGGCGACGTCTGGCTGCTGGTCGCGGCCGCGACCCTCGTCGTCCTGGCCGGCCTGTTCTCGGCCGCCGACGCCGCCCTCTCGTCGTACTCCCGCGCCCGCGCGGAGGAGCTGGCCCACGAGGGCAAGGCGGGCGGCAAGCGGCTCGTCGCGCTCCTCGACGACGCGCCCCGCTACCTCAACACCGCGCTCCTGCTGCGGCTGCTCTGCGAGATCGCCGCGATCGTCCTCGTCGGCGGGCTGATCCGCGACGCCTACGACAACGACTTCTGGGCCACCGCCTTCACCACGATCGCGGTCATGCTCGTGGTCTCGTTCGTGGTGATCGGGGTCGCGCCCCGCACGCTGGGCCGCCAGCACGACGAGCGGGTGGCGCTGCTGAGCGCGGCGCCGCTGACGGCCGTCACCACGATCCTGGGCCCGATCCCGCGGCTGCTGATCCTGGTCGGCAACGCGATCACCCCGGGCCGCGGCTTCCGCGAGGGCCCCTTCTCCACCGAGACCGAGCTCCGCGAGCTGGTCGACATGGCCGAGGCCAGTGCCGTCATCGAGTCCGGCGAGCGCAGGATGATCCACTCGGTCTTCGAGCTCGGCGACACCACCGCCCGCGAGGTGATGGTCCCGCGCAACGACGTGGTCTACATCGAGCGGCACAAGAACCTGCGGCAGACCATGTCGCTGTTCCTGCGCAGCGGCTACTCCCGGGTCCCGGTGATCGGCGACAACCTCGACGACATCCTCGGCTTCGCCTACCTCAAGGACGTCGTCCGGCGCGACTTCGAGGCGCCCGACGTCGAGTTCACCCAGCGCGTCGAGGAGGTCATGCGGGCCGCGATCTTCGTGCCCGACTCCAAGCCCGTGGACGCGCTCCTCTCCGAGATGCAGGCCATGCGCCAGCACGTCGCCGTGGTCGTCGACGAGTACGGCGGCACCGCCGGGCTGGTCACGATCGAGGACGTGCTGGAGGAGATCGTCGGCGAGATCACCGACGAGTACGACGAGGAGGAGATCGAGGTCGAGGTGCTGGACGACGGCGCCACCCGGGTCTCCTCGCGCTACCCGATCGACGACCTCGACGAGCTGTTCGGCTTCGACGTCGAGGAGGAGGACGTGGACAGCGTGGGCGGCCTGATGGCCAAGCACCTGGGCCGGGTCCCGATCCCGGGCTCGGCCGTGGAGGCCCACGGGCTGCGGTTCGAGGCCGAGGAGACCACCGGCCGCCGCAACAAGGTCGGGACGGTGCTGATCAGCCGCGCCGTCCCGGACCCGGAGGAGTCCACCGATGACTGAGCCGTCCCCCGAGCTGTCCCCCGAGGACCGCAAGCTGGTCACCCTGGCCCGCGCGACCCGCGCCCGGACCGGCGCCGCCGAGGGCGCGGCGGTCCGCGACGAGAACGGCCGCACCTACGCCGCCGCCACCGTCGACCTGCCGAGCCTGCAGATCTCGGCGCTGGGCGTGTGCGTCGCGATGGCCGTGGCCTCGGGCTCCCGCGGCCTGGAGGCCGTCGTGGTGCTGGCCGAGGACCCCTCGCACGGGGCGGTGGCCGGGCTGGACGCGGTCCGGGACCTCGCCGGCGACGCCGTGACGGTCCATCTGGCCGATCCACGGGGCCGGGTGGTACGGACCGGCTCGGCGGGCGATCAGCCCGCCTGAGCCGGTCCTCGAACCGTCACTCCCGTAAATAAACGTCACGCATGCAACTCCGGTCGCATGCGTGACGCCCGGTTCCCCCCGGGCACTTCGAATCGTAGGGGGGTGGGCGGGGCCGGGACCACGGTTGTGACGACTTGTCGCGAACCTTGCCCAGATTGTCGTTTCGTCAGTCACAATCAGTGTCATGGAGACCAGCGACTCGGTGCTGTTGCAAGACATCGACCCCCGCGTTCTCGGCGACCGCCTGCGCGCGGCGCGCCTGGCGCGCGGATGGACGCAGACGGACCTGGCCGGAGACCTCGTCTCGGTCGGCTACGTCTCGCGCCTGGAGTCGGGACAGCGGCGTCCCAACGCCGCCGTGCTCGAATCCCTGGCGTCGCGGCTCGACATCGCGATCGACGAGCTGCTGCGCGGACCCACCGCCCGGCAGCAGGACGCCCTCAAGCTGAGCCTGGACTACGCCGAGCTCGCCCTGGAGGCCGGCGACGTGGTCGAGGCCGAGGCCCGCGCCCGTGAGGGTCGCGACAAGGCCCGCGCGCTGCCGCACGCCGACCTGGCCGCCCGGGCCTCCTTCCTGGTCGCCCGCGCGCTGGAGAAGTCCGGCAGCCTCGACGACGCGATCCTCGAGCTCGAGCCGCTGGTCACCCCGGAGTCGGGCAACGCCCTCAGCATCCAGGCCGCGATCGCCCTGAGCCGCTGCTACCGCGAGTCCGGTGAGCTGAACCAGGCCATCGACGCCGGCGAGCGGGTGCTCCACTGGCTGGCCGGCACCCCGCTCGACGCCACCGACGAGTCGGTCCAGCTCTCCGTCACGGTGGCCGCCGCCTACTACGAGCGCGGCGACACCGGCACGGCCGTGCGGATCTGCCGCCGGGCCATCGACAAGGCCGACCGGCTCGACTCCCCGCAGGCCCGCGCCTCGGCGTACTGGAACGCCAGCATGATGGAGGCCGACCGCGGCTCCGTCCGCAACGCGATCCCGCTGGCCGAGCGCGCGCTCGTGCTGCTCTCCGAGGGCCAGGACGGCCGCAACCTGGCCCGCCTTCGCTCCGTCGTCGCCGACCTGCAGCTGCAGCTGGACCCGCCGGAGGTCGAGGCGGCCCAGGAGAACCTGGCCCGTGCGGCCGAGGAGCTGAAGATCTCCAGCGCCAGTGCCATCGACCTCGCGCGCAACGAGGTGTTCCGGGCCCGGGCCACGCTGTTCGCAGGTGACGTGGCCACGGCGCGCGAGATGTGCACCGACAGCCTGCTCGACATGATCGACCTCGACCCCAGCCTGGCCGCTCAGGCCCAGACGATCCGGGGTCAGGCGGCCGCCGCCATGGGCGACACCGCCGACGCGCAGGAGGCGTACCGCCACGCGGTCATGCTGCTGACCAGCATCGGCGCCGACCGGAGCGCCGCTCAGCTGTGGTTCGAGCTGGCCGGGCTGCTGGAGAGCGTCGGCGACCTCGAGATGGCCAGGACTGCCTACCGCAGCGCGGCCGCGTCCACGGGACTGCGAAGCCGCCCCACGGTGGGGGCGGCTGGGCAGATTGCGATCGACAAGATCGCGATCGACAAGGTCGCGGTGGACCGGATCGCGATCGACTGATCGGGGTGGTGGGCTGACCGAGAGGTCAGCAGCACCAACCGCCACCAGTGGTCTTCGTGCCGGACTTGCCCGCGTCGACGGAGGCGACGCCGGCGGCCATGCCGACGGTGCCGACGGTGGCGATGACGGCGGTGGCGACGGCGGCGATCTTGAGCTTCATGTTGGACATTGGTTTCTCCCTCCGAGAAACTGATGAACGGGCTGTTGCCCAGCATGGAGCATGATGAGGCAAATCGGGAAGACCTCTTTACTTTTGTGACCGACCTGTTTCCCTTGTGTACCGCTCTAGACGGGCACTCGGAGGGTGTGGCGAATTGCTCCATTCGCCCCCCAGGGATCCCCTCGCTGTGTAAAACTTGGACACAAGACGGTGGCAAATGACTCCAACCCCCACTGGAGGCCGCCGTGGCAGGCTCGCTGGACGTCCGTTCCCCCCGGACCACACCTCGACGAGCATCGCCCGGTTTCCGGGCCCGCTGTCTCCCCGCCCCTCTCGGGTGCGGGGAGCCAGCCTGGTCTAGACCAGTTGCCCTCCGGAGCACCCTCACCGTCGTCCTGACGGTGAGCCTGGTGCTCCTGGCGGGCCTCCTGGCACCCGCTCCGGCGGTTGCCACGACCCTGGGCACACCCCCGACCCGGGCCGCCTGGGTCTGGCACCGGACCCCGTTCGCCGACCTGATGACCCTGGTCGACCGGGAGGGCGTCACCGACCTCTTCGTGCAGGTGCCCGGTGACCTCGCCGGCTCCGCGGACCTGGCCTGGTTCCAGCGGCTGCGCGCGAGGGCCACCACGCACCACGTCCGGCTGCACGCCCTCGGCGGCGAGCTGCCGTGGCTGGAGGACCCCGACGCCGCCCTCGCCTGGCAGCGGCAGGCCCTGGCGACCGGGCTGTTCGACGGCGTCCACCTCGACGTCGAGCCGTGGCAACGTCGCACGTGGGACGTCAAGCACGACGTGCTGCTCCGCCGGCTGGTGCGGCTGCTCGGCACGATGACCACGGACACCGAGCTCCCGGTGGAGGCCGACATCCCGTTCTGGCTCGACCGCTACGACGCGGACGGCGTCCCCGTGGACCGCGCGGTGATGGCCGTGGTCGACGCGGTCACGGTGATGAGCTACCGCGACACCGTCACCGGTCCCGACAGCATCACCGGCGTCGGCGCCCCCGCTCTGGCTTCGGCGGAGGCGACCGGGACCGCGGTCCGGCTGGCCGTCGAGACCCACGACCTCGGGCCGGGCCCGGTCGCGGACAAGCAGACGTGGTTCGGCGAGACCCGGAGGCGGGTGCGTCGGGCACTGGACCGGGTCGACGCCCTGGCGGCGGAGGGGACGACGTACCTCGGGACCGCCGTGCACGACAGCGACGGCTGGCAGGGGCTCCCACGCCACGGCGGGTCCGCGAAGCGGAGTACCGTGGAGGGGTGGAAGGGGCGCTGACCAGCGGGGTCCACGAGGCCGCTGTCGCACGGCTGCGGGACTCGTACGCCGCGCTGCCGCCGGGTGCACCCGTCCGGCTGGCGAAGCAGACCAGCAACCTGTTCCGCGCCCGGTCCGCCACCGGCGTCCCCGGGCTCGACGTCTCCGGGCTCTCCGGCGTGCTCGGGGTCGACCCGGTCGGCCTCACGGCCGAGGTACAGGGCATGTGCACCTACGAGGACCTGGTCGCGGCCACGCTCCCGCACGGTGTGGTGCCGCTCGTCGTGCCCCAGCTGCGGACGATCACGCTCGGCGGAGCGGTCAGCGGCCTGGGCATCGAGTCGACCAGCTTCCGGCACGGGCTGCCGCACGAGTCGGTGCTCGAGATGGACGTGTTCACCGGCTCCGGCGAGGTCGTGACGGTCCGCCCCGGCGACGAGCTCTTCGACGACCTTCCCCAACTCCTACGGCTCGCTCGGCTACGCCACCCGGCTGGTGATCCGCCTCGAGGCGGTGCCGGGTCGGGTCGCGCTGCGCCACCTGCGGTTCGCGGACGCCGAGGAGCTCTCCGCGACCACCGCGGCGGTCGTCGCGGCCGGGGAGCACGACGGGGTCCGGGTCGACGGTCTGGACGGCGTCTCGTTCCACCCGGGCGAGCACTACCTGACCCTCGCGACGTGGACCGACCGCGACGCGCCCACCTCCGACTACACCGGGCAGTCGATCTTCTACCGCTCGCTCCAGCGGCGCGAGGCCGACCTGCTGACGATGCACGACTACCTGTGGCGGTGGGACACCGACTGGTTCTGGTGCTCGGGCGCGTTCGGCGCGCAGCACCCGCTGGTGCGCCGGCTGTGGCCGGCGCGGTTCCGCCGCTCCGACGTGTACATGCGGCTGCTCGGCCTCGACCGCCGCTTCGACCTCGCCGACCGGCTCGACCGTCGGGCCGGCCGGCCGCAGCGCGAGCGGGTGGTGCAGGACGTCGAGGTCCCGGTGGAGCGGCTGGCGGAGTTCCTCGCGTGGTTCGACGCCGAGGTCGGGATGCGGCCGGTGTGGCTGTGCCCCGTGGTGGCGACCCGCGCCTGGCCGACGTACCCGCTCGAGCCCGGTCGCTGCTATGTCAACGTCGGCTTCTGGGGCACCGTGCACGTCGGCCCGGACGCCCCGGACGCCCCGCGCAACCGCGCCATCGAGCAGGTGGTGCACGAGCTCGGTGGGCACAAGAGCCTCTACTCCGAGGCCTTCTACGACCGGGCGACCTTCGACGCCCTCTACGACGGCCCGCACCTCGCACGGGTCAAGGCGCGACACGATCCCGACGACCGGTTGACGACGCTCTACGACAAGGTGGTACGACGACGATGAGCGAGACGACGGGAAGGCTGACGATCGCGCAGGCGATCGGTTCCCTCATGCGTGACGGGATGCCGCTGCGCTTCACGGCGTACGACGGGAGCAGCGTCGGACCGCCGGACTCCGCGCTCGGGCTGGAGCTCACCACCCCGCGCGGGCTCGCCTACCTGCTCACCGCCCCCGGCGACCTCGGCATGGCCCGGGCCTACGTGATGGGCGACCTGCTGATGCACGGGGTCCACCCGGGCGACCCCTACGACGCGCTGCGCTACCTCCAGAACCACCTCCGGTTCCGGACGCCGACCCCGGGCGAGGGGGTGGCGGTGCTGCGCTCGCTCGGGCTGGGCACGCTCCGGCCGCCCGCCCCGCCGCCGATGGAGGCGCTGCCGCGGTGGCGCCGGACCGTCGAGGGCCTGCGTCACAGCAAGGGCCGCGACGCGGAGGCGATCTCCCACCACTACGACGTGTCCAACCGCTTCTACGAGCTGGTGCTCGGGCCGTCGATGACCTACACGTGCGCGGTCTACCCGACCGCCGACGCGTCGCTGGAGGAGGCCCAGGCCGAGAAGTACGACCTGGTCTGCCGCAAGCTCGACCTCCGGCCGGGGCAACGCCTCCTCGACGTCGGCTGCGGCTGGGGCGGCATGGTGCGGCACGCCGCCCGGGAGTACGGCGTCCGGGCGCTCGGCGTCACCCTGTCCCGGCAGCAGGCCTCGTGGGCGAAGGAGGCGATCGACCGGGAGCGGCTCGGCGACCTCGCGGAGGTCCGCCACCTCGACTACCGCGACGTCATCGAGTCCGACTTCGACGCCGTCAGCTCGATCGGCCTCACCGAGCACGTCGGGATCCGGAACTACCCGGCGTACTTCACCCACCTCCGCGGTCGCCTCAAGCCGGGCGGCCGGCTGCTCAACCACTCCATCACCCGGCACCACAACCGGCGGGAGCCGATCGGCGCCTTCCTGGACCGCTACGTCTTCCCCGACGGGGAGCTCACCGGCTCCGGCCGGATCATCACCGAGGCCCAGGACGCCGGCCTCGAGGTGATGCACGAGGAGAACCTCCGCCGCCACTACGCCCTCACGCTGGCCGGCTGGTGCGCCAACCTCGTCGAGCACTGGGACGAGGCGGTCGCCGAGGTGGGCGAGGGGACCGCGCGGGTGTGGGGCATCTACATGGCCGGGCTCTCGGCTGGCCTTCGAGCGCAACGAGATCCAGCTCCACCAGGTGCTGGCGGTGAGGACCACCGAGGACGGCGACGACGGATTCCCGCTCCGACCGACCTGGTGACTAGCCTGCCGGGATGACCGCCCGGGCCCGGACCTACGACGCCACCGTCGTCGACCGTACCCGCGTCTCGGCCCACCTGGTCCGCCTCACGCTCGGGGGGTTGGCGGACTTCGTGTCCACCGGCCAGCCCGACGAGTGGGTGGGACTGGTCGTGCCCGGCCAGTTCCAGTCGCGCTACTACACCGTGCGCCGGTTCGAGGGCGGCACCATGGTGCTCGACGTGGTCGTGCACGACGTCGGGCTGGTGACCGAGTGGGCCTCGCGCGACTGCGTCGGCGACACCGTCGTCATCACCGAGCCGAAGGGCTCCTTCGACCCGCCGCCCCACGCGTCGTGGCTGCTGCTGGTCGGCGACCTGACCGCGATGCCGGCCATGGCCCGGATCGCCGAGGCCACGGGCCTGCCCACCCGGATCTGGGCCGAGGTGCCCGACGACCTGCCCGGCTACCTCCCCGAGGGTCCCGAGGTCACGTGGCTCGAGCCTCCGGCCCCCGGTGCGAGCGCGCTCGCGGGGGTCGTGGAGACCATCGACTGGCCCGCGGGCGAGGGCTACTTCTGGATGGCGGGGGAGTCCGCCCAGATGCGGGCCATCCGCAAGCACCTGATGCGCGAGCGCAGGCTCCCCGCCGCGGCGTACGACGTGATGGGCTACTGGCGCGGAGGGCAGGGGCGGCAGCCGCGCGCCGTCGACCCGGGACCCATCTGGCGGGCCGGCAAGGCGGCAGGGAAGACTGACGAGGAGATCTGGGCCGACTACGACAGGGCGCGCGATGAGCAGTGACACCACCGGGGAGTTCCGGTCCGGCTTCGCCTGCTTCGTCGGTCGTCCCAACGCCGGGAAGTCGACGCTGACCAACGCCCTGGTCGGGCAGAAGGTCGTGATCACCTCCGACAAGCCGCAGACCACGCGCACCGTCGTGCGCGGGATCGTCAACCGGCCCGACGCCCAGCTGATCCTGGTCGACACCCCCGGCCTGCACCGGCCGCGCACGCTGCTCGGCGAGCGGCTCAACGACCTGGTGCGCACGACCTGGAACGAGGTCGACGTGGTCGGCGTCTGCTTCCCGGCCAACGAGAAGATCGGGCCGGGCGACACGTTCCTCGTCACCGAGCTCGCCCGGGCGCGGCGGACCCCCAAGGTCGCCGTCGTCACCAAGACCGACCTGGCCTCCCCGGACCGGATCGCCGAGCACCTCGTCGACATCGTCGAGCTGGGCCGTGCGACCGGCACCGAGTGGACCGAGGTCGTCCCGGTCTCGGCGGTCGCGGGCGACCAGGTCGACCTCCTGGCCGACCTGCTCGTCGGGCTGATGCCCGAGGGGCCGCGGCTCTACCCCGACGACGAGCTCTCCGACGAGCCCGAGGAGCACCTCGCCGCCGAGCTGATCCGGGAGGCGGCTCTCGAGGGCGTCCGTGACGAGCTGCCCCACTCCATCGCGGTCGTGGTGGAGGAGATGCGGATGCGCGAGGACCGGCCCGCCGAGCGGCCGCTGCTCGACATCCACGCCAACCTCTACGTCGAGCGCGACTCCCAGAAGGGCATCGTGATCGGCCACAAGGGCTCCCGGCTGCGCGAGGTCGGCCAGACCGCCCGGACAGCAGATCGAGGCGCTGCTCGGCGTGCCCGTCTACCTCGACCTGCGGGTCAAGGTCGCCAAGGACTGGCAGCGCGACCCGCGACAGCTGCGCAAGCTCGGCTTCTGAGCGCCGTCCCGGTCCCAGGCGCTGGCTCAGGCCCGCTCAGGCGCTTCAGGCGCCCAGCAGATCCCGTAGGTCTGCCCCATGGCCCACTGGTCCTCGGTCGGCCACTCGTAGCCCCACTGGAAGTCGAGCGGGTCGGCCGCCTGGGCGCGAGCCGCGTCGGTGCACGGCCCCTCGCCGGCCGCCTGCGCGGCATCCTCCCCGGGGTAGTCCTCGCCGGTGAGGACGACCGTGCGGAGCGCGCGCCACGAGTGGGACTCGGCGCAGGCGACCCGCTCGAAGCCGTCCGTCCCGGGCTCGGCGGTGCCGCACATGCCGTAGCGGTCGCGGCCGACCTCGGTGGCGAGCACGCCGGCGAGGTCCCCGGTCGAGGGGGAGCAGCTGGGAGTCGCGGGCCACCGCGATCACGTCACAGCGGAACCAGTCGGCGCCGGCGTCGGACTGCTTCACGGTCGGGGTGAACCAGACGCTGCGGAGCATGCTGAGCCGCTGCTGCTCCTCGGTACCGCCGACGTGGCCGGCGAGCAGCTCGGGGCAGGTGGTCGCCACCTGGTCCTGGAGCCGTCGGGCGTCGACGGCGAGCAGCCGGCCGCCGACCACGCGCTCCAGCCGGCCGACGTGGAAGCTCTGGGCGGTGTGGTCCGCCGCGCAGTCGACGTCGCGCAACGAGGCGGTGGGCGCCACGGCCGCGTCGTACGACAGGTCGTAGCAGGCGCCCTGCTCCGGCGGGTCCGGCGGTGGGGGAGCGGCCTCGGGCGGGACCGTGGGCGAGGTGGACGGAGCGTGTCTGCCGGTGCCGGTCCGGTGCCCTCGGGGGTGGTGGTGCAGGCGGCCGACCAGCACGACCAGCGCGACCGGCGGCCACGAGGGCAGCCACCACCGGGGGGAGCCGTCGGCTCATCGCTCGGTCTTCGCCCAGCAGACCGAGCGCCGGTTGCCGACCTCCCACTCCGCGGCGTGGAACCACGTGTAGGCGAAGTCGTAGGAGACGGGGTAGTCCAGGACGGCGCCGACGGAGCCGTCGCAGAAGGAACGGGTGCGACTCTCGACGACCCGGTCACCGGGGTAGGGGTCCTCGGGCTCACCGAGCTTGATGGTGCTGACCGCGCGCCACGTGTGCGCCTCCGAGCACGGCACCCGCACGGCGCCGGAGACCGTGGGACCGTCCGCGCAGACCATCCACTCCTCCTGGACCCGACCGGTCAACAATCCCTCGGCGGTCTCGGGGAGGTCGACGTAGGACTCGCTCTCGTCACCACCGCCGACGATGTCGCAGCGGTACCACCGCGCGCCGTCCTCCCAGGCCTTCTCCGACGGCCGGAACCACGCCCAGCTCACGACGCTGCGCATGACCATGCTCTCGTCGCCGCCGACGAACGCCTCGAACTTGTCGCTGCACGTGCGGTAGGCGAACTCGCCGAGGCCTTCGTCGTCGTACGACGCGTCCGTGAGCGAGGCCGGCAGCGTGCCGACGGCGTAGGTCTGGGCGGTGTGCGGCTCGGAGCACTCCGACGAGCTTGGTGGCGTTGGTCGGCTGGGCGACGTCGGCCGGGGTCAGCACCCGGCACGCCCCGAGCTCCGGCGCCTCGACGGCGTCGAGCTGGGCGGGGTCGACGTCGGTGCCCTGGTCCTCGGCGGAGCAGGCGGTCACGGCCAGCAGGGACACCACGAGGACGGCCAGCCTGCGCACGCGTCCTCCTCCGCTCACCCGGTCTCCAGCAGTGCCGCGATCGTACCGCCCGTCGACGGCCGCGCCGACGGTCGGTGAACGGTGGGGGACGGTGCCGCGACGTCGCGCTCCGCGAGCGGCAGGAGCGGGTTAGGGTGCCGCTGACAGCACCACCAACGGAGGGAACCCCATGAAGATCCGCACCATCGGCGCCGTCGCGGTGCTGGCCTTGGCGCTCACGTCCTGTGGGTCCGACGACGACGCCGCCTCCAAGGCCATCTCGGAGTCGATCATGGACAGCAGCGACGACACGTTCAACCTCGACCAGAAGCAGGCCGACTGCATCGGTGACGGCATGGTCGAGGAGATCGGGACCGACCAGCTGGTGGAGTACGGGCTCATCACCGAGGACAACAAGGCCTCCGACACCATCGACTCGGTCGAGATGTCCGAGGGCGACGCGGGTTCCGCGGCCGACGTCATGCAGGACTGCGCCGACATCAAGGAGGTCTTCACCTCCGCGATGGGCGAGGTCCCCGAGGAGGCCGCGACCTGCATCGAGGAGAACCTCACCGAGGACGTGCTGCACGAGTTCCTCGTCGCCGTCTTCATGAACGACCAGGAAGGCGGCACGCAGAACCTGATGACCGCCCTGCAGGAGTGCATGCAGGCCTGACCGGCCTGGACGTCGTCGACCCGGTCGGTCAGCCCCAGTTCTCGGCTCTCGTGAGGCAGAACGGATGACCGCCCGGGTCCACCAGCACCCGCCAGGTCTCGCCCGGCTGGTCCTCCGGCACCTCCGCCCCGAGCTCCACGCACGCGCGCTCCGCGTCGGTCGAGGTCCTCGACCGCCAGGTCGAAGTGGAACTGCTTGCGACCCCCGGAGTCCGGCCAGGACGGCGGCTCGTGGTCCGGGCAGGCTGCCGAACCCCAGCGCGTGGTCGGGTCCCTGGAGCATCGCGTAGCCGTCGCCGGAGGCGGTCACCTCCCACCCCAGCACCGTCGACCAGAAGGCGGCCGAGGCCTCCGCGTCGCGGCAGTCGAGGGTCATCATCGCGAGTCGGGCGATCGGGTCGGGCATGGTGCGTCCTCTCTCGTGGGTACCCCCACAGCCTCCCCAGGAGGCCGCCGTGGCGACTAGGACGAACCCGACCTCCTCCTCGGCCGGCGTGCTGCGCCCCGAGCAGCTGGCCCGGCTCACCCGCCTGGAGCGGTACGACGCCGCGCCCCCGCTCGCCGACCACGTCGAGAACCTCTGGTCGCTGCGCTGGGACCTGCCCGACGGGGTCGCGCCACGCCAGCCAGACGCTGCCGCACCCGCCTGCACCGTGAGCGTCGAGCGCGGGGCCACCCGCGAGGGTGTCGGGCAGGACCCGGTCGTGGTGACCGGCGTCGTGGCCCGCCGCTTCGACGTCGCCCTCCAGGGGAGCGGCGGGGTGTTCGCCGCCGAAGTTCCGCCCCGGCGGGCTGGCCGTGCTCACCGGTGGGGACGCGCGGGAGTGGCGCGACCGGACCATCCCGGCGCACGAGCTGCTGCCGCCCGAGGTCGTCGAGCCGTTGCGGGCGCTGGGCCCGGACGTCCCGCGACTGCCCGCGTCTGAGCCGCCCTGTCCCGCTGCTGCCGGACCGGCCGGACCCGCTACCTCCGGGTGCTCGGGATCGTCGCCGACATGCTCGGCGACCGGTCCCTGCTGACGGTGACCCAGGTCGAGGAGCGGCACGCGCTGGGCACCCGCCAGCTGGAGCGCCTCTTCTCGCGCTACGTCGGGCGACGCCGAAGTGGGTGCTGGCCCGCTACCGGATGCACGACGCCGTCACCGTCCTCGACGAGGGCCACGACGGCTCGCTCGCCGACCTCGCCGCGACCTACGGGTTGGTACGACCAGGCGCACGTCAACCGCGACTTCCGACGGCTGGTCGGGCAGTCGCCCGGGGAGTACGTCGCGCGCCGACCGACCGGGATGTGAACCGCCCCGGGCCGTGGTCGGCCGGTCCTCGCTATGCTGGCGACATCATGATGCGCAGCCTCCTCCTTCGCTGCCGCACCGAGGGCTGACCCAGCCGGCCCCCTCGCTGCGGAGAGTTCGCGTTGCCGGCGCACACCCGCTCCGAGCGAAGGCACCCCATGATCAACACCCAGCGCCCCTCCGGCATGCCGATCCACCGTTACCGGCCGTTCCCGCCGATCGAGCTGCCCGACCGCACCTGGCCCTCCCGCACGATCACCGAGGCGCCGCGGTGGCTCTCCACCGACCTGCGTGACGGCAACCAGGCGCTGATCGACCCGATGACCCCGGCCCGCAAGATGAAGATGTTCGAGCTGCTGGTCGCGATGGGCTACAAGGAGATCGAGGTCGGCTTCCCCTCGGCGAGCCAGACCGACTTCGACTTCGTCCGCCAGCTGATCGAGCAGGACCGGATCCCCGAGGACGTCACGATCTCGGTGCTCACCCAGGCCCGTGAGGACCTGATCGAGCGCTCGGTCCACAGCCTGGTCGGCGTCCACCACGCCAACATCCACCTCTACAACGCGCTGGCGCCGCTGTTCCGCCGCGTGGTGTTCCGCGCCAGCAACGACGAGATCAAGGACATCGCCGTCCGCGGCACCGAGCTGGTGATGAAGCACAGCGAGAACATCCTCGGCACCACGGTGATCGGCTACGAGTACAGCCCCGAGATCTTCACCGCCACCGAGCTGCCGTTCAGCGTGGAGGTCTGCGAGGCAGTCTCCGACGTCTGGCAACCCGACGACGACCGCGAGATCATCCTCAACCTGCCGGCGACGGTCGAGATGTCGACGCCGAACGTCTACGCCGACCAGATCGAGTGGTTCTCCCGGCAGCTCACGCGGCGTGAGAACACCGTGATCAGCCTGCACCCGCACAACGACCGGGGCACCGCCGTCGCGGCCACCGAGCTGGCGACGATGGCCGGCGCCGACCGGATCGAGGGCTGCCTGTTCGGGCACGGCGAGCGGACCGGCAACGTGTGCCTGGTGACGCTCGGGATGAACCTGTTCAGCCAGGGCGTCGACCCCCAGATCGACTTCTCCGACATCGACGAGATCCGCCGCACGGTGGAGTACTGCACCCAGCTGCCGGTGCACCCCCGGCACCCCTACGCCGGCGACCTCGTCTACACGGCCTTCTCCGGCTCCCACCAGGACGCGATCAAGAAGGGGCTGGAGGACCTCGACCGGCAGGCCAGGGAGCAGGGCGTCCCGGTCGGCGAGATCGCCTGGGAGGCGCCCTACCTCCCGATCGACCCGAAGGACGTCGGCCGCAGCTACGAGGCCGTGATCCGGGTCAACAGCCAGTCCGGCAAGGGCGGCGTGGCCTACATCCTCAAGGCCGAGCACAAGCTCGACCTGCCGCGCCGCGCGCAGATCGAGTTCAGCCGCGTGGTCCAGGAGCGCACCGACGCCGACGGTGGCGAGATGACGGCGGAGGCGATCTGGGGGGTCTTCCGCTCGGAGTACCTCGACCGCCAGGCGCCGCTGACGCTCGACTCGGTCCACACCTCCAGTGCCGCGGGGGAGCGGGACGCGCTCACCGTGAACGTGTACGTCGAGGGCGAGCTGCGCACGCTCGAGGGCTCCGGCAACGGGCCGATCGCGGCGTTCGTCGACGCGATCAACGGGCTGGACCAGAACTACGACGTGCGGGTGCTCGACTACGCGGAGCACGCCCTCTCCTCGGGTGGCGACGCGGTCGCGGCGGCGTACGTCGAGTGCCTCGTCGGCGACGAGGTGTTCTGGGGCGTGGGGATCGACGCGAACATCGTCACCGCGAGCCTCCGGGCGGTGATCAGCGCGGTCAACCGCGCCGCCGGCTAGACCGCCGGGAGGTGGTGCACCCGGGCGAGGGAGTGCGAGGTCAGCCAGATCTCGTCCCCGACCACGGTCGCGTCGAGGTTGGCCCGGTCGGCCAGCCCGGCCAGCTCGCCCAGGACGCGCTCGTCGAGGACCTCGCCGGTGGCGGGATCGATGCTCACGACCGCCGGACCCAGCTCCGGCACGACGAGCAGGGTGCCGTCGGACGCGACGGTGAGCGGGTCGGGGAAGCCGGCGACCGGCACGTCGTGCACGACCTCCAGCGTCTCCGGGTCCAGGGCGAGGACCTGGTCGGAGAACGTGCAGGCGGTCCACACCAGGCCACCGGTCACCGCGAGCCCCTGCGGGCCGCTGCACAGCTCCTCCGACGTGGTCACCTCCCCGGTCCGCGGGTCGACGCGCTCCACGGTGTCGTCGCCGAAGTGGGAGACCCATACCGAGCCGAGCCCGGTGGTGACCAGGCGCGCACCGGTGCCGAGGTCGATCCGGTCGACCACCTCGCGTGACGCGGGGTCGACCCGGACCAGCTCGCCGGAGTCCTGGGCCACCACCCACACCGAGCCGAAGCCGGTGGTGACGCCCTCGGGCCCCCGGCCGAGCCGGATGCTGTCGGTCACCTCTCCGGTCCGGGAGTCCAGTCGCACCAGCCGTCCGGCGTCGAACGCGGTCACCCACACCGCGCCGTACCCGGTGGCGACGCGGAGCGGGATGCCCGGCACGCCGACGGTGAGGTCGGGCTTGCTCGCCCCGACCGGGATCCGCGAGAGCGCCTCGTCCTCGGCGCTGACGACCCAGAGGGCGTCGCCGTCCGCGGCGATGCCCACCGGCCCGGCGGGGACGTCGATCGCCTCGGAGTCGGTGACCTCGACCGGCGCGTCGCCGGTCTCCGAGGCGTTCGGGTCCGGAGTGCGGGGAGGACGTGGCTCCCGGGTCGTCCTCGCCGCCGCACCCGGCGAGCAGGAGCACGAGCAGGACGGTCGCGGTGGTGCGCCTCATGGCCGGACCCTAGGGGTCGTTCGGTCAGGTGTCGAGATTTCTCGACACTTGTGACCGGGTCGTGAAGGCGCGCGCCGCCAGGACCAGCTGCTCGAAGCCGTCCTCGGCGAGGGAGTAGCTGTTCGGCCGGGTCCCGCCGCGCACCCGGAGATCGACCAGGCCGGCGGCCCGCAGCAGGGCCAGGTGGTGCAGCAACGTCGTCCGGGGGCTGCCGAGCGCCTCGCAGAGCTCGGGGAGCGTGAGGTCGCCCTCGCGCAACCGCTCGAGCACCCGGATCCGGGTCTCGTCACCCAGCGCCCGGCCGAGCTCACGGAGCCGGTCGGCCGGGCTGGGGTCGCGGGTGTCGAGGGGAGGGTGCAGCACGACGGTCTGGTCGACCTCGTCGATCCCGACCACGATCGGCGCGGCCCGGGCGCAGGTGACGAGGACCAGCCGGTCGACCACGTCCGCGTCGTACCGGAGGCCGGGCGCGACGCGGCCGAGCAGCCGTTGCGGGCCGGTCTCGGCCACGGCCCGCTCGGCCGGGCGGGCCGAGGGGGCGCGTCGGTCGAGCTCGGGCAGGCCGTCGAGGACCCGCAGGCAGGTCTCGCGCACGGTGGCCGGGTCCGTGCGCAGCAGCCACGGGCTGGCCCGGAGCAGCGAGTCGTCCAGCGCTGCCCGGACCGACCGGAGCGCGGTCCGGTCACCACCGAGCCCGGCGCGCAGCACGTCGTCCGGCACGCGCTCCCGCAGCTGCCGGCGTCGGCCGCCGACGAGGGTCACCCGCAGCTCGGCGGGTTCGGTGGCCACGACCATCCTCCGGAGCGCAGCCCGGGTGCCGGAGCGACCGGTGGCCAGCGGGCCGGCCAGGTTGATCCAGCCGTAGCGGCCCACGCGTCGGACGTCGTCCACCAGGGAGGGGGCGCTGCGGCGCACCTCGGCGTACGCCGCCGCGCCCTCGTCGAAGACCCGGCGCCAGTCCGGGTCGGCGACCGCGGCGGCGGCAACCAGCAGCTCGAAACCGGTGCCGGAGGTGGTGCGCACCTGGTGCGTCATGCGCTCAGTCTGCGTGCAGCGGCAGCCGGACCGTGAAGGTGGACCCCTTGCCGGCCTCCGACTCGACCCCGATCCGCCCGCCGTGAGCGGCGACGATGCCGGCCACGATGGAGAGGCCGAGGCCGGTGCCCTGGATCGCCATCGCCTGTGCGGTCGAGGCGCGGAAGAACTTCTGGAAGAGGGCGTCCTGCTCCTCGGCCGGGATGCCGATGCCGGTGTCGGTGACGACCAGCCACGCCTCGCCGTCGTCGGTCCAGAGCCGGGCAGTCACGTTGCCGCCGTCCGGGGTGAACTTCACGGCGTTGCTGAGCAGGTTGAGCACGACCCGCTCCAGCTGGACCGCGTCGCCGAGCACCCGCACGTCCGTGGCCGGTACGTCGAAGGCGACGTCGAGCTTGCGGTCCCGCACGAGCGGGCGCATCGAGTCCTCGGTGTGCCGGGCCAGCTCGCGCAGGTCGACCACGGTGCGCTCCCACACGGTTCCGCCGGTGTCGAGCCCGGCCAGGGCGAGCAGGTCGTTGCAGAGGGCGATCAGCCGGTCGCCGTTGCGGGCGATGATGTCGAGCAGCGGCAGCTGCGAGGGGTCGGCCGGGACGGGGGAGCCCTCGGTGAGCATCTCGGTGTAGCCGACGATGCTCGTGACGGGCGTCCGGAGCTCGTGGGACACGGTGGAGACGAACTCGTTCTTGGCGGCGTCGAGCTGGCGCAGCCGGTCGGCGGCCATCTTCTCCTTCTCGAGCGCGGCCATCAGCATCATCTGGCCGTGGCGCTGCTCGGTGACGTCGCGACCGACGACGAGGAAGCCGGCCTGGGGGCCGAACTGGCTGCCTCCGCCACAGATGGTCATCTCGACGGTACGGCGACGGCCCTGGGCGGTCAGCCAGGTCCAGTCCCGGGCGACCGACTCGTTGCCGCCGTCGAGGGTCGCGGTCAGGGCGCTCCATCCGGACCCGTCGGAGACGCTGGTGCGCTCGTCGAGCTGGACGGGGTCCAGCAGGTCGGTGAAGCCCTGGCCCCGCAGGTCGTCGGAGGCGTAGCCCAGCAGCGACTCGGCACCGGAGTTGAGGACCTTGATCCGGCCCTGGGCGTCGATCCCGATGATCGCCGTGGAGATGCCGGCCTGGAACAGGTTGGCCATCAGCCCCGCGCCCGCCCGCTCGGCCGTGACGTCGACGCCGGTGAGGACGGCGTAGCGCGGGGTGCCGTCGTCGGAGCGGACCAGCTCGGTGTTCCAGACCACGCGGAGCGGGTCGCCGGAGATGGTGCGGACGTCGGTCTCGCGCTGCATCGCGATGCCCGTGCTGTCGTCGTCGGCGAACATCTGGCGGACCGAGTCGACCCGGTGCTCGACCACGATCGTGGCCCAGAACGGGTGGCCGAGGATCTGCTCCTCGGTGAAGCCGGTGAGCTGGGTGGTGGCCTGGTTGACCCGCAGCACGGTGCCGGCCATGTCGGTCATCATCATGATGACGCGGGCCGTGTCGAGCAGCGTGCTCGTGAGCTTCTCGGCGTCGACGGTCCGCGCGATCGACTCGTGGAGCGCGGTGACGTCGAGCAGCTGCGCGGAGAACGTGGTCTCCGGGTTGCTGGAGATCTGCGAGATCGCGACGTCGACCTGGCTGCCGGGCTTGTGCACGATGCCGACGTGACCGCGCCAGCCGTCGAGGTCGCCCTCGAGCATGGTCTGGGTAGCGCCGCGGACCTCGGTGGGCGAGGTGAGGACACGGTCGAGGTAGCGCCCGACGACGCTGCGGCGGCCGTCGTCCAGCAGGGCGCGGGCGGTGTCGTTGGCGTCGATGACCTCGAGCCGGTCGCCGCGCTGGGCGAGCAGGACCATGCCGGTCAGCGACTCGGTGAAGTTGCGGCGGAACAAGGCCTCGCTGGCCGACAGGTTCGTCAGGGAGCGGGCCCGCTGGGTGATCGCCAGGGTCAGCGGCAGGGCCACCAGCGCGAGGGTGAGGATGTAGCCGAGCACCAGGGTCGAGGCGAGCTGCACCGAGAACTCGCCACCCGGACCGATGTCGCCGTAGGGCCCCCGGCCCGCCGACGTCAGCAGGATCGTGACGACGGCGTTGCCGAGCAGCTCGAGCGAGACGGTCCGGGGGTCGAGCCGGAGCGCGGCCCAGACGAGGAACGGCACCCCCACCGCAGCGACCGGCAACCCGTCCTCGGGAGTGAAGGCGAGCAGGGTCACGGCGAGGAACAGCGTGATCTGGAGCCCGTACTCCCACGGCTCGGCGACGCCCGCGCGCGAGCGCCACGTCATCGCCACCGGGACGATGACGAGGACGGCGGCGGCGTGCGAGGTCAGCAGGCCGCGCGCCACGGTGACGAACTCGCCGCCGTCGGTGGCGACGACCGTGGCCCCGGCCAGCACCGCGAGCACCGCGGCACCGCTGAGGGCCGCCACCACGAGACGCATGAAGTCGCGCAGCTCGACCAGCCTGATCAGCCGGCCGTCGAGGTCCTTGAGCAGGAGTCCGGCCACGAGCGCCTCGGCGGCGTTGGCCACGCCGAACGCCAGCGCGATGTCCGACCTCACGGCCGCCACTCATGTTGGCGACGACGGAGACGAGGGCGATGCCGGCGGCGATCCCGGGCGCCCACCGTCGCGGTGCGAGCGCGACCATGCCCACGGACAGGCCGGCAGCCGGCCACCAGAAGGCGACCGAGCCGGACTGCGGGGTGAACCACACCGCCCACACGCCGAGCAGGTACACACCGAGCAACCCGACCGCGATCGCGAGGGGCGCGCGAAGTCGCCCTGCCACGGTCATGGGAACAGTGTGGTGGATGTGGCGGGCCCGTGAAGGCCTTTCCGCGTGCTTCGCCCGGCCCGTCGGCGCCACGCCTATGCTGCCCGGATGTTGGTCTCCGAGCGCATCGGACAGTTCTTCCTCGACGGCGAGTCCGGACGTGACCGCCTCGAGTACACCGAGTACGGCGCGGGCGAGCGCTGGGTGGTGCTGCTGCACGGTCAGCTGATGCCCCGGCGGATGCACCAGCCGCTGGCTCGGGCGCTGGCCGCGGAGGGGCTCCACGTGGTCACCCTGGACCTCCTCGGGCACGGTCGGTCCGACCGTCCGGAGGACCCGCTGGTCTACTCCATGAGTGCGTTCGCCGAGCAGGTCGTCGCGCTCCTGGACCACCTCGGGGCCGAGCAGGCGGTGGTCGGCGGGACCTCACTGGGCGCCAACGTCTCCCTGGAGGTCGCCGCGCTCGCCCCCGGCCGGGTGCGCGGGCTGCTGCTGGAGATGCCCGTGCTCGACAACGCGCTCGAGGCCGGGATCCTGGCGTTCGGCCCGTTGCTCTTCGCCGCCCGCTTCCTGCCGTTCACGGTGCACGCCCTGCGCTGGGTGACCCGGCCGGTGCCGCGCGGGCTGGTGCCCTTCTGGGTCGGCATCGGGCTCGACACCTGCGACCAGCGGCCGGGTGCGATGGCGGCCACCGTCCACGGCATCTTCTTCGGCCGGGTCGCGCCGCCGGCCCGCGAGCGCCGGGCGATCACCGCCCGGGCGCTGGTCGTGGGCCACCCCTCCGACCCGATCCACCCCGCCGCCGACGCCGCGATGCTCGCCGGGGAGCTGCCCCACGCGGAGTTCGTGCAGGCCACCAGCATCCTCGAGTGGCGCTCCCGGCCCGAGCGCCTGGACCGCGCGGCCATCGGCTTCGCCCTCGGCTGCTGGGAGACACGCGCCGCCCAGCGTCGTACGCGTGCCTGAGCGCGGCACAATGGGCGGGTGCCCCTGTACCGCGACGAGGCGGTCGTCCTCCGCACCCACAAGCTGGGCGAGGCCGACCGGATCATCACGCTGCTGACGCGCCACCACGGTCGCGTCCGCGCGGTCGCGAAGGGCGTGCGCAAGACGACGTCGCGCTGGGGGTCACGGCTCGAGCCGTTCACCCACGTCGATCTCCAGCTGGCCGAGGGCCGCAACCTCGACATCGTCACCCAGGCCGAGACGCTGACGCCGTTCGGCTCCGGCGTCGGGATGGACTACGAGCGCTACACCGCCGGCAGCGTGATGCTCGAGACCGCCGAGCGGCTCGTCACCGAGGAGCGGGAGCCCTCGCTCCAGCAGTTCCTGCTGCTCGTCGGCGGGCTGCGGGCGATGACCTCGGGGGAGCACCGCCCCGGCCAGGTGCTCGACTCCTACCTCCTGCGCTCGCTCGCCGTCTCCGGCTACGCGCCGTCCTTCGACCACTGCGCCCGCTGCGGCGACGAGGGCCCCCACCGCTGGTTCAACCCCTCAGCCGGCGGAGTCCTCTGCGCCGACTGCAAGCTCCCCGGCTCCGCCGGACCGGCCACGGCGACCCTGGCCGTCCTCGGTGCCCTGCTCGCCGGTGACTGGCCGGTCGTCCACGCCGCTGACCCCCGCCACCTCCGCGAGGCCAGCGGCCTGGTCGCCGCCTACCTCGCCTGGCACCTCGAGCGCGGCCTCCGGTCGCTGGAGTACGTGGAGCGCTGATTGATCGTCCCGTGTGCCTGAGAGTGCGCTCTGGCGCACTCTCAGGCACACGGGACGTCGCGTCAGGCCTGGCCGTACCGCCGGTCGCGGCGGGCGTAGGTCTCGATGGCAGCCCAGAGGTGGGTCCGATCGACGTCGGGCCACAGCACGTCGGTGAACACCAGCTCGGAGTAGGCCGCCTGCCAGAGCATGAAGTTGGAGAGCCGCTGCTCGCCGGAGGTCCGCCAGACCAGGTCGGCGTCGGAGGTCTCGGGCACGTAGAGGTGGCGGGCGAAGGTCGACTCGTCGACCTTGTCCGGGTTCAGCCGCCCGGCGGCGACCTCACGGGCGATGGAGCGGGCGGTGTCGGCGAGCTCGGCGCGGCCGCCGTAGTTGACGCACATGGTCAGGGTCAGCACGTCGTTGTCGCGGGTCAGCTCCTCGGCGACCTGGAGCTCCTTCACGACCGACTTCCACAGCCGCGGTGAGCGGCCGGCCCACCGCACCCGCACGCCGAGCTCGTGCATCTCGTCGCGACGGCGGCGGATCACGTCGCGGTTGAAGCCCATGAGGAACTTCACCTCGTCGGGAGAGCGCGACCAGTTCTCGGTCGAGAACGCGTAGGCCGAGATCGCCTTCACCCCGATCTCGATCGCGCCCTCGACGACGTCGAACAGCGAGTGCTCACCCTGCTCGTGGCCGGCGGTCCGGGGCAGGCCGCGCTGCTTGGCCCACCGACCGTTGCCGTCCATCACGATCGCCACGTGGCGCGGCACCAGCTCCCGCGGGACCGCCGGTGGTGTCGCACCCGAGGGGTGCGGCGTGGGGAGACGGACGCTGCGCTTCACGCGAGCAGGATCTCAGACCCGAGCTCCTGCCGGTGGGCGGCCCGGCGACGCACTGATGTCGAAAGCCCCACCCGGCGCGGGATTCTCTGAGACGCTGGGAACGTCCATCGGGGGACGTCCTGTCGGGAGGAGAGTCGTGGCTGACGAGTCGCGCCGCGATGCCTCGCGCGTCGGCGGTGGGTTGCTCCTCACGGTCGAACCCCAGCCCCATGCCCTGCAGGGCATGTTCGCCCTCATCCTCGCGCTCGGGATCACCATGCGTGCGCTCTCGGGCGACACCTTCTCCACCGACTCGGCCGTGGGCCTGGCCGTCGTCGTGACGATGCTCGCCAGCGGGATGGCCGCGCTGCTCCCCTGGGACCGGCTTCCCCTGTGGACCGGGGCCCTGCTCCCGCTGCTCGACATCGCCGCCGTCGGCCTCCTCACCATCGACGACCCGACCTCCAGCAGCGCCGTGTTCATCGTGCTGCCGGCCTTCTGGCTCGGTCGGCTGCTCGGTCGTCCCGGGGCCCTGGTCACGCTCGTGGCGGGCGTCGTCCTGGTCGGCCTCCCGAGCCTCTCCGAGGTCGGCCTCACCGGCTCGAACCTCGCCAGCGCCACCGTCGTGCCGCTGGTCGCCGCCTGGGCCTCGCTCGCGATCGCCTCGAACTTCGAGCAGGTCCAGCGCCAGCAGGAGGAGACCGAGCGCCACAGCGAGGGCCTGAACTCCGCGATGGAGGTCATCGAGCACCAGCGCCGGGTCTCCGACGCGATCCTGGACTCGGTCGACGTCGGCCTGGTGCTGCTCGACCGCGAGGGCGGGTACGAAGCCGTCAACCGGCGCCACAAGGACTTCATCCGGCTCGCCTATCCGAGCGGGCACGACGGCCGCGCCGGCCAGCTCGGCAAGGTGTTCGGACCGGACGGCGTCACGCTGCTGCACGTCGAGGAGATGCCGACGTACCGCGCGATGCAGGGCGAGGAGTTCGACGACTGCCGGATCTGGGTGGGCGACGACCCGCTGACCTGGCGGGCGCTCTCGGTGTCGGCTCGGACGGTGCGCGACGACGACCGCACCTTTGCCGGCGCCGCGCTGGCCTACAACGACGTCACCGACTTCATGCGGGCGCTGAAGGTGAAGGACGACTTCATCGGCTCGGTCTCCCACGAGCTCCGGACGCCGCTGACCTCGATCCGCGGGTACGCCGACCTGCTGATGGACCGCGACGACCTGCCGGCCGACGCCGTACGCCAGCTCGCGGTGGTGGTCCGCAACTCCGAGCGGCTGCAGCGGCTCGTGGTCGACCTGCTCCACAGCGCGCAGATCGACCTGGGTCCGATCCAGGTCGACCGCACCCGCGGGGACCTGGCCCTGATCGTGGGTGACGCCCTCGCGGCGGCCGCGCCTGCCGCGACCGCGTCGCACATCGACCTCAGCTACACCGGTCCGGAGCGGCTGGTGCTGATGCTCGACAGCGACCGGATGCGGCAGGTCGTGGACAACCTCGTCTCGAACGCGATCAAGTACACCCCGCCCAACGGCCGGGTCGACGTCCGGCTCCAGGTCGACGGCAACCGGGTCGAGCTGGTCGTGGCCGACACCGGCATCGGGATCGACCCCACCGACCGTGACCGGCTGTTCACCCGCTTCTGGCGCTCGCGGCACGCCGAGGAGCAGAGCATCCAGGGCGTCGGGCTCGGGCTGTCGATCACCAAGTCGATCGTGGAGAGCCACGGCGGTCGGATCGAGGTCGACAGCGAGGTCGGCCGCGGCAGCACCTTCCGGGTCCGGGTCCCCGTCGACTCCCGCTGAGCTTCCGCTGACCCTCGGTCGGGGGGAGGGTCAGCGGCAGCGGGGGCAGACGCCGAAGATCTCGAGCGTGTGGCTGACGTCGGCGTAGCCGTGCTCGCCGGCGATCGCCCGGGTCCAGCGCTCGACGGCCGGTCCCTCCACCTCGACGGTCGCCCCGCACTCCCGGCAGACCAGGTGGTGGTGATGGGTGTCGGAGCAGCGGCGGTAGCCGGCCTCGCCCTCGGCGGAGCGGATCACGTCGACCTCGTCGTGGTCGGCGAGCAGCTGCAGGGTGCGGTAGACGGTCGCGAGCCCGATGCTGGTGCCGCGCTCGTGCAGGACGGCGTGGATCTCCCTGGCGGACCGGAACTCCTCGAAGGAGGCCAGGACGTCGGCCACGGCCTGGCGCTGGCGCGTGAGCCGGAGCGGCTGCTCAGACATGGGCCACCTCGCGGCTGCGCAGCCACGCACCGATCGGCCAGGTGAGGGCGAAACCGGTGAGGGACAGCAGCACGATCGTGGGTCCCGGGGCGACGTTGGCGTCGAAGTCGAGCGAGAGGTACGCCGCGAGCAGCAACCCGCCGAGCGCCGCGACCAGACCCAGCCCCATCGCGAGGCCCAGCGTGGCGCGGAAGGAGCGCGTCAGCTGCTGGGACGTCGCGACCGGCACCACCATCAACGCCGAGACCAGGAGCAGTCCGACGGTCCGCATGGCGACGGTGACGGTCACGGCCGCGAGGACGGCGACCATCAGGTTGTAGAGCCGGACCCGGACCCCAGCCACCTTGGCGAACTCGGGGTCCTGGGCCACCGCGAACAGCTGCGGGGAGAGCCCGACGCACAACGTGATGACCACCGCGGCCAGCACGATGGTGGTGAGGACGTCGGAGTAGGACACGGTCGTCACGGAGCCGAAGAGGAACGACTGCAGGACCGCCGCGTTCTGCCCGGCCAGCCCGGTCACGAGCACACCGCCGGCCAGCCCGCCGTAGAAGAGCAGCGCGAGGGCGACGTCGCCGTTGGTGTGACCGCGCTCGCGGATCACCTCGATCGCGACCGCCCCCGCCACGGCCACGCCGACGGCGAACCAGGTGGGGGAGGTGCCGGTGAGCAGCCCCAGGGCGACGCCGGTGACGGCGACGTGGCCCAGGCCGTCCCCGAGCAGGGCCAGCCGGCGCTGCACGAGGTAGGTGCCGATCGTCGGCGCAGCCAGCCCGGTCACCGCCGCGGCGATCAGCGCGCGCAGCATGAACGGGTGGGACAGGAGGTCGATCACGGGCGCTCCTGGAGGGAGTCGAGCGGCGATCCGACGTGGGGGGTGTGGTCGTGCCGGTGCAGGCGCGGGTGGTGGTGCTCGTGCAGGGTCTCCTCGTCGAGCGGCTCGCCGTCGTAGGAGACCTCACCGTGCGCCATCACGACGGCGCGGTCGACCAGCGAGGCCATCGGGCCGAGCTCGTGGGCGACCAGCACGATCGTGGCGCCACGGTCCTTGAGGACCCGCAGCGACGTCGCGAGCGCGCGCTGGTTGGTGAGGTCGACCCCGGCCGTCGGCTCGTCGAGGAAGAACACCTCGGGCTCCCCGGCCAGGGCACGGGCGATCAGCACCCGTTGCTGCTGGCCCCCGGAGAGGGTGGCGACGCTCTCGGACGCCCGGTCCGCCAGGCCGACCACGTCCAGGGCGTCGGCGACCGCGCGTCGGTCCGCGGACGACAGGGGGGTCAGCAGCCGGCGGCGCCCGAGTCGACCCGACGTCACGACCTCGCGCACGGACGCGGGGACGCCGGAGGCGGCACCCGCCCGCTGCGGCACGAAGCCGATCCGCCGCCAGTCGCGGAACTCGCCGACGGGCGTGCCGAACAGCTCGACCGCGCCGGAGGAGACCGGACGCAGGCCGGTGGCCGCGCGGACGACGGTGGACTTGCCCGAGCCGTTGGCGCCCATCAGCGCGACGAACTCGCCGGGGGCCACCTCGAGGTCGACCCCGTGCAGCACCGGACGGCCGGCGATGGAGAGCCGGACGTCACGCAATGACAGGGCGGAGGGGGTGCTCAACAGCCGTTCGCCTCCTGGAGCACGCTCAGGTTGTGGCGCATCAGGGAGAGGTAGTCCTGGTCGGACGTCTCGCCGGTCAGCCCCTCGATCGGGTCGAGCACGCCGGTCTCCACGCCGAGGTCGGAGGCCAGGGTCTCGGCCAGCGCCGGGCTGGCGAGCCGCTCGGAGAACACCGTGGTCACGCCCTCATCCTCGATCACGTCGCCCAGCTCCGCCAACGTGGCCGGGTCGGGCTCGGCGTCGGGGGAGAGGCCGTTGATCGGTTCGAGGTGCAGCCCGTAGCGCGCGAGGTAGCCGAACGCGTCGTGGCTGACCACGACGACGTCGCGCTGGCAGCCGGCCAGCCCGTCGGCGTAGGTGCGGTCGAGCTCCTCGAGCTCGCCCGCCAGCCGCTCCGCGTTGGCGCGGTACGTCGCAGCGTGCTCGGGGTCCAGCTCGGCCAGCTGGTCCGCGACCGCGTCGCCGAGCTCGGCCATCCGGAGGGGGTCGAGCCAGAAGTGCGGGTCCGGGTCGCCGTGGTCGTGCCCGTCGTCGGCGTGCTCGTCGTGGTCGGCGAGGGGTTGCAGCTCGACCACATCGGCTGCGTCGAGGGTCGCGCCCTCGGCATTGGTCGCGACGGCGTCGTCGACGGCGGCCTGGAACCCGCCGAGGTAGACGACCAGCGCGGCGTCGACGAGGTCCGCGGTGGCGCCGATGCCGAGCTCGAGGTCGTGCGGCTCGCCTCCGGGGGTGGTGAGGTTGGTGACGGTCCAGTCGTCGCCCGCGACCTGGTCCGTGACCCAGGCGAGGGGGTAGAACGACGCCACGACCTCGCGCCGGTCGGTCGCGTCGTCGCGGAGCGCCCCGCACCCGGTCGCTCCGGCCAGCAGCGCCACCGTGGCGACGGTGGCGAGCAGGCGGGCGGGAGGGTGGCGACGCGACAACATGAGAACGATTCTCAGCCCAGTTGAGAATCATTGTCAACTGGGCACCTGTCATGCTGGTGCACGTGCTCGTCGTGAACAGGTTCCGTGTCCCGGCCGTTGCGGCCCCGGCCTTCCGGGTCGACCTCGAGCGGGCACGGCTCGCGCTGAGCGAGCGCCCCGGACACCTCGACAGCCGGATCGGACGCAATCTCGACGATCCCGAGCTGTGGGTCCTCACCAGCACGTGGGAGAGCACCGGCGCCTACCGGCGCGCGCTCTCGGCGTACGAGGTGAAGCTGCACGCCGTGCCCACGCTCAGCCGCGCGCTCGACGAGCCCAGCGCCTACGAGTGGGCCGAGCCGGGCAGGGACCTGAATGACGCCGCAGCCCGGTCGTTAGGCTGACCCCTTCGACCGGCAGCCAGCCGGCCCCTGCTGCAACGCCGTTGCGAAAGCGAGTTCTCCTCCGTGGCCAAGCCGCCTCCCTCGACCCTCGACCACGTCGTCTCCCTCTGCAAGCGCCGGGGTTTCGTCTACCCCTGCGGGGAGATCTACGGCGGCACGAAGTCCGCCTGGGACTACGGGCCGCTCGGGGTGGAGCTGAAGGAGAACATCAAGCGGCAGTGGTGGAAGTACATGGTCACCGCCCGCGAGGACGTCGTCGGCCTCGACTCCAGCGTCATCCTGCCCACGCGCACGTGGGAGGCCAGCGGCCACCTCTCGACGTTCAGCGACCCGCTGACCGAGTGCCAGTCGTGCCACAAGCGGTACCGCGAGGACCACCTCCAGGAGGAGTACGCCGGCAAGAAGGGCATCGACGACCCCGACACCGTCGACATCAACGAGTCGGTCGCCTGCCCCCACTGCGGCACCCGCAGTGCGTGGACCCCGCCGCGCGAGTTCAACATGATGCTCAAGACCTACCTCGGCGTGATCGAGAACGAGTCCGGCCTGCACTACCTGCGACCCGAGACCGCGCAGGGCATCTTCCTCAACTTCGCGAACGTGGTGACCTCGAGCCGCAAGAAGCCGCCGTTCGGCATCGCCCAGATGGGCAAGAGCTTCCGCAACGAGATCACGCCCGGCAACTTCATCTTCCGCACCCGTGAGTTCGAGCAGATGGAGATGGAGTACTTCGTCAAGCCGGGTGAGGACGAGGAGCTGCACCAGTACTGGATCGACACCCGGACCGCCTGGTACACCGACCTCGGCATCGACCCCGAGAACCTGCGCCACTACGAGCACCCGCAGGAGAAGCTCTCCCACTACTCCAAGCGGACCGTCGACATCGAGTACCGCTTCGGGTTCTCCGGGCGCGACTTCGAGGAGCTCGAGGGCGTCGCCAACCGGACCGACTTCGACCTGACCCAGCACAGCGAGTTCTCCGGGCAGGACCTGTCGTACTTCGACCAGGCCGCCAACGAGCGCTACATGCCCTACGTCATCGAGCCCGCCGCCGGCCTCACCCGCAGCCTGATGGCGTTCCTCATCGACGCCTACACCGAGGACGAGGCACCCAACACCAAGGGCGGCGTCGACAAGCGGGTCGTGCTCAAGCTCGACCCGCGGCTCGCGCCGGTCAAGGTCGCGGTGCTGCCGCTCTCGCGGAACGCCGACCTCTCGCCCAAGGCCCGCGACCTGGCCGCCGAGCTGCGCCGCCACTGGAACGTCGAGTTCGACGACTCCGGCGCGATCGGCCGTCGTTACCGTCGCCAGGACGAGATCGGGACGCCGTACTGCGTGACCGTCGACTTCGACACCCTCGACGACCACGCCGTGACCGTCCGCGAGCGCGACACGATGGCCCAGGAGCGGGTCGGTCTCGACTCGATCACGACCTGGTTCGCCCAGCGTTTCGTCGGCTGCTGAAGGACCCCTGATGCACAATGACCGCATGCTCACCCCCCTCCGTCGACTCGTCCTGCCCGCCGTCCTGATGCTCGCGCTCGCGGGCTGCTCGGGCGGCGACGAGGACCCCTCGACAGGCGAGAGCGGCAGCCCCACGGAGGGCGTCGTCCTCCTCCACGGCCGCCGAGCCCTACCTGCCCGTCCCGGCCGGGGTCGAGCTGACCGCGCAGGGGAGCACCGTCGCCGTCGGAGACACCGCGACCGTCGCCTACGAGCCCGAGCAGGACAAGGTCGGCGTCCTCGAGATCAAGGTGACCTCGCTCGAGAAGGCCGGCTTCGACCAGTTCGTCGGCTGGGAGATCACGAAGAAGATCAAGCAGACCGCGCCGTACTTCGTGCGGGCGACGGTCACCAACGTGGGCGACACCAACCTGGGCTCGAAGGAGGGCGAGGTAGCCGGTGCCGCTGTACGCGGTCGACGACCAGAACCGCCTCGTCGAGTCGTCCCTGTTCAGCGGTGCCTTCAAGCCCTGCGAGTCGGCGTCGTTCCCGGAGAAGTTCGTCAACGGCGACACGCTGAAGGCCTGCATGGTCTACCTCGCCCCCGACCGGGGTGACCTCGCCGCCGTCAGCTTCCGTCCCACCCAGGAGTTCAACCCGATCCTCTGGGAGGGCGAGGTCGTCCCGGCCGGCAAGGGGGAGGACAAGAAGGGCGACAAGTCCGACGGCAAGAAGTCCGACGGCAAGAAGGACGACGAGAAGTCGAACGGCTGAGCTCTGGCGCGGGGCTGACCGGGCGATTTCGTCGGGCACCGTGGTCCGGCCGACAATGGGGGCATGCCCCTGCAGCTCGGCTCGCTGACGGTGCCCACCCCCGTGGTGCTGGCGCCGATGGCCGGCATCACGAACGCCGCCTACCGGCGGCTGTGCGCCGAGCAGGGCGCGGGCCTCTACGTGTGCGAGATGATCACCTCCCGCGGGCTGGTCGAGGGGGACGAGACGACCCAGCAGATGCTGGTCTTCGACGACCTGGAGAAGGTGCGCTCGGTCCAGCTCTACGGCACCGATCCGCGCTACGTCGGCAAGGCCGTGGAGATCCTCTGCGCCGAGTACGGCGTCGCCCACGTCGACCTCAACTTCGGCTGCCCGGTCCCCAAGGTCACCCGCAAGGGCGGCGGCGGAGCGCTGCCGTGGAAGCGGCGGCTGCTCGCCGAGATCCTGGAGCACGCGGTCGCGGCCGCGGCGCCGTACGACGTGCCGGTGACCATGAAGACCCGCAAGGGTCTCGACGACGACCACCTGACCTACCTCGACGCGGGCCGGATCGCGCAGGAGTCCGGGTGCGCGGCGATCGCGCTGCACGGCCGCACCGTCGCGCAGGCCTACTCCGGTCGGGCCGACTGGGACGCCATCGGCGCGCTCGTCGAGCACGTCGACATCCCGGTGCTCGGCAACGGCGACATCTGGGAGGCCGCCGACGCGCTGCGGATGGTCGAGGAGACCGGCGCCGCCGGCGTCGTCGTCGGCCGCGGCTGCCTGGGCCGGCCCTGGCTGTTCCGCGACCTGGCCGATGCCTTCGCGGGCCACGAGACCCGCGTGCTCCCCACCCTGGGCGAGGTGCGCGCCATGATGCTCCGCCACGCGGAGCTGCTGTCGGAGCACCTGGGGGAGGAGCGCGGCTGCAAGGAGTTCCGCAAGCACGTGTCCTGGTACCTCAAGGGCTTCGCCGCGGGCGGCACGCTTGCGCCACTCGCTCGCGCTGGTCGACTCGCTCGCCGCGCTGGAGGCGCTGCTGGCCGAGCTCGACCCCGACGAGGCGTTCCCGACCTCCGAGCTGGGTACGCCCCGGGGCCGGCAGGGGTCGCCGAGGAACAAGGTCGTGCTGCCCGAGGGCTGGCTCGACGACACCGACGGAACCGACTACGCCGTCCGCGAGGACGCCACCGAGGTCACCGGCGGCTGATCACGGTCCGATCACGGTCCGATCACGGTGAGGTGACGACGTGATCACGGTCTCGTGATGCGGAACACCGGGGGATTTGTCCGTCGAGATTGGGACAGCCCGTCCGGGCTGTGCTTTAGTCGAGGCTTCGTCGTCGGCCCACCGGCGGCGCAACCCCCGTACGCAACAGCAAAGGATCAGCGCTGTGGCAGATCATCGCCACAAGCGGGACACCAATGCCCGCTCGTTCCACCTCAGCATGCCCAAGGCCCGCTACGTCGCCGGCCCGATCGCCCTGGTCGCGACCCTGTCGACCGTCGGCGCCGGAGTCGTCGTCGCCAGCCCCGAGACCCGTGACCTGCTCGCCACGAGCAGCGCGGACACCTCGACCACCTCGATCAGCGCGGCCGTCGACCCGGCCGACATCGCCGGCCGCACCCCCGTGGTGTCCCGGTCCGGCGACCGCATCGAGAAGGTCGGCGTGATCGACCGGATGCTCACCGCCGAGGCGACCACCCAGGCGGTCCGGCAGGCCGACACCAAGCTCTGGACGACCGCCCCGCTCAACCTCTGGACCACCCCGGACGACACGGCCGAGAAGGTCGGCGTCGTCCAGGACGGCAAGAAGGTCCTGGTGACCGGCCGCAAGGCCGCCGACCGGGTCGAGGTCGTCCTGGACGGCGACGCCCGCTGGGTCACCGCCGGCTACCTCTCCGAGGAGAAGCCCGAGCAGGACCCCGCCGAGATCGGCCTCGGGGGCGCCTGCACGAACGGCACCTCGGTCGACGGCCAGCCCAACATCCTGGCCGTGCACGAAGCCGTCTGTGCCGCGTTCCCCGAGATCACCACCTACGGCACCTACCGGGCCGACGGTGAGCACTCGCAGGGCCTCGCGATCGACATCATGGTCAGCGGCTCCGCCGGCTGGGAGGTCGCGGAGTTCGTCCGCGCCCACTACAGCGAGCTCGGCGTCAGCTACGTCATGTACTCCCAGCGGATCTGGTCGGTCGACCGGGCCAGCGAGGGGTGGCGCTACGTGGAGGACCGCGGCTCGGTCACGGCCAACCACTACGACCACGTCCACGTCACGACGTACTGACGACCGGGCCAGCACCATCCCGTCGGGGGCGCCCACTAGGGTCGCCCCCGATGGCACCTCCGGAGGGGTACGACGCGGGCTACGACGCCGGCGACCGTGAGCGGTTCGTCGCCGAGCCTCCCAAGCGCGTCGACGCCCCCGAGCGCACCCCCTTCGAGCGGGACCGCGCCCGGGTCGTCCACGCCGCCGCCTCGCGTCGGCTGGCCGCCAAGACCCAGGTCGTCGGCCCGCAGAGCGACGACTTCGTCCGCAACCGGCTCACCCACAGCCTCGAGGTCGCCCAGGTCGCGCGGGACCTCGCTCGGGCGCTGGGCTGCCACCCCGACCTCGCCGAGACCGCGGCGCTGGCCCACGACCTGGGCCACCCGCCGTTCGGCCACAACGGCGAGCGGGTGCTGGCCCAGCTCTCCGAGGAGTGCGGCGGCTTCGAGGGCAACGCCCAGACGCTGCGGATCCTCACCCGGCTCGAGGCCAAGACGATCACGCCCGACGGCGCGAGCGTCGGGCTCAACCTCACCCGCGCCACCCTCGACGCCTGCACCAAGTACCCCTGGCCCCGCGCCGCGGCGACCCCGCCGCAGGGCGTCCACGCCGACGGCTCGCCCCGGGTGATCGTGAAGTTCGGCGTCTACGACGACGACCGGCCGGTCTTCGACTGGGTGCGGGGACCGGGCGCCGGCACCCGGCAGTGCGTCGAGGCGCAGGTGATGGACCTCGCCGACGACGTCGCCTACTCCGTCCACGACATCGAGGACGGCGTGGTGGCGGGCCGGGTCGACCTGAGCCGGCTCGACCGCGACGCGGTCTGGGCGACGGTCCGCGACTGGTACGAGCCCGGCGCCTCGGACGGTGAGCTCGAGCAGGTCCTGGCCGGGATGGTCGCGGTCGAGGGCTGGCCGACCGCGCCGTACGACGGCAGCCGGCGGGCGCTGGCCTCGCTCAAGAACCTCACCAGCGACCTGATCGGTCGGTTCTGCGGTGCCGTGCAGGCGGACACGTTCGCGGTGGCGACCGGCCCCTTCGTGCGCTACCAGGCCGACCTCGTGGTGCCGCGGACCACCCAGCTGGAGATGGCGGTCCTCAAGGGCATCGCCGCCCACTACGTCATGCAGGCCGACGACCGCGTGCTGGCGATGGTCCGTCAGCGCGAGGTGCTCGCCGAGCTCGTCGTGGTGCTGCTGGACCGGGGTCCGGACGCGCTCGAGCGGCCCTTCGCCGATGACTGGTCGGCCGCCCCCGATGACGGCGGTCGCCGCCGTGCGGTCGTCGACCAGGTCGCCTCACTCACCGACGCCAGCGCGCTCGCGTGGCACGAGCGGCTCGTAGGCCCGCGCCGACGGTGACCGGAGCCGCGGTGCGGCGGCTCGTGGTGGCGGCCGGAGGTCTCGACAGTCGCTCGCTGGCGCTCGCTGCTCGACCACCTGGGTGCGCTGTGGTGTCGGAGGTCCGACAGTCGCTCGCTGGCGCTCGCTGCTCGACCACCTGGGTCGGTGGGAGGTGGTCGAGCCGACCGAGCCCCTGGGCGAGGGAGAGGGTCGAGACCTCCGACTCACGTGGTGGCCGGAGGTCTCGACAGTCGCTCGCTGGCGCTCGCTGCTCGACCACCTGGGTCGCGGTGCAGCTGCTGGTGGCTGGCGCTCGCTGATCGAGCACCCGGGCTCAGCAGCTCAGGGGAGGTCGCCCTTCGGGTAGGGGTCCTCCTGGTTGATCAGGCTGTCGTCGGGGAAGTCCTCCGAGGACGAGGAGTCCCCGGAGACCTTCGCCTTCGCCGCGCCCGCGGCGTCGGTGATCTTGTCCTTGACCACCGGCGCCTGCGCCTTCGCGGTGTCGACGGCCTGCTGGGTCTTCTCCTGCACGGTCGGGTTGTCCTTGACCTTGACGGCCAGGCCCTTGATCTGCTCGTAGCGCCCGCGGCCGGCGCGGGACCCCAGGACGTATCCGATGGCTCCCGAGAACAGGACGGTCAGCTTCTTCATGGTGTCTCCCTCAGTTCCTGCGTCGCCACCAGGCGAGCGCGACGAGCGCCACGACCAGTGAGCCGGCCACGGCCAGCACCTCCGGTCGCGGCTTGCCCGTGTCGGTGGTCATCCGGTCCTTCACGTCGAGCTTGGCCGTGAGCTGGTCCACGGTGGCGGCCAGCTGGGCGCGCTGGAGCTCGATCTCGTCCTCGATCTGCTCGGGCTTGCGGTGGCTCACACGTTGCTCCCCTTCACGGTCTGGACGTCCTCCTTGATACCGGCGATCGCACGTTCGGGGGCGGCCGGCGTCGCCTCGGCGACCTCCGACTTGCCCTTGAGCGCGAGTCCGCCGGCCACGGCCAGCAGCACCGCGCCCACGACGAGCGCGGCCGCCCAGGCGGGCAGGGCCAGTGACAGCGCCAGGACGGCGGCCGCGATCAGCACCGCGAGCCCGTACAGGCCGACGACGCCGGCGGCGCCGAAGAGCCCGGCGCCGAGCCCGGCCTTCTTCCCCTTCTCGGCGAGCTCGGCCCGGGCGAGCCGCATCTCGGAGCGCACGAGCTCCGGGATCTGGGTGGACAGGTCGTGCACGAGTGCGCCGAGAGTGGGCTCGGCGGAGCCCGGTCGGCTCTCCGTCGGAGTCATTGCTCCACCGTTGCGGTTCCCGGCGTCCCGTTCAACCCCCGAGGGGGTGAGGGAGCCTGTGGACCGCCGGTCCGGGGCTGTGTCCGCTGCGTAGACTCCGGACGTGGCCGGGAGGATTCGCGAGGACGACATCGCCGAGGTGCGCGAGAAGGCCCGGATCGACGAGGTCGTCTCGGGCTACGTCACCCTCCGCAACGCCGGCGGCGGCTCGATGAAGGGCCTGTGCCCCTTCCACGACGAGAAGTCCCCGTCCTTCCACGTCACGCCGAGTCGTGGATTCTTCCACTGTTTCGGCTGTCAGGAAGGTGGCGACGTCATCAGCTTCCTGATGAAGACCGACGGCCTCAGCTTCACCGAGGCGGTGGAGCGGCTCGCGGAGAAGTACGGCGTGCAGCTGCGCCGTGAGGACGGCGACGCCCGCGACGAGCGGCCCCGGGGGCCGCAGCGCGGCCGGCTGATCGAGGCCAACCGGGTGGCGCAGGCGTTCTACGCCGAACAGCTCCGCGGCCCGGAGGCGACGGTGGCCCGGCAGTTCCTGATCGATCGCGGCTTCGACGGCTCCATCGCCCAGACCTTCGGCAACGGCTACGCGCCCCAGGGACGGCGAGGCGCTGCTGCGCGAGCTGCGCGCCCAGGGCTTCACCGACGACGAGAGCGTCGCGGCCGGCCTGGTCGCCGATCGGCCGCTCGGCGTACGACCGGTTCCGCGGGCGGCTGCTCTGGCCGATCCGCGACGCGTCCGGCGACACGATCGGCTTCGGCGCGCGCCGGATCCACGACGACGACAAGATCGAGGCGAAGTACCTCAACACCCCCGAGACCGCGCTCTACAAGAAGAGCCAGGTGCTCTACGGCATCGACCTCGCCCGGCGCGAGATGGCGAGGGCGTCCCAGGCGGTCGTGGTCGAGGGCTACACCGACGTGATGGCCTGCCACCTCGCCGGCGTCCCCACCGCCGTCGCGACCTGCGGCACCGCCTTCGGCGACGACCACGCGCGGGTGCTGCGGCGCTTCCTCCACGACCACGAGGACTTCCGCGGCGAGGTCATCTTCACCTTCGACGGCGACGCTGCCGGCCAGAAGGCGGCGCTGCGTGCCTTCGACGGCGACCAGAACTTCGTCTCCCAGACCTACGTCGCGGTCGAGCCCAGTGGGCTCGACCCGTGCGACCTGCGCCTGAAGGAGGGCGACGCCGCGGTCCGCGAGCTCGTGGCCCGTCGGGTGCCGCTCTACCGGTTCGTGCTCGACAACATCATCACCAAGTACGACCTCGACCGCGCCGACGGTCGCATCGACGCCATGCGCGAAGGTGCCCGACTGGTCTCCAGCATCCGCGACCGGTCCAAGGTCGACGCCTTCGCCCGCGAGCTCGCGAGCAAGGTCGACGTCGAGACGAGCGTGGTGCTCGCGGAGGTGCGTCGCGCCGCCTCCCGGCCGGCCCCCCAGCAGCAGCAGCCGACCCCGCGTGCCGACCAGCAGGAGGCGACGGCCGAGCCGCCGCGGCGCCAGCTGCCCGACCTCCGCGACCCGCGGTTCTCCCTGGAGCGGGAGACCCTCAAGCTCGTGGTCCAGCACCCCGGTTCGATCGGCAACGCCGCCCGCGACGTCGCCGGCAACGACTTCACCCACCCGACGTTCCGCGCCGTGTGGGAGCTGGTGGCCGCCTCGGGCGGCCCCACCGCCGGCGCTCACGACGCGGGCTGGGCGGGCCGGCTCCGCAGCGAGGCGACCGACCCGGCGGTGTCATCGGCGATCAGCGCGCTCGGGGTGGAGCCGCTGCTCACGGCGAAGGAGCCGGACGCGGCGTACGTCGCGGCCCACGTCTTCCGGCTCCAGGAGCTGACCACCATGCGCCGGATCAACGACCTGAAGTCCAAGCTCCAGCGCACCAACCCGGTCGAGCACCCGGTCGACTACAACCGGATGTTCGGCGAGCTGGTCGCCCTCGAGCAGCACCGTCGCACCCTGCACGAGAAGGCGGTGGGCGGCTCGTGAAGCGGAGCCCCCGGCGCCGTCCGCGCCCCGACGTCCCCCTCGGTCGTGGCGAGTCCGTGCTCGCGTGGGCGGAGGCCACCGACGGCACCGTCGTCGCCGGCACCCGCGACGCCCTCTATGCCGGCGCCGACCGGCTCCCGTGGGAGCGGGTCGAGGCGGCCGACTGGGACCGCGACGAGGACCGGTTGCGGGTCAGCGAGGTCGGGACCTGGGGTGCCGAGCGGGTCGAGCACACCTACACCTTCGACCAGCCCGACCGGCTGCTCGAGCTCGTGCGCGAGCGGGTCACCGCCAGCGTCGTCCTCCAGCGCCACGTGCCCCTCGCGGGCCGGCGCGGCCTGCGCGTCATCGCCCGTCGGGCTCCCCGGGGCAACCAGCCGGTGGCGTGGTTCTACGAGTACGACGAGGGCGTCGACCCGGCTGACCCGGCCGTCCGTGGGGCGGCCGAGGCCGCGCTGCGGGACGCCCGTGAAGAGCTCGGTCAGGCCTGACCCCACGATTTCGTCCGCCCTGACCGCCTTGCTAATCTGTGCGGCGCACCCAGCACGATCCCCTGTAGCTCAACTGGCAGAGCATTCGACTGTTAATCGGAGGGTTGTTGGTTCGAGTCCAACCGGGGGAGCGAGCACGACGAGCACGTCCGTCACGGACGTGCTCGTCGTCATTTCCAGGGGGTGGGCCCGGATCGGTTTCCCCGGTCGACCGGGGAAACGTCGACTTCGCCGGCGAGCCTGCGGGCCAGTGACGACAGACTCGCCGACAAGGTCCAGTCCCGCGAAACCAGGTCCGCGTCGAGCGCGCCGAACGGCGCGGCCGACCACCCTCCCGGTCAGGGCCGGGTGTGTGGACGCGGCGGTGGAGGACCTGGCCCGTCCAGATGCGCGTCCGTCAGTCGCCCCAGCCCATCGGGTAGACCTCGAAGGGCGCCGCCATCCCGACACCCATCCGCTGACCGGTCTGGCGACCCATGCCCTCGAGGAACTCCCGCGGGTCGAAGTGCTCCCAGCCGAGGCCGTCGATGTAGGCGCGGTGGGCCTCCAGCGAGGCGACGCCTGCGTCGAAGGTGTCGGTCGTGTCGACGCCGTGGAGGGCCCCGGGTGACGCGGCCGCCCACACCTCGCGGACACCGCCCCAGGGCTCGAGGTCGTCGACGAGCTGGTCGGGGAAGATCCAGCGGTTGCCGGCGTCGCGGACCGCGTCGAGGACGGCGCGACCGACCGCGATGTGGTCGGCCTGGTTCAGGTTGCGGCCACCGAAGGTGTCGCGGAAGTTGCCGGTGATCACGATCTCGGGACGGTGCAGCCGGACCTCGCGGGCGATCGCCGCACGGAGCGCGACGCCGTACTCCAGGACGCCGTCGCGCAGCCGGAGGAAGTCGCAGGCGTCGACGCCGACGGCCCGGCACGCCTCGAGCTGCTCGTCCTCGCGCAGCGGGCCCGCCTCGTCCGGGTGCAGCCCGTCGATCCCGGCCTCGCCGCTGGTCACCATGCAGTAGGCGACCTGCTTGCCCTGCCCGGTCCAGCGGGCGACGGCGGCGGCCGCGCCGAACTCCATGTCGTCGGGGTGGGCCACGACGCACAGGGCGCGCTCCCAGTCCTCGGCCAGTGGTTCCAGCGGCGGTGGGGCGTCGGTGCTCATGTCCCGAGCATGGCGCAATACCGCTTGCCGCACACCCCTCCCGTCGGCTTGGGTTGCCCGCATGACGGAGTGGTCCAGCCCGACCTCCGACGTCGCGGCGTGGGTCGAGTCGCTGGTCGGTCCGGTGGAGACGATCGAGCACGGCAAGGTGCGGCCCTGGGCGATCGTCTGGGAGGTAATCACGGCCGACGGCGTCTACTGGGCCAAGCAGAACTGCCCCGGCCAGACCTTCGAGGCGGAGCTGGTGGCCGTGCTGGCCGAGTTGGCGCCGTCGTACGTCGTGCCGGTGGTCGGCGTCGATGTGGAGCGCGGGCTGCTGCTCACCCCCGACCAGGGTGCCGTCCTCGGTGAGACCGTGGCCGACGACGACCTCGACGTCTGGGTCCGGCTCGTGGTGCGCGCGATGGAGCTGAGCCGGCTCGTGGCCGACGAGGGGGCGGCACTGCTGGCCACCGGACTGACCCGGAGCCGGGTGCCCGGCGACGTGGTCGACCTGGTCGCGCCGTGGCAGCAGGAGCTGGACGCTCTCGGCCTCCCCGAGTCGCTGGACCACAACGACCTCCACGAGTACAACGCCTTCGACCTGCCCGACGGGATGCGGTTCTTCGACTTCGCCGACGCGGTGTGGGGCCACCCCCTCTCGACGCTGATGGTCCCGTTCAACGTGCTCGCCGACCGGCTCGGCGAGCCCGGCCCCGACGACACCCGGCTGCGCCGCGTCGCGGACGCCGCCCTCGAGGTCTGGAGCGACCTCGTCCCGCTGGCGGACCTGCGACGAGCCCTCCCCGCAGCCCTCCACCTCGGCCGGCTCGGCCGGGCCGAGTCGTGGGCCCGGATCGAGCCCCACCTGGCACCGGAGCACCGCGAGGAGCTCGGCGGCGCGGCGGCCGCCTGGCTCGCCCGCCTCCCCGATCCCGTGCCCGTGAGGTTCCCGTAGGCTCCGCGCCGGGGCGGTAGCTCAGTCGGTCAGAGCAGAGGACTCATAATCCTTGGGTCGTGGGTTCGAGCCCCACCCGCCCCACCCGTGGACTGATTCGTCTGGACCAGACCCGTCGACGCGCCTCGACCGTCGACGGCGAGCCGGTCGGGGGTCTAGCGTCCCGCACGTGGACCTCGACTTCAGCGACCTGCGCGCGACGTACCTGAACTGCACGCTCAAGCGCAGCCCCGAGCTGTCGCACACCCAGGGGTTGGTCGACGTCAGCGCCGCGATCATGCGCAAGCACGGCGTGACCGTGGAGGTGATCCGCCCGATCGACCTCGACATCGCGACCGGCGTCTACACCGACATGACCGAGCACGGCTGGGAGACCGACGCGTGGCCGGAGATCCACGAGAAGGTCATGGCCAGCGACATCCTGGTCGTGGCCGGCCCGATCTGGCTCGGTGACAACTCCAGCGTCACCAAGCGCGTGATCGAGCGGTTGTACGGCGCGTCGGGCGACGTCAACGAGCAGGGCCAGTACGCCTACTACGGCAGGGTCGGCGGCTGCCTGATCACCGGGAACGAGGACGGCATCAAGCACTGCGCCATGGACGTCCTCTACTCCCTCCAGCACATCGGCTACACGATCCCGCCGCAGGCCGACGCCGGCTGGATCGGGGCGGCCGGTCCGGGGCCGTCGTACCTCGACGAAGGCAGTGGCGGTCCGGAGAACGACTTCACGAACCGCAACACCACGTTCATGACGTGGAACCTGATGCACCTCGCCCGGATGCTCCGGGCGGCCGGGGGAGTGCCGGCTCACGGCAACCAGCGCTCCGCGTGGGACGACGGTGCCCGCTTCGACTTCGAGAACCCGGAGTACCGCTAGCTGCGCTGTCGGCGCGTGACGTAGAGGCCGAACAGGAAGAACATGAACAGCGCGCAGGCCGCCAGCCGGGCCACGTAGCTCCAGGGCCATGCCGGGCTCTCCCACGCGTAGCTGCCCTTGGAGAGCGAGTCCGAGGCGACGTCGACGGTGCTGGTGCCGACCCAGTTGTCTCCGGGGGCCGGCAACGTCATCAGGTCGGACCGGCTGCCGGCGTCGAGGGGGACGTCGAGCACGCGTTCCACGCTGCCCGACTCCAGGACGTAGGCGTCGACCGCGACCGTCCGCGCGCCCGAGAACCCGAACAGGTGCTGGAGTGAGAGGCCCGAGGTGTCCACCTGGACGCCGGGCTCGACCGTCCCGTCGCGGCGCAGCTCCGACAGGAACAGCCGGAAGCTGTTGTCGACCTCGTGCAGCTCGACCAGCTGGTCGCCCTCGGGCGACCACGCGAGCTGGGCGTCGTCGGGGATCTCGGTCCGCTGCGCCGTGGTGTCGCCGCCCGGGACGGCGACCGTCACCAGATCGCCCTCCCTCACGTGGTCGAGGGCGGTCCCGTCGGGCCGCCAGGCGGAGGTCGCCACGGCCTCGGCCGTTGCCTCGGCCTGCGCGACCACGTCGCCGGTACCGAGGTCGAGGACCTGGAGCCCGTCGGCGTGGACGGCCAGCATCGCGCCGTCGGCCGAGAACGCACCCACGCGGTCGACCCCGTCGATGCCGGGCCGGGTCACCTCACCGGTCACCGTGTCGTACAGGACCAGGCCCTCGGAGCCGGTCCACGCGAGCCGGGAGCCGTCGGGGCTGACCCGGACGCCGCCCGCCCCGGCCTCGGGCAGGTCGGGCGCGTCGAGGGCGCGGTACTCGCCGGTCTGCGCCGACACCGCGATCCAGGGGTGCTCGAGCGACCCGGTCAGGCCGTCCTCGACCTCCGTGCCGGCGTAGACGACCGACACCGAGCCGGGCGGGCCGTAGACGTCGGTGGTGGGGACGGTCGGCGGGACGTTCTCCAGGATGCTGGGCAGGTAGCCGACGCCGGACTGGGGATCTGACCGCGACTGGTGCCAGGCCGCGAGCCCGGAGGTGGATGCGACGTAGAGCGCCACGGTGCCGACCACGGCCACCACGACCGCCGGGACCAGCCCGCGCTTCTGGATCCGGATCCCCACTCAGGCCTCCTCGGCGATCAGGTAGGTGCCGTCACGGAAGACCAGGCCGAGCGAGACGTCGTCGGTGGCCGTCGAGCCGTCGGTGCGGGTGTAGGTCACGGTGTAGGCGACCGTCAGGCTCTCCGGGTCGGCCGAGACGTCGACCAGCTCGGCGGCGTCGATCGTGTCCCAGAAGCCGGTGTAGCCTCCCGGGCCACCGCTGGCGCGCTGGAACGACGGGGTCAGCATCTCGTAGCTCGTGGTGGGGTCGCTGGAGGCAGCGGCGAGGTAGTCGCCGATGAAGGTCTCCATGCCCCGGGCCGTCGGCTGCTCCGACGGCGGGTCCGCGTCCTCGGACTGCGACCTCGACCCGGACGGGCTCTCCTGGTCCCGGCCCGCCGTGGGGGCGTCGCCGCCGGTGACCAGCGACCACGCCACGACGACCAGCACGACGAGCAGCACCACCGCGGCGCCGGCGAGCAGCCACGGCGTACGCCGGCGGACCACCGGGGCCTCCGCGACCGGGGCGGTCGCGATCGGCTCCTCCGGCGTGGGCGCGGGGTCCGGGACACCTGCCTCGACCGGGGCGATCACCTGCGTGGAGTCGGGGGCGGGGCCAGCAGCCACGACGGTGCCGCTGGTGACCGGCGGCACCCGCGCGCCCTCGGGACCGGCGGCGAGGTAGTCGCGGACCTGGGCCATCGACCAGCGATCCTCTGGATCGCGAGTCATCGTCGCCTCGAGGAGGGGGCCCGGCCAGCTGGCGTCGCGCAACCGCGGCGGCTCCTCGTGCACGATCCGGAACAGGGTGCCCATCAGGTTCTCGCCGACCTCGTAGGGCGGGTGTCCCGACAGTGCGTGGAAGAGCGTGGCGCCGAGTGACCACACGTCGCTGGCGCCGGTCGCCACGTGGCCGCTGGCGACCTCGGGGGCGAGGTACGCCGGGGAGCCGGTCACCAGCCCGGTCTGGGTCAGCGTCGCGTCCGCCTCGGCCCGGGCGATGCCGAAGTCGGAGAGCTTCACCTGCCCGTCGTGGGTGACCAGCATGTTGGACGGCTTCACGTCGCGGTGGATGATCCCGGCCTCGTGAGCGGCGGCCAGCGCCTCGGCCGCCTGCTGGACCATCTCCGCGGCCCGTTGGCGGGGGAGTGCACCGTCGCGCGCGATGACGCCGGCCAGGGTCGTGCCCTCGACGTACTCCATGACGAGCCACTGGCCCTCGGCATCGGTCACGAAGTCGAAGACCGCGACGACGTGCGGGTGGTTGAGCCGCGCGGCCAGCCGGGCCTCCCGCTCCGCGCGCTCGAGGTCCGGGGTCACGCCTCCGGGGACCATCCCGACACGCTTGATCGCCACCTTGCGACCGAGGACGGCGTCCTCGGCGAGCCACACGGCGCCCATGCCGCCGCGACCCACCTCACGCTCGAAGTCGTACCTGCCCGCGATCACCCCGGCATGCTATCCACCACCTGTGCCACCCCACGGGGTGAAACCGGCTGGGCGCGCGTCGAGCCCATGGGGCAGGCTTGGCCCGGTCAGAACCAGGCCAGAGCCCGACGGTCCACCGTCGGTCCGAACCCGAAAGGTCCCCAGGTGTCCATCGACCCCACCCTCCTCGACGACCTCGAGTGGCGCGGCCTCCTCGCCCACTCGACGGACCTCGACGCCCTGCGCACCGCCCTGGGCGAGGGGAGCGTGAAGTTCTACGTGGGCTTCGACCCGACCGCACCGAGCCTCCACATGGGCCACCTCGTCCAGGTGATGACCGCGCGCCGGCTCCAGCGGGCCGGGCACCAGCCCTACGCGCTCGTCGGGGGTGCCACCGGCATGATCGGTGACCCGAAGGACTCGGGGGAGCGCACCCTGAACTCCCTCGACGTCGTCAAGGACTGGGTGAGCCGGGTGCGCGGCCAGATCGAGCCGTTCCTCGACTTCGACGGCGACAACGCTGCCACGATGGTCAACAACTACGACTGGACCGCCAGCCTGTCGACGATCGACTTCCTGCGGGACGTCGGCAAGCACTTCCCCGTCAACAGGATGCTCGCCCGCGAGGTGGTGGCCCGCCGCCTCGAGCAGGGCATCAGCTACACCGAGTTCAGCTACGTGCTGCTCCAGTCGTGGGACTTCCTCAACCTCTACCGCGACCACGGGGTGACGCTCCAGTTCGGCGGCTCGGACCAGTGGGGCAACCTCACCGCGGGCGTGGAGCTGATCCGCCGCGCGGACAGCGGGCGCGCCCATGCGTTCGCCACGCCCCTGCTCACGAGGTCCGACGGCACGAAGTACGGCAAGACCGAGGGCGGGGCACTCTGGCTGGACCCCGAGATGCTCTCGCCGTACGCGTTCCACCAGTTCTGGCTGAACGCCGAGGACGACAAGGTCGGCGAGCTGCTGCGCGTGTTCACGTTCCTCGACCGCGACCGGATCGAGGCCCTGGAGGAGGAGACCCGCGAGAAGCCCTGGCTGCGGGCGGCCCAGAAGCTGCTGGCCGACGAGGTCACGACCCTGGTGCACGGCGCCGCGGAGACCGAGCAGGCCAAGGCGGCCGCGGCCGCGCTGTTCGGCGGTGGCGACCTGGGCACCCTCAGTGGCTCGACGCTCGGAGCGGCGTTGCGCGAGGCGGGCGCCACCGAGATGGGTGGCGAGCTGCCGGGGATCGTCGACCTGCTGGTGGAGACAGGCCTCGCGAAGAGCAAGGGGGAGGCCCGCCGCACCATCGGTGAGGGTGGCGCCTACCTCAACAACGCGCGGATCGAGGACCCCGACCTGGTGCCGGGCGAGGCCGACCTCGTGGCCGGCGAGTGGCTGGTGCTGCGCCGCGGCAAGAAGAACTTCGCCGGGGTCCGGGTCCTGCCGCGATGACCTGGCAGACGGACCTCGCCGAGGCGGCGAGGTCCGCCATGCCCGCCCCGATGTGGACCTACGTCGAGACGGGCGCCCGCGAGGGCGCCACCACCTCCGAGGCCGCGGCCGCCTGGGGCGACGTCCGCTTCGCTCCCCGGGTCCTGCGTGGTGAGGGAGCGGTCGACACCTCGGTCGACCTGCTCGGCGCCCACGTCCGTACGCCCGTGGGCATCGCGCCCACGTCCCTGCAACGCGTCGTGCACGCCGAGGGGGAGCGGGCGATGGCGCGCGGGGCCGACGCCGCCGGTGCCCTCCACGTCGTGTCCTCCAACGCCGGCCACCCCTTCGCCGATCTCGCCACGGCCCGTCCGTGGTGGCTGCAGGCCTACCTGCCGCCCCGGCGTGACGACCTGCTCCCCGTCCTCGACGCCGCGGTGTCCGCCGGCGCCGCGGCGGTCGTGCTCACCGTGGACACGCCGGTGCCTGGCACGAAGTACCGACCCGCTGAGGGGGAGTGGGAGGGCGTCGACCTGTCCTGGTTCCGCTGCAACTTCGCCGACCCCGGCGCCGTCCGCTGGGCCGACGACCTCGGACCGGACGACGTCGGGTGGTTGGCCGCAGCCACCGGGGTGCCGGTCGTGGTGAAGGGAGTGCTGCGGGCCGACGACGCTCGCGCCTGCGTCGAGGCCGGCGCTGCGGCGGTGTGGGTCTCCAACCACGGCGGCCGGCAGCTGGACCGGACCGTGGCGACGCGCCACGCCCTGCCCGGCGTCGTCGGCGCCGTCGAGGGGCGGGTCCCGGTCTACGTCGACGGCGGGATCCGCTCGGGCCTCGACGTGCTCGCCGCCCTCGCCCTGGGGGCCGACGCCGCCTTCGTCGGCCGCCCCTCCCTCCACGCGCTCGCGGTGGCGGGGGACCGTGGCGTCGCCGATCTCCTCGACAGACTGACCGCCGAGCTCGCCGAGGCCCTGCTCCTGGCCGGCTGTCGTCACCCCCGCGACACGCGCGACGTGACCATCATGGATCGTGCCAACCGCCCCTGACCTGCGGAAACACGATTGTGAGCCAGGGCACAACGAGTCGATTTGGCAAGTGGTGCGCTCTCCCCTAATGTTCTCCGGGTCGCCAGGGAGCGGCGGGCAGCAAGATCCGGTCAGGATCGGGCGGCCGGCCCCGGGTGGACCACCTCTCACACACACCTTCACGGGTCGAGGAGGGCGCGCCTCGCGCGACTCTCCGAAAGCTCCGGGTGCTGTGGCGCGGGTGGGAGGGACCAGAAGCACCACGATTTGCACGGTGCGGAAAGGCCCCTCTAAAGTACCGAATGCCTCGTGGCCGAGTCGCAAGACGAAGCGCGACGTGCGTGTGATGTTTGAGAACTCAACAGTGTGTTTGATAGTCGATGGAATTAGTTTGTGTGACTTGTCTTTTTGATGAGTTTTGACGATGATTCTGGCAATTTTGTCAGGGTTTGTTTGTCAGGTTTGATTTTTTGTAGGTTTTTTCTATGGAGAGTTTGATCCTGGCTCAGGACGAACGCTGGCGGCGTGCTTAACACATGCAAGTCGAGCGGAAAGGCCCTTCGGGGTACTCGAGCGGCGAACGGGTGAGTAACACGTGAGTAATCTGCCCTTCACTCTGGGATAGCCACCGGAAACGGTGATTAATACCGGATACGACCACTTCATGCATGTGGGGTGGTGGAAACTTTTTGGGTGGGGGATGTGCTCGCGGCCTATCAGCTTGTTGGTGGGGTAATGGCCTACCAAGGCTTCGACGGGTAGCCGGCCTGAGAGGGTGACCGGCCACACTGGGACTGAGACACGGCCCAGACTCCTACGGGAGGCAGCAGTGGGGAATATTGGACAATGGGCGGAAGCCTGATCCAGCAACGCCGCGTGAGGGATGACGGCCTTCGGGTTGTAAACCTCTTTCAGCACCGACGAAGCGAAAGTGACGGTAGGTGCAGAAGAAGGACCGGCCAACTACGTGCCAGCAGCCGCGGTAATACGTAGGGTCCGAGCGTTGTCCGGAATTATTGGGCGTAAAGGGCTCGTAGGCGGTTTGTCGCGTCGGGAGTGAAAACACCGGGCTTAACTCGGTGCTTGCTTTCGATACGGGCAGACTAGAGGTATGCAGGGGAGAACGGAATTCCTGGTGTAGCGGTGAAATGCGCAGATATCAGGAGGAACACCGGTGGCGAAGGCGGTTCTCTGGGCATTACCTGACGCTGAGGAGCGAAAGTGTGGGGAGCGAACAGGATTAGATACCCTGGTAGTCCACACCGTAAACGTTGGGCGCTAGGTGTGGGATCCATTCCACGGGTTCCGTGCCGTAGCTAACGCATTAAGCGCCCCGCCTGGGGAGTACGGCCGCAAGGCTAAAACTCAAAGGAATTGACGGGGGCCCGCACAAGCGGCGGAGCATGCGGATTAATTCGATGCAACGCGAAGAACCTTACCTGGGTTTGACATACACCGGAAAGCTGCAGAGATGTGGCCCCTTTTAGTCGGTGTACAGGTGGTGCATGGCTGTCGTCAGCTCGTGTCGTGAGATGTTGGGTTAAGTCCCGCAACGAGCGCAACCCTCGTCCTATGTTGCCAGCACGCCCTTCGGGGTGGTGGGGACTCATGGGAGACTGCCGGGGTCAACTCGGAGGAAGGTGGGGATGACGTCAAGTCATCATGCCCCTTATGTCCAGGGCTTCACGCATGCTACAATGGCCGGTACAGAGGGCTGCGATCCCGTGAGGGGGAGCGAATCCCTAAAAGCCGGTCTCAGTTCGGATTGGGGTCTGCAACTCGACCCCATGAAGTCGGAGTCGCTAGTAATCGCAGATCAGCAACGCTGCGGTGAATACGTTCCCGGGCCTTGTACACACCGCCCGTCACGTCACGAAAGTCGGCAACACCCGAAGCCCATGGCCTAACCGGTTTACCGGATGGAGTGGTCGAAGGTGGGGCTGGCGATTGGGACGAAGTCGTAACAAGGTAGCCGTACCGGAAGGTGCGGCTGGATCACCTCCTTTCTAAGGAGCACACGCCCCGACCTGGACCGATCGTGTCCGGGCGCATGGTGGTGTTCACTAGTGGAACCATTGATTGTCTTCCTCATCAATCTCATGTCTGTGTCCGGTCTTGTGCCGGGTGGTCGGTGGTGGGGGGGGTGGGGGCACACTGTTGGGGTTCTGAGGCATCAGGCGCCGCAGTCCCTGTTTCCCTGGTTCTTCGGAGCCGGCCGGTTCTCTGAGCTGGTCTGGTTCTTGAGGTGGGGGGTGGGGGTTGTGGGTGGTGTTGTTTCGGTGTCCCTGCTGCACGGTCTGCCAGGTTCTGGTGGGTCGGTGGTGTGGGGTTGTTGTTTGAGATCTGGATAGTGGACGCGAGCATCTTTGTAGTGTGCTCATCATCTTCGACCACGGCTCTGTTGATCCTGTGCGTGCTGGTGGACCTGGTTTTCCTTGTTGGGTTCTGCTGGTGGGTGTGGGGAGGGGTTGTGGTGCGCTGTGTCTGGTCGTGATTGTGGCCGGGTGTGGTGTGGTGTTGGTGGTGGCAAGCTGTGAAGGGCACATGGTGGATGCCTTGGCATCGAGAGCCGATGAAGGACGTAGGAGCCTGCGATAAGCCCTGGGGAGTTGGCAACCGAGCTGTGATCCGGGGGTGTCCGAATGGGGAAACCCAGCTGGAGTCATGTCCAGTTACCCGCATCTGAATAAAATAGGGTGTGTGGAGGGAACGTGGGGAAGTGAAACATCTCAGTACCCATAGGAAGAGAAAACAAAAGTGATTCCGAGAGTAGTGGCGAGCGAAATCGGATGAGGCTAAACCGCGCATGCGTGATACCCGGCAGGGGTTGTATGTGTGGGGTTGTGGGAACGTTGCGTGTCTGGTCTGCCGGCTGGACGCACAGTAAGAAAGTACGCGTGAAGTTGAAGTCCCTTGGAATGGGGCGCCGTAGAGGGTGAGAGCCCCGTAAGTGTAAGCGTGTACCTGTGTGTGGCGTATCCCAAGTAACACGGAACCCCTGAAATTCCGTGTGAATCTGGCGGGACCACCCGTTAAGCCTAAATACTCCTCGATGACCGATAGCGGACAAGTACCGTGAGGGAAAGGTGAAAAGTACCCCTGGCGGGGAGTGAAATAGTACCTGAAACCGTGTGCCTACAATCCGTCAGAGCCTGGATCATCCTTGTGGGTGGACGGGTGATGGCGTGCCTTTTGAAGAATGAGCCTGCGAGTTTGCGGTGTGTTGCGAGGTTAACCCGTGTGGGGAAGCCGTAGCGAAAGCGAGTCCGAATAGGGCGTTTGAGTAGCACGCTCAAGACCCGAAGCGAAGTGATCTATCCATGGGCAGGTTGAAGCGTCGGTAAGACGACGTGGAGGACCGAACCCACTTAGGTTGAAAACTGAGGGGATGACCTGTGGATAGGGGTGAAAGGCCAATCAAACTTCGTGATAGCTGGTTCTCCCCGAAATGCATTTAGGTGCAGCGTTGCGTGTTTCTTGCCGGAGGTAGAGCACTGGATAGCCGATGGGCCCGACCAGGTTACTGACGTTAGCCAAACTCCGAATGCCGGTAAGTGAGAGCGCAGCAGTGAGACGGCGGGGGATAAGCTCCGTCGTCGAGAGGGAAACAGCCCAGACCATCAGCTAAGGCCCCTAAGCGGTGACTAAGTGGAAAAGGATGTGGAGTCGCAGTGACAACCAGGAGGTTGGCTTGGAAGCAGCCACCCTTGAAAGAGTGCGTAATAGCTCACTGGTCAAGTGATTCCGCGCCGACAATGTAGCGGGGCTCAAGTCATCCGCCGAAGCTATGGCATTCGCATATATAACCCAGCACCGGCTTGATCGGTGTTCAGGTGTGTGGATGGGTAGGGGAGCGTCGTGTCGCGTGTGAAGCTGCGGAGTGATCCAGTGGTGGATGCGACACGAGTGAGAATGCAGGCATGAGTAGCGAATCACGGGTGAGAAACCCGTGCGCCGAATGATCAAGGGTTCCAGGGTCAAGCTAATCTGCCCTGGGTAAGTCGGGACCTAAGGCGAGGCCGACAGGCGTAGTCGATGGACAACGGGTTGATATTCCCGTACCGGCAATGTAGCGCCCATGACGAGCCCGGTGATGCTAACCACCCGAAACCACGCTTATCCCATCCCTTCGGGGGTGTGAGGGTGTGGCAGAGCGTGGGACCCGATCCGGTAGTAGTCAAGCGATGGGGTGACGCAGGAAGGTAGCCCAACCACGGCGATGGTTGTCCGTGGCCAAGCATGTAGGACGAGACCTAGGCAAATCCGGGTCTCTCACTTCGATGTGGAGTCTGAGATGTGATGGGGAGCCATATTGGCGAAGTGGGTGATCCTATGCTGTCAAGAAAAACCTCTAGCGAGCTATGCGCCGCCCGTACCCCAAACCGACTCAGGTGATCAGGTAGAGAATACCAAGGCGATCGAGCGAACCATGGTTAAGGAACTCGGCAAAATGCCCCCGTAACTTCGGGAGAAGGGGGACCCGGAGCGTGTACCCACTTGCTGGGGAAGCGTGAAGGGTCGCAGAGACCAGGCCCAAGCGACTGTTTACTAAAAACACAGGTCCGTGCGAAGTTGTAAGACGATGTATACGGACTGACTCCTGCCCGGTGCTGGAAGGTTAAGAGGACCGGTTAGAACCTTCGGGTTCGAAGCTGAGAATTTAAGCCCCAGTAAACGGCGGTGGTAACTATAACCATCCTAAGGTAGCGAAATTCCTTGTCGGGTAAGTTCCGACCTGCACGAATGGAGTAACGACTTGGGCGCTGTCTCAACCATGGACTCGGCGAAATTGCACTACGAGTAAAGATGCTCGTTACGCGCGGCAGGACGGAAAGACCCCGGGACCTTTACTATAGTTTGGTATTGGTGTTTGGTTCGGCTTGTGTAGGATAGGTGGGAGACTGTGAAGCATGCACGCCAGTGTGTGTGGAGTCAACGTTGAAATACCACTCTGGTCGTACTAGATGTCTAACCTAGGTCCGTAATCCGGATCAGGGACAGTGCCTGATGGGTAGTTTAACTGGGGCGGTTGCCTCCTAAAGAGTAACGGAGGCGCTCAAAGGTTCCCTCAGCCTGGTTGGCAATCAGGTGGCGAGTGTAAGTGCACAAGGGAGCTTGACTGTGAGACAGACATGTCGAGCAGGGACGAAAGTCGGAACTAGTGATCCGGCGCCAGCATGTGGAAGCGGCGTCGCTCAACGGATAAAAGGTACCCCGGGGATAACAGGCTGATCTTCCCCAAGAGTCCATATCGACGGGATGGTTTGGCACCTCGATGTCGGCTCGTCGCATCCTGGGGCTGGAGTAGGTCCCAAGGGTTGGGCTGTTCGCCCATTAAAGCGGCACGCGAGCTGGGTTTAGAACGTCGTGAGACAGTTCGGTCCCTATCCGCCGCGCGCGTAGGAAACTTGAGAAAGGCTGTCCCTAGTACGAGAGGACCGGGATGGACGAACCTCTGGTGTGCCAGTTGTACCGCCAGGTGCACTGCTGGTTAGCTACGTTCGGAAGTGATAACCGCTGAATGCATCTAAGCGGGAAGCACGTTTCAAGATGAGGTTTCCCACCCCCTCGAGGGGGTAAGGCCCCCACCAGAACAGTGGGTTGATAGGCCGGAGGTGTACAGCAGCAATGCCCAGCCGACCGGTACTAATAGGCCGAGGGCTTGCCCCACCCACACCCGACCACACCAAAGTCGGAGTCATGGGTCGGAGAGCACACCCAACAAACAAGTTTGCCCGCGTCCACTAACCAGATCCCAACCAACAAACCCACATGTGACACACACCACACGGGTGACACATGGAAGAGTGGTTGACAAAGTTACGGCGGCCATAGCGAACGGGAAACACCCGGCTCCATACCGAACCCGGAAGTTAAGCCGTTCAGCGCCGATGGTACTGCACCCGAGAGGCTGTGGGAGAGTAGGACGCCGCCGGACAATTTCTTGACGTGAAGGCCATCCGATCCGGGTGGCCTTCACGCATTTCTAGAGGAGCAGATCATGGCCGAGGAGCGTCGACAGCGTCCGAGTCGTGCCGGCGAGGGCCGGTCCCAGGGCGGGAAGTCGCAGGGCGGCAAGCCCCCGGGGCAGTCCCGCGGGAAGCCGGGCAGCGACCGCCGCCCGGACCGCCGCCAGGACCGGGACTGGAAGCGTCCGGCCGACCGGCAGGAGTCGCGGACCGAGGAGCAGGCCCGCTACGACGGACCGGACATCCCCGAGGAGGTGACCGGCAAGGAGCTCGACCGCGCCGTCGCCGGCCAGCTCAAGGGACTCCCGGAGAAGCTCGCGTCCCGCGTGGCTCGACACCTCGCCGCCGCGGGGTCTGCTGATCGACGAGGACCCCGAGACCGCCTACCAGCACACGTTGGCCGCGCGCGCCCGGGCGTCGCGGCTGGCCGTGGTCCGCGAGGCCACGGGTGAGGCGGCCTACGCCGCCGGCCACTACGCCGAGGCGCTCTCCGAGCTGCGTGCCGCCAAGCGGATGAACGGTGCCACGGCGTACCTCCCGATCATGGCGGACTGCCACCGGGCCCTGGGCAACGCCGACCAGGCCCTCAAGCTCGCCCGCAGCCCCGGGGTGGCGAACTTCGCCCCCGAGGCCAAGGCCGAGATGACCATCGTCGAGGCCGGCGCCCGTCGCGACCTCGGTCAGATGGACGCCGCCCTGCGCACCCTCGAGCTCGCACCGCTCAACTCCAACAGCCGGGCCCCGTGGGTCGTGCGCCTGCGCTACGCGTACGCCGACACCCTCGAGGCGGCCGGCAAGACCTCCGAGGCGCTGGAGTGGTTCCACCGCACCCAGGCGATCGACGCGGAGGACGTGACCGACGCGGGCGAGCGCGCCGAGAAGCTCGAGCGCGCGCAGGGCTGACCTGACGCCTGATCGGTGCTGCCCGGGTGCTTGACCCGGAGCTGAGGCTCCGGTTCACTCGGTGCACCGCAAGGAGGCACGCGATGCTGCGATTCTCGGGAGCAGGCGTCAGTGAGGTCGGGTACCGACGCGACCACAACGAGGACTCCGCGTTCATCGGTCCGTACGTCGCGCTCGTGGCCGACGGGGTCGGCGGAGCGGCCGCCGGTGAGGTCGCCTCCGCGACCGCGGCGTACGCGCTCGCGGCGACGGCGTTGGCCCGCTTCGGAGACCCCGTCGAGGACGTCCTGCGCGCTGGCGTCGCGGCCGCTCGCGCCGGCGTCCACCACGGGGTCGAGCTCGACCCCGCACGCACGGGGATGGCGACCACGATGACGGCCGTGGCGACCGACGGTCACCGGGTCGTCCTGGGCCACCTCGGCGACTCGCGGGCCTACCTGTGGCGTGCCGGGCTCCTGAGCCGGGTCTCCGTCGACCACACCGCCGTGCAGCGGATGGTCGACGAGGGCAGCCTCACGCCCGAGGAGGTCCCGCACCACCCGTGGCGCAGCGTGGTGCTGCGCAGCATCGGCGCCGACGAGGGCGTTTCCCTCGACGACGTCGAGCTGACCGTGCTGCCGGTGGCGGCCGGTGACCGGCTCCTGCTGTGCTCCGACGGTCTCACCGACCTGGTCGACGAGGACCGGATCGGCGACGTGCTGCGCCTGCGCGACCCCCACAGCGCCGCGGCCGTGCTCACCCACGCAGCCCTCCGGGCCGGGGGCGTCGACAACGTGACCTGCGTGGTCCTCGACGTCGTGGACGGTCCGCCGGTCGTGGGGGACGGGCGGCTGCTGGGCGCGGTCCGCGACGTCACGAACCTGGTGGACCCGGCGCTGGTCCGCGGCGCCTGACACCGACCTGATCGCGACTCATCGCGATTCACTGGCGCACAAGCGCCCCATGGGTCACAATGGGACGCACAACTACACACGTGTGACTCACACGACCGCACCTTCGATGACGAGAGCCCGCTGGGGAAGGCGTAGCTCGCGCCGGAACGAAGGAGGGGTCACAGTGACCGCACGCACCAGTACCGCAACGAGGGGCGTCCTGTACGTCCACTCCGCGCCATCCGCACTGTGCCCGCACATCGAGTGGGCCGTGGGTGGCGTGCTCGGCGTCCCCGTGAACGTCGACTGGACCGCCGCAGCCCGCCCAGCCCGGCACCTACCGGGCCGAGCTGTCGTGGACCGGGGCCGTCGGCTCCGGCGCCGCCATCGCCTCCGCGCTTCGGGGATGGAACCACCTGCGCTTCGAGGTGACCGAGGAGCCGTCCAGCGGCACCGAGGGCGCCCGCTACTCCTACACGCCCGACCTGGGCGTCTTCCACGCCGTCACCGGCATCCACGGCGACCTGCTGATCCCCGAGGACCGGCTCAAGGCAGCCGTGGTCAAGGCAGCGCTCGGGGACACCACCCTGGTGGCGGAGGTCGACAAGCTGCTGGGCAAGCCCTGGGACGACGAGCTGGAGACCTTCCGGCACGCCGGCGAAGGCGCCCCCGTGCGGTGGCTGCACCAGGTCGTCTGACCCGAACGGGCCCCAGCGAGGTCCGGGGCTCAGCTCCGGCGGAGCCGGAAGTGCCCCGGCTTGGTCCGCACCTCGTCGATCAGCATGCCGCCCTCGTACACCGAGAGCTTGCCCCGGATCGTGAACCGTCCCGGCACGGTGGTCTGGCGGCAGATCGTGAGCTGACCGTGCCCGCGCTTCGGGTCCACGCCGGAGTCCTTGACGACGGCGCCCAGGCGGTCGCCGCGACGGTCGGAGAGGAAGAACTCCACCGACCAGTCGTCCCCGGAGTCGGGGTGCGCGTTCGCGGGCCTGACCCGGTAGTGGAACCGGTAGTCGGGACAGCCCGGGCGCAGGACGCCGTCCCCTCGCCAGGCCCGGCCGTACTCCACGCTTCCCGCCGTCGCCGTCGCCGGTGACGGTGACGGTGACGGGGCGAGCACCAGCCCGCCGGCGAGGAGCAGGGTGGTCAGCAGTCGTGTCAGTCGCATGCCTCAACCTCCGCCTCGTACAACGCGGGGGTGTGACCGACGTTACGGCGGCGGTCAGAGCGGGATGTTGCCGTGCTGCCCGCGTCGCACGCCGACGGTCTGCACCGCCTCGTCGATCGCGAGCGCGATGGCCGAGCGGGTCCGGGTGGGCTCGACGACCTCGTCGACCACGCCGATCTCGACCGCCTTGTCGACGCCTCCGGCGATCCGCTCGTGCTCGGCGGCCAGCTCGGCCTCGACCTGCGGGCGGATGTCGGGTGCGACCTCGGCCAGCTTGCGCCGGTGGAGGACCCGGATCGCGGCGACCGCACCCATCACGGCCACCTCGGCGCCGGGCCACGCCAGCACCCGGGTCGCGCCGAGGGAGCGGGCGTTCATGGCGATGTAGGCGCCGCCGTAGGTCTTGCGCGTCACCAGGGTGACCCGCGGGACGACGCACTCGCCGAACGCGTGCAGGAGCTTGGCGCCGCGGCGGACCACGCCGTCCCACTCCTGGCCGACGCCGGGCAGGTAGCCGGGGACGTCGACGACCACGATGAGGGGGACGCCGAAGGCGTCGCACATCCGGACGAAGCGGGACGCCTTCTCCGCGGACAGGGAATCCAGGCAGCCGCCGAGCCGCAAGGGGTTGTTCGCGACCACGCCGACGGTGCGACCGCCGAAGCGGCCGAGCGCGGTGACGATGTTGGGGGCCCAGCGGGCGTGGAGCTCCTGGGCGGTGCCCTCGTCGAGCACGGACTCGACGAGCGGGTGCACGTCGTAGGCGCGCTTCTTGGACTCGGGGAGCATCGCGGCGAGGTCGCGGTCCTCGACCGCGGCGACGTCGAGGCTGCCCTGCGAGCCGAGCAGCGACGCGACGATCCGGGCGCGCTGGAGGGCCTCCTCCTCGGACTCGGTGAGGATGTGGACGACGCCGGAGCGGCGGCCGTGCGGCTCGGGACCGCCGAGCCGCAGCATGTCGACGTCCTCGCCGGTGACCGAGCGGACGACGTCCGGGCCGGTCACGAAGATCCGGCCCTCGGGGCCGAGGATCACCACGTCGGTGAGCGCGGGGCCGTACGCCGCGCCGCCGGCCGCCGGGCCGAGCACGACCGAGACCTGCGGGATCCGGCCCGACGCCTGGGTCATCACGTGGAAGATCCGGCCGACCGCGTGCAAGGACAGCACGCCCTCGGCGAGCCGGGCGCCGCCGGAGTGCCAGAGGCCGATGATCGGCACGCCGTCGGTCATCGCGCGGTGGTAGGCGTCGACGACCACGCGGCAGCCGACGTCGCCCATCGCCCCGCCCATGACGGTGGCGTCGGAGCAGAAGGCGACCACGCGGGTGCCGTCGACGTTGCCGACCGCGGCGAGCATGCCGGAGTCGTCGTCGGGCGTGAGCAGCTCCATGGAGCCGTCGTCGAGCAGGGCGCGCAGCCGGGTGACCGGGTTGCGGGGGTCCTGGTCGCGGGGGAGCTTCGCCGGTCGGGGAGTCGCCGTTGTGGTCACAGTGGTGGTTGTCCTTCCGGGGTCCCCGCGGAGTTGTCCACGGAGGAGCGAAGCGGGGGAGTGGAGAACTCCCGTGGGGTGGTTCAGATGCTCCCGAAGGCGACCGCGACGTTGGCGCCGCCGAAGCCGAAGGAGTTGTTGAGGGCCGCGATGTCGCCCTGCGGGAGGTCGCGCGGCTTGGTCGCGATGTCGAGCTCGACCTGGGGATCCTGGTCGTCGAGGTTGATCGTCGGCGGGGCGACCCGGTGGTGGATCGCGAGGATCGTGGCGATCGCCTCGAGGGCGCCGGCGCCGCCGAGCAGGTGCCCGGTCATCGACTTGGTCGAGGTGACCACGACCTGGGAGACGTGGGCGCCGAGCGTGGCGTGCAGCATCAGGCCCTCGGCGATGTCGCCCTGCGGGGTCGACGTGGCGTGGGCGTTGACGTGCACGATCGACGACGCGTCGATCTGCGACTCCTGGAGTGCCCGCACGATCGCCCGCGAGCCACCGCGGCCCTCGGGGTCGGGCTGGGCGATGTCGTGGGAGTCGGCGGTGATGCCGGCTCCGAGCACCTCGGCGTAGATCCGGGCGCCACGGGCCCGGGCGTGCTCCTCGGACTCCAGGACCAGGACGCCGGCCCCCTCGCCGAGCACGAACCCGTCACGGCCGGTGTCCCACGGACGGGAGACCGTGGCGGGGTCGCCGGCGTTCTTCGAGAGCGCCATCATGTTCGCGAAGGCCGCCATCGGGAGCGGGTGGATCGCCGCCTCCGTGCCGCCGGCGAGGATCACGTCGGCCCGGCCGAGCCGGATCTGGTCGACGGCCAGCGAGATCGCCTCGTTGCCGGAGGCGCACGCCGAGACCGGGGTGTTCACCGCGGCGCGCGCCCCGACGTAGAGGCTGATCTGCGCCGCCGGCGCGTTCGGCATCAGCATCGGGACCGCGAGCGGGGACACCCGCCGCGGACCCTTCTCCTTGAGCACGTCGTAGTTGTCGAGCAGGGTGGTGACTCCGCCGATGCCCGACGCCATCGCGACGCCGAGCCGTTCCTTGTCGACCTCGGCGTCCGCCAGCCCGGAGTCCTGCCAGGCCTCCATCGCCGCGACCATCGCGAACTGCGAGGAACGGTCCAGCCGGCGGGCCTTGACCCGCTCGAGGACCTCACTCGGCTCGACCGCGACCCGGCCGGCGATCTTCACCGGCATCTCGGCGGCCCACTCATCGGTGAGCGGCCGGACGCCGGAGCGACCGGCGAGCATGCCGTCCCACGTGCTCGCGACATCACCACCGAGCGGGCTGGTGGTGCCCATCCCGGTGACCACGACTCGGGTGCGACTCATCAGATCTCGATCCTCTACGACGACGGGTTCCAGCAGGACTCAGGTGGGGAGGGCGTCAGCCCTGGGCGCGCTCGATGAAGGCGACGGCGTCACCGACGGTCTTGAGGTTCTTGACCTCTTCGTCGGGGATGGAGACGCCGAACTTCTCCTCGGCCGCCACGACGACCTCGACCATGGAGAGCGAGTCGACGTCGAGGTCGTCCACGAAGGACTTGTCGAGCTGCACGTCGTCCTGGTCGATCCCGGCGACCTCGTTGACGATGTCGGCGAGGTCGGCGCGGATCTCTTCAGTGGTGGGCATGGTCCCTCTTTCTCTGGGTTGGGTGGTGCATGGGGTCCTGCATGGGTTGGTACGGGGTGGGTCAGGGGACGGTGACGACCTGGGCGGCGTACGCCAGGCCGGCGCCGAAGGCGATCAGGAGCGCGACGTCGCCGCTGCGGGCCTCGCCCTCCTCGATCATCCGGTGGAGCGCGAGGGGGATGGACGCCGCCGAGGTGTTGCCCTGCTCGGCGATGTCGCGGGCGATCTTGACCCGCTCGGGCAGCTTCATGGAGCGCGCCATCGCGTCGATGATGCGCATGTTCGCCTGGTGCGGCACGAAGACGTCGAGGTCGTCGGTGGTGATGCCGGCCCGGTCGAGGGCCTGCTGGCCCACCTTGGCCATGGCGAAGCTCGCCCAGCGGAAGACCGGGTTGCCCTCCATCACCAGGTGCGGCATCACGCCGCTGCCGGGGACTGCAGGAGTGCCGACGACGTCACGCCAGTCCTCCTTCTGCCGGATCAGGTCGTACTGCTCGCCGTCGGAGCCCCAGACCACCGGACCGATGCCCGGGGTGTCGCTGGGACCGATCACGGCGGCGCCTGCGCCGTCGGCGAAGATGAACGCCGTGCCGCGGTCGTAGAGGTCGGTGATGTCGCTGAGCCGCTCCACGCCGATCACGAGCACGTGGCCGGCGCTGCCGCTGCGGACCATGTCCGCGCCGAGCGAGACCCCGTGGCAGAAGCCGGCGCAGGCGGCGGAGATGTCGAAGGCCGCGGCGTTCTGGGTGCCGAGCTCGTGGGCGATGGCGGTGGCGATCGCGGGGGTCTGGAGCAGGTGGGTGACGGTCGCGACGATGACGCAGTCGATCTGCTCGGGCGCGATGCCGGCCTGCTCGAGGGCCTCGCGCGAGGCGGCGACGGACATCAGCTGGATGGTCTCGTCAGGGGTGGCCCAACGACGCTGCTTGATGCCCGAGCGCTGCTGGACCCACTCGTCGCTGGACTCGATGGCGTCGACGACCTCGGAGTTCGGGACCGTGCGCGAGGGGCGGTAGGCGCCGATGCCGAGGATCGCGGCGTGAGCGGCGCCGGAGACCGAACCGATGGCGGCCATCAGGACATCCCCTCGGGGTGGACGCGCAGCAGGGGCTGGCCGGGGGAGACCAGGTCGCCGTCCTCGACGAGCCACTCCACGACCTGCCCACCGTGCTGGGCCACGATCTGGTGGCGGTCGCGCCGGTTGGCGACCTCGCCGATGGTGGTGCCGGCGGCGAGCAGGTCGGCGTCGGCCGCGTCGGCGGCGAGGTGGAAGGTCCCCTTCGACGGTGAGACGACCATCCGCCACGTGGGCGAGGAGTCGAACGGCGTCGTCTCGCCGTGCTTCTGCACGAACGCGCGGGCGTCGTCGAGCTGGTCGGGCGTCTTGAGGGCGAAGGTCTCGACGCCCGTGAGGGCGCGCTTGGCGATCCCGGTCAGGGTGCCGGCCGGGGGCATCTCGAGGATGCCGGTGACGCCGAGGTCGGACATGGTCTCCAGGCAGAGGTCCCAGCGGACCGGGTTGGCGATCTGGCCGACCATCCGGGCCAGCACGTCGCGCCCCTCGTGGACGACGTTGCCGTCGCGGTTGGAGATGACCGGGATCCGGGCGTCGTGGACCGACACGGACCGGGCGAGGTGGGCGAGCCGGCCGACGGCCGGGCCCATGTGCTCGGTGTGGAAGGCCCCGGCGACGCTCAGCGGCATCAGCCGCGCCTTGGCCGGGCCGTCCTCGGCCAGCGCGTCCAGCTGCGCGCGTGTGCCGGCCGCGACGATCTGGCCCGGGCCGTTGTCGTTGGCCGGGGTGAGGCCGTGCTTCTCGAGGCTGGCCAACACCTCGTCGCGGTCGCCGCCCAGGACGGCGGTCATGCCGGTCGGGGTGACCGCAGCGGCCTCGGCCATCGCCTTGCCGCGCTCGCGGACCAGGACCATCGCCTGCTCGGCGGTGATCACCCGGGCGCCGGCGGCGGCGGTCAGCTCACCCACGCTGTGGCCGGCCACGGCGCCGATCGTGCTGAAGGCGTCGGTGGGGTGGGGGAACAGCTCGAGGGCCGCGACCAGGCCGGTGGCGACCAGCAGCGGCTGGGCGATCTGGGTCTCGCGGATCGTGTCGGCCCCGGCCTCGGTGCCGTAGTGCACGAGATCGAGCGCGGCGACGGTGGAGAGCCACTCCATCCGCGAGGCGAAGGTGGGGTCCTCCAGCCACGGGGTGAGGAAGCCGGGGGTCTGGGCGCCCTGACCGGGCGCGACGATGACGAGCACGGGTCCCACTCTGCCGGGAGCGAGGCGTCGACCGCGCCTCCGCCACTCACGAAAGCGGCACCCGGATCTTTGTAGGGTTCCTACAAATCTACTCCTCGCGACCGGATTGGCGGCCGAGGGCCAGCGCGATCCGGAGCGCGAACGCCTCGCGGGGGTCGCCCGGGGAGAAGTCGGTGAGGTCGGCGACCTGCTTGAGCCGGTACCGGACCGTGTTGGGGTGGACGAACAGGACGCGCGCGGTCGCCTCGATCGAGCTGCCCGTCCCGAAGTACGCCGCCAGCGTCTCGATCAGGGTCCCGCGGGCGTGCAGCAGCGGCAGGTACACCTCGTCGACCAGGTGCCGGCGGGCGTGCCCGTCACCGGCCAGCACCCGCTCCGGCAGGAGCTCGGCACTGGTCGAGGGACGCGGCGCCTCCGGCCAGCCGGTGGCGGCCCGGTAGGCCGACATCGCGGCCCGCGCCGACACGTGGGCGTGGTCGAGGCCGTCAGCGACGGGGCCGACGACGACCGGACCCTCGCCGAACAGGTCGGCCACCGTGGCCGCGGCCTTGCCGGCGTCGTTGCCGACCGCGCCGAGCACGACCACGAGCCGCTCGCCCTGGGTCGCGCAGAGCGCATCCATGCCGGCCCCCCGCGCCACACGGCGTACCTCGGCGAACACGTCGGTCTCGGTACGACGGGCGGGCACCCGGCCCAGCACCACGGCGACGTCGCCGTGGGCCGACCAGCCGAGCGCGCCGGCCCGGGACAGGACCGCCTCGTCGGCCTCGCCGCGGAGCACCGAGTCGACCATCAGCGCCTCGAGCCGGGCGTCCCAGGCGCCGCGCAGCTCGGCGGCGCGGGCGTACACCTCGGCGGTGGCGAACGCGACCTCGCGGGCGTATCGAAGCACGGCGCCGTGCACGTCGACCGCGTCGGCCGGGTCGACGATCGCGTCGATGCTGGTCTCCACGACCTCGAGGGAGAGCTTCACCAGGTCGACCGTCTGCTGGAGGCTGATCACGCCGGTCAGGGCGCGCGGGGCGGCGCCGAAGACGTCGGCGGCCAGCGCGGAGCCGGCCGGCACCGGCTCGCTGTCGTGGGAGTACCAGTCCACGAACCCCTTGACTCCGGCCTGCACGATCATCCCGACCCACGACCGGTCGTCCGCGCTGAGCTGCCCGAACCAGGGCAGGTCGGTCTCCATCCGGGCGGTGGCAGTGGTACTCAGCGCCCCGGTGGCGCGCAGCAGTGCCGCGGAGGCGCGATCGCGGTGCGCGCCGTCGGGTCGGGAAGGCAGGGACACACCACTGAGGCTAGTGGAGCCGGAGACGCGGACGAAACGTCGAAACTGTTGTGAAATAGGGGGTTCCCGGTTCCCGAACGTTCGGAAACTCTGATTGAATCCGGCAGAACCCCCCACGAGAGGTGGCCCTTGGTGGTCCAGTCCCGGTACGAGGTCGAGTACCTCACGATCCACGGGCATCGCCGTGCCTTCGTGAAGACCGGGGAGGGCCCGGTGGTCCTGCTCCTGCACGGCCTCGGCTGCGACCACACCACGTGGGAGCCGGTCATCGACTCCCTGTCGCGGCGCTACACCGTCATCGCACCCGACCTGCTGGGCCACGGACTCTCGGACAAGCCCCGAGCCGACTACAGCGTCGGCGGCTACGCCAACGGCATGCGCGACCTGCTGACCTGCCTGGGCATCGACCGGGCGACCGTGGTCGGCCACAGCTTCGGCGGGGGAGTGGCGATGCAGTTCGCCTACCAGTTCCCCGAGCGGACCGAGCGGATGATCCTGGTCGCCTCCGGCGGCCTCGGGTCCGAGGTCAGCCCGATCATCCGGGCGATCACGACCCCGGGCTTCCACCCCGTGATGAGCGTGCTCACGCTGCCCGGCGTGCGCCACCTCGGCCGGGCCGGGCTCCGCGGGCTCTCCCGGCTGCCGTCGCGCCACACCCGCGACCTCGACGAGGTCGCCGAGATCTACGACTCGTTCAAGGACCCTGCGGCTCGGCACGCGATCCGGCACGTCGTCCGCGCCGTGGTCGACTGGCGCGGCCAGATCGTGACCATGTCCGACCGGGCCTACCTGACCCAGCTGATGCCGATGGCGGTCATCTGGGGCGAGGACGACCAGGTCATCCCGGTCAGCCACGCCTCGCACGCCGCCGACGTGGCCCCCGACGCCCGGATCCAGGTCATCCCGAACGCGGGGCACTTCCCGCACAAGGACCACCCGCAGCGCTTCGCCAAGCTGGTCCACGAATTCATCCGCTCGACCCAGCCCGCGACCTACTCCCGGGCGCGGTTCCGGGCGCTGCTGCGCGCCGGACGACCGATCGAGCAGGATCGCGACGCGACGGTCACCCGGATCGCCCCCGCCTGAGGGGTCGGACAAGAAGTTCGGCCTCAGCCCGGGTCGACCACGCGCAGCTGGGTCCGCATCGACGACGCGTGCGGGTCGCACACGATCGTGTACGTGCCCTCGCGCAGCCGGACCCGCCACACGTAGCGGCCGGTGCCGCCCACCGGCGTACGCCGGTCCACGCCGGGGCCGGTCATGTGCCAGTTGTGGTCGGCCGAGTTGTCCCGGACGACCAGCTTGTAGCGGCCCTTCGGGGCGCGCTGGCGGCTGACCTCGATGGTGAACCCCGGTCCGACGGTGCCGCGGATCGTGGGCAGGCCGGACACAGCGCGATCAGTGGTGGAGGTCGGTGCCGCCGGAGCGTCCGACGCCGTCGGTTGGGCCGACGCGGCCCCGGGGACGCCGATCAGCAGGGCGGTCGCGAGGGCGAGCGGACGGATTCCCGGGAGCATGACCATGCGGCCATCATGCCAAGGAGCGGGACCGGGGGTTTCGAGGCTCAGGCCGCAGGCGGCCTTCGCACCTCAACCACCGGAGGCCGCAGGCGGCCTTCGCACCTCAACCACCGGAGGCCGCAGGCGGCCTTCGCACCTCAACCACCGGAGGCCGAGGCCGGTCCGGTTTGGACGCGTCCGTCGCGTGGGCGACGCGAGCTCGCTGCGCGATCACGCGTCGCCACCCTCCTGCTTCACGTCCCTGACCGCCGTGGGGTCGTCGATGGCGTACGCCGCGAAGGCGTGCGCGACCTTGTCGCGCGGGACCTCGCCGGCGTCGGCGAGGGCCTGCAACACCTGGACCACGACCGACTCGGCGTCGATCTGGAAGAAGCGACGGGCGGCAGGACGGGTGTCGGCGAAGCCGAAGCCGTCGGCACCGAGCACGCGGTAGTCGGCCGGCACCCAGCGTGCGATCTGCAGCGGCACGGCCGCCATGTAGTCGGACACCGCGACGACCGGGCCGGCGGCCCCGCTGAGCACGTCGGTGACGTACGGCGTGCGCTTCTCGTCCTCGGGGTGGTTGAGGTTCCACGACTCGGCCGCGACGGCGTCGCGTGCCAGCTCGTTCCACGAGGTGACCGACCAGGTGTCGGCCGCGACTCCCCAGTCGTCCTGCAGCAGCTGGGCCGCACGCTTGATCCAGGGGTAGCCGACGCCCGAGGCCAGCAGCTGGACCCGCGGGCCCTCGCCCTCGCCGGTGGAGACGTGGTGGAGGCCCTTGAGGATGCCTTCGACGTCGACGTCCTCCGGCTCGGCGGGCTGGCTCACCGGCTCGTTGTAGACGGTGAGGTAGAAGATCACGTCCTCCGCGTCGGCGCCGTACATGCGCTCGAGGCCGGACTTCATGATGTGGGCGACCTCGTAGGCGAACGCGGGGTCGTAGTGGACGACCGCGGGGTTGGTGACCGCGAGCAGCGGCGAGTGGCCGTCGGCGTGCTGGAGGCCCTCACCGGTCAGGGTGGTCCGGCCGGCGGTGGCGCCGACGAGGAACCCGCGTGCCAGCTGGTCGGCCATCGCCCAGATCGAGTCGGCGGTCCGCTGGAAGCCGAACATCGAGTAGAAGATGTAGAACGGGATCATGTGCTCGCCGTGCGTGGAGTACGCCGAGCCCGCGGCGGTCGCCGAGGCCATCGCACCCGCCTCGGAGATGCCCTCGTGGAGCATCTGGCCCTGCGTGGACTCCTTGTAGGAGAGCAACAACTTGCGGTCGACCGACTCGTACTGCTGTCCGCCGGGGTTGTAGACCTTCGCGCTCGGGAACATCGAGTCCATGCCGAAGGTGCGGTACTCGTCGGGGGCGATCGGGACGACCCGCTTGCCGATCTCGGGGTCCTTCATCCAGTCCTTGAGGAGCCGGACCACGGCCATCGTGGTGGCGATGGAGTTCTTGCCCGAGCCCTGCTTGAGCTCGGCGTACATCTCATCGCCCGGCAGCTTGAGGGCGTCGGCGCGCAGCACCCGGCGCGGGATCGACCCGCCGAGCTGGCGGCGACGCTCGAGCATGTACTCGATCTCGGGGGAGTCGGTGCCCGGGTGGAAGAACGGCGCGCCGCCGGTCTTCTCGTAGGACTCCTCGAGGTCACGGTCGCTGATCGGGAGGTACAGCCGGTCCCGGAACTTCTTGAGGTCCGGGAGGGTCAGCTTCTTCATCTGGTGGGTGGCGTTCTTGCCCTCGAGGGCATCGATCGTCCAACCCTTGATGGTGTGGGCCAGGATCACGGTCGGCTGACCGGTGTGCTTGGACGCGGCGTCGAAGGCGGCGAACACCTTGCGGTAGTCGTGGCCACCGCGGGGCAGCTTCTCGATCTGGTTGTCGGACATGTGCTCGACCATCTTGCGCAGCCGCGGGTCGTCCCCGAAGAAGTGCTCCCGGACGTAGGCGCCGTCCTCGGTCGAGTAGGTCTGGAACTGCCCGTCGGGCGTGGAGTTCATCCGGTTGACCAGGACGCCGTCGACGTCCTTGGCGAGCAGGGCGTCCCACTCGCGGCCCCAGACGACCTTGATCACGTTCCAGCCGGCACCGCGGAAGTTGGCCTCGAGCTCCTGCATGATCTTGCCGTTGCCGGTGACCGGGCCGTCGAGCTGCTGGAGGTTGCAGTTGATGACCCAGGTGAGGTTGTCGAGCTCCTCGCGCGCGGCCACGCGGATCGCGCCGAGCGACTCCGGCTCGGCCATCTCGCCGTCGCCCATGAAGGCCCACACGTGCTGCTGGTCGGTGTCCTTGATGCCACGGTTCTGGAGGTAGCGGTTGAAGCGGGCCTGGTAGATCGAGCCGATGGCGGTGAGGCCCATCGAGACGGTCGGGAACTCCCAGAAGTCCGGCATCAGGCGGGGGTGGGGGTACGACGGGAGGCCGGCGCCCTTGCCGTGCTGGACCTCCTGCCGGAAGCGGTAGAGCTGCTCCTCGGTGAGGCGGCCCTCGAGGAAGGCGCGGGCGTAGACCCCCGGGGAGCCGTGGCCCTGGATGTAGATCTGGTCGCCGCCGCCCTCGTGGTCCTTGCCGCGGAAGAAGTGGTTGAAGCCGACCTCGTAGAGGCTGGCCGAGGACTGGTACGTCGCGATGTGGCCGCCGACCTCCAGCCCCTTGCGGTTGGCGCTGGAGACCATGACCGCCGCGTTCCAGCGGATGAACGCCCGGATCCGGCGCTCGGCCTCCTCGTCGCCGGGGAACCACGGCTCCCGCTCGGGCGGGATGGAGTTGATGTAGTCGGTGGATCGCAGGGCCGGCACGCCGACGTTGGACTCGCGGGCCCTCTCGAGCAGCCGGAGCATCACGTAGCGGGCGCGCTCGCGTCCGCGCTCGTCGACCAGGCTGTCGAAGGAGTCGATCCAGTCGGTGGTCTCGTCGGGGTCGATGTCGGGCAGCTGGGTGGGGAGGCCCTCGTGGATCACGGAGGGGATGCCCGAGACGATCGGGGACGAAGGGGTGGTGTCGTCGCTCACCCGCCCATCGTTGCACGCGCGACCACCCCGAGGAATTTACCCAGCGGTAGCCGGCCCGGGGCCCGATCGACCCCCGCTCGCGCCGCGCCGGGAGGCCCCGAGGTTGCGCCCCCGCCCTATCTCCGCTGGACTACTGCACACCTGAGCGTGCGGCGGACCGCCGTACGCCGTCACCGAAGACGATGGAGGAGCAGTGAGCTCGACCGCGGGCAGCGATGCCACGCACACGGAGGGTGCACCCTCCGGGGCGGCCGCACGCCTCGGCATGACCACCGGCATGGTGGTCCAGGAGCTGGGCTGGGACTCCGACACCGACGACGAGCTGCGGATCTCCATCGAGGACGCGATCGACGCCGACATGGTGGACGGCGACTACGGCAACGTGGTCGACGCCGTGCTGCTGTGGTGGCGCAACGAGGACGGCGACCTGGTCGACGGCCTGGTCGACTCGCTCACCGACCTGGTCGGTGGGGGCGTGATCTGGCTGCTGACCCCCAAGGTGGGCCGTCCGAACTCCGTCGACGCCGCCGACATCGCCGAGGCGGCCCCGATCGCCGGCCTGTCGCAGACCACGACGGTCTCGGTGAGCAAGGACTGGGGCGCCACCCGGCTCGTGACGCCGAAGTCACCCGCGTAACCCACGCCCGCGTCACCCGTTCGACAGGACATCATGGAGAAGCTCACGCACGCCGTGTCCAGCCTGGGGATGACCGCGAAGGTGCTCGGCGGCGCTGGGGTCATCCGTCCGCTCGGTCCCCGCAAGCTCGCCGGGATCGCGATGGCGCTCCGGCAGTGGGGGACCGGGCCCGCCGGAGGCTTCGCCACCCTCGCGGTCACCGACCCGCACCGGGTGGGGCTGGTCGACGAGCTCGGTGAGCTGACGTTCGGCGAGATCCACCGGCGCAGCAACGCGCTGGCCCGCGGCCTGGCCGAGCTGGGGGTGGCGGAGGGCGACTCGGTCGCTGTGATGTGTCGCAACCACCGCGGCTTCGTCGACGCCTCGATCGCCGTGGCCAAGCTCGGCGCCGACATCCTCTACCTCAACACCGCGTTCGCCGGTCCGCAGCTGGTGGCCGTGCTCGAGCGCGAGGCACCCACCGCCGTCGTGCACGACGAGGAGTTCACCGCGCTCCTGGCCGAGGCCGACCTCGAGCACCGGGTCATCGCCTGGACCGACACCGGCGACCACGACCTCACCCTGGAGTCGCTGATCGCGTCGCACGACGACGCCGACGTCGACCCGCCCGAGCGGCACGCCCGGATCGTGATCCTCACCTCCGGCACCACCGGTACGCCGAAGGGCGCCCCGCGCAACGAGGCCGGCATCGACGCGGCGGTCTCGTTGATGTCGCGGCTGCCCCTCAAGCGCGGGTGGCGCACCCACATCGCCGCGCCGCTCTTCCACACCTGGGGCTTCGCGCACCTGGCGCTCGCGATGCTGCTCGGTTCGACCGTCGTGCTCCGGCGCACGTTCGACCCCGAGGGAGCGCTGGGCACCACCCAGGACGAGCGGTGCGACTCGCTCGTGGTGATCCCGGTGATGCTGCAACGGATGCTCGCGCTGCCCGAGGAGACGCTGGCGTCGTACGACCTGTCGCGGGTGAAGGTCGTCGCTGCCTCCGGCTCGGCGCTGCCGGGCGCCCTCGCCACCAGCTGGATGGACCACTTCGGCGACCACCTCTACAACATCTACGGCTCGACCGAGGTGGCCTACGCGAGCATCGCCACCCCCGAGGACCTGCGGGTCGCGCCGTCCTCGGCCGGCAAGCCGCCGCACGCCACGATCGTGCGGATCCTCGACGAGGCCGGCAGCGACGTCGCGCCGGGGGAGACCGGCCGCATCTTCGTCGGCAACTCGATGCTCTTCGAGGGGTACACCGGCGGCGGCAGCAAGGACATGGTCGAGGGGCTGATGGCGACCGGCGACGTGGGGCGCTTCGACGAGCACGGCCGGCTCTTCGTCGAGGGCCGCGACGACGACATGATCGTCTCCGGCGGCGAGAACGTCTTCCCCCAGGAGGTCGAGGACTGCCTCGTCGGCCACGACGCCGTGGCCGAGGTCGCCGCGATCGGTGTGGACGACGACGACTACGGCACCCGGCTGCGGGCCTTCGTCGCGCTGCGCGAGGGCGGCACCGTCACGGCGGAGGAGCTCAAGGACCACGTGAAGGCCAACCTGGCCCGCTACAAGGTCCCGCGCGAGATCGTCTTCCTCGACGAGCTGCCCCGGAACGCCACCGGGAAGATCCTCAAGCGCGAGCTGAAGGAGCACGCCGCCGATGGGGAGGACGCCGGGTCCTGATGCGAGGATGACGGCACCATGACCGGTCTCTCCCTCGGTGGCCCCGCACCCGACTTCACCCTCCGCGACCAGTTCGGCCAGGACGTCACGCTCTCGTCGTACCGCGGGACGAAGGCGGTCGCGCTGATCTTCTTCCCGTACGCCTTCTCCGGGGTCTGCACCGGCGAGATGGCGGGGATCCGGGACCGGCTCGCCGAGTTCATGACGTTCGACTCCGAGGTGCTCGCGATCTCCTGCGACCCGGTCTACTCCCTGCGCGCTTTCGCGGACGCGGACGGGCTCAACTTCCCGCTGCTGTCCGACTTCTGGCCGCACGGAGAGGTGACCCGCTCCTACGGCGTGTTCGACGACGCGAAGGGGTGCCCCGCTGCGGTCGTCGTACGTCGTCGCGAAGGACGGCACGGTGCGGTGGTCGGTGCACAACGCGATGCCCGAGGGTCGCGACCTCGACGAGCACCTGGCCCAGCTGGGGCAGGCGGTCTAGTCCTTTCGTGCCATTTTCAAATGAATTTCGCACGAGCGGGCGACAACGCTTGTCCGTGCCGTCTATTGTCGATGACGTCGAGCCGCTGGTGACCCGAGACGCCAGCGGCTCGGCTTTTCACATTTTCACGGCCCTGCGTCGCGCGGAGCGCGACGCAGACCTGGCCGGGAGATCGACCCGCGTCGAGATCCAGCCCCCTCACCGTCGAGGGTCGAGCACGCCGATTGCTCCCGTAGGGTGTCCCGCGGTCCGGGGCGTATAGCTCAGCGGTAGAGCGCTTCCCTTACAAGGAAGATGTCGGGGGTTCGATCCCCTCTGCGCCCACCTGGTCGATCCCGCCCGTTCGATGCCGTTGCGCCAATCGATCTCGATCCGGACCAATCCGGGCGCGGTGTGACTCCGAACACAGCGTATCCCGGCTCACTTGAGGAGACCGGGGCAGCGCAGATCGACGTCCGGGATCCCGGCGCCCACGTGTGCCGACACGAGGAGCAATGTTGAACCGCTCACGACTCACCCAGCGGCGCGGGGCAGTAGCCCTCATGGCCGCTGGCGGACTGCTCACCTCGGCCGGCCTCGCCGGCTTGGGCCCGCTCTCCGCCAACGCCAGCAGCCACCGCGAGGCACCACTCATCGCGGGACTGCCGCAGTACGACAACACGGACCTGTACGCGTTCCGGAGCCCGGAGCGTCCGGGCAGCATCACGCTGGCCGCGAACTGGATCCCCTTCGAGGAGCCCGGCGGTGGGCCGAACTTCTACGCCTTCGCCACCGACGCTCACTACGACATCCACGTCGACAACGACGCGGACGCCAAGGCCGACATGACCTTCCGCTGGACGTTCCAGGACCACTACCGGTCCAAGGACACGTTCCTCTACGCCAACGGCGAGGTCACGTCGCTCAACGACGAGAACCTGAACTACTACCAGACCTACAAGCTGGTGCGGATCAAGGGCAACAAGACCCGGGTGCTGGCGAAGAACCGGAAGGTGGCCCCCTCCAACATCGGTGCGGGCACCATGCCCGAACTACGCCGCGCTGCGTGACCAGGCGACCACCGACATCGGCAAGGACGGGACGGTCCTTCGTCGGTCAGGCCGAGGACCCGTTCTTCCTCGACCTGCGGGTCTTCGACCTCCTCTACGGCGGCGACTTCTCCGAGACCGGCGACGACACCCTGGACGGGTTCAACGTCAACTCGGTGGCCCTGCAGGTGCCGCGCCGCTGGGTCGCGAAGAAGCACAACCCGAAGAAGAACCCGATCATCGGCACCTGGTCGACGACGTCCAAGAAGTCGGTGGGCGGCGGCTACCGCCAGGTGTCCCGCCTGGGCATGCCGCTGGTGAACGAGGTCGTCCTGCCGCTGGCGGTCAAGGATGCGTTCAACGCCTCCAAGCCCACCGACGACGTGGCGGCGCTCGACTACGTCACCAACCCGGAGCTGCCCAAGCTGATCGAGGCGATCTACGGCATTCCTGAGCCGGAGACCCCGCGCAACGACCTCGTGTCGGTCTTCCTGACCGGTGTCGAGGGGCTCAACAAGCCCGCCGGCAAGATCACGCCGAGCGAGCAGCTGCGCCTCAACATGAGCACCCCGGTCAGCCAGGACCCGAACCGCCTCGGCGTCATCGGGGGCGACAACCAGGGCTTCCCGAACGGTCGTCGTCTCGCTGACGACGTCGTGGACATCGCCCTGCAGGTGGTCGAGGGCGAGCTCGTCGGCAACCCGAACGACCTGAGCGACGGCGTCAACCGCAATGACGTCGAGTTCGGTGACGAGTTCCCGTACCTGGCGCTCCCCGAGAGCGGCAGCAACGAGGACCCGCACCCGTCGGCCGGGATCGGACCGGTGTCGTCCGGTGGCGTGACCGGGATGCTGCAGAACGAGAGCGTCTCGATGTCGGCCCTCGGTGTCGGCATGGTGGCGCTGCTGGCCGGTAGTGCCGGCGCCCTCCGTCGCCGTCGCCAGGACGACGACGAGAGCTGATCCATCCACACGCCCGGCCGCGCGATGCTCCCTCGTCGCGCGGCCGGGTTCCACCCCGAAAGGCACACGATGCCTCGGTTCATCACCCTGATCGCCATCGCGCTCGTCCTGAGCGTGTCCGGCGGCATCGGGCTGGCCACGTCCTCCGACGAGCAGCCCGCCCCCGCCTCCGTCCCCGGATCCGGTGTCCCCGCGCCCGGTCAGGACCTCACCGGCACCATCGAGGCGCTGCAGGGCACGCTCCGCCGCCTCCCCGAGGACTACACGGCGTGGGCCGGCCTGGCCGTCGCCTACGTCGAGCAGGGCCGCCTCACCGGCGTGCCCTCCTACTACGAGTTGGCCACCGAGGCGGCCGAGCGTTCCCTGGAGCTGCAGCCCGAGGACAACTTCTCGGGCCTGGCCGCCAGCGCGGCCATCGCCGCCGCCCGCCACGACTTCAGCGGCGCCCTCGACCTGGCCGACCAGTCCCTGGCCATCAACCCGCTCGGACTGAGCGCCCTGGCCATCCGGGTCGACGCCCTCACCGAGCTGGGCCGCTACCGCGACCAGCTGAAGGCCCTGCGCGTCGCCGACCGCCGCCAGCCCAGCACCGCGATCGCGGCCCGCTACGCGTACGCCTTCGAGCTCCGCGGCAACCTGCCGCGAGCCGCCTCGATCCTGGAGTCGGCGTCCCGGACCGGTGTCCGCTCGGACCGCTCCTACCTCCTGACCCTGTACGCCGACATCCAGCGTCGACTGGGCCGGCTGCCGCAGGCCCGGCAGGCCCTGGCCGTCGCCCGCGAGGCGACCCCCGACTACCTCCCGACCCGGGTCTCGCTGGCCCGGTGGTACGTCGCGCAGGGTGACCTGCCGCGGGCCGTGTCCCTCTGGGAGGGGATCGTCGCCGCCCAGCCCCTCCCGGAGTACCTCACCGAGCTCGGCGAGCTCTACCTCCACCTCGGGCGCCGGGCCGACGCCCAGCGGCAGTTCGACGTCGTCGACGCCACGGTCACGCTGCTCGAGTCGGGTGGGGTGGACACCGACCTCGAGGCGGCCGTGCACGAGGCCGACCACGGCTCGGCACGACGCGCGCTCGACCTCGCCTCGACCGAGTGGGGGCGCCGGCACAGCGTCCACGTCGCCGACGCCTACGGGTGGGCGCTGCACCGCGTCGGCCGCGACGAGCCGCGCCCTCGAGCTGGCCCGCCGGGCGACGGGGCTGGGGACGCCCGACGCCAGGTTCTGGATCCACCGCGGGAGCATCGAGGCGGCGCTGGGGATGGACCGGGAGGCCGGCCTCCACCTCCGGCGCGGGCTGTCCGCCGATCCCGGGCTGTCGCCGTGGCAGCGCGACCAGGCCAGCGCCGTCCTGCGCGGGCTGGGCGGCCGGCGATGAGGCGCGTGGTCCTGCGGCTGCTGGCCGCTCTCGGGGCCGTCGTGGCCTGCCTGGCGCTGACGGCCGCTCCCGCGTCCGCGCACCCGCTCGGCAACTTCACGGTCAACCTCTACACCGGGATCCTCGTGTCGCCCGACGGCGTCACCGTCGACCACGTCATGGACCTCGCGGAGATCCCCACCGCCCAGCTGGGCGATCGGATCGACGACCTGCCGCGGCTCGCTGACCGTGAGTGCACCACGTCGGCGCGGGGCCTGGCCCTGACGGCGTCGGGCTCGGCGGTCGCCCTGACCCTCGACGAGGCGTCGGCCTCGACCCGCGTCGGCGAGGGTGGCCTGCCCACCACCCGGATCAGCTGCACGTTCTCCGGCGCGGGCGGACCTCGGCGCCGGCGGGATCACGTTCGAGGACACCAGCGCGCCCGGGGCGGTCGGCTGGCGCGAGGTCACCGCGGTCGGTGACCGGATGACCCTGACCACGAGCGACGTCCCCGCCAAGAGCGTCAGCGGCCGCCTCACCTCCTACCCCGGCGACCTGCTCCAGTCACCCCTGTCGGTGACCTCGGCGACCCTGACGATCGCCCCGGGCGGACCTGCCGGCGTCCTGCCCGGCGCCGGTGACGACGAGGCGCCGGCCACGGCCGAGGCGGGCTGGTTGTCCAGCAAGGCCACGGCCCTGGTGACCGAGGGGGGCTGGATCGCGGGCGGGCTCGCCCTGGCGGTCGCCCTGGTCCTGGGCGCCACCCACGCCCTCTCCCCGGGTCACGGGAAGACGGTGATGGCGTTCTACCTGACCCAGCGCGGCGACTCCTCGTGGCGCTCGGCGCTCTCCGTCGGAGGTGCCGTCACGCTGGCGCACACGGGGTCCGTCCTGCTGCTCGGCCTGCTGGTGTCGGTGAGCAGCACGTTCGTGCCGGCCCGCCTGTACCCCTGGCTGACCCTCGCCACCGGCCTCCTCATCCTGGTGCTCGGCCTCTACCTCCTGCTCCGGCTGCGCACCGGTGACGGCCACGGCCACGGGCATGGCCACGGCCACGGCCACGGCCACGGCCACGGCCACGGGCACGGCCACGGCCACGGCCACGGTCACGACCACGGGCACACCCCTGAGCAGGACCACCCCCACGACCACCCCCACGAACCACCCACGGGCACACCCACGCCCGGCACCTGCGGCCGGGTCGGTGGCGGTGGCCACGAGCACGTCGGCGCGGCCCGAGATCGCGGAGGCCAGGACGCCCGGACGGGGGAGCGTGTGGGTGATGGGCCTGGTCGGGGGACTGGTCCCCAGCCCCTCCGCCCTCCTCCTGTTCCTGGCCGCCGTCGCGGTCGGCCGCGCCTGGCTGGGACTGGTCCTGGTCGTCGCCTTCGGTGCCGGGATGGCGCTGTCGCTGGCGGCCGTGGGGCTGCTGGCCCGCAACGTGGTGCTGCGGCTCGAGGGGATCGCGGAGCGGCGGGGTCATCTCGGCGGCCACGTCCGCACCTTCCTGCGGTACGGCGCCGCGCTGGGCATCTGCGGCGTCGGGGTCGCCGTCGTCGTCCGGACCCTCCTGCAGCCGGGCGCGTTCTAGTCGGCCGCGCCCGTCCGGCCCTCGGTCCATTTGGACCCCCGCGGGTGTCGCCCTTGCCGTGCGCGGTGTTGAATCGCTTGGGTGGAGGCTCGCACGGGAGGAGTTGGACTGATGGGGGACGGCGAGGGCGTCGCCGCACGGCTGGACGGTCGGCGGGTGCTGCTGACCGGCGCCACCGGGTTCGTCGGTGAGGCGCTGCTCCACCTGATGCTGGCCGAGGTCCCGGGCGTGCACCTGAGCCTGCTGGTCCGCCCCAAGGGGTCGACGACCGCCGAGTCCCGGATCGCGAAGCTGCTGGAGAAGCCGATCTTCGCCGAGGTGGTCGCGGCCGCCGGTGGCGTCGAGGCCCTGATGGACCGACGGGTCCGGGTGCTGGCCGGTGACCTGGCCGACGCGCCGCCGCTGCCCACCGACCTCGACGCGGTCGTCCACTGCGCCGGCGACGTGTCCTTCGACCCGCCGGTCGACGAGGGGTTCCGCACGAACGTGCTCGGCACCCGCGAGCTCCTCGCCCGGGTCCGCGAGGCCGGCCCGGACCTGCACTACGTCCACATCTCCACGGCGTACGTCGCCGGCCGCCGCCGCGGCAACATCCCCGAGGAACCCGTCCCGCACACCGTCGACCTCGAGGCCGAGCTGGCCTGGGGGCTGGCGCAGCGGCAGTCGGTGGAGCACCGCTCGCGCAGCGCCGGGGTGCTGGCCGGCGAGCGGAAGAAGGCCGAGCGCGCCCACGGCCGGGCCGGGATGCTGACCGCCGCCTCGGCCACCGAGGAGGCCCGCAAGCAGTGGGTCAAGGACGAGCTGGTCCGGCTCGGCACCGAGCGCGCCCGCAGCCTGGGCTGGACCGACTGCTACACGTTCACCAAGGCGCTGGGGGAGCGGGTCGTGGAGGCGCACGCCACCGGGGACTCCACCCCGCACCGGGTCAGCGTCATCCGGCCGACGATCATCGAGTCGGCGCTCCAGCGGCCCTACGCCGGCTGGATCGAGGGCTTCAAGATGGCCGAGCCGTTGATCCTCGCGTACGGCCGCGGTGAGCTGCCCGAGTTCCCCGCTGCCGCGGACACGATCGTCGACATCGTGCCGGTGGACCACGTCGTGGCGGCCATCGTCGCGGTGCTGGCGCACCCGCCCGAGCCCGGCGAGCCGGAGTACTTCCAGGTGGCCTCGGGTGACCGCAACCCGCTCACCTTCCGCGTGCTCTACCGCCACGTGCGCTCCTACTTCGACGCCCACCCGTTCGCCTTCGGCGACCGGGGCGCCGCGAGGCTCCCCGACTGGCGCTTCCCCGGGGCACAGGCGGTGGAGCGGCTGCTGACGACCAGCGAGCGCGCGCACCGGCTGGCCGACCGCGCGGTCGGGATGGCGCCGCGCAGCGACCGCGTCCGCGACGTCGCGCAGCGGCTCGACCGCCAGGGCCGACGGCTGGAGTTCCTGCGCCGCTACCTCGACCTCTACCGCGAGTACGCCCAGGCCGAGCTGCGCTTCGCCGACCAGCACACGCTGGCGCTCTACCGCTCGCTGTCCGAGGCCGACCGGGCGACCTTCGCCTTCGACACCGCGGTCATCGACTGGGGGCACTACCTCGAAGAGGTGCACTGCCCGGCCGTGACCCAGCCGATCCGCGACCTCGACGAGCTGCGGGCCGCACGGAAGCGCTCGAGCACCACCGGGCTGGCGCCGGTCAAGGAGGGCGCGGGTGTCGCCGCGTTCTTCGACATGGACGGCACGCTGCTCTCCTCCAACGTGATCGAGACCTACCTCTGGATGCGTCTGCGTGAGCTCTCCGACGGCGAGCGGCTGGCCGAGGTCGGCCGGATCGCCGCCAAGGTGCCGAGCCTGGTCCGGGCCGAGCGGCAGGAGCGCAGCGCGTTCCTGAGGTCGATCTACCGGGAGTACGCCGGGGCCCGCCTGGCCGACCTCGACCGCGTGGTCGACGAGGACCTGGCCGACCACGTCCTCGCCCGGCTCGCGCCCGCCGCCGTACGCCGGATCCGCGAGCACCGCGCCGCCGGCCACCTGACCGTCCTGATCACCGGCGCGATCCGGCCGCTGACCCGCCCGCTGCTCCCGCTCTTCGACCACATCGAGGCGGCCCGGCTGTCGGTGGACGACCACGGCGTCTGCACGGGCCACCTCGAGGAGTCACCCCTGGTGGGGGAGTCGCGCGCGGCCTGGATGCGGTCGTTCGCGGCGGAGCACGGGATCGACCTGTCCACGTCGTACGGCTATGCGGACAGCCACTCCGACCTGCCGCTGCTGGCGGCGGTCGGCCGCCCGGTCGCGGTCCGGCCCGACGTGTCGCTGGCCCGGCACGCGCGCCGGAACCGCTGGACCACCGTCGACTGGGCCAGCCCCGACGCCACCGCCCGCAGCCTCAACCCGGTCGGAGGCCGCCGATGATGCTCGCGCTGGAGATGTTCCGCTCGCTGCCGCGGGCCGCCGCCGGGCGCCTGGTCGGGGGCCGGATGCCGATGGTGCTCTCGGGCTTCGCGGCCCCGCTGCGGCTGGTGACCATCGACGAGCCGCGGGTCCCTCGGCCCGGCTGGGCGCGGTTGCGCACCCGGCTCTCCGGCATCTGCGGCTCCGACCTCGGTGCCCTCTCCGGCCGCACCAGCCTGTACTTCTCCGCGGTGGTGTCGATGCCGTTCGTGCCCGGCCACGAGGTCGTGGCCGAGCTGGTCGAGGACTGCGAGGACCTCCCCGCCGGCACCCGCGTCGTGGTCGACCCGGTGCTGACCTGCGCGGCCCGGGGCGTCGAGGCGTGTGACGCCTGCGCCACCGGCGCGACCAACCGCTGCGCGCGGATCACCGTCGGCCACCTCGCGCCCGGCCTGCAGACCGGCTTCTGCCGCGACACCGGTGGCGGGTGGGGTCAGGTCCTGACCGCCCACCGCAGCCAGCTCCACCCGGTGCCCGAGGGGTACGCCGACGAGCAGGCGCTGCTGATCGAGCCGGTGGCGTGCGCGGTGCACACGGCCCTCGCCGCCCGCGTGACGGAGAACGACCGAGTGCTGGTCTCCGGCGCCGGGTCGGTCGGCCTGTTCACCACCCTCGCCCTGCGCGAGCTGACGCCGGCGGGGGAGATCACCGTCGTGGCCAAGCACGGGCACCAGCGCGAGCTGGCGCTGGCGCTGGGCGCGACCGAGGTCGTGACCCCCGGCGAGGTGCTGCGGCGGGTCCGGCGCAGCACCGGTGCGTTCCAGCTCGAGCCGGAGTTCTCCGCGCCGTACCTCCTCGGGGGCGTGGACGTCGCGATCGACGCGGTCGGCTCGAAGCAGTCCCTGGAGACCTCGCTGCACGCCACCCGCGCCGGAGGTCGGGTCGTGCTGTCCGGGATGCCGGCCTCGGCCGACCTCTCGGCGGCCTGGTTCCGCGAGCTCGAGCTGGTCGGGTCCTACGCGTCCGCCCAGCGCGAGCCGCGCGCCGCCGACCGGCCCGCGTTCGAGGTCGCCATCGGCCTGGTGGCCGGCGACGCGGTGCAGCGCATCGCCAAGGACGTCGTGTCCTACCCGCTCCACCGCTGGCGTGAGGCGCTCGACCACGCGCACTCGGCCGGCCGTCTCGGCACCGTCAAGGTGGCCTTTTCACCGGGCAGTCAGTCGTGAGGAACGAGCGACTGGCGTGGGCCCGGGGAGGTCGAGCGAGCGGCACGACCGAGGAACGAGGTCGTGACAGCGGGTCGAGACCCCATCAGTGTGAGGAGACAGCAGAGGTGATCGCGACATGAGCCGCCCCGGATTCGTGCTCGAGGTCGACGACCGCACCCCTCCGCTCGTCGTCCACGAGGGGCAGGGCTTCCGGCTGGAGGAGTTCCCCCACGGCACCCGCGTGGTCTACCCGCCGGAATCGCTGCCGACCGTGCCCGACGTCGAGCAGGCGATCCGGGACGCGCTGGTCAACCCGGTCGACTCCGAGCCGCTGCCCGAGCTGCTCTTCCCCGGGATGCGGCTCACGATCGCCTTCGACGACGTGTCGTTGCCGCTGCCGAGCATGCGTCCGCCCGACATCCGGCAGCGGATCATCGAGCAGGTCCTCACGATGGCCGCCGAGGCGGGCGTCGACGACGTCGAGCTGATCGCCGCCAACGCGCTCCACCGCCGGATGACGCCGGCCGAGCTCAAGCACATCGTCGGGGAGCGGGTGTTCCGCTCGTTCCACCCGCAGGGCGCGCTCTACAACTTCGACGCGGAGGACCGCGCCAACCTCACCCACCTCGGCACCACCGAGAAGGGCGAGGACATCGAGATCAGCAAGCGGGCCGCCGAGTCCGACCTGCTCGTCTACGTCAACGTCAACCTCGTCGCCATGGACGGCGGGCACAAGTCGGTCGGGATCGGGCTGGCTTCGTACACGTCGCTGCGCCACCACCACAACCCGCAGACGATGGTCCGGTCGCACTCCTTCATGGACCACAAGAGCAGCCACCTCCACCACTCCGCCTGGCGGATCGGGCGGCTGATCAAGGAGCACGTCAAGGTCTTCCAGGTCGAGACCACGCTCGACAACAACGTCTTCCCCGCGCCGTACGACTTCCTGATGAAGCGGGAGTGGGAGTGGTCGCTGCGCGACCAGGGCTCGATGCTCGCCGCGCGCCGGGGCCTCGCGGTGGCGCCGAAGCGGCTGCGGCACAAGATGTTCCACGACATGCGCGCGCCGTACGGCCTGACCGGGATCAACGCCGGCGAGGTCGAGGCCGTCCACGAGCGGACGATCGAGACCGTCCACCGGCAGCAGCTGGTGGAGGTGCAGGGGCAGTCCGACGTGCTCGTGATGGGCGTGCCCTACCTCGGCCCCTACAACGTGAACTCGACGATGAACCCGATCCTCGCGACCTGCATGGGACTGGGCTACTACTTCAACTCCTACCGGGGTGCCCCGGTCGTACGCCGCGGCGGGGCGGTGATCCTCTACCACCCGCTGAACGAGGGGTTCCACCAGCTGCACCACCCCTCCTACGTCGACTTCTACGAGGAGGTCCTCGCGGAGTCGACCGACCCGGTGGTGATCGGGGAGAAGTACGAGCGGCAGTTCGCGACCGATCCCTGGTACATCCACCTCTACCGCACCTCGCACGCCTACCACGGCGTCCACCCGTTCTACATGTGGTACTGGGCGGCGCACGCGATGGACCACGTCGACGACGTGATCTGGGTGGGTGCCAACCGACGGGCGGCGGCGCGGCTCGGCTTCCGCGCGGCGAGCACCCTCGCCGACGCGCTGGAGATGGCCTCCGACACCGTCGGCAGCTCGCCCTCGATCACCTACCTCCACAACCCGCCGCACCTCCTCGCGGACGTGAAGGTGTGAGCACCCGCATGAGCTTCGTCCGCGACGGCGTCGACGACGTCCGGCAGGTCGCCCGGGGCTGGCGGTGGGGCCGCCGCGGGCAGGTCCCGCGCTCCGCCGAGCCGTTCGTGCCGCCCGCGGAGTCGACCGTCTTCGGCACCGAGTGGGCGCGGCGAGGCCCCGGCCGCGCGGCCCGCGAGGTGGCCCAGAAGGCCGGTCTCGAGCCGGTCTTCCGCTCCCAGGTCAAGACCCGCGTCGAGGGGCTCGACGTGCTCGACCGGGTGCAGGGGCCGGTGCTCTTCGTCGCCAACCACGCCTCCCACCTCGACACCCCGCTGGTGCTGCTGTCGCTGCCCGACGCGTGGCGGCGTCGGACGGCGGTGGCGGCCGCGGCCGACTACTTCTTCGACACCTGGTGGCGGGCGGTGGGCTCGGCGCTGCTCTTCAACACCTTCCCGATCGAGCGACGCAGCGGGTCGATGTCCGACACCCCGGGCGACGTGCTGGCCGACGGCTGGAGCCTGCTGATCTTCCCCGAGGGCACCCGCTCGACCGACGGCTGGATGGGCCGGTTCCGGCTGGGTGCCGCCTACCTCGCGTGCGAGCACGGGGTGCCCGTCGTCCCGGTGGCCCACCGCGGCACGTTCGCCGCGATGCCGCGCGGCCAGGGCTGGCCGAGCCGCGGCCGCCGGCAGCTGACGATCCGGTTCGGCGAACCCGTGGTCCCCGGCCCCGACGAGACCCCGCGCAGCTTCGCGCCGCGGATCCGGGACGCCGTCGCCGGCCTGATGGACGAGGACGAGACGACCTGGTGGGACGCACGGAAGCGGGCGGCCACCGGGTCGACGCCCGACCCGGGCGGTCCGGACGTCGCGCCCTGGCGGCGGGTCTGGGAGCAGAGCGCCTCACCCCGCCCCGAGCCCGGCCCGGGTCGGTCGCGGATCGCGGCGTGGCGACGCTGAGACGGCGATCCACGGACGTCGACGTGAGGCAGGTCCGGACCGGACCCATCCGGGACGCCCCTGGCTCCGAATCAGGGGTGACGCGGGTCCCTCCGGCCCGCGTGGGGGAGTGGGCAGCCCGGCCGAGTGGCCGGCCTGGACCACCGGGCGGGGTCAGGGCTCGTGGGGGCCCAGCCCCGTCCGGTGCCCGCACGGCTCCGGTCCTGCTGCTCGCCGCCGTCCTGGTCACGGGGTGCGGGGGCTCCGCTCCCGGCACCGCGACCGACCCGGAGCCGTCCGGCAACGAGCTCGCGGAGCACGGCGAACCCTGTCCGGGGGCGCTGGTGGCGGAGCCTCCCGACCAGCCGTCGGCCGAGAGCAACCCCGACCTGATGGCCGCCGACGAGGCGTGGGTCTGTGCCTACCGGTCCGGCGGCCGGGAGGGGGAGTGGCGGCGCGTGGGTGACGCCGTCGCGCTCGATCGGCGAGCAGCTCGACGCCGCGGAGGGCGAGCTCGATGCGCTCGAGCCCGCGCCCGTCCACCAGATGTGCACCGCCGACCTCGGTCCGCGCTACGTCCTCGTGCTCTCCTCGGGCGGCGACCTCACCTCGGTCGTGCTGGACGACTTCGGCTGCCACACCGTGCGGGTGAGCGACGACCTCCACGAGACCGCCCCGGGCGAGGGCGACGTCCCCGGGCGCTTCTCGCTGCCGACCACGCTCGTGGAGCAGCTGGCCCGGCGTCTCTCGAGCGAGTGAAGGAGCCGCTACGGGGTCGGGTCTCGATCAGCGGTCAGCCCGGGGTGACCCGGTGTCGCGACCGCGGGGGATTCGCTAGGTTGTGGCTGGTCTCCTGAGGTGCGCTCACCGAGTGGCGGGAGCCGCCGAGGAGTGTTCATGGAGCGTCTCGCCCGCACGGTCATGCGCCACCGACTGGTCGTCAGCCTGGTGTGGCTGGCCCTGTTCCTCAGCGGGATCGTCGCTGCCGGACAGCTGGGTGACCGGCTGACCTTCGACTTCTCCCTGCCCGGCCAGCCCGGCGACACGGCGGAGAAGGAGCTGGTCGAGACCTACGGGGTCACCTCGTTCGACACCTTCGTCGCGGTCGTGACCGTGCCCGAGGGGGAGACGGTGGCCGACCAGCAGGACGCGGTCGACCGCGTGTTCGGCGCCGCGACCGACGCCACCCCCGGCGTGCAGGTCACCGACTACGCGAGCACGGGTGACGAGGGATTCCTCTCCGAGGACGGGCGCACCACCTTCGCGCTGGTCCAGGGTCCGTTGCCGGCCGGTTTCGGGCCCGGCGTCGAGGCCACGCTGGGTCCTGCCCTGGCCCAGGCGGCCGACGAGGCGGGCTTCGAGAGCGGCCTGACGTCGTACGGCCTGCTCTCCGCGGGCGGCGACACCGAAGGTCCGAGCGTGCTCGTGGAGACGCTGCTGGGTGCGGCCGGGGCGCTGCTCGTGCTGCTGTTCGTGTTCGCGTCCTTCCTGGCGTTCCTGCCGCTGCTGATCGCGGCGGTCTCGATCCTGACCACGTTCCTGCTGGTGCTGGGCCTGACCACGTTCAGCGACGTGAGCTTCGTGGTGCAGTTCCTGATCTCGCTGATCGGCCTGGGCGTTGCCATCGACTACTCGCTGCTGCTGGTGTCGCGCTGGCGCGAGGAACGCGCCCACGGTCGCGACAACGAGGAGGCGGTCGTGGTGGCCATGGCCACCGCCGGGCACGCGGTGCTCGCCTCCGGGGTGACCGTGGCGATCAGCCTGGTCGCGCTCCTGGTGGTCCCGGTGCCGTTCCTGCGGAGCATGGGCATCGGGGGCATGCTCATCCCGCTGGTCAGTGTGGCGGTGGTGCTGACGTTGCTGCCGGCCCTGCTGTCGAAGGTCGGCCCGCGCATCGACTACCCCCGGATCCGCAAGGAGGGTGTCGCCTCACGCGGGTGGTCCGCGTGGGCGCGTCTGATCGTGCGTCGACGCTGGGTGGCCACCGGCGTCGCCCTGGTGATCCTCGCCCTGCTCATCTTCCCGGTGTTCGGGCTCAAGATCGGCACCTCGGGCATCGACTCGCTCGCCCGCGGCGGCGCGCCGTACGACACCCTGCAGCGGCTCGAGGCGACCGGCGTCGACCGCGGCGTGCTGACCCCCATCGTGGTGCTGGTGCCGACGGAGGAGGCCGCGGCCGCGGCGGAGGCTGCCGCCGGGGTGGAGGGAGTGCGGATGGCGGCGGTCGGCCCCGACAACGCGGCGCTCGCCGTCATCGAGGTGGTGCCGGTCCGCGAGACCGTGGACAGCTCCGGCAACGAGGTGGTCGACGGGGTCCGGACCGCGGTGGAGGAGGCCGTCGACGGCCAGGTCCTGGTCACCGGCGCGGGCGCCACCGTCGAGGACTACTTCACCGCCGTCTACGACAAGTTCCCCTACGTGCTCGCCCTGATCGCCCTGATCACCTTCGTCCTGCTGGTCCGGACGTTCCGGTCGATCCTGCTCCCGATCAAGGCCGTGCTGCTCAACCTGATCTCCCTGGCCGCGGTGTTCGGCGCCGTCGTGTTCTTCTGGCAGCAGGGCCACGGCTCGGACTTCGTGTTCGCCACCTCGGGCACGGGCGCCATCACGTTCTGGCTACCGGTGCTGATCTTCGCGTTCCTGTTCGGGCTCTCGATGGACTACGAGGTCTTCATCCTGGCCCGGATGCGCGAGGAGTACGACGCCACCGGTGACACCGCCACGGCGGTCGTCACCGGACTGGGTCGCACCGGGCGACTGGTCACCTCGGCAGCCCTGATCCTGTTCTTCGCCTTCTCGGCGCTGGCCTCCGCCCCGGGGACCGACATCAAGGTGCTCGGCACGGCACTCGGGGTGGGCATCCTGATCGATGCCACCGTCGTCCGGGCGCTGCTCGTGCCGGCTCTGGTCAGCCTCTTCGGCCGCTGGAACTGGTGGCTCCCCGCGGGCCTCGCCAAGGTGCTGCGGGTCAAGCCCTCGCCCCTCGCGCCCTGATCGGCCCGGCCCTCGGTGAGAGGGGTCTCATCCGGTGCTCACGGTGGCTTCACCGCTGGTCGGCATCGTTCCTCCCACGACAGCGAGACCCCCGATGAGAGGAACTGCCATGAAGCGCATCCACCTTCCCGCCGCGGCCTTCGCCGGCCTCGTCACCACCGGCGTGCTGGCCCTGCCGGTCACCTCGGCCTTCGCCGACGACGACGTCGTGATGAAACGGTCCGACGACGACCACGACGTCGTCCTGGTCGCCGACGACGCTGCGACGACGGTGACGACGACGGTCTCGACGGTGCCTCCACGAACACCCGCACCAGGACCGGTGGAGGCACCGGCACCCACGGTGACAGCAACGACGACACCCGCCACCAGACCGACGACCGGTCGCGCCACCACACCCGCGGCTGACCCGGAACCGGGGCCTAGGGTCATCCCATGAGCGGGAGCGCGAGCTGGAACCTCGCCGAGGGCGACCAGATCACCCCCGAGCTGACCGTGCTGCGGCGGCTCGGGGGTGGGTTCGCCTACGAGGTCTTCCTGGCCTTCGACGAGGTGACGTTCGTGCCGGTCGTGGTCAAGGTGGTCCGGCCCGACCAGGTCGCCAGCGAGCACACCCTGCGCGGGCTGCAGCGCGAGGTCGAGGCGCTGGCCGTGGTCAACCACCCGGTGGTGGCCCGCGGGCTGCGCTACGACCTGGCCGCCGACCGGCCCCACGTGGTGCTCCAGCACATCGAGGGCCCCCGGCTCTCCACGCTGATCCGCCGGCACGGCCGGCTCCAGGAGCATCAGTACCTGCCGCTGGCGATCGAGGTCGCGGCGGCACTCCACTACTTCCGCGGGATCGACCTGCTCCACCTCGACGTCAAGCCCGGCAACGTCATCATGGCGGCACCGGCCCGGCTGATCGACCTGTCGATCGCCCGCTCGACCGAGGCCGCACGGCGCAGCAAGCGGCTCGGCACCGACTACTACATGTCGCCGGAGCAGGCCGACCCCGACACCTTCGGCCCTCCCGGCCACCCGGCCGACGTCTGGGGGCTCGGCACCACGCTGTTCCACGCCGTGGCCGGCTACCGCGCCTTCGACCCGGGGACGGTCGACGCCGACGACCTGTCCGGTCGCTTCCCCCAGCTCGTCGATGCGCCGTACGACCTGCCCGACCAGACCCCGAGCACCGTCCGTGAGGTGATCTCGGCCTGCCTGTCGCCGGACCCGGCGAAGCGCCCGGAGCCGGCGGACCTGGTCGACGCGTTCGAGCCGGTGCTCGCCGGGCTGCCCGCCCCGAGTCTGTCCTTCAAGGTCCGGCGCTGATCAGCTCCTGAAGCGGTAGCCCATCCCGCGGACGGTCGAGATCGTCTCCGCCCCGAGCTTCTTGCGCAGGTAGCCGACGTACACGTCGACGACGTTGGACCCCGGGTCGAAGTCCAGGCCCCACACGTGGTCGAGCAGCTGCTCGCGGGAGAGCACCTGGCCGGCGTTGAGCATGAAGATCTCGGCCAGGGTGAACTCCCGGGCCGAGAGGTCCAGCTCCTTGCCGCCGACGTGGGCCCGTCGCGTGCGCAGGTCCAGGCGTACGCCGCCGGCCTCGATCGCGTCGCGGCCCTGGTGGATGTCGCCGCCCGGGGACTGCCGGAGCCGGAGCCGGACCCGCGCGAGCAGCTCGGCGAAGCGGAACGGCTTGGGCATGTAGTCGTCGGCGCCGCCCTCGAGCGCACTCACCGTGTCGGTGACCGAGTCGCGGGCGGTCAGCACGATCACCGGCATCCGTGAGCCCTGGTCGCGCAGCTGCTCCAGCACGTCGTACCCGTCCATCCGCGGCAGCCCGATGTCGAGCACCATCAGGTCGAAGTCGCCGGAGAGGGCGTGGTCGAGCCCGGTCACGCCGTCGCCGACGACGGTCGTCCCGTGGCCCTCCGCGGTCAGTCCCTTGGCGAGGAAGGAGGCGATGCGCTGCTCGTCCTCGACGATCAGGATGCGGGCCACGGGTGCTCCTGGGGGAGGTGGAGGGTGAAGACGGCGCCCGGGCGGGGGCCTCGGGTCCGTCCGATGTGTCGGCGACGGTGACCCGCCCGCCGTGGGCGGCGGCGATCGCGCTGGACGATGGAGAGGCCGAGGCCGAAGCCCTCGTCGTCGGGCCGGACGCCGGCGCGGCCGAACCGCTCGAAGACGTGCTCCTTGAGCTCGTCGGGCACGCCCGGTCCCGCAGTCGGCCACCCACAGCCGGACGCTGCCGTCGGCGACGGCGGAGCCGATCGAGATCCGGTCGCCGTCGGCGGTGTGCTTGACGGCGTTGTCGGCGAGCTGGAGCAGCGCCTGGGTCACCCGCTGCTCGTCGAGGGAGGCGATCCCCTCGCCGACCTCGTCGAGGCGCCAGTCCCGCTCGGCCAGCGCGCGCGCCTTGGCGTGCAGGGTGTGGGTCAGCCGCTCGACCGACACCGGGGCGGGGGTCAGGAAGTCGGGCCGGTCGTGCTTGGCCAGCAGGATCAGGTCGCCCACCAGGCGGGACATCCGGTCGACCTCGTCGAGCAGCAGCGCCCGGGTCTCGGCCACCTCGTCCGGGTCGTCGTGGTCCATCAGCTCGAGGTGGCCGCGCAGCACCGTCAACGGGGTCCGCAGCTCGTGCCCGGCGTCGTCGAGGAAGTGGCGCTGCCCGACGAACGCCTCCTCGAGCCGCGCCAGCATGCCGTTCAGGGTGTGGGTGAGCGCGGTGATGTCGTCGTTGCCGCTCTCCGGGATCCGTCGCGAGAGGTCGGTCTCGGTGATCTCCTCCGCCGTCTCGCGGAGGGTGCGCAGCGGGGCCAGCAGCCGGCCGGACTGCCAGGCGGCGACCGCCGTGATGCCGGCGAGCGAGAGCAGCGCCACCAGCGCGTAGGTCTGCATGGTGCTGCGCAGCTCGGCCCGGTCCCGCTCGAGGTAGGTGACGATCACCAGGGCGCCGGCGTCGTTCCCGGCCTGCACGCTCTGGACGGTGAGCATCGCCTCGCCGTACGACGGGACCTCGACGTGGCGGGTGCCGCCCTCGGCCAGCATCTCCTCCACGGTCTGCTCGAAGTCACCGCGCCGGGTCACGTAGGAGTCCTCCCCGGGGATGGCCTCGCGCGGACGTCCGCCGAACCACGCGACCAGCACCTCGTTCTCGTCCGGGACGTTGCGCTGGAGGAACGTGGTCAGCAGGGCGCGCACGTCGACGAACGCCTCGCCCGTCTCGGGGTCGATGCCCTCCTGGTCGAGGGCGGCGAACTCGTCGAGCTCCTGGTCGATCCGGGCGACCGCCTGCTCCTGGAGCCGGTTGTACTCCACGACGTAGACGAGCGCGCCGGCGCCGGCGAGGGCCAGCAGGACCAGCAGCACGACCGCGCTGATGATGCGGGTGCGGACCGACCAGCCCGAGCGCCGGGTGGGCGCGTCGTCAGTCGTCGCCGCCGCTGCCGTGCCCGGAGCTGTCGTCGCCGCCACCGTGCCCGGAGCTGTCGTCGCCCCCACCGTGACCGGAGCTGTCGTCGTCCGCCGCCACCGTGGCCGGAGCTGCCTCCGTCGTCGCTGCTGTCGTCGATCCGGTCGTCGATCCGGTCCTCGCCGGTCGTCGCGTCGGTCCTCGCGGGCGTCTCGTCGGTCGTCGCGGAAGTCGTCGAGGGTGTCGGGGTCGACCCGGACGCTCCGGATGTCGTCCTCGTCGTCCTCGCCCTCATCCTGCTGCTCCTCCGCGTTCTCGCCCCGCTTGTCGACGGGGTCGCGTCCCTCGTCGTTGATCACGATCGTCTCCCGTGGCGCGGGGTCCTCGGCGGAGGACGTCGCGACCACGCCGGTGACGACGCTGGCGACGACGAGGGTCCCGACGACCCCCATCAGCATCCTCAGCAGCAAGCTCATGGTCCCACCATGGTGCCTCTCGATGGGCCGGACATGAAGGTCTGATGAGAGGACTCTCATCCGGACGCCGCCGCCCGCTCGGGCAACCTCGGGCCAACGTGCCGCTGACTAGGGTGTGGGCGAAGCCACGAGGAGGAGCGCCATGATCGTCCCGTTCAGCATCTCCGACTTCCTCGAGCGCGCGCGCACGGTCTACGGCGAGCGCATCGGGGTCATCGACGAGCCGGACCAGCCGGCGCCGTCGCTGGGGAACCTGACCTACGAGGAGCTGGCCCGGCTCGCGGCCCGGCAGGCCGCCCACCTCGACGAGCTCGGCGTGGCGCCGGGGGAGCGGGTGGCGGTCGTCTCGCACAACTCCGCGCGGCTGATGGCGTCCTTCTTCGGCGTCGCGGGCTCCGGCCGGGTGCTGGTGCCGGTCAACTTCCGGCTGCGCCCCGACGAGGTCCGCTACATCGTCGGCCACGCCGGCGCGAAGGTGCTCTACGTCGACCCCGAGCTCGACGACGCCCTGTCCTCGGTGGAGGCCGAGAAGCGCTACGTGCTCGGCGACGACGACGCCCTGTTCGGCACCGGTGACGCGGAGCCGCGGGCGTGGGAGCCGGACGAGAACGCCACGGCGACGATCAACTACACGTCCGGGACGACCGCCCGCCCCAAGGGCGTCCAGATCACCCACCGCAACATCTGGGTCAACGCGGTGACCTTCGGGCTGCACGTCGGCGTGACCGACCGCGACGTCTACCTCCACACGCTCCCGCAGTTCCACGCCAACGGCTGGGGTCTGCCCTTCGCGATGGCGGGGATGGGCGTGCCCCAGGTGATGCTCCGCAAGGTCGACGGTGCCGAGATCCTGCGCCGGGTCGAGCAGCACGGCGTCACGGTGATGGCGGCGGCGCCGGCGGTGGCCGCGGCGGTCCTCGAGGCGGCGCAGACGTGGGAGGGCGAGATCCCGGGACGGGACCGGGTCCGGATCATCATGGCCGGCGCCCCGCCGCCCACGAAGACCGTGGTCCGGGTCGAGGAGGAGCTCGGCTGGGAGTTCGTCCAGATCTACGGGCTCACCGAGACCTCCCCGCTGCTCACCGTCAACCGCACCCGGGCCGAGTGGGACGACCTCTCCGGCGAGGAGCGTGCCCAGCGGCTGGTCCGGGCCGGCGCGCCCGCCCTCGGCGTACGACTGAAGGTGGACGAGTCGGAGGAGGGCTCCGGCGAGCTGCTGGCCCGCTCCAACGTCGTGCTCGAGGGCTACTGGGACCAGCCGGAGGAGTCGGCCACCGCGCTGCGCGACGGCTGGTTCCACACCGGCGACGGTGCGGCGATCGGCGACGACGGCTACGTCACCATCCAGGACCGCAAGAAGGACGTGATCATCACCGGCGGCGAGAACGTCTCCTCGATCGAGGTCGAGGACGTGCTCTTCTCCCACCCGGCCGTCGCCGAGGTCGCCGTGATCGGCGTCCCGAGCGAGAAGTGGGGCGAGACGATCAAGGCGCTGGTGGTGCTCGCCGACGGAGCGACCGCCGACGAGGCCGAGCTGATCGCCTGGTGCAAGGACAAGGCCGCCGGCTACAAGGCGCCCACGACCGTCGAGTTCCGCGACGAGCTCGCCCGCACCGCCACCGGCAAGCTCCAGAAGTTCAAGCTGCGGGCGCCGTACTGGGAGGGCTACGACCGGCAGGTCAACTAGCTGCGGGGGTCCCTTCGGTTTCCCCGGTCGACCGGGGAAACCTCGACATGGCACCCGTTGCAACCACTGCCAAGTCCAGGACTCGCCGACGAGGTCCGGGGCGGCGGCCGCGGCTAGGGTCGGGGCATGCCGAGCCTGCGTGACGTCGTCGACCTGCTGCACGGCTGGTACCCACCCGCCACCGCCGACTCGTGGGACGCGGTCGGGCTGGTCGCGGGCGACCCGGACGCCGAGGTCGCGAAGGTGCTCTTCGCCGTCGACCCGACGCTGGAGGTCGCGCGGGAGGCGGCCGCGTGGGGGGCCGACCTGCTGGTCGTCCACCACCCGCTGTTCCTCACCCCGGTGCACGGGGTCGCGGCCACGACGCCGAAGGGACGCACCCTCCACACCCTCCAGGCCGCCGGCTGCGCGCTGCTCACCGCCCACACCAACGCCGACCAGGCGGTGGCGGGGGTCTCCGCCTCGCTGGCCGCGGCGCTCGGGCTGACCGACGTCGAGCCCCTGCTCCCCGCACCCGCGGTGCCCACGGACAAGCTGACGACCTACGTGCCCGTGGCCGACGCCGACCGGATCCGGGCCGCGCTGGCCGCAGCCGGTGCGGGCCGGATCGGCGACTACGACGAGGCGTCGTTCTCCACGCCGGGTGAGGGCCGGTTCCGGCCGCTGGCCGGTGCGTCGCCCGCGATCGGCTCGGTCGGTGAGGCCGAGGTGGTCGAGGAGGTCCGGGTCGAGGTCGTGCTGCCCCGCGGCAGTCGCGCCGCCGTCGTGGGCGCCCTGCTGGCGGCCCACCCCTACGAGGAGCCGGCCTACGACGTGGTCGAGCTCGCCGACCCCGGGACCACCGCGACCGGCACCGGCCGGATCGGCTCGGTGACCCCGACGTCGCTCCGCGGCTTCGCCGACCGGGTCGCCGCGGCCCTGCCGGCCACGGCCCACGGCGTGCGCGTCGCCGGCGACCCCGACCGCGCCGTACGACGCGTGGCGCTGTGCGGCGGCGCCGGCGACTTCCTGCTCGAGCACGTGGCCCGCACCGATGCCGACGTCTACCTCACCAGCGACCTGCGGCACCACCGCGCCTCGGAGTTCCTCGAGGGAGACGGGCCGGCGCTCGTCGACGTGTCGCACTGGGCGGCGGAGTGGACCTGGCTGCCGGTGGTCTCGGCGCGGGTGGCCCGTGAGCTGGGCGCTACGGTGGACACCCGTGTCAGCACGATCGACACCGACCCCTGGCAGTTCCGCATCTGAGGAGTTCCGCCCTGAAAGCCGACCCGTTCGCCCAGCTCCGGCTGCTCGACCTGCAGGAGCTCGACGCGAGGGCTGACCTGCTCCGCCACCAGCGCGCCACCTGCCCGAGCTCGCCGAGATCGACGCCCTCCGCGCCCAGCGCACGGAGGTCGACAACGCGGCGCGCGACGCCCGGATCGTCGTCGACGACCTGGCCGAGGACCAGGCCAAGATCGACGCGGACGTCGAGCAGGCCCGGTCCCGGCGCACCCGCGACCAGGAGAAGGTCGACCAGGGCCTGATCACCAACCCCAAGGACCTCCAGCGGATGCTGTCGGAGCTGGAGTCGCTCCAGCGCCGCGTCACGACCCTGGAGGACCAGGAGCTGGAGGTGATGCAGACCGTCGAGGACGCCCAGCGCGAGCTCGACTCGCTCATCGCCCAGGTCGTCGCCGCCGACGCACGGCTGGTGACGCTGGAGTCCTCGCGCGACCAGAAGACGACGGCCATCGACACCGAGCTCGACGACATCGCCCGCGACCGGGCGCCGATCGCGAGCGGTCTGCCCGCCGACCTGATCGCGCTCTACGACCGGCTGCGGGAGCAGAAGTCGGGCGTGGGGGCCTCGGCCCTGCGGGCCCGCACCTGCGGCGGCTGCCACATGTCCCTCGACCCGTTGGAGCTGGCGGCGATCAAGGCGTCGGCCGACGACGAGGTCATCCGGTGCGAGGAGTGCCAGCGGATCCTGGTCCGCACCTCCGAGAGCGGTCTCTAGGCCGGTGTCCGACCCCACGACGCTGGTGCTGGTGCGCCACGGGGTCACCGACCACACCACCGGCCGCCGGTTCTCCGGCGGCCTGGCCGGCAGCAATCCCGGTCTCTCGGACGAGGGGCGCGCCCAGGCGGCCGCGGCCGCCGCGTGGCTCGGGCCGGCCGTCGACCGGATCGACGCCGTGGTGAGCTCGCCGGTCCGGCGTACGCGGGAGACGGCCGAGGTGATCGGCGCCGCCCTCGGGCTGCCGGTCACCGACGAGCCGGGCTTCGCCGAGATGGAGTTCGGGGACTGGGACGGCAAGACCTACGCCGAGGTGCACGAGCACCACCACGACGAGTACCGGACCTGGCTCAGCTCGCTCGACCACGCGCCCGGCGGCACCGGTGAGTCGTTCCGCGCGGTGGAGGAGCGGGTCATCGCCGCGCTCGAGCGGGTGGTCGAGGAGCACCGCGGCCGGACCGTCGTGGTCGTCAGCCACGTCACCCCGATCAAGACCCTCGTCGCGCACGTGCTGGAGGCACCGTTGCTCTCGGTGTTCCGGATGCAGCTGACGCCGGCGTCGGTGACGGTGCTGACGTTCATCGACGACCTGCCGCACGGGCGTCCGCACGCCGTCCTCCGGCTGTTCAACGCCCTCCCCGGTGAGCTCGACCTCGGGTCCCGGGGCCTGTGGTGAGGCTCAGACCTCACTGACGACGACGTCGAGCTGGGTGCCCTTGCTCGTGGCGGGGCCCGCTTCGACGTGCCACCCGAGGTCGCGGAGGACGCCGGCGAGCGCCGCCGGAGTGCGCGGGTTGCGGCCGTCCTCCAGGAGGGCGCGGACCAGCCGGCCCTTGGTGGCCTTGTTGAAGTGGCTGACCACCGAGCGGGTGCCGTTCGCCTCGTGCAGCACGCGCACCGTGGCCACGCGGCGGGCCAGCTCGGCCGGGGGACGCCAGAACGCGGCGTACGTGCCCGACCGCAGGTCGACCAGCAGTCCGGTGCCCATCGCCTGCACCACGGCCGGTCCGAGCACGTCGCGCCAGACCCCTGCGACCGGGCCGAGGTCGGGCAGCGTCGCGTCGCCGGAGAGTCGGTACGCCGGGATCCGGTCGCCGGGCCGGACCAGGCCGAACAGCGAGGACGTGACGGCGACCCGCGAGGTGGCCCTGCGGCGGGCGGCGGGGGAGAGGCTGCCCAGTCCCAGCGCGTCGTACAGGACGCCGGTGTAGACCCGGTCGGCCCGCGCCGTCGGAGCCGTGGCGAGCGACCGGTTCCGCTCGAGGAGGTCGAGCTGGGTGTGGCCGATCCCGAGGATGTCGGCGGCATCCGGCCGCTCGCTGGCGGCCACGAGCGCGTCGAGCACCCGCTGCCGGGCGTCGGTCAGGAGCGGGCTGCCGAGGGTGTCGAGGTCGAGGGACCTGCCGCGTCGGGGAGGGGTCTTTCCCTCGCTGGGAGGAAGCAGGATCAGCACCCGGACACCGTAGGGTGCGAGGTATGGCGAGCAGTCGAGTGGTCCGGGTCCGCGCGCACGACGGCACCGCCGTCAAGACGCGACTCGAGGAGGGGATCGCGACCATCCAGCAGCAGCTGGGGGTCAGCGCTGAGTTCCCGACCGGAGGTGGCGGAGGCCGCGGCGCAGGCGGCGGCGTCGCCGCGGCTGCCCGAGCTCGACCGCACCGACCTCGAGCTGGTCACCATCGACCCCGCGTCCTCACGCGACCTCGACCAGGCGCTGCACCTCGAGCGCGACGGGCACCGGGTACGTCGTGCACTACGCCATCGCCGACGTCGCCGCCTTCGTGACCCCGGGCGACGCGATCGACGTCGAGGCGAACCGCCGCGGCGAGACCCTGTACGGCGCGGACTCCAAGGTCCCGCTCCACCCGCCGTCGATCAGCGAGGGCGCCGGCTCGCTGCTGCCCGACGAGGTCCGTCCCGCGCTGCTCTGGACGATCCAGGTCGACGACACGGGCGAGGGCATCGACGTCGAGGTCGAGCGCGCCCTGGTCCGGTCGCGCGAGAAGCTCGACTACGCCGAGGCGCAGCGCCGGATCGACGACGGCAGCGCGAGCGACTCGCTGAAGGCGCTCGCGGAGGTCGGCAGGCTCCGGCTCGAGCGCGAGGCCGCCCGCGGTGGCATCTCGCTGCCGCTGCCCGAGCAGGAGGTCGAGATCAGCGACGACGACGTCACGCTGACCTTCCGCTCCCTGCTGCCCGTCGAGCAGTGGAACGCGCAGATCTCCCTGCTCACCGGCTTCGCCGCGGCCTCCCTCATGGTCTACGCCCGGGTCGGCCTGCTGCGCACGCTGCCGCCGCCGACCCCGCACGACGTCACCCGGCTCCACCGCACCGCCAAGGCGCTCGGCATCGAGTGGCCCGCCGAGCAGCTCTACCCCGACTTCATCCGCACCCTCGACGCGAGCATCCCCGAGCACGCCGCGATGGTGGTCGCGTGCACGCGGCTGCTGCGCGGGAGCGGGTACGTCGCGTTCGACGGCGAGACGCCGGCCGACCCGCAGCACTCCGCGCTCGCCTCGGAGTACGCCCACGTGACCGCGCCCCTGCGCCGGCTCGGCGACCGCTACGCCGGCGAGATCTGCCTCGCGCTGTGCAGCGGCGAGCCGGTGCCCGAGTGGGTGACCGCGGCGCTGCCGGGTCTGCCCGAGACGCTGAAGCGCTCCGCGCAGAAGTCGAGCCAGTACGAGTCGGCGGTGGTCAACCTGGTCGAGGCCGAGCTGCTCGCCGCCCGGGTGGGCGAGACGTTCAGCGGGGTCGTCGTGGACGTCGAGCAGGACGACCGCAGCTCCGGCACGGTCGTGGTGCGGGAGCCCGCCGTCGAGGCGAAGGTGGTCAGCGACGGCGAGCTGCCGTTGGGCGACGAGGTCACGGTGACCCTCGCCGAGGCCGATCCGGCCACCCGGAGGGTGCAGTTCCGGCTGGGGTGACACCACGCGGTTGGACGGATCGCGAGACACGGGGCTGATTCTCACTCGTATCCTCGGAATGCCCCTTCGAGAGGAACCACCCCCCATGTCTCCATGGTTCCGTGGCCGTACAGCCGCGCTCATCACTGCCCTGATCGTCACCCCCCTGCTCGTGACGACGTCCACCGTCCAGCCCACGGCAGCCGCCGTCGGCGGCGACCTGCGCGTCTCCCCGCGCGAGTACGTCGGCGGCCAGCGGCTCGTCTTCGAGGGCTCCCTGCCTGCCTCCGGTCGCCGCAAGGTGCACCTCGAGGTCAACCTCAGCCGTCCCGGCGACGAGTGGAAGGTCGTGGACGACTTCACTCCCGTCTGGACCGCGAACGACGGCAGCTTCCGCTTCGGCTACATCGCGCCGGCCATGTTCGGCATCAAGATGCGGGTTGCCTCCGGTTCCCTGGCCACCCCCGCGTGGACGTTCGACGCCAAGTCCCAGGACCTGGTGATGCACGCCGACGCGGACCTCAGCGGATTCGGGCTGAACGAGGTCAAGATCGGCGACCACGTTCCGCGTCCTCGTCGACACCACCGCCGACCTCGTCCGGCGTCCGGACTCGCCCTCGCCGATCTTCCCCGGCCGCGACCTGACGCTGCAGCAGCGCAACGACCAGGGCCTGTGGCACGACGTCGGCACCGGCGAGACCGACGGCAACGGCAACGCCGTGTTCGCCGGCCTGACCGTGTCCGAACCCGGCGAGGCGGTGTTCCGGGTCGTGCAGGAGAACTGGAACCAGGACGGTGACCAGGTCGGCTGGTACCCCTCGTTCCCGACCTACCTGCACGCCTTCTCGGACCAGTCGGCCGCCCTCGCCTTCGACGACGACCTCGTGGCGCCGGCCCGGCTGACCGCCCGGGCGACCTCGACCCGCGCGATCGGCTCGATCCCGGTCGCCCGCGACGTCGCCTCGACGACCGCGGCCCAGCGCTACCGCTGGACCCCGTCCCTCTGGGACTTCGGCTGGACCTACGGCGAGTCGCTGACCAGCCCCCCGAGCCGCGGCACCCGCGATGACCGCGGGTGGTGGCTCGACAGCTCCACCGGTACCGGCCGCGCCGCCAAGCACAACGGCGGCCTGATGCTGGACAGCCAGCGTGACAACAAGGACGGCGTCGGTCGCAGCACCGGCACCACCCGCGCCACGCTGCAGGACCAGCCGATGCGGTACGGCCGCTGGGAGGTCCGCCTGCGCGCCAAGTCGACCGACACCAGCAGGAGCGACTTCCACACGCTGATCGAGCTGGTCCCGGCCGACCCGGCCGCCGACGGCTGCACCGACCCGCGGATCACCATCGCCGACGTCACCGCCCACGGCTCCGGCCTCGGGATCGGCGTCCGCAACGGCGGCACGATCTGGTCGCGCACCGAGCCCGGCATCAAGGTCAACGGCACCTCCCACGCCCTCGCCGTCGAGGTCACCTCGAAGCACATCACGTGGTTCGTCGAGGGTCGTCCGATCGGCACCGTCCGCAAGTCTGCCGCCATCCCCGACGTCCCGATGACCCTGCGGGTCAGCCTGGTCGGCGACGGCGAGCAGGCCATGAACCGCACCCAGTCGATCTTCGACTGGATGCGCGGCTACTCCCTCTCCGACGGCGAGAAGGTCTCCTCCGGCCCGCGTCTCACGGGCCGCAGCGCCTCCTGCTGACGGTTCGTCGCTCTGCCGATCGGTCACCAACGACAGATTTCCCACCGGAAACCTGTCGTTGGTGACCGAACGACGGGCCGGTGGGCCGGGTGAGGGGACGGGCTGGCCTGTAGGCCGGGTTCTGTCCCGCCGTACCTCGCGGTCCGGCGGGGGCGACCATCCATCTACGACGACCGTTGCCGGCCGCCTCCAGCGGTCTACCCGCGTGCTCGGGCGAGCAGCCCTCGAACGCACGCGCATCCAGCAAGCTGGACTTCTTGACCTTGCTCCGGGTGGGGTTTACCGAGCCGGTCCGGTCGCCCGGACCGCTGGTGGTCTCTTGCACCACCGTTTCACCCTTGCCGCCCCGCACGTCTCGCGACGAGAGGGGAGGCGGTCTGTTCTCTGTGGCACTGTCCCGCGGGTTGCCCCGGGTGGCTGTTAGCCACCACCCTGCCCTGCGGAGCCCGGACCTTCCTCGGCGTACGCCCGTGAGGGAGTACGACGCGGTCGCCCGGCCAGCCCGTCCGCGGACAGTCTGGCAGGTCGACCGAGCAGGGTCACCTCCCTTGACGCGCGCGACCTCGGCTGATGGGGTCGGGGTGCTGCCCGGCCGAATCGTGCGCCCGACCGGGCGCCGGTCGTTCAGCTCGGGATGAACGACACGAGGAGACCTTCCATGCGACCTGTCCGCACGGCCCTGATCGGGCTGTCCACCACCGCCGCACTCGCGGCCGGAGCCCTCGGTGCCGCACCCGGCGCCCTCGCCGCTCCGGACGAGCCGACGTCCACCCCCGTGCCGATCGTGACGCCGGAGGGGCAGCTCAGCTCCTACGTCGTCAACGTGCGCAAGGTGAAGGACCAGCACGTCCGCAACGTGCGCCGCGCGATCGGCCGCGCCGACGGCGACGTCGTCCAGGCCTGGCCCCAGATCGGCGTCTTCGTCGTCCACTCCACGAGCGCCACCTTCCGCACCGACGTGGCCGAGGAGGGCGGCGACAACGTCGCCTCGGTCGGCCCGACCAGGACCGTGGCGGTCAAGGAGGGCACGCCCGGCACGGCCGCGGCCCGCTCCTTCCAGCGCTCCGACGGTGCTGCCACCGCGCGCGGCGAGTTCGCCAACACCGCGGCGGCGGACGTCGTGGCCGACCCGCGCGAGGCCGAGCAGTGGGACATGAGGGTCATCAAGGCCGACCAGGCCCACCAGGTGACCGACGGCTCGAGCGACGTCCTCGTCGGCGTCCTCGACAGCGGCATCGACGCCGACCACCCCGACCTCGCCGCCAACATCGACACCGCCTCGTCGGTCAACTGCACCAAGGCCGGCACGGTCGACACCTCGGCCACCGGCTGGCAGCCGTCCGGCATCGACCACGGCACCCACGTGGCCGGCACGATCGCCGCGGCGCGCAACGGCGTCGGCATCGTCGGCGTCGCGCCGGACGCGAAGCTGGCCTCGGTCAAGGTCGTCAACGACGACGGGTTACATCTACCCGGAGTACGCCATCTGCGGCTTCATGTGGTCCGGCCTCGAGGGCATGGACGTCACCAACAACAGCTACTACATCGACCCGTTCATGTACTGGTGCGGTGACCAGCCCGACCAGGCCGCCGCGATGACGGCGGTCAACCGGGCCGTGCAGTGGTCGACGAAGCAGGGCGTCGTCCACGCGGCCGCCGCCGGCAATGCCGCCACCGACCTGGCGACCAACACCACGGACACCTCGAGCCCGAACGACAGCCCGGCCGTCGCCCGCACGATCAACAGCACGTGCCTCGACATCCCGGCCGAGCTGCCGGGCGTCGTGACCGTCTCGTCGTTCGCCCGCAAGAGCACCTCGACGATCGACACCTGGCTGTCGAGCTTCTCCAACCGCGGGCTCGGCTCGATCGACGTCGGCGCCCCGGGCTCCTCGATCCTGTCGACGATCGTGCGGGACAACGGCTACGGCCTCAAGAGCGGTACGTCGATGGCGAGCCCGCACGCCGCGGGAGTGCTCGCGCTGCTGGCCGGCACCCACCCCGGCTGGACCCCGGCGCAGCTGGTGGCCGGGCTCCGGGCGCAGGCCGACGACAAGCCCTGCGAGGCGCCGCAGGGCGGCACCAGTGCGCCGTGCGTCGGTCCGGTGACCGACAACAGCTACGCCGGCGACGGCATGATCGACGCGCTGGACGCGGTCACGCCCTGACCCACCGCTGACACCCACCGCTGATGACGACCGGCGTCGGGGTGCGACCTACACCTGGGTCAGCACCTCGGCGCCGGTCGGCGTCACGAGCAGGGTGTGCTCGAACTGGGCGCTGCGCCGGCGGTCCCGGGTGACGACGGTCCAGTCGTCGGCCCACATCTCCCACTCGTGGGTGCCGAGGTTGAGCATCGGCTCGATCGTGAACGTCATGCCGACCTCGATGACGTCGTCGAAGCGCGGGTCGTCGTAGTGGGGGACCACCAGGCCGCTGTGGAACGCGGTGCCGATCCCGTGGCCGGTGAACTCGCGCACGACGCCGTAGCCGTACCGGCGGGCGTAGCTCTCGATCACCCGTCCGATCACGTTGAGCCTGCGGCCGGGCCGGACGGCCGCGATCCCGCGCTGGAGCGCCTCGCGCGTGCGCTCGACCAGCAGTCGCGACTCCTCGTCGACGTCGCCGGCGAGGAAGGTCGCGTTGGTGTCGCCGTGGACGCCGTCGAGGAACGCGGTGATGTCGATGTTGACGATGTCGCCGTCCTCCACGACCCGGTCGTCGGGGATGCCGTGGCACACGACCTCGTTGACGCTCGAGCAGAGGCTCTTGGGGAAGCCCCGGTAGCCCAGGGTCGAGGGGTAGGCGCCGTGGTCGCAGAGGAACTCGTGGCCGATCCGGTCCAGCTCGTCGGTGGTGACGCCGGGCGCCACGTGCGACCCCACGAGGTCGCGGGCCCGGGCTGCCAGTCGGCCGGCCACCCGCATCTTCTCGATGGTCTCCGCGTCCTTCACCTCGCTGCCCGTGAAGCGCTCCGGGGCGGGTCGGTCGACGTACTCCGGCCGGGCGATCCCGGCCGGGACGGGGCGACGCGCCGAGACGGTGCCGGGGGCGACGGGGGCTGCGACGGGCATGGCGCGAGTGTAGTTTCCGGAGCATGAGTGACTCCGGTGAGTACTGGTTCTGCCTCAACCACCACGCCGTCGAGCGCGGGGAGGGCTGCAGCTACGCCGACCGGCTCGGCCCCTATCCCGAGCGAGGCGGAGGCCTCGCGTGCCCTCGAGAAGGTGGAGGAGCGCAACAAGGAGTGGGACAACGACCCGAAGTGGAACGACGACGTCCTCGAGGACTGACGGCGTGACCGACCTCCCGCCACCGCCGCCGCCGCTGGCCAAGGCGTCGCCGTGGCCGTTCGTCGGGATGATCGGTGTGGCCTGCGTGGGCTTCCTGATCGGCGCCGGGGCGCTGCTCACGCCCGCGTACGTCGTGGTCACGCTGTCCCTGCTCTGGGTCGCGACCCTCGGGTTGGCGATCCGCTGGTGGACCCCCCACCCCCGGCGGCTGCCCTGGCTGCCGCTCGGCCTCGCGGTGGTCTGGTTCGTCGCGGTGCTCGCCACGGCTGGCCCGGCGTGACCCGGGTCGCGGCCCTCGTCGTCTCGGCTCTGGCGGGACTGGGTGCCGCCCTGTGCTTCATGCACTTCCCGTCGGTGACCGTGGACGGTCACGAGCAGCGGTGTCGTGGGGTGACGCTCTTCGGCGAGATGTCCTCGGAGGTGAGGGCCGACGAGGTGACGTGGCGGCCCCGCGGCTGCGAGGAGGAGTACCACCGCTGGCTGGCGTACGCCGGCGGCCTGGCCGTCGTCGCGCTGGTCACCGGGACCGGTGCGGTCTTCTACCGGCGCGAGGACGAGCCCTCGGCCTGACCCGCTGCGTTCAGCGGGGGTTCACGCGCAGCAGCAGGTCGGAGCCGCCGTCGTTGTCCGTGGTCAGCAGCAGGCTGTGGTCGGGGGTGAGGGTGATGCTGCGGAGCCGGCCGAGCTGGCGCAGCCGGTCGGGGGAGCGGGTCCACCGGAGCTTGCCGGCCGCGTCGAACTTGATGAAGACCACGCGGTTGGCGGCGAGGGCGGCCACGGCCAGCGTGCCGTTGAGCTTGCCCCACTTCTTGCCGTAGACCCACGCGGCACCGGACGTCGCGAGCGTCGGGTTGCCCGACCGCCACCGCGCGGAGACCTGCCGGCCGGGGAGCGAGTGGTCGGTCATCGGGACGCTCTCGTCGTAGCCGGGCACGGGGTTCCAGCCGTAGTCGCCGCCGCTGCGCAGCTTGTTGACCTCGTCGTCCCGGTAGGAGCCGTGCTCGACCGACCAGACCGAGCCGTCGCGACGCTGGGCCAGGCCCTGCACGTTGCGGTGGCCGTAGGTGAAGACGAGGCGCTTGCGCTTGCTCGTCGGCGTTCTCGAACGGGTTGCCGGGCCAGGGCTTGCCGGTGTCGGGATCGAGCCGGAGCGTCTTGCCGCCCAGCGACGTCAGGTCGCGCGGGTTGGTGCCGACGGCGGCGTCGCCGGTGCCGACGTGCAGCGCGCCGTTGCGGGCGATCAGCAGCCGGCAGCCGCCGTGGCGACCGCTGGAGGTCGGGAAGCCGGCGACGACGGTGCGCAGCCGGGTCGCCTCGGTGGCGTCGGCGTCGAGCTCCCAGGCGTTGACCCGGACGTCGTGCCCGCCGCCGTCCTTCACCCAGCCCGAGCAGGTGTAGAAGGTGCGGTTCTCGGCGAAGTCGGGGTCGACCTCGAGCGACATCAACCCGGTCTCGCCGGAGACCCAGATCCGACCCTCCGGGAAGGTGACGGTGCTGCGCTCCCCACCGCTGACGGCCGAGAGCCGGGCGCGGTCTCGCTCGGTGACCAGCAGCGTCCCGCCGGGCAGGCGCTTCACGTCCCACGGGTTGTCCAGCCCGTCCACGACCGTCCGGACCCGCAGCCGGGGCAGCCTCTGCGCGGCCCGCCCCTCCCGCTCGAGGGTCGTCGGGCTGCCACTCGGGTCGGTGGTCGCGGTCCCCGACGGAGAGGCCGAGGCGTCCGCGGAGGTCCGCACGGGGGAGTCGTCGTCGCTGGCGCAGGCCGGGGCGACGGTGGCGACGAGGGCCAGTCCGAGGGCAGGCACGAGGGAGCGCATGCGCCACCGTAACCCGCGGGGCGGGGTCAGAAGCTGGTCAGAACGTGTGCTCCGGGCCCGGGAAGGTGCCGCCGCGGACGTCGTCGGCATAGGCGCGGGCCGCGTCGAGGAGGATGCCGTGGAGGTCGGCGTACTGCTTGACGAAGCGGGCCATCTTGCCCGTGCGCAGGCCGAACGCGTCCTGCCAGACGAGCACCTGCCCGTCACACCCGGGGCCGGCGCCGATGCCGATCGTGGGGATGACCAGCTCCTGCGAGACCTGGGCGGCGACGTCGCCGGGCACCATCTCCATGACGACGGCGAACGCGCCGGCGTCCTGCATGGCGCGGGCGTCCGAGAGGATCCGGTCGGCCGCGTCGCCGCGACCCTGGACCCGGTAGCCGCCGAGGGAGTGCTCGCTCTGGGGGGTGAAGCCGATGTGGGCCATCACCGGGATCCCGTTGGTCGCGAGCTTCTCGACCTGCGGCCGCCACCTCGGCGCCGCCCTCGAGCTTCACGGCGTGGGCGTCGGCCTCCTTCATGAAGCGCACCGCGGTGTGGAAGGCCTGCTCGGGTGAGGCCTGGTAGCTGCCGAAGGGGAGGTCGGCGAGCACCAGCCCTCGGGTGGCCGTCCGGGAGACCGCGCGGACCAGCGGGATCAGCTCGTCGACGGTGACCGGGATCGTGGTGGTGTAGCCGAGCACGTTGTTGGCGGCGGAGTCGCCGATGAACAGGATGTCGATGCCCGCCTCGTCGAAGACCGCCGCGGTGTACATGTCGTAGACCGTCAGCATCGTGATCTTCTCCCCGCGCTCCTTCATCTCGCGCAGGTGGTGGGTGCGGACCCGCTTCGCCGGGCTCGGGGTGGCCGCCGGACCGGTGCCGTACGGCGGGGTCTGCTCGTCGCTCATCGGATCTCTCCTGTCGTCGTCTCGCATCTCCGGTGGTGGAGTACACGGACCAGAACCCACGCTAGTACCGCTGACGCGGGGTGCGGATGTGGCTCCGATCACGCCTGAGGTGAGCCGGGGGGTCGCACCCGGACGCTCCTCTTGCCACAATCAGTCCCATGGACGCTGCTCCCGACTCGCGAGGCTCGGTCGCTGCCGCCCTCGAACGGGCCCAGCGCGTCGCCGACGAGCTGCTGCACGACGCCCGCGCGGAGGCCGACGAGCTGCTGGGGAAGACCCGTGACGACGAACGCGTGACGGCGGCCGCGAGGGCCGAGGCCGAGCAGGCCCTCGAGGAGGCGGAGCGCGCCCGGTCCCAGTCCGCGCTGCGGCTGTCCCGGGCCTCCGAGCAGGGCCAGGAGCTGATCCGGGACGCCGGCGAGCAGGCCCTGCTGATCATGCAGGCAGCCGGTCGTGACCGCGACCAGCTGCTCGCCGACGCCCGTGCCGCCGCGTCGGAGGAGACCGGCAACGCCCGTCGGGAGCGCGAGGCGATCACCCGCGACGCCGCCGCCCGCCGGGAGGACGCCGAGCAGCAGGTGACGTCCATGCTGGCCGCCGCGGAGGAGCAGGCGGCAGCGATGGTCGCCGAGGCCGAGCGCGAGGAGCACGTACGCCGGACCGAGGCCGACCGGGTCGTCCAGGCGCTGGAGGCCGACGCCGCTGCCGCGGCCAACCGGGCCCGCGAGGAGGCCGACACCGCTGCGGCGACGATCCGCGCGGAGGCGGCCGCCGAGGCCGCCGCGCTGCGTGACCGCGCCCAGGAGCACCATGACGGCCTCGTGGCCGAGGCCGAGGAGCGACTGGCCCGGGCCCGCGAGGAGGCCGAGGCGAAGCTGGCCGAGGCCTCGGAGCAGTCGGCGTGGGCGGACAAGATGGTCGCCGACGTCCTGGTCACCGCCGAGCAGGAGGTCGAGCGCAAGCACGCCGAGGCGCTCGAGGCCCTCGAGTCCGAGCTGGCCGCCCGTCGCGCCGAGCAGGACCAGCGGGAGGTCGAGCACGCCCAGCAGCTCCACGCCGCGGCCGCGACCGCGGCGACCGAGCGCGAGGCGCTGGCCGGCGAGGCCATCGCGGAGCTCGAGCGGGCGCGGGACGAGGCACGGCAGATCCGGGCCGACGCCGAGCGCGAGGCGGAGGCCCGTCGTGGCGAGGCACAGCAGGTGCTGGCCCAGGCCGAGGAGGAGGCCGAGCTGCGGCTGGTCGAGGCCGGCGCGGGCGCCCGGACCCTCCGCGAGCAGGTCGCCGAGGAGTTCGGCCGATCACGCAGCCAGGCCCAGGAGATCCTCAGCGAGGCGCGCCAGGAGGCCGACGCCCGGCGCCGCGACGCCCGTGAGGAGCACGACCAGCTGATCAGCGAGGCCGAGGCCCGCGCCGCCCAGGTCCGCCGCGAGGTCGCCGACCTGGTCCGCCAGCGCGACGCCATCGTCGCCGAGCTCGGCGGCATGTCCGGCGTCATCCAGGCCCTCGCCGTCCCCGAGCCGGGGACCCACGACCTCCACGACCCCCCCGACACCCGGGATGAACCGTCACTCGTCCCGTCCCACCGCCACGCCAGTGAGAGTGAGCAGTCATGACCGAGTCCAGCGCCCCCCATTCCTCCTTCCGCATCGTCCGCCGCGGCTACGAGCCGACCGACGTCAACCGGCACGTCGCCGACCTGCTCAAGGAGTCCGGGAACCACCAGCAGCGGATCGCCGAGCTGAGCGCCAAGGTGCGCGAGCTCGAGGCCTCGCGGTCGCTGGTCCAGGACCAGCCCGTCGAGCAGCCCGCCAGCTTCTCCGACCTCGGCAAGCGCGTCGGTGACATCCTCACCCTCGCCGACGAGGAGGCCTCCGAGATCCGCTCGAGCGCCCAGGGCGAGGGCGACGCGATGCTCGCCGACGCCCGGGGGTCTGCCGACCGGATGCGGACCGACGCCCAGGAGTACGCCGCCGCGCGGCGGGCCGAGGCCGACGAGGAGGCCGACGCGCTGGTGTCGGCGGCCCACCAGCGGGCCGACGAGCTGGGCGAGGAGGCCGAGCGCGAGGCGGCCGCCCGCCGGGCCGAGGCCGACGCGGTCTACGAGGCCCAGCAGGCCGACGCGGCCCAGGCCGCGGCCGACTTCGAGACCACCCTGGCCAGCCGTCGTGACGCCGCCGAGGCGGAGTTCTCCACCCAGTTCGAGACCGCGCAGTCGCAGCTCGTGGAGGCGCAGGCGCACCTCGACCGCACCCGGGGTGACGCGCAGCGGATCCGTGCCGAGGCCGAGACGGGTGCCCGCCGGCTGGTGGAGGACGCGCAGCGCGAGGCCGAGGGCATCGTCTCCCAGGCCCGCACCCACGCCGACCGGATCCGCGAGGAGTCCGACCGGGAGCTCAGCGCCGCCACCCAGCGCCGGGACAGCATCAACGCCCAGCTGACCAACGTCCGGCAGATGCTCGCCACGCTCACCAGCGCGGCCCCGGTCGCGCTCCTCGGCGAGGTCGCCGACGGCACGATCACGGCCGAGGACGAGGTGGAGGAGCCCACCGCCGAGCCGGCTGCCGAGCCCGAGGACGAGGTCGACGCCGAGCCCGAGGACGAGGTCGTCGACGAGCCCGTGACGAGCTGACGTCGAGGTGGCGGACGAGGTCGAGGTCGAGGAGGACGCGGGGGAGCCGGTCAGGGCCGAGTGAGCTCGCCCACCAGCCCGCCGAGGGCGACCCGGTCGCTCTCGGTCCCGCCGTGCGGTGCCTCGAACCAGTCGGCGTACTGCGTCACCTCGTCGAGCCGCCACTCCAGGTCGAACATCCGCAGCAGGTCCGGGTCGGCGCCGGCCTGCTGACCGGGCTCGAGCCACTGCAGGTCACGCTCGGGCGGTGCGAGCCGCAGTGACTCCCAGTCGACGAGCAGCCTCGCACTCGGCGGTGACGAGCTGGTTGCGGGTGTGCGGCTCGCCGTGGGTCGCCACCCAGGTCGCGGGATCCGTGGCGGCCGCCAGCCGCAGGTAGTCGGCGGTCCAGCGGGCGACCTCGTCGAGGTGCTCGAGCAGCGCGGTCCGGGCCTGCTCGCCGAACGGGCCGCTGTCCCAGGCCGGGAGCGTCCGCGCGGCCAGGTGCTCCGGGAGGTCCGGCCCGACCAGCGGGTGCCACCGGGGTATCCCGACCGGAGGCGGCTCCGCGTGCAGCCGCGCCAGCATCGCCGCGTCCGCGTGGCCCTCGCCGCCGGAGCTCCCCTCGCGCCACCGCGTGACGCTGAGCGCGTCGTCCCCGAGCGGTGCGGTGTACCGGCCGTCCGGGCCGGCCAGGGGCGCGACCACGAACTCCAGCCCCCGCCCGGCCAGCTCCGCCGCCCCGGCGTACGCCGCCTCGAGGGTGTCGGCCGTGTGGTGGATCCCGAGCCGGTCCAGGGTCGCGAACAACGGCCCCACCCGCCAGTGCCAGGCACCGAACCCGACCGGGAGGTGCTCGACCGTGCCGGCGCCGGGCAGCCACCGCTCGCGCACGAGCGACAGCACGGCGGCGTCGGTGACGTGTGGGGGTGGCTCGCGCACCACACCGGTCTACCACCCCGGCGGTGCGTGGCAGGATCACCCGCATGGGTGCTCACGACGCTGACCTGCAGGCCGCAGTGGATGCCACCTCGGTGGCCCACGACACCGACGCCGACGTCGACCTGGCGCAGTACCTGCGCGAGCAGCTCGGCGAGCGCGACATCGAGACCGGCGACGACGCCTGGATCGAGCGCCAGGTCGCCGGCATCAAGGGCGACCGGAACTACCTGGTCGACGGCGAGCCGGACGACTACACGCCGATTCGCGACCGCTGACGCCGGGTCAGTCCCCGGAGGCCGCGGCGACCGCCGCCTCGAGGTCGGCGACCACGATCCGGCCCATCCCGAGCATCGCCTCCGAGGCGGCGCGGGCGCGGACCGGGTCGGCGTCGGCCATCAGCTCGTAGAGCCGGACCGGCACGACCTGCCAGGAGAGCCCGAACCGGTCCTGGAGCCAGCCGCACCTCGACTCTCGGCCGCCGTCCGCGGTGAGCGCCTCCCAGTAGCGGTCGACCTCGGCCTGGTCGGCGCAGTCGAGGGCGAAGGAGATGGTCTCGGTGAAGCCGGCGTGGTCGGGTCCGCCGTTGATGCCCTTGAAGCGGACGCCGTGCACGCTCCACTCCGCGACCATCACCCGGCCGCCGTACCGCGTGACGTGGTGGACCTCGCCGTCGGGGAAGACCGAGGTGTAGAAGTCGACGGCCTGCTCGAGGTCGTCGTCGAACCAGAGGCACGGGCTCACGGAGGTCATGCCCTGTCGACCGGCCCCGCGCCGGGAACTCATCGCCCTAGACTCGACACGTGGACTTCTACTCCGCGTACGACCAGGGCTTCGCGCGCGTCGCCGCCTGCACGGTGCCGGTGGCGATCGCCGACCCCGCCCGCAACGCGGCCACGGTGCTGGAGCAGGCGCGGGCCTGCCACGACGACGGCGTCGCCGTGGCGGTGTTCCCCGAGCTCTCGCTGTGCGGCTACGCGATCGACGACCTGCTGCTCCAGGACACCCTGCTCGACGCCGTGCTGGAGCGCGATCGCGACGGTGGTGGCCGGTTCGGCCGACCTGACGCCGGTGATCGTGGTCGGCGCTCCGCTGGTGCACGGCACCCGGGTCCTGAACTGCGCCGTCGTCATCCACCGCGGCCGGGTGCTCGGGGTGGCCCCGAAGTCCTACCTCCCGACCTACCGCGAGTTCTACGAGCGCCGGTGGTTCGCGCCCGGCGACGACCGCCGCGGCGAGACGCTGCGCCTGCTCGGCGAGGACGTGCCGTTCGGCCCCGACCTGCTGTTCGACGCCACGGACGTGCCCGGCCTCGTGGTGCACGTCGAGGTGTGCGAGGACATGTGGGTGCCGGTGCCGCCGAGCGCCGAGGCCGCCCTCGCCGGCGCGACCGTGCTCTGCAACCTGTCCGGCTCCCCGATCACGATCGCCCGCGCCGAGGACCGCCGGCTGCTGGTGCGCTCGGCCAGCGCGCGCTGCTCCGCGGCGTACCTCTTCGCGGCGGCGGGCCAGGGCGAGTCGACCACCGACCTCTCGTGGGACGGCCAGACGATGGTCTACGAGTGCGGCGACCTGCTCGCCGAGACCGAGCGGTTCCCCGAGGGGGCGCGGCGCGGCGTGGCCGACGTCGACCTCGACCGGATCCGGCAGGAGCGGATCCGGCAGGGGACCTTCGACGACAACCGCCGCACCCACCAGGGTCGACCGCTGCGGACCGTCCGGTTCGAGCTGCGGCCGCCCACCGGCGACATCGGGCTGCGGCGCAAGGTCGACCGGTTCCCCTTCGTCCCCGACGACGCCGAGCGGCTCGCGCTCGACTGCTACGAGGCCTACAACATCCAGGTCTCCGGCCTCGAGCAGCGGTTGCACGCCATCGGCCAGCCCAAGATCGTGATCGGTGTCAGCGGTGGCCTCGACTCCACCCACGCGCTGGTCGTGGCGGCCCGGGCCATGGACCGGCTGGGCCGGCCGCGCTCGGACATCCACGCGTTCACGATGCCGGGCTTCGCCACCGGCGAGGCCACCAGGTCGCTGGCCACCCGACTGTCCAAGAGTCTCGGCGTGACCTTCGAGACGCTCGACATCACCAGTGCCGCGCGGCAGATGCTGGCCGACCTCGACCACCCCTTCGCCGACGGCGAGGAGGTCTACGACGTCACGTTCGAGAACGTGCAGGCCGGGCTGCGCACCGACTACCTCTTCCGGCTGGCCAACCACCGCGGCGGCATCGTGCTCGGCACCGGCGACCTGTCCGAGCTCGCGCTCGGCTGGTGCACCTACGGCGTCGGCGACCAGATGTCCCACTACGGCGTCAACGCCGGCGTGCCGAAGACCCTGATCCAGCACCTCATCCGCTGGGTCATCGACTCCGGGCAGTTCGACGAGGACACCGGCGAGGTACTGGGCGAGATCCTCGAGCAGGAGATCACCCCGGAGCTGATCCCCGGCGGCACCCAGTCGACCGAGGAGTCGGTCGGCCCCTACGCCCTGCAGGACTTCACGCTCCACCACGTGATCCGCCGGGGCTACCGGCCGCGCAAGATCGCGTTCCTCGCGATGCACGCCTGGCGCGACGCCGGGTCGGGGGAGTGGCCGCCGGGCTACCCCGAGGAGGGGCGGGCGTCGTACGACCTGGCCGCCGTGCGGCACTGGCTCGAGGTCTTCACGCAGCGCTTCTTCGCCAGCCAGTTCAAGCGCTCCGCCCTCCCCAACGGCCCCAAGGTCAGCCCCGGCGGCACGATGAGCCCCCGCGGTGACTGGCGGATGCCCTCGGACGCCAGCGCCACCGCCTGGCTCGCCGAGATCGAGGCCGACTCCCGACGTCCTGAGTCCCGTCTTCCGCGGTGTTGGTGCACCTTCCGCGGGTGCCAGCGTCCGCGAAGGTCGCACGCAGCACCGCGGAAGACGGGTCCGGAGCCACCAGGTGGGGCGTCGGGGTCGCCGTGACCCCTAGGCTGGCGGCATGGGCAAGCAGGAAGACTTCGTTCTCCGGGCGCTCGAGGAGCGTGACGTCCGGTTCGTCCGGTTGTGGTTCACCGACGTGCTGGGCTACCTGAAGTCGGTGTCGGTCGCTCCCGCCGAGCTCGAGGGCGCCTTCGAGGAGGGGATCGGCTTCGACGGGTCCTCGGTCGAGGGCTTCGCCCGCGTCTACGAGTCCGACATGCTCGCCAAGCCCGACCCGACGACGTTCCAGATCCTGCCGTGGCGGGGTGAGGGGCCCTCGACGGCCCGCATGTTCTGCGACATCGTGATGCCCGACGGCTCCCCGTCGTACGCCGACCCGCGGCACGTGCTCAAGCGCAACCTCGCCGCCGCCTCCGAGCGCGGCTTCACGTTCTACACGCACCCCGAGATCGAGTTCTACCTCTTCAAGAACACCCCGCAGCCGGGGGCCGACCCGATCCCGGTCGACCGCAGCGGCTTCTTCGACCACACCCCGCAGTCCAGCGCCACCGACTTCCGCCGCGAGGCGATCACGATGCTGGAGTCGATGGGGATCTCGGTGGAGTTCAGCCACCACGAGGGCGGCCCGGGTCAGCAGGAGATCGACCTGCGCTACGCCGACGCGCTGTCCACGGCCGACAACGTGATGACCTTCCGCACCGTGGTCCGCGAGGTCGCGCTGAGCCAGGGGATCTGGGCCAGCTTCATGCCCAAGCCGTTCACCACCCACCCGGGCTCGGGCATGCACACCCACGTCAGCCTCTTCGAGGGCGACCAGAACGCCTTCTTCGAGGCCGGCGCCGAGTACCAGCTCTCCAAGGTCGGTCGGCAGTTCATCGCCGGCGTGCTGCACCACGCGAGCGAGATCTCGGTGGTCACCAACCAGTGGGTCAACAGCTACAAGCGGTTGCTGGCCGGCGACGAGGCGCCGCCGTACATCTGCTGGGGCCACAACAACCGCTCGGCGATGATCCGGGTGCCGATGTACAAGCCCAACAAGGGCCCCTCCACCCGGATCGAGGTCCGCACCATCGACGCGGCGTGCAACCCCTACCTCGCGTTCGCGGTGATCCTGGCCGCCGGCCTCAAGGGCATCGACGAGGGCTACGAGCTGCCGCGCGAGGCCGAGGACGACATGTGGTCGCTCAGCGAGCGCGAGCGCCAGAGCCTCGGCATCGAGCCGCTCCCCAAGAGCCTGTACGACGCCATCGGGATCGCCGAGAACTCCGAGCTGCTGGCCGAGGCGCTCGGCGAGAACGTCTTCGACTTCTTCCTGCGCAACAAGCGCAAGGAGTGGGAGGAGTACCGCATCCAGGTCTCCGCCTTCGAGCGCGACCGGATGCTCCCGGTCATCTGAACGGCACGCGGATGCAGCGGTGGACCACCTGGCCGGCCCTGTGGCTGGGACTCGGCGCGTGGCTGTACGCCGCCCTCGCGGTGGTGGAGCTGCGCGGGCTCGGCTTCGACCCGACGGCACCGGACGAACCGGACCAGGTCGCGGTCGCGTCGTACGTCCCGGAGCTGGTGTACGCCGTCGCCGCGGTGCTCGGACTGGCGCTGCTCGTCTCGGTCTGGTCGCTCGCGACCGGTCGCGCGGCCCGTCCCGCGGACCTGCTGCTGGGCGCTGCGGTGGTGCTCGGCGGCGCGATGCTGTCGGCGGTCGAGCAGGCCCGCCCGGTGGCGCCGTGGCTCGTCGGCGGCGCCGGCACGCTCGCGCTCGCCGGTGCGGTGCTCCCGCTCCCACCCGTGTCGCTCCGCACCCGAGCGCTGCTCGGCCGGCTGCTGCTCGTGCTCGGTGGCCTCCCGGTCGTGTGGGCGTCGGCGGTCGACCTGTCGCAGTACCACTGGCAGCTCCACGGCTGGACCGCCCTGTCGTGGTGCGGCCTCGCGGCCGGAGCCGGCCTCGTCCTGGCCGGCCTGGTCGGCCGGTGGCGTGACCGGCCGACGTCGGGGTGGAGCAGGCTCGTGGCCGGCGCACTGCTGCTCATCGGTGCCGCGGCGGTGGTCCTCGGGTGCCTCGGCTTCCAGGAGGGCTACCTCGTCAGCGGCCACGAGGAGAGCGAGGACGGCTGGTACCTCGGCGGCCTTCCCCTGTTCGGGGGGCTGGGCGTGCTGGCGGGCGGTGTGGCCGCGACCCGGGGACGCTGGTCCCTCGTCGCGGTCAGCCTCGGCGGCGGCCTCCTGGTGCTGATGGCGCTCCTGCTCGGCGTCCACGACATCCGGATGTCGCTGACATGACGGTGCGGATCGCGGTGGTCGAGCACGAGCCGGAGTGCCCCCCGGCGCACGTCGGGACGTGGCTGGTCGACGCCGGGGCCGAGCTGGCGGTGCACCGGCCCTGGGCCGGCGACGCGCTGCCCGAGCCCGGGTCGTTCGACTCCCTGATCGTGCTGGGCGGCTCGATGGGCGCCCACGACGACGAGCTCCACCACTGGATCGGCCCGGTCAAGGAGCTGCTCCGCGACTGCGTCGCGCGGCGTACGCCGGTGCTGGGCATCTGCCTCGGACACCAGCTGCTGGCCGCGGCCCTGGGCGGTACGTCGGCGCCGAACCCGCGCGGCCAGCAGGTCGGGCTGTACGCCGTCGGCTGGTCCGCCGAGGCGGCCGCCGACGAGCTGGTGGCCCACCTCGGCGAGATCCGCGGCATCCAGTGGAACGACGACGTCGTGACCGTCGTCCCGGACGCGACGGTCGTCCTCGCCCGGGCGGCCGAGGGCGAGCTCCAGGTCGCCCGCTTCGCCGAGCGGGCGTGGGGGGTCCAGCTGCATCCCGAGGCCGACGAGCTGGTGCTGGCGTCGTGGGTCGAGGGAGACCGTGAGGCCCACGTCGCCCGCGGCCTCGACACCGACGCGGTGCTGGCCGGGATCGCGGCGGCCCGCGACGAGCTCGACCGGGCCTGGCGTCCGCTGGCCGAGCGTTTCGTGGAGCTGTCCCGGGCGGCGACGCCGTGAGTCGCGCCGAGCGCGCCCGGACGAGCCTGGCCCGCGCCGGCTTCGCCGACAGCGACCGCGCGTCCGCGCTGCTCGAGCAGCTCGGGGAGGACGGCCACGCGCTGGTCGCGATCCTCGGCCGGACCGCCGACCCCGACCTCGCCCTCACCGCGTTGCTGCGCCTGGCCGAGCGGGTCGACGACCGGGAGGCGCTGCTCGCTGCCGTCGCCGACGACGAGGGCACCGCGATGCGGCTGCTCAGCGTGCTGGGCGCGAGCTCGGCGCTCGGCGACCACCTCGCCCGCCACCCCGAGCAGTGGCGCGAGCTGACCGATCCCAGGCTCGGCTCGACCCGCGCCCCGGCGTTCGCCGTCCGCGCGGGGCTGCTGCGCGCGGTCGGCGCCGACCCGGGCGACGCCGTGCCCGTCGCCACCCTGACCGACTCGGCCTCCCTCGACGCGCTGCGCGTGGAGTACCGCCGGGTCCTGCTCCGGCTGGCCGCCCGCGACCTGGCCCACGAGCAGGGGGTCGACGACACCGCGGCCGAGCTCTCCGACCTCGCGACCGGAACCCTCGAGGCCGCGCTGGCCGTGGCCCGGGCCAGGGTCGGCGAGGGCAGCCGCGACGCCCGGCTGGCGGTGGTCGCCATGGGCAAGTGCGGCGGCCACGAGCTCAACTACGTCTCCGACGTCGACGTGGTCTTCGCCCACGAGCCGGCCGAGGGCGTGGACGAGAACGTCGCCACCCGGGTCGCCACCCAGCTCGCCGGTCACCTGATGCGGATCTGCTCCGACCACACCGGCGAGGGCACGATCTGGCCGGTCGACGCCAACCTGCGCCCCGAGGGCAAGCAGGGCCCCCTGGTCCGCAGCATCGCCAGCCACCGCGGCTACTACGAGCGCTGGGCCAAGACCTGGGAGTTCCAGGCGCTCCTCAAGGCGCGGCCGGTCGCGGGCGACGCGGAGGTCGGGCGGGAGTACGCCGAGATGGTCGAGCCGCTCGTGTGGCAGGCGGCCGAGCGCGACCGGTTCGTCGAGGAGGTGCAGGCGATGCGGCGCCGGGTCATCGAGAACATCCCGGCCGAGGAGGCGGACCGTCAGCTCAAGCTGGGGGCCGGAGGGCTGCGCGACGTCGAGTTCGCGGTCCAGCTCCTCCAGCTCGTCCACGGCCGGGCCGACCCGTCGTTGCGGGCGCGGACGACCCTGAGCGCGCTGCACGACCTGACCGAGGGCGGCTACGTCGGCCGGTCCGACGGCGACGCGATGCACGAGGCGTACAGCTTCCTGCGCACCCTCGAGCACCGGATCCAGCTGTTCCAGCTGCGGCGTACCCACGTCGTCCCCACCGACGAGGCGAGCCTGCGCCGGCTCGCGCGCAGCATGGGGTTCTTCAAGGAGCCCGTGGCCGAGCTGAACCGGGCCTGGCAGCACCACCGGCGCGAGGTGCGGCGGCTGCACGAGAAGCTGTTCTACCGGCCGCTGCTGGCCGCGGTGGCGCGGATCCCGGGGGACGGGGCGCGGCTGACCGCGGAGCAGGCCGGGGCCCGGCTCGCGGCGCTCGGCTACGTCGACCCGGCATCGGCACTACGCCACCTGGAGGCCCTCACCTCCGGCGTCTCGCGCACCGCCTCCATCCAGCGCACGCTGCTGCCGGTCATGCTCGAGTGGTTCGCGGGCGCCCCCGACCCCGACGGCGGTCTCGCCGGTTTCCGCAAGCTCAGCGACGCGCTCGGCGCGACGCCGTGGTACCTCTCCACCCTGCGCGACGAGGGCCAGGTCGCGCAGCGGCTCGCGACGATCCTGGCCACGTCCCGCTACGCCACCGACCTGCTCCAGCGGGAGCCGGCCGGGGTGAAGATGCTGGGGGAGGAGCTGACGCCGCTCTCCTCCGAGGCGCTGACCGAGGAGATGGCCTCGATCGCCGCCCGCCGCGACCAGGCCGAGGACGCGGTCCGCCGGGTCCGCGCCGTACGCCGCCGCGAGCTGCTGCGGATCGCCAGCGGGGAGCTGGTGGGGCTGACCGACGTGGCCGAGGTGGGGGCCGCGCTGTCGCGGCTGACCGACGCGACGCTGGAGGCGACCCTCGAGATCGCCGGCCGCACGGTGCGCGAGGCCAAGGGGTTCGACCGGGCGCCGACCGTGATGGCCGTGGTCGCGATGGGCCGCTACGGCGGCTTCGAGCTGTCCTACGGCTCCGACGCCGACGTGCTGTTCGTCCACGACCCGCTGCCGGACGCCGACCCGGAGGCCGCGAGCAGCTACGCGACGGCGGTGGTCGGCGAGCTCCGGCGGCTGCTCGCCCTGCCCGGACCCGACCCGGCACTCGAGGTCGATGCCGGTCTCCGACCGGAGGGCAAGCAGGGCCCGCTGGTCCGCACCCTCGACTCCTATGCCGCCTACTACGCCAAGTGGTCGCGGGTCTGGGAGGCGCAGGCGCTGCTGCGTGCCGACGCGGTGGTCGGCGATCCCGAGCTGCGGCAGCGGTTCACCGCCCTGATCGACCCCCTCCGCTTCCCCGTGGGCGGGCTGTCCCGGGACGACATCGTCGAGATCCGCCGGATCAAGGCGCGGGTCGACACCGAGCGGCTGCCCCGCGGCGCGGACCGCAACACCCACCTCAAGCTGGGCCGAGGCGGGCTCTCCGACATCGAGTGGACCGTCCAGCTGCTCCAGATGCGGCACGGCGCGGAGGTGCCGGGGCTGCGCACCCCGCAGACCCTCGCCGCCCTCGAGGGTGCGCGGGAGGCGGGCCTGGTCACCGCCGCGGACGCGGCCGTGCTGGCCGAGGGCTGGCGCACGGTCAGCCGGATCCGCAACGCCATCACTCTCGTGCGCGGCAAGGCCGGCGACCAGCTGCCCCGCGACACCCGCGAGCGCGGCGCCGTCGCGATCACCGTCGGCTACCCCCCGGGCGGCACCGACGCCATGGTCAACGACTACCTCCGGCGTACCCGCCGCACCCACGCCGTCGTCGAGCGCGTCTTCTGGGGCTGAGTGGTTGGATCGAGGGATGACCACTGCCGCGAACGCCACCCGTCTGCTCGAGCTCCACCGCGCGCCCGAGCTGCTGACCGTCGTCAACGTCTGGGACGCCATCAGTGCGAAGGCCGTCGCGGGGGTGGAGGGGACGACCGCCCTGGCCACCGCGAGCCACAGCATCGCCGCGACCCTCGGCCACGCGGACGGCGAGAACATCCCCGTCGAGGAGATGATCGACATGTGCCGCCGGATCGTGGCGGCCGTCGACCTCCCGGTCTCCGCCGACCTCGAGGGTGGCTACGGCGACGCGCCCGACACGATCCGCCGCGCGATCGGGGTCGGCGTCGTCGGCGCCAACATCGAGGACCAGATGAAGCCGCTGGCGGAGGCCGCGAAGCAGGTCGAGGACATCATGGCGGCGGCCGCCGCGGAGGGCGTGCCCGACTTCGTGCTGAACGCCCGCACCGACGCCTTCGTGAAGGGCCGCGACCGCGACCCCGCCGACGTGCTCGCCGATGCCGTCGAGCGGGTGAAGGCCTACGTCGACGCCGGCGCCCCGGTCGTCTTCGTCCCGGCGCCGCTCGACGAGCGGATGGTCACCACCCTGGTCGAGGCGGTCGGCCCGCAGCGACTGTCGATGATCGGCGCGCCCGGCTCGCTGCCGCTCGCGCGGCTGCAGGAGCTCGGCGTCGCCCGGGTCTCCTACGGCCCGATGTCCCAGCGGGTCGCCCTCACCGCTCTCCAGGAGCTGGTCGAGGACGTCCACGCCGGCGGTGGGGTCCCCTCCACGATGCGGCCCCTGAACTGAGCCCGCAGTGGGCACCGACGTGAGCGCTGACACCCTCGCCCGCTTCCGCGCGGCCGCGGAGGCCTGCTCGCGCACGGTGTTCTGGCAGGCACCCCGGACCCCCGCCCAGGCGCTGGGCGAGCTCGGCCGAGCAGGCGGCGGCGTACGACCTCACCTGGGACCGGTACGGCGCCGGGGGAGCGGTGGAGCAGGTCGAGGCCGAGCTGGTCGGGCTGTTCGGCGTCGGCGCGGCGGCCTTCTTCCCCAGCGGCACCATGGCGCAGCAGTGTGCGTTGCGGGTGTGGTGCGACCGGGCCGGCACGACCCGGGTCGCGATCCCCGACCTGTCGCACCTCCTGGTCCACGAGTCCGACGGCCCCCGGTTGCTGCACGGGTTCCGCTTCGAGCACCTCACGACCGGCCGCCGGACCGCCACCGCGGCCGACCTCGCCGCGATCCCCGGCACGCTCGCCGCGGTGATGGTGGAGCTGCCGCTGCGCGACGCGGGGTGCCTGCTCCCGGAGTGGGACGACCTGGTCGCGCTGTCCGCCGCCGCCCGGGAGCGCGGCGCGGCCTTCCACGTGGACGGGGCCCGGGTCTGGGAGTCGCAGCCCTTCTACGACCGGTCCTACGCCGAGATCGCGGCCGTCGCGGACACGATGTACGTCTCGTTCTACAAGGGGCTCGGTGGCATCGCGGGCGCGGCGCTGCTCGGCCCGGAGGACGTCGTGGCCGAGGCCCGGCTCTGGCGCCAGCGGATGGGCGGCACCCTCTTCCACGTCACCGCCGAGGCCGTGTCGGCGCTCGCCGGGCTGCGGGACCTGCCGAGGTTCGCCGACCACCTGGCGTGGGCGCGGGCCCTGGGTGCGGAGCTCCCGGCGCACGGCATCACGCCGCACCCGGCACCCCCGCAGATCCCGACCTTCCAGGTCTTCGCCACCGGAGACGCGGAGCAGGTGAACGAGCGGGTGATCGCGGTGATGGCGCGCGAGGACCTCCAGCTCACGGGCCTGTGGCATCCGGCCGCGGAGCCCGGCCGGGTCACGACCGAGCTCGCCTGCAGCGCGTCCGTGCTCGCCCACGACCCGGCGCGGATCGCGTCGCTCCTGGGCGAGGTCGTCGGGTGAGGTCGACGCGTCCGTAGACTCCGCGCCATGGACCGCACCGCCTCGGGGACCCTCCTGTGGTCGCGTGCGGTCCTGGTGGGCCTGATCGCCGCGTTCCTCGGCACCGCCGGTCACGTCACCGCCGACGGCCTGCTGCCCGGTCCGGGTTGGCTGGTCGTGCTCGGGGCGTCGCTGGTCGTGTTCTCCGCCCGGGCGCTGCGCCACCCGGCCACGGCACTGCGGCTGATGGTCCTGGTCGGCGCCGGCCAGGCGCTGGTCCACCTCGTGCTGAGCGCCGCCGCCGGCCACCGCGGCGTCGGAGGCGACACCGCCACCGTCCTCGAGCGGCCCCGGGCTCGATGCCCCTGTCGTCGACGGCCGCCGGGTCGGCTCGCTGCTCGACGCCTACGCCGCGTCGCAGGGCCAGACCCGGCTCACCTCGGCCGGCGCCTTCGACCCGCTGGGCGAGGCGGTGGTCCACGCGCCGATGATGGCCGCGCACCTGGCCATCGCCGCCCTGGTCGCGCTCTGGCTCGCCCACGGCGAGCGCTGCCTGTGGACCGTGATCGCGCTGGCTGCAGGCGTGCTGCTCGCCCTGCTGGACCGGGCAGTCCCGCTGCCCGCACCCGCCCTGGTCCGGGCCACCGCGGTCCGCCGCGCACCCGCCGTCCTGCGCCGCCTCGCCCGGTCGCTCGACCGGCGCGGCCCACCGCTCCTCCTGGCCGTCTGATCCCTGCCTGCTGCAGGTGCGCTGTCGCGCGCCCGCGGCCGGCGCCTCCCCGCGCGCCCCTGCGCGCCCACGACCAGGAGACCCATGACCGACCTCCGCGCGCCCGCGCGCCCCCGACCAGGACTGTTCCGGGCCGTGTGGCGCTGGCACTTCTACGCCAGCTTCCTCGTGATCCCGGTGCTGCTGCTGCTGGCCGTCACCGGGCTGATCTACCTGTTCCGCTTCCAGCTCGAACCCCTGATCAACCGCGACCTGATGCACGTCGCCCAGCCACCGGACACGCTCGCGCAGCCGTACAGCACCCAGCTGGTCGTCGCCGAGCGTGCAGTCCCCGACGGCACCGCCCTGTCGATGACCGAGCCCTCGACCCCCGACCGGAGCACGGTGTTCTCCTTCGAGATGGCCGACGGCTCGTCCCGCGACGTCTACGTCGACCCGTACACGCTGGAGTCGTTGGGCTCGCTCGACCCCGAGACGACGCTGTCGGGGTACGCCGTCCGGCTGCACGGGGAGCTGATGGCCGGCACCCTCGGCGATGCCGTGATCGAGCTCGCCGCGTGCTGGGCGATCGTGATGGCGCTGTCGGGCTACTACCTATTCGCCCGCGGCTGGAGGGCCCGACGGCGCAACCTGGCCCGCGGTCGGCCCGGCGCCGCCCTCCGCCACCGGCACGGCCTGGTGGGGGCGTTCGTCGGGGTGGGGTTGCTCCTCCTGCTCGTGTCGGGACTGCCCTGGACCGGCTTCTGGGGCGCGCAGGTCCAGGAGCTCGCCACCAGCCGGGGCACCTCGCTGTGGAGCACCGACCACGGCGCCATCTCCGACCCGACCTCCGCGCTCGACGAGTCCCTGCCGCACAGCCACCAGGACGAGCTGCCGTGGGCGCAGGAGGAGCAGGAGGTGCCGACCTCGGACCCCTCATCGGCCGGGGACGGCAGCGTCGCCAACCTCGACACGGCCCTCCTGGTTGCCGACGGGCAGGGGTTGCGGCACCCGATGACGGTCGCGATCCCGACCGAGGCCGACGGCGTCTTCTCGGTGATCGGCTATGCGTTCGACGCCCCGACCGACGAGCGGACCGTGCACGTGGACCGGTACGGCGCCGAGGTGGTGTCGACGTACGGCTTCGACGACTACCCGGCGCTGGCCAAGGTCGTGTCGCTGGGCATCGGGCTGCACGAGGGCCGCGCGCTCGGGGGAGTGTCGATGACGCTGTCGGCGCTGATGTGCGTCGCGGTGGTCTTCTCCTGCATCAGTGGGCCGCTGATGTGGTGGCGACGACGCCCGGAGCGGGCTACCTCCGTCGGGGCGCCGCGCGGCCGGCTCCCGCTGCGGACCACGCCGGCGCTCGCGGTCGGGCTGGTCGTGCTCGGGATCCTGCTCCCGTTCTTCGGCGCCTCGCTCGTCCTCGTGCTGCTGCTGGACCACCTGGTGGTGCGACGGCTGCCGCGGGTGGCCGGCTGGGTGGACAGCACGCCGTGAGCTCAAGGCTTCACCTACCCATGAATGAAGCAATACGCTAATATTCAGGGGAGGTGAAGCGACATGCTGACGGCGACCCTGATCGGGGACCTGGTCCACTCGCGCCGCTCCGAGGATCGCGGAGCGCTGCACGGGCGGCTGGCGACCGCGCTCGCGGAGGTGAACGCCGAGCTCGACCCTCCCACACCCCTGCGGGTCACGGTCGGGGACGAGTACCAGGGCGGTTTCGCGACGGTGGGCGGCGCGGTCCGGGCTTCGCTGCGGCTCCGGCTGGCCCTCTCGCCCGACGGCGACGTCCGCCACGGACTCGGGTGGGGCGAGGTGACGGTGCTCCAGGAGGAGCCGCGGGTCGAGGACGGTCCGGGCTGGTGGTCCGCCCGGGACGCGATCGCCGAGGTGCACCGGGCCGCGCAACGGCCCGGGTCGCGGTGGCGCCGTACGGTCTTCCGGCGTGCCGAGGGGACCGACGGCCCGGATCCTGCGACCCTCGAGGCCATGCTCATCCTGCGTGACCAGCTGGTCGGCGGCCTCGACGAACGCTCGCTCGCCGTGCTCCGGGGCCTGCTGGCCGGCACGACCCAGCGTGACCTCGCGACGGGCCTCGGCGTGAGCGCGTCCGCGGTGTCGCAGCGGGTGCGCAGCGCCGGCCTCGCAGCCCTGGTGGAGGCCGACGCCGCGATGGGGGAGGCGCCGTGAGCTGGCTGGCACTGCTCCTGGTCGGGGTCGGGCTGAGCGACCTCGTCTTCTCGGTGCGCCCGATGCGCCACGTCCCGGAGGGGATCGGGGCCGCGTCGGTCGTCCTCGTCGGCCTGCTCGCCGCCCTCACCTCGCCGCGCGACGTCGTCGCCCTCCTCGTGGTCGCCCTCCTCGTGATCGCGTGGGGGCAGACGGTCACCCGCGGCTTCGCCTCGGGCCGGACCTGGCCGCCGCTGGCCGTCCTCGGGGCAGGACTGGTCCTGGGCCTGGCGCTCTCCCCGGCGGCCGGCGAGGCCGACGGCCCCCTCGGCCGGTGGTTCGAGGTCACGCCGGTGGGCGTCCTCCAGGGCCTGACCGGTGACGAGGCGCTGCTGCTCGCCGGGGTCCTGCTGGTCCAGCTCTCGACCGGCAACGTGCTGGTGCGCCTCGTGCTCTCCGCGACGGGCACCGTCGACCCCGCCCGAGGCTCGGGTCGCGACGTCCCGTCCTACCGGCTCAAGGGCGGTCGGCTGCTCGGTCCGATGGAGCGACTGTTCATCGTCGGCCTCGGCCTGGCCGGGCAGCTCACCGCGGCGTCGGTGGTGGTGGCCGCCAAGGGCCTGCTGCGCTGGCCGGAGCTCCAGGCCGCCCGTACCGAGCACCATCGCGGCGCAGGCATCCATGCCGTCACCGAGTACTTCCTCGTCGGCAGCTTCGTGAGCTGGATGCTGGCCCTGGGGAGCCTGGTGCTGCTCGTCTGAGCCACCCGCGTGGGTGGTGACCGGTCTCCGCTGCCGTCCGTAGCGTGATCGGCATGACGCGCTTCGGGTTCACCGACGTCGCGCCCGGCGGCTGACAGGAGTGGAGCGGGTGCGCATCCTCGCGATCATCCAGGCCGGAGGGGCCGGCAGCCGGATGGACGTGCTGACCCGCGAGCGGGCCAAGCCGGCGCTGCCGGTGGCCGGCGTCTACCAGCTGCTCGACTTCCCGCTCAGCAACCTCTCCCACAGCGGGGTCACCGACGTCTGGCTCTCGGTCCAGTACCACGGCGCCACGCTGGAGGAGCAGGTCGCGAACGGTCGACCGTGGGACCTCGACCGCACCCGCGGCGGGCTGCGGCTGCTGATGCCGGAGGAGGGCACCGGCTCCTCCGACGAGGACGGCTTCGCGCGGGGCAACGCCGACGAGCTCTTCCGGATCCGTGACCAGGTGCGGATGGCCGACCCGGACGTCGTGGTGGTGATGAGCGCCGACCACGTCTACCGACTCGACGTCCGCGAGCTCGTCGAGCACCACCTGGCGCGTGACCTCGAGTGCACCGTCGTGGCGACCGAGATCGACCCGGCCGAGGCCGTCGACCACGCGGTGCTGAGCGTCGAGGACGGACGGGTGGCCGGGGTCGCCTACAAGCCCGAGGACCCGGAGGGCGGCACGGTCGCCGCGGAGGTGATCGCCTACCGGCCGGACGTACTGATCGAGGTGCTCGAGGAGCTGCACCGCGAGCTCTCCGCCGGGGCCGGACCCGGTGACTCCGGCCTGGGCGACTTCGGGGACCACCTGCTGCCGCGGATGGTGGAGCGGGGGAGGACCGGCGCCTTCGAGCTGGCCGGCTACTGGCGCGACCTCGGCCAGCCGCACTACTACCTGCGCGCCCATCGTGAGCTGTTGCTCGACGACCAGGGCGTCCTCAACGACCCACGGTGGCCGATCCTGACCCGGCACACCCAGCGCGGACCGGCCCGGCTCCTGGACGGCGCCGAGGTCGTCGACAGCCTGGTCAGCTCGGGCTGCGTCGTGGCCGGCCGGGTCGAGCGCAGCGTGCTCGGCCCCGGCACCAGGATCGAGGCGGGCGCGCGGGTCACCGATGCCGTCCTCTTCGCCGACACCGTCGTCGAGGAGGGTGCCGTCGTCGCCCGCAGCATCGTCGACCAGCGCTGCCGGGTCGGCGCCGGAGCCCGGGTCGGGTCCGAGGACGCCGACCTCGACGACAGCGAGGCGATCGCCCTGGTGGGCCGCGACAGCGTCGTGGCACCCGGCGTGACCGTCCCGGCGGGTGCCCGGCTCGAGCCCGGCAGCACCTGAACCTCCCCGCAGCCGACCCGGACCGGCCCTACGATGAGCGCGAGCGCGCGCGGGGGGCGAGTCATGCTGAGGACCACCACGAGGACGGGACGGGCCGGCGCCCGGGCCGTCGGCGTGACGGCGTACTTCGTCGTGCTGCTCCTGCTGCTCGCCACGATGGCGGTGTCCACCGTGCCGGGCTTCCGCGACGAGGTCGGCGTCGTCCCGCTCTACGACGACTGGATCCAGTGCACCGGCTACGCGCTCGCGGCGGGCGCGGTGGTGTGGAGGCTGGTCGTCTCTCCCGTACGTCGCGACCTGTGGGGCTGGGTCGCCACCGCCCTCGTGCTGCGCACGCTCGGCTTCGTCTACTCGATCTTCGTGCTCGACCGGGCGCCGGACTACCCCTCGCTGGCCGACCTGAGCTGGATCCTCTCCTCGCTCGCGCTGCTGGCGGGACTGCTGGTCGCGACCCGCGCCCAGGCTCCGCGCGCCAGCGGCGCCCTCGCCCTGGATGCGGTGCTGGGTGGTGCCACCGCGGCGGCGGTGACCACGACCCTGCTCTACGGGACGGTGCAACGGCTCGCGCCGGCCGGGGTCCCGGGGGAGGTCCTGGCCACGAACCTGGTCTACCCCCTGCTCGACGTGTGCCTGCTCGTGGTCATGGTCGGGCTGATCAGCTTCACCCGCGGAAGACTGCCCTGGGCGACCACGATGCTCTGCCTCGGGATCCTCGCCTTCGCCACCGTCGACAGCGTGTTCCTCCACCAGGCGTCGCTCGGCACCTTCCGGCCCGGCTCGTTCCTCACGCCGCTCTCCCTGGCCGGGACCGTCGTGATCGCCATGGCGGCGTGGTTGCCCGGTCGACCCGTGCGGCCACCGCGCACGGCTGCGCCGTCGCTGGCTGCGACGGTCGGGCTGGCCCTGGTCTGCCTCTCGGTCCTGGCGTACGACGCCGTGCGCGAGGTCCCGGCGGTCGGGATCCTGCTCGGCTCGGCCGGGGTCCTGGTCGCGATCGTCCGTGGCTGGCTCACCTTCACCGGCGACCGGCGCGAGACCGAGGTGGCGCTGGCCGACCGCGACCTGCAGATCGAGCGCTACCAGGCGATGGTCGAGGCCTCGGAGGACTTCATCGCGATGAGCCACCTCGACGGCTCGATGGTGTACGTCAACCCGGCCGGGCTGCGCATGGTCGGGATGGCACCGGACGCCGCCGTGGACGCCCTGGTCATCGACGACTTCGTGCACGAGTCGACCCGCGACCGCCCCGGGCTGCTGGAGACGGGGTCCTGGCGCGGGGAGTCGACCCTGGTCGACCACCGCGGTGGCGAGCCGATCCCGGTCACCGCCAACACCTTCGTGCTCCGCGACCCGATGACGGGGGAGCCGTGGCTGCTGGCCACCGTGCAGCACGACATCTCCGCGCTCCAGGACGCCCAGCGACGGTCCGATCGCCTGGCCGAGGACCGGCAGGAGCTGCTGAGCCACCTGGTCAACGCCCAGGAGGCGGAGCGCGCCCGGATCGCGGCCGACGTCCACGACGACTCGGTGCAGGCGATGGCCGCGGTGGACCTGCGGCTCGGCCTGGTCCAGCGCCGGCTGGAGATGGGCAAGGACCTCGAGGAGACCCAGAAGACGCTGCGCGAGCTGCGCGGGATCGTGGGCCACGCCAACGACCGCCTGCGCCACCTGCTCTTCGACCTCGACTCACCGGCCCAGCGCGAGGGCCTGATGACGGCGCTGCGCGAGGCTGCCGCCTTCGTGCTGGGGGACAGCGTGCGCTGGTCGGTCGACGGGGACACCGGACCCGACCTGCCCGAGACGAGCCGCGTGCTGGCCTACCGGATCGCCAAGGAGGCGCTCTCCAACGTGCGCAAGCACGCGCAGGCGGAGCGGGTCACGATCACCGTCTCACAGCGGGACGACGGGGTGCTGGTGGTGGTCGCGGACGACGGGATCGGCCCCCCCGCCACCGGAGTCCAGGAACGGCCCGGCCACCGCGGGGTGCCCGACATGCGCGACCGGGCGGCCGTCGCGGGTGGATGGCTGCGCATCGAGCCCGGTCCGGAGGGGGGCACCCGGGTGCTGGTGTGGCTCCCCGGGTCAGCGAACGCGCACTGAGAGCAGCTGGCGCAGCACCTCGGCGCCGGTCGGGGTCGCGAGGACGACCTCGCCGTAGGCGCACCGCGCCACGAGGTCGGGCAGGCAGGCGCCGAGCCTCCCCTTGGTGAGGTAGCCGCGGGCGCCGGCGCGGAGCATGGCCAGGACCGTGGACGGAGCGGTCTCGGAGGTGATGACCACCGGCACGATCGGTGGGCCGTCGAGCAGGGCCCGGACCAGCTCAGGGCCGCCGCCGGGCATGTGCACGTCGATGAGGGCCACGTGGGGACGCCCGAGGGCGGCGAGGTCGAGCAGCGCGGGACCGGTGGCAGCCTCACCGACGACCTCGAACCGCGGATCGGTCTGGAGCATCTCGGTCAAGGTCGCGCGCATGGTGCCGTCGTCGTCGGCGACGACGACCGTGATCGAGCCCATGTCGCTCCTCGCTCGGGATGTCGGTCCATCATCGGACCCACGGAGTTGCCGCGGCGACCTGCGCGGGTGCCATCCGTCTAGTAGTTTGATACTAGAAGGACCGGCGACGGGGGGAGAGTGTGACCGACGGGGGACCGACGCGCGTCCTGATCGTGGATGACCACGAGGTGCTCGCATCGAGCCTGTCCCAGGCCCTGGACGTGGAGCCCGACCTCCGCGTCGTGGGCCGAGCCGGGACTCTGGAGGCCGCGGTCGCGCTGATCGCCTCCACCGCTCCCGACGTGCTCCTGCTCGACCACCGGTTGCCCGACGGGGACGGCGTCTCCGCGATCCCGCGACTGCGCGAGCTCCGCAGCCGGATGGCGATCGTGGTGCTCACCGCCAGCACCGCCGAGCACGTGCTCGTCGCCGCGATCGAGGCGGGTGCCTCCGGCTTCGTCTCCAAGACCCGTGGTCTCGGGGAGCTGACCTCGGCCGTCCGGGCCGCGGCAGCAGGGGAGGCGGTGGTGTCACCGGAGATGCTGGGCCGGCTGCTGCCCCGGCTCCAGCGCAACCGCGGCTCCTCGGGGCTCGCGGCCCTCACCGAGCGCGAGCGCGAGGTGCTCGCCCTGGTGGCCGAGGGACTCACCAACGCCGTGATCGCCGACCGGCTCGTGGTCAGCGTCCACACCGTGCGCAACCACGTGGCCAACCTGTCCGCCAAGCTCGGGGCCAGCTCCAAGCTCGAGGCGCTGGCCATCGCGGTCCGCGAAGGACTGCTGCCCGACTCCTGAGCCGGGAGCTACTGCGTAGTACATCCGGCCCAGTCCAAGATGCCCTCGAGGGGGCAGGCGTACGACGCGTCGGTCGACCACACTGGTCCCACGCCCTTCGCCCGTCCCCCGTGGTGAAGGTCGTCGGCGCCCGGCCGTGGGGACCTCCGTCCAGCCCACGAGTCCCCGGCCGGGCACCGCATCTCCCCCCAACGACCGCTCCTCCCCCGGGCAGTCGTCGACAGGCCCCGGTCCTCCCCCGACCGGGGCCTCCGTCGTTCTCGGAGGTCTCGACAGCCGCTCGCTGGCGCTCGCTCCTCGACCACCTCATGTGTGGCGTAGGCGGGCGAGAGTCGAGACCTCCGGGCCCCCGATCGTCAGCGGCGGAAGGTGTCGGCGACCAGGGCGATGTGCAAGGACGTGCGGGTCTCGGCGTCGGCGAGGTCGGTCCCGAGCAGCCGCTCGATGCGGTGCAGCCGGTCGTAGAGAACGGGGCGCGAGACGTTGAGGGCCTGGGCCGCCGCAGACTTGCTGCCCCAGTGGTCGATCAGCACCCGGGCGGCGTGGAGCAGGTCGCCGCCGTCGCGCTCGTCGGCCGCTCGCAGCGAGGCGAGCTGGCGGTCGGTGAAGTCGCGCAGCCGGTCGTCGCCGGCCAGCAGGGCGAGGAGCCCGCGCAGGTGGACGTCCTCGAGCCGGTGGGCGCCGTCGCGGTCGGGCTCGCGGCCGGCCAGGGCGTCGAGCACGTGGGAGGCCTCGCGCAGGCTGCGGTCGGCCGAGCGGAGCGCGTCGACGGGGTCCCGGCCGCGACGACCGCCGGCGAGCCGCCCTGGACGGTCCCGACCAGGCGGTCGACCGCCCGGACCGGATCGAGCCGCCCGGGCACCGAGACCAGCAACCGGACGTCGGCCTCGAACGCGGCCACGAGGGCGCCGAGGCTGCTGCCCTCGACGGCGTGCAGGCAGGCGGCCACCAGCTCGTCGAGCCGGGCCGGGAGGCTGCCCGCGGCGGTCGGCGTACCGCGCGGGCGCAGGGCGACCCCCACGAGGGCGTGGCCGGTCGGCTCGACCCCGGCCAGCCGGACCCGGCGGGCGAGGTCGGCGTCGTCGGGGTCGGCCAGCACACCGAGCAGCAGCTCCTGGTGGAGCCGGCGGAGCCGCCCCTGGCGGTGGCGGTCGTGGAGCAGGTGCAGGGCGAGCGCGGCGGCCGCGCGCTCGGCGACGGTGACCAGGCGCTGCTCCGGGTCGGTGGGGGAGCCGATCACCAGCCGGCCCCAGCCCCGCTCGAGCCGGCCGACCCGGGTCACCAGCCAGCCGAAGCTCTCGTCCCAGACGGTGCGCTCGTCGGAGCGGACCCGCTGAGAGCGGCGCTCCCAGTCGTCGAGGAACACCGCGACGTCGCCGGGGCCGGAGCGGTAGTCGAGCACCCGGTGCTGCTCGTTCTCGAGCACCACCGGTGCGCCGGCGAGGCGTTGCGCCGCGGCCAGGATCTCCTCGGGTCCAGCCTCCGCCAGGCTCAGCTCGGTGAAGGTGTCGTGCACCCGCTCGGCCTCGCGCAGCGCCGCGAGCTGCTCGTCGACCAACCGCTCGCCGACCGCCTGGGTGAGGGTGGCGAAGCGGACCTCGCGACGCAGCGCCACGAGGGGGAGACCCAGCGCCTCGCACTCGCTGACCACCGGGTCCGGGACCTCCTGCCACCGGCGCCCGAGCTCGACGAAGAGGCCGACGGCGCGGGAGTCGACGAGGCTACGGACGAACGAGGCCAGCGCCTCGGGGTTGTCGGGGAGCGCGATGCCCGTGGTGAGCACCAGGTCGCCCCCGCGCAGCAGCGGGCCGATGTCGGCGAGCTCGGTGGTGTGGACCCAGCGGACGGTGCCGGACAGCGCGCTCCGTCCGGCGAGCACGAGGGGGTCCGCGTTGCGTACGACGGCCATGTCGAGGACGCCGGCGACGCTCAGCATGCCGACACACTGTCGGGGGAAGAGGGTTTCACCTGACAGAGTGTAGGCACGGGCGCGCCGCCCGCGCCCCCAGACTGGGACGCATGACTTCCACGATCACGCACTGGGCCGGCGGCGCCGCCTGGCAGGGCAGCAGCGACCGGTGGGCCGAGGTGACCAATCCCGCCACCGGCGAGGTGACCGGGCACGTCGCCCTGGCGTCGACCGCCGACGCCGACCACGTCATCGGCGTGGCCGAACGCGCCTCCCAGGAGTGGCGGCGTACGTCGCTGGCGCGGCGTACCCAGGTCATGTTCGCCTTCCGTGAGCTGCTGAACGCCCGGAAGGACGAGCTGGCCGCGATCATCAACGCCGAGCACGGCAAGGTGCACTCCGACGCGCTCGGTGAGGTCGCCGGGGCCAGGAGGTCGTCAAGTTCGCCTGCGGCCTTCTCCCACCTGCTCAAGGGCGGTCACTCCGACGGCGCCTCGACCGGCGTCGACGTCCACTCTATCCGCGAGGCCTCGGCGTGGTCGGATGATCTCGCCATCGAGTTCCTGGCCATGGTGCCGATGTGCTTGTTCCGGTGGCCATCGCGGCCGGAACGCCGTCGTCTAAGCCCAGCGAGAAGGACCCTCGGCCGCGAACTGGATCGCCGACTCTGGACCGAGGCCGGTCTCCCCGACGGCGTCTCAACGTGCTCCACGGGGACAAGGAGTCGGTCGACGCCCTCCTCGAGAGCCCGGTCGTGCAGTCGATCAGCTTCGTCGGCTCCACGCCGATCGCCGAGTACGTCTACGAGCGCGCGCCCTGCACGGCAAGCGGGTCCAGGCCCTCGGCGGCGCCAAGAACCACATGGCGTGCTGCCCGACGCCGACCTCGACCCGGCCGTGGACGCTGCCGTCTACGCCGCCTACGGCTCGGGCGGCGAGCGCTGCATGGCGATCAGCGTGCTGGTGGCGGTCGGCCTCATCGCCGACGACCTGGTCGCGCGGATCGCCGACCGGACCGCCACTCTCGTCACCGGCGCCGGCGCCGGGGCGCCGACGGTGGCGAGGCCGACAGGGCCCCTGTCACGAAGGCACACGCACCGGGTCGCCGGGCTATCGACTCCGGCGAGGAGGCCGGCGCCAAGGTCGTCGTCGACGGACGCGACGTCCGGGCCCGGGCGCGCAGGAGGGCTTCTGGCTCGGCCCGACCCTCTTCGACCATGTCCAGCCGGACATGGACATCTACACCGAGGAGATCTTCGGCCCGGTGCTCTCCGTCGTCCGGGTCGGGAGCTACGACGAGGCGCTGGCCCTGGTCAACGCCAACCAGTATGGCAACGGGACCGCGGTCTTCACCAACGACGGCGGCGCCGCCAAGCGGTTCGAGAACCACGTCCAGGTCGGCATGATCGGATCAACGTGCCGATCCCGGTGCCGGTCGCGTACTACTCCTTCGGCGGATGGAACGGTCCCTGTTCGGCGACACCCACGCCCACGGCGTCGAAGGTGTCCACTTCTTCACCCGCGGCAGGTCGTCACCACCCGGTGGGTCGACCCCGCCAATCGCCCGAGGGCGGCCTCGAGCTGGGGTTCCCGCACAATGACTGATCTCGTCGACCTCTTCGCCGAGGACACCTACGAGCTCGACCGTCGCCACGTCTTCCACTCGTGGTCGGCCCAGGCCGGCTGGACCCGATGGTCGTGACCAGGCGCCGGCTCCTACGTCTGGGACGGCGACGGCAACCGGCTGCTCGACTTCACCTCCCAGCTGGTGTTCACCAACCTCGGCCACCAGCACCCCCGGATCGTCGCGGCGATCCAGGAGCAGGCGGCCCAGCTCTGCACGGTCGCGCCGCAGCACGCCAACGCGGCGCGCTCGAGGCGGCCCGGCTGATCGCCTCGACACGCCGGCGACCTCGACCAGGTGTTCTTCACCAACGGCGGCGCCGACGCCAACGAGCACGCGGTCCGGATGGCCCGGCTGCACACCGGCCGGCAGAAGGTGCTCTCGACCTACCGCTCGTATCACGGTGGTACCACCTGGCGATCAACATGACCGGCGACCCGCGTCGGTGGGCCAACGACAAGGGCTCGCCGGCATGGTCCACTTCTTCGGGCCATTCCTCTACCGCACCCCGTTCCACGCCACGACCGAGGCGGAGGAGGCGAGCGCGCGCTCGAGCATCTCGCCGACACCATCGCGATGGAAGGCCCGCAGACGATCGCAGCGATCGCGCTGGAGACCATTCCTGGGACTGCGGGAGTCATGGTTCCGCCGCCCGGCTACCTGGCCGGCGTGCGCGAGCTCTGCGACCGGCACGGCATCGTGCTGATCGCCGACGAGGTCATGTTCGGCTTCGGCCGGCTCGGCGGGTGGTTCGCGATCGAGCACGAGGTCCAGGACCGGTCGCGCCCGACCTGCTGACGTTCGCCAAGGGCGTCAACTCCGGCTACGTCCCGCTCGGCGGCGTCGCGATCAGCCCGAGTCGCGTCGACCTTCGACGACCGCGCCTACCCGGCGGGCTCACCTATTCCGGTCACCCGCTGGCGTGCGCCGCCGCGGTGGCCACGATCCGCACGATGGAGGACGAGGGCTCGTCGAGCACGCCGCGGCCCTCGGCGGGAGATCTTCCGCCCGGCCTGCTCGAGCTGGCCGACCGGCACCCTGGGTCGGCGAGGTCCGCGGCACCGGCGCGTTCTGGGCGATCGAGCTGGTCCGCGACCGCGAGACGCGCGAGCCGCTGGCGCCGTACGGCGGGGCGAGCCCGGAGGTGTCCGGCGTGGTCGCGGCCTGCAAGCGCCGCGGGCTGCTGCCCTTCGTGAACTTCGACCGGATCCACCTGGTGCCGCCGCTGACCGCGTCGGCCTCGGAGGTGCGCGAAGCGATCGAGACGCTCGACGCCGCCCTCACCGAGGTGGCCTCCGCGTGACCGGCTGGCCGGTCTCGGCGCTCGCCGGGTCACCCACGCCCCGTCTGGCTCGACACCCCCGACCGGCCGGACCCGCGCCCGGGCCTGGACGGTGACACCGAGGTCGACCTGCTCGTGGTCGGCGGCGGTTTCACCGGGCTCTGGACCGCGCTGCGTGCGGTCGAGCGCCAGCCCGGTCGCTCGGTGCTGCTGGTCGAGGCCGACCGGATCGCGGAGCACGCCACCGGCCGCAACGGAGGCTTCTGCGAGGCCAGCCTGACCCACGGCGAGGCCAACGGCCGCAGCCGCTGGCCCGACGAGTACGACGCGGTGCACGCGCTTGGCGTGCGCAACCTCGACGCGATCGAGGCCACCGTCAAGGAGCACGGGATCGACTGCGGCTTCGACCGCGGCGGGGTGCTCGCCGTCGCGACCCGGGAGCACGAGGTCGCCGACCTCGAGCCGGGGGAGCCGGGCTTCCTCGACGCCGCTGCCGTGCGCCGGATGGTCGACTCGCCGACCTACCTCGCCGGCCGCTACGAGGCCGGGGAGAGCGCCGTCGTCGACCCCGCCCGGCTGGCGTGGGGCATCGCCCGCGTCGCGGAGGAGCAGGGCGTCCGGATCGCGGAGCAGACCCGGCTGACCGGGCTGCGGCGTACCGGCGGCGTCGTCGAGGCGACCACCAGCACCGGCACCGTGCGTGCCCGCGAGGTCGCGCTCGCGACCAACGTCTTCCCGACCCCGCTGCGGCGGAGCCGCTGGTCGGTGGTGCCGGTCTACGACTACGTCCTGGCCACCGAGCCGTTGACCGCGGCCCAGCTCGCCTCGATCGGGTGGGACCCCTCGATCGGGATCTCCGACTGCGGCAACCAGTTCCACTACTACCGGATCACGCCGGACCACCGGATCCTCTGGGGCGGCTACGACGCGATCTACCACTACGGCCGCTCGATCGACCCCGCGCACGACGACCGCCGGGCCACCTTCGAGGTCCTGGCCCGCAACTTCGGGGAGACCTTCCCGCAGCTGCGCGGCCTCCGCTTCACCCATCGGTGGTCGGGCGTCATCGACACCTCCACCCGGTTCTGCGCGTTCTACGGCACCGCCCACCGCGGTCGCACGGTCTACGCCGCCGGCTTCACCGGCCTCGGCGTCGGGGCCTCCCGCTTCGCCGCCGACGTGATGCTCGACCTGCTGGCGGGGGAGCAGACCGAGCGGACCCGGCTGCGGATGGTGCGCGAGCGCGCCGTCCCGTTCCCGCCGGAGCCGTTCGCCTGGATCGGCATCCAGCTCACCCGCTGGTCGCTCGCGCGGACCGACCGCACCGGCCGCCGCAACCTGTGGCTGCGCACCCTCGACCGCTTCGGACTGGGATTCGACTCATGACCACGCTGCTCTGCACCGACGTCCGCACCGCCCCCGCCGGCCCGCTCGGCGAGCTGGATCCCCTCACCGACGGCGAGGTCGGCCTCTGGGAGGCCGAGCCCGGCACCGAGACCGACGTCGAGGTCGACGAGGTCTTCGTGGTGCTCGCGGGCGCGGCCACGGTCGTGGTCGAGGGAGGCGAGACGCTCGACCTGCGGCCGGGTGTCGTCGTCCGCCTGTACGCCGGTGACCGCACCACCTGGACCGTCACCGAGCGGCTCCGCAAGCTCTACCTCTCCGGCGAGGCCCCGGGCACGCCCGGTGGGCGGCTGCTGGCCGCCGACGTCACCACGCTGGCGCTGACCGGCGAGAGCCACCCCGGCATCTGGATCGAGGGCGGCTGGCCCACCGCGACCACCGAGCCGCTCGGCACCCTGGGCGCCCTCCGGATCTCGGCGTGGGAGATCACCGAGGGTGTCGTCGCCGACCTCGAGCACGACGAGTTCGTGCTCGTGCTCTCAGGCGAGGGCGTCCTCCGCGTCGAGCACGGACCGGCAGTCCAGCTCGCCCCGTACGCCCTGGTCCGCCTCGGTGAGGGCGACCGCACGGAATGGACCGTCACCCAGACGCTCCGGGCCGTCGTCGTGTCGGTCCCGGGGTGAGGGGCGGTGTTGAACCCCCGGTCGACCGGGGGTTCGCACCCTGGTCGGGCATTGCAACGCCGGACAAGGGTCTGAAATGCCCGACAACCTCCTGACGGATCCAGCCCAGATCGACCACATGTCGTATGTCGCCTGGCGTGGACACAGCAGGCGTGAGTTCGTCCCTCGACGTACCCCAGATGGCAGCCGGCTCAGGCTGCCCGGGAACCGTGGGTACGGTGAGCGCGATGTCGACGTCCCCCGAAGGAACCGCGCCGATCCTGGTGCGCCGGGCCCGGCGAGCCGAGGCCAAGCCCGGATCGAACACATGTTCGATACGGTGGGGCGATGGCAGCGGGAGGGATGCGACGGCGGACGGCCGACCACGGCACGCTCGCCGAGCGGGCGGCCCGCAGCCGCGAGCCCGACCCGCGAGCGGCGTCCCCTCGGCGGTGCCCCCGACGGCCTCGCCGCCGGTGGGTCCCCAGGTTCCGACCACGCTGCGCCACTGCTGGGTGGTCGGACCGTCGGGACCGTTGCCCGCCTTGATCCTGGGGTGGGAGCGGCGGGCCAGCGGCTGGTGGGGCCGGGTGGTGCACCCCGTCGCGGAGCGCAACGGCGACGACCCGACGTGGGTCGTGGTCGAGGAGTGGCTGCCCGGCGAGCGGCTGCGACCGGTCGTCGTCTAGATTGCGACGACGTGAGTGCTCAGGCCCCTTCCGCAGTCGTCCTCGTCCGTGCCACCCGGTTCCTGCCGAACCAGGCGACCGCCGCCGACAACGCCTTCCAGTCCGACGCCCCCGAGGGCGAGTCGGACGAGGCGATCTCGGCGCGTGCGGTCGCGGAGATGGATGCCGTGGCCGAGGCCCTGCGTGGTGCCGGCGTCCGCGTCCACGTCTTCGACGACGAGGACCACACCCGGCCCGACAGCGTCTTCCCGAACAACTGGATCTCCACGCACGCCGGCGGCAAGGTCGCGGTCTTCCCGATGTACGCGTCCAACCGCCGCCACGAGCGCCGGGCCGACGTCCTCGAGCTGCTCAAGTCGCACTACCGGGTGCAGACGATCGTCGACTACTCCGGCCTCGAGCCCGACGGCATCTTCCTCGAGGGCACCGGCGCGATGGTGCTCGACCACGTGTCCCGGGTGGCCTACACGGCCCTGAGCCACCGGGCCGACACCCACGTCCTGGAGAAGTTCTGCACCGACTTCGGCTACGAGCCGATGGCCTTCGACGCGGTCGACTCCGACGGCGTGCCGGTCTACCACACCAACGTGATGGGCTGTGTCGGCACCGACGTCGCCCTCATCGCGCTCGGGTTGATCCCCGACGAGCAGCGCCGCGAGCAGGTCCGCGAGCGGCTCACCGTCAACGGCCGCACGGTCGTGGAGCTGACCGAGGAGCAGGTCCGCGAGTTCGCGGGCAACGCCGTCGAGCTCTGTGGACGTACGCCGGAGGGTCGGCGCCGCTACATCATGGCGATGTCGGCCCGCGCCCGCCGCAGCCTGCGTGCCGACCAGGTCGCGACCATCGAGGAGTCCTGCGAGATCGTCGCCGTCGACATCCCGACCATCGAGCTCGCGGGCGGGTCGGTGCGCTGCATGATCGCGGGTGTGCACCTCGACCGGCGACCGATGGATCCCGAGCCCGACCTCACCGACGCCGTCCTCGCCATCAACGAGGACAACCCGATCACCCTCGACGGCCGGTTGGTCGACACCGACGCCTGACGCCGGCCCGGAGGTCTCGACACTCGCCCTCGCCCGGGGTTCGGACGGCTCGACCACCTCGGTGGTCGAGGTCTCCGACGCCGGGTCAGCGGCGGGTGGCCGAGGCGGGGTCGCCGGTCAGCACCCGGAGCGCGAGCGCGGTGGTGGCCTCGACGCCGAGGAAACCGACGACGCGGCTGACCCGGTCGACGTCGAGCGGGAGCAGGCCCGGGGTGCCGGGGGTGTCGGGGGTCAGGCCGAGGTCGAGGTCCTCGCGCCCGGTCATGATCTCGACGTTGAACTCGTAGCGCTCCCGGGCACCGGGCGCCGTCAGGTGGCGGACGACGCGGGCGCCGAGCCGCCGCTCGCCGCGCTCCTCCGCCCACGAGTCGAGCGCCGCGGCCACCGAGCGCCCCTCGTCGTGGTCGACGTCGGCCCACACGGTGCGCATCGTCCCGCCGGCCTCGAGCAGCGCCGCCGCCGTCTTCTCGCCGATCCCGTTGACACCGGGCAGGTTGTCGCTGGCGTCGCCCCGCAATGCGGCGTAGGCGAGGTAGTTCTCGGCCGCGACGCCGTACATCGTGTGCAGGCGCCGCGGGTCCAGCAGCGGTGAGCCGTTGATGCCGCCGTCGATCAGCCGGAGCACCTTGGTGTGGTCGCTGATGTGGGCGAAGGCATCCCGGTCGGAGGTGATGATCACGCAGTCCCAGCCGTGCCGGGTCGCCCACGCGGCGCCGGAGGCGTTGACGTCGTCGGCCTCCAGCCCGGCCGGGGTGACCGTGGCCATGCCGAGTGCGTCGAGCAGCGCACCGGCCCGCTCGAGCTGGTCGACCAGCTCGGGGTGCTTCTCGGCCCGTCCGGCCTTGTAGTCGGGGTAGGAGTCGCGACGTACCGACGCGGTGCGGTCGTCGAGCCCGAAGACGACGGCGTCGGGCGCGAATCCCTCGATGGACTCGATGATCTGGCGCAGCATCCCGTGCAGCGCCCACACCGGTCGCCCCGCGCGGTCCAGGGCCCGGGTGTGGGCGCGGGCGTGGTGGTTGCGGTGGAGCAGCGAGGGTGCGTCGACGACGAGCAGCAGCCTGCGGGCCTGGGGGTCGTCGTCGAGGTCCATGGTGATCGTCGCCATCGTAGGGCGGAGACCGGAGGCAACCGAACGGCCGGTCCAGGGGGTCTACCCTCCACCGGCAGGTCACTCGCACGGGGTGCCCACACACCACACTCGGGTGGCCTGGCGGTACCCCTCCTCGCGGAATGCGGTGGACTCGTCATGAGCCACCCCGACGGACCCGCGGTGCCGACCCTGTTCGAGTGGGCCGGCGGCCCGGACCCGCTGCGCCGGATGATCGACTGCTTCTACGACCGGGTCGAGGCCGACGACGAGCTGGCGGGGTTCTTCCCCGGCGGGGTCACGGTCCACCACCGGGAGCACGTCGCCGACTGGTGGGCCGAGGTGCTCGGTGGGCCCGAGACCTACACCGAGCGGCACGGTGGCTACGAGCCGATGCTCCGCCACCACCGCGGGCGCGCGATCACGCCCGCACAGCGGCACCGGTTCGCCACCACGATGAGCCTGGCCGTCGACGACAGACGAGTTCCGTGCGGGAAGTTGAGTGGGGCACCCGGCTGGCCATGGAGAACTCCCAGCCCGACGCCGCCCCCGTCGAGCACGCACCCACCCCTCGGTGGGGCTGGGGCGTCGCCCCGCCCTACCTGGGGTAGTCCGGGTCGGCCCTGCCCACCCACCACGAAGGCCGAGTAGCGTGCGGTTGTCGCCGGGCTTGCCCGCACGGGGTGAACGCTCACCACATCTGGTGGACCTGACGATGTTCCTTCTCCCGCGCCGGGACCCCGCGTGGAGGAAGGTTCGGGGCAGTCAGGACGTCCGTCCTCCGGAACCGGTGCGAGGCGTCGCCACGACCTCCCCGACGGGGCCGGTCGCGGCCGCGCGCCAGCTCAGACGGGATGCCTCACAGCCCACCGACCCGGTCCGGTGTCACCGAGAGCCCCGGGTTGGCCTCGAGGTAGGCCACCAGGTTCTCCAGGTCGGCGGGACCTCCGAGCAGGTTGTCGCCCTCCTGGAACGCCGTGAACCCGTCGCCACCGTCGGCGAGGAAGTTCAGCGTGGCCACCCGGTAGGTCTGGTCGGCCACGATCGGATCGCCGTCCAGCTCCATGGAACCCTCGACGACCTCGTGGGCCCCGGGGTCCCAGGTGTAGGTGAAGCCCTCGGACGGGTTGAGGGCCAGCACCGGTCGGGTCTGGTCCAAGCCCTTGAACTGCTGGTTGAGCACCGCCTCGATGTCGGCACCCGTCAGGTCCAGCGTGACCAGGAGGTTGCCGAACGGCGCCACCGCGCCGGCCTCGCCGTAGGTCACCTCGCCCGGCTGCTCACCGCCGGACAGCTCGGCGTAGAGGAAGGAGTCCCGGACGCCGCTGGTGTTCATGAACGCGATCTGCGCGCCCCCGTCGGCCTCGGCCTGGGTCCCCCAGAGCATCGAGTCGGCGACCAGGCGCCCCATCGGGGTCTCCGCGCCGCGGTCGCCGTTGGAGTCACCGGTGATGTCCTCGGTGACCGAGCCGACCACCCGGTTGGCGAGCGGCGCGGCCTTGTCCAGCCACTTGTCGACGATGGCCTGGACGACCTCGTCGACGCCGTCGGCCTCGGTGACCTCGTGGTTGCGCGCCTTCGAACGATCACGCAGGACGTTGCCGGTGCTGCGGTCGACGACCAGCTTGGTGGCCGTCACCAGCGTCCCGTAGTTGCTGGCCTGGGTGACCGGCCGGAGCCGGCCGCGCGGGTCAGCGAGCTCGCAGACGTAGCCCTGGTGGGAGTGGCCGGTGACCATGGCGTCGACCTGCGGCGAGACGGCGTCGTTGATCGCCGCCACCGGTCCGGCGAGGCCGATGCAGGTGTTGGGACCTCGGGGGTCGGTCTCGCCCTCGCCGCCCTCCCAGGTCTGCTGGCCGCCCTCGTGCATCAGGACGACCTGGGCCTTCACGCCTTGCTCGCGCAGCTCGCGGGAGTACCTGTTGATGGTCTCGGCCTCGTCGAGCACGTCGACGTTGCGGATGCCGCTCGGGTTGACCAGGACCGGGAGGTCGCTGGTGACCACGCCGATGAAGCCGACCTCGACGCCCTGGATCTTCGTCACCCAGTAGGGAGGCAGGATCGGCTTGCCGCTGCCCTTCCACACCACGTTCGCGGCGAGGTAGGGGAAGTCGGCGCCGTCGTAGGCGCCCTCGTCGTAGCACTCCTCCTCGTAGCAGCCGCCGTACTGGATGCGCATGAGCTCGCGCACGCCCTCGTCGAACTCGTGGTTGCCGACCGCACTGGTCTGGAGGCCCATGGCCTCCATGACCTCGATGGTCGGCTCGTCCTGGAAGATGGTCGAGGCGAACTGCGAGGCTCCGATGAGGTCACCCGCGGCAGCGGTGATCGTGTGGCGGCTGCCGTAGCGGGGCGCAGCTCCTTCACCTTGCCCGCGAGGGCGGGGGCGCCGCCCAGGCCTTCGGCGGACTCCAGTCGACCGTGGAAGTCGTTGAACGTCAGCACGCGGATCTTCGCCAGGCCCTTCTTCGGCTTCTCGGCCGAGACCTGGGCCAGGGTCCGAGCGGGCGCACTGCTCGCCGAGGGCTGGGTGTTGCCGACGCTGGCGCCGGTGGGTCCGGCGGTCAGGAGCGTGGCGCCGAGCGCGAAGGCGCTCGCGAACGCCAGGGCGCGGAGGCGGGAGGGTGTCATCACGAGATCGTTTCTCCGATTCGTAGGGGGTGAACGAGAAGAGCTGGTCCAGACCGTCACAAGTTAGCCGCGAGGTCGGTCGCCGTCGAGGGGCTCGAGGCCATCACGTCGACTACCGGACGCTCCTCGTCCGGAACCGGTGCGAGGGTGGGGGCATGACCTCCCCGACGCAGGCTGCCGTGGACTGGCCGCAGGCACTGGCCTGGCGCCTCGAGCGACAGCTCCTCGACCCGGTCGGCCTCCCCCCCCTTGCGGACTCGGTGGCGGGCGTCGTCCGCCGGCTCGGTGCCGTGCTGGCGATGGACGCCTCGCTGGCCGAGCTCGCCGTCCGCACCCGCCGTACGACGTCCGAGCCCGGCGAGCTCGCGCAGGCGCGCGAGGACGGGTCGGTGATCACGGTGTTCGCCTACCGCGGGGCGGTGCACCACCTCTCGCCGGAGGAGGGCGGCACCTACCTCGCGCTGCGGTCGGCCGGGCGGCAGTGGGAGCTGTCGAGCTGGGTGGAGCACTACCGGCTCACGGCCGAGGACTGGCCCGACTTCCGGGCCGCCGTGCGCGACGCGCTGGACGACGGGCCGCTCACCCTCGCCGAGCTCGGCGAGGCAGTCACCACGGACCGCCGCTACCACCACCTCAGGGAGGTGTTCGAGGACGGCGCCGGCACCCTGATCAAGCCGCTGACCTGGCAGGGCGACCTTTGCTTCGCTCCGTCGCGCGACGGGAAGGCCACCTTCCAGCGGCTCGACCGGAACCCGCGCTGGGCGGGCATCCCCGACCTCGACGAGGCGGGGCCACGCGCGATCACCGCCTACCTGCGGACCTACGGACCGGCCACGCCCGACCACGTGCACCACTGGTTCGGTGCCGGGTTGAGCGCCGGTCGCAAGCGGCTCGACGGATGGCTGGCCGGCCTCCGCGACCAGCTCGTCGCGGTCGACGTCGAGGGGACCACGGCGTACGTCGTGCGGGAGGACGTGGACTCGCTCCTCGCGGCCCGGGCCTCGGACTCGGTCCGCTTCCTCCCCGGGCACGACCAGTGGGTGATGGGTCCGGGCACCAAGGACGTGCACGTCACCCCGGCGGCCCACCGTGACCTGGTCACCCGCAAGGCCAACCCCGTGGTCGTGGGCGGTGTCGTGCGTGGCACGTGGGCGCGGAAGGGCGACGAGCTCGCGGTGACCTGGCTCGAGGACGGGCGGCTTCCCGCGCGTGCCCTGCAGGACGAGGCGACCCGCCTCGGTGGCCTGCTCGGGCGCGAGTTGCACCTGACCGTCTCCTGAGCCGCCCCCCTCCAGCTGCGTACCCTGCCGCATCTTCCACAGGTAGTACTTCTCGAATCCAGCTTCATCAGGTGCGCCTGCGGTCCAGGGATGAGGACGCCGTGCTTGCGCGGCGGGTCATCTTGTCGGCCAGGATGATCACGCCGTTGTTCCGGCGTCCAGTCACCACGGCCGGGATGTCGGCGAAGCCCTTCTCCCGGTTCGGCTCGACGCCCCGGATCTGGCAGATCACGTTGGCGGCGGCCGTGTGGGCCATCACCTCGGTGGGGAGGCCGGTCTTGGGGATGCCGACCGGCGTCGGGGTCTGCCACGGCACGTCGACCGCGGCGGCGACGCCGACGGCGTAGATGTCGTCGTACTCCTTGCTCTGATACGTCGGCCGGACCTGCACGAAGCCCTTCTCGTCGGTCAGGTTCGGCACGGTGCCCAGGAACTCCTGCCCGAGGAACGGCGGGACGACCATGCCGAAGGAGAAGTCGATCCCCTCGCCGTCGGCGAGCACGGCCGGCCGGCGTCGACGTGGTCGATCGCGGTGGACAGCCGGGTCTCGATGCCCTCCTTCCTCAAGAACATGCCGAGCAGCTGCTCGCCGTGGGGACCACCGATCCCGAAGTGGCCGAGGAAGGGTTCGGCGCTGACGTAGGTGAGCCGTACCCGGTCCCGGATCCCGGCCCGCCGGAGCTGGTAGCTGGTGTTGAAGAGGAACTCGTACGCCGCCCCGAAGCAGCCAGCGCCCTGGGTGGCGGCGATCACGACGTCGCCCGGGTCGTCGACGAAGGCCTTCCACGCCACCGCGGTGCGCTCGGCGGCCGCGAGGGTGGTGATGGTGTGGGCGTTCTCGGTGAACCCGGGCACCACGTCGTCCTGGTTGCGGTAGCCGGTGGCGACCACGAGGTAGTCGTAGGCGTAGGTCCCTCCACCGGCGACCCGCACCGTCTTCGCGACCGGGTCGATGCCTACCGCCGCGTCGTGGACGAACTCCACGCCGTGCGACTCCAGGGTCGGCGCCACCGGGAAGGTGATGTCCTTCCGGTCCCGCTTCCCGAACGGGAGCCAGATCAGGCTCGGGGTGAACAGGAACTGGTCGTCCGGTGCGATCACCGTGACGTCGACCCCTGCCTGGAGCTCGTGCTTGACGGAGAGCGCGGCGGTCAGACCACCGAAGTTCGCTCCCAGGACCAACACCTTGGCGGTCATCGGTCTCTCCTTCTTCTCGTGGGACCGGTGTCGGCTCAGTAGCCGGCAGCGGGTCGGTAGGGCTGGTGCGGTCGGATGTCGTCCTGCGGCTCGGCGGCGACCAGGACCGGGCAACGACTGTGGTTGAGCACGGTCCGCGCGACCGGGCCGAGGTGGCTGCCCAGCGGCAGGTGGTGGTGGCGACGCCCGAGGACGAGCGCCTGCGACCTCGAGGACGCCTTCAGCAGCGCGTCGACCGGCGCCGCGGCCACCACCTCGACCTCGGGAGCGAGGTCCGGGTAGTCCTCGGCGACCTCCTTGAGTGCCGGGGCGACGTCGGAGGCGAACGCGAGGGACAACTGTTGCGCGTAGTCCGGGTAGACCGGCACGTCGAACCCGGTGTTCAGCGACCACGCGTGCAGCACGGTCACGCCCACGCCGTGCGCCGCGGCGTAGTCGCACGCGGCGTGGAGCAGGCGCGGCGCCTCGATGGCGTTCTGGACGGCCACGGTGACCGGCCGGGTGTCGGGCACGCCGTCGGGGCAGCCGCGCCACGAGCCGGGCACGGACACCACCGGGAGGTGGGCCCGGGCGGCGACGCCGTTCACGGTCGACCCGGCGAACAGCCGGTGGACAGGACTGAGGTCGCGGTGTTGGAGCACGAGCATCGCGGCGCCGTCCGAGGCCCGGAGCAGCCGGGTCACGGTGCCCCCCTCGTCCAGCAGCTCCGAGGTCACCGGCACCCGGTCCTCGGTGAACGCGTGGGCCCGCTCGACCGCTGCCGCGAGGATGTCGTCGGCCTCGGCGCGGACGAGCGGGTAGACATCACCCGTGGCCAGCCCCACCGCGGGCATGTGGACGACATGCACCAGGTGCAGGGTGGCGCCCGCGCGGACGGCTTCCTCCGCGGCGTACGCCACGGCGGCGTCGACGTCGGTCGGGCCGACGGCGACGACGATGGTCGGGGTCTCGTTCATGGTTCAGCGCTCCTCGTGCTCGGTGTCGGGTTCAGGGTCGGGTTCGACGGGTTCGGGGACGGGTTCGGGGACGACCGCGACCGTCGTGCGGGCACGGTCGAGGACGGCGGTGGTCGCGGAGGCGTACAGCAGCCGCGACCACCACGTGGGCTGCCTCCGGCCGACGACGACCAGAGCGTGGGAGCGCTTCTCCTCGTTGAGCACGACGTCGACCAGGCCGCGGGCCAGCTGCAGGTCGACCGCGACGTCCGGGAACTTCTCGGCCATCCCGGCCACCGACTCCGACAGCAGGAGGCGCAGGTCCTCGACCCCGGACTCATCGGCGCCCACGTGCCGGCCGTAGACGATCTCGCCGGCGATGTCCCAGTAGCAGTGCATGACGGTCAGGGGCAGGGCGTGCTGGGAGGCGTAGCGGAACGCGAACTCGATGACGGGGAGCGATCCGGCCTGGCCGTCGGCGCCCACCAGGACTCCGCCCCGTGGCTCGACGGGGTGGGGGGCCACCCCACTCTGGTCCCCGACGACGATCACGGGGCAGCCGGCGTGCTGGGTGACCGCGGCACTCACCGACCCGAGGGCGACCCGCTGCCACAACGACCGCCCGTGGGACCCGACCACGACCAGGTGTGCGTACGTCGTGATCGCGATCAGGGCGTCACGCGGATCGAGGTCGACCACGGCGGTGCGGACGGTGAGCCCACGGACGGAGTCCTCGACCAGCTGTTCCGCCTCCTCCACCAGGGACCGGGCCGCCGCGGTGACCACCTCCTCGAGCGTGTCGAGGACGAGCCACTCGGGCAGCGTGCCGTGGGGACCACCGGCGCAGTGCACGAGCACGAGGGGGCGCCCCTCGGTCGCGGCCTGCTCCGCGGCCCAGACGATCGCGCGGTCGGAGTGCTCGGAGCCGTCGACCCCGACCACGACCGCTCCGGTCACCTGGTGGAGGAGCGTCTCGGACATCCCGCGTGAACCTCTGTCGATCTCCATGCCCCGAGCCTTCTCCGTCCACACCGTCACCGGTAGCGACTCAGTGCCCGGGAGGACGGGACCAAGGACCCTGATCCCGCAGGGACCCGCGGCAGGACAGTGAGGTACCGCCCCTGCGCACGGAGGTCTCCTCGATGTCGATCCACCCCGCCCCACCGTCCGACGTCCTGCTCGCCGACGGCAGGGTCGCGGTGGTCCGACCACTCACGGCCCAGGACCTGCCGGCGGTCGACCGGCTCCACGACCGTGCCTCCGACGAGGCGCTCCGACTCCGGTTCTTCGCCGCCGGCCGCAGGCAGGCGCACGCCTACGTCGAGCACCTGTCGACCAGCGGTTCCACGACCGCACTGGTGGCGGAGCTGGGCGGCGACCTGGTCGGCATCGTGACCGCCGAGCGGATCGGCGCCGACGTCGAGGAGGTCGCCTTCCTCGTGGACGGACGGGTGAACGGCCAGGGGCTCGGCAGCCTGTTGCTGGAGCACCTTGCCGACGGCGCCGCGGCGCGCGGCGTGACCCGGATGACCGCGGAGGTCCTGGTCGAGAACAGGGGCATGCTCCGCGTCTTCGCCGATGTCGGGTTCGACGTCGTCCAGCGGCCCGACGGGGAGGTCGTCACGGTCGACCTGGACCCGCGCACGACCGACCGCTTCCTGGCGGCGGCGGACCGCAGGGAGGCGACGGCTGAGGCCCGCTCGCTCAAGCCGCTGCTGCACCCCGCCTCGGTCGCCGTGGTCGGGGCCCGTCGCGACGGGACCGGCATCGGAGCAGCCGTCCTGCGCTCGATCGTGGCCGGTGGTTTCGCGGGCCGCGTCGTCGCGGTCCACCCCTCCGCCGAGTCGGTGGGCGGCGTGCCCGCCAGCCCCACCCACGCAGCGCTGGGCGAGCCGGTCGACCTCGTCGTGGTCACGGTCCCCGCGCAGGCCGCCGTCGACGCGGTGAGAGATGCCGCCCTCGCCGGAGTGCGGGCCGCGGTCGTGATCAGCTCGGGCTTCGAGGAGCTCGGCGCCCACGGTCGGGACCTGCAGCGCGAGATGGTCGCCACGGCGCGGGCGCACTCGATGCGGCTGGTCGGTCCGAACTGCCTGGGCCTGCTGACCAGGGACGGCACCTCCACGCTCAACGCCACCTTCCACGACGGGGTCCCCCCTGCCGGCGGACTCGCCATCGCGAGCCAGTCCGGGGGAGTGGGCATCGTGCTGCTCGACCTGGCCCGGCGGATGGACCTGGGGGTCGGGACCTTCGTGTCGCTGGGCAACAAGGCGGACGTGTCCGGCAACGACCTCCTCTCCGCCTGGCGCGACGACCCCGGCGTCACAGCAGCGGCCCTGTACCTGGAGTCGTTCGGCAACGCCGTCAAGTTTGCCCGCATCGCCCGCGACTTCGCCCAGCACAAGCCGCTCCTCGCGGTCGTCGGGGGACGCTCGACGGGTGGGCGTCGCGCCGGTGCCTCCCACACCGCGGCCGCCGCCTCCTCCACCGTCGGCATCGCGGCGCTCTTCGCCCAGGCCGGGGTCATCGGCTGCGACAGCGCCGAGGAGATGGCCGAGCTCGCCCTGCTGCTCGCGGAGCAACCACGACCGCGCGGCGTACGGCTCGGGGTGCTCAGCAACGCCGGCGGCATGGGGGTGCTCGCCGCCGACGCCGCCGACGACCACGGGCTCACCGTCCCGGCCCTCTCGGCCGACGTCACGGCCGCGCTCTCCCGGCACGTCCACGGCACGGTCGGGATCGCCAACCCGATCGACGTCGGCGCGGCGGCGGAGGCGTCCGACCTTGCCGCAGCGACTGCCGTCCTGCTCGACACCGACGAGGTCGACGCCGTCCTCGTGGTCCTCGTCGCCACGGCCGTCAAGGACCCGACCGAGGCGCTCCGGGCGCTGAACCAGGTGCGGGAGAGCCACCCGGACACACCGCTCGTGCTGGTGCCGCTCGGCGACGTGGAGACCGAGGCGGGAGGTGGCTTCACCCGCCTCCCGTCGGTGACCGCGGCGGTCCGGGCCCTGGCCCGCGCCGCCCGGTACGACGCCTGGCTCCGAGCTCCCCACGAGGAATCGCCGCGCACCAGCCCCGCCGTGGTGGCGGACGTGCGCTCCGCCGCCCAGACGGTGGTCGCCAGCGTGGGTGAGGGGTTCATCGGACCGGACACGGTCCGCGACCTGCTCACACCGTACGGGTTGGCCCCGGAGGGCCAGGTCCTCACCGACGTGGGGGAGATCCGGCGTCTCGTCGACCGGCTCACCACCCCGGTGGCCCTCAAGGTCGCCGACCCCCGCGTCGTGCACAAGACCGACCGGGGACTCGTCCGGGTCGGCGTGAACAGCGGTGACGACGCGGCTGCTGCCGTCGAGGAGTTCGCCAGGACCCTGGGTGTCGAGTCGGTGCCCGTCCTCGTGCAGCCGATGCGCCACGGCGTGGAGCTCGCGGTCGGCCTCGTGCGCGATCCGGTCTTCGGACCGCTGGTGATGGTCGCCGCCGGCGGTGTGGCGACCGACGTCCTGGACGACCGGGTCTTCCTGATGCCTCCGCTCACTCCTCGCGACGCCGTCCGGGCCGTCCACGGCCTGCGGCTCTGGCCGCTGCTCGACGGCTTCCGGGGGGAGCCCCCGGTCGACCGGCGTGCGCTCGAGGAGCTCGTCGTCGCGGTCGGCCGGCTGGCGGTCGAGGTCCCCGAGGTCGCGGAGCTCGACCTCAACCCGGTCCTCGCGCACCCGGGTGGCGTGGCGCTGGTCGACGTGAAGGTGCGCCTCGCCACGTGCGAGGCGGGTTCGTCGCCCCTGCTGCGGGCGCTCCGGGCGCCTCGCTGAGCGGTCCCAGGTGTACAACAAGCACATGGCCGATGACCTGATCACCGTCTACCTCCTCGACGACCACGACGTGGTCCGGGAGGGCCTGAAGTTCCTCCTCGAGGCGCAGGGCGACATCACGATCGTGGGGGAGTCGGCGTCCGCCGTGGAGGCCACCGCCCGGATCCCCGCCCTGCGGCCCCGGGTCGCGATCCTCGACGCCCGGCTCCCCGACGGGTCGGGCATCGAGGTGTGTCGCGCGATCCGGTCGGTCGACCCGTCGATCCAGGCGCTGATCCTCACGTCGTACGACGACGACGAGGCGCTCTTCGCCGCCATCATGGCCGGGGCCTCGGGCTACGTGCTCAAGGAGATCCGCAGCAGCGACCTGGTGGGGGCGGTGCGACACGTGGCCGGCGGGGGGTCGCTGATCGACCCGTCGTTGACGGCCAAGGTGCTGGAGCGGGTCCGCAACGGCCCGGCCAGCGCGCCGGAGCTCGCCGACCTCACCGAGCAGGAGCTCAAGCTGCTCGGCCACATCGCCGAAGGGCTGACCAACCGCCAGATCGGCGAGCAGATGTTCCTCGCGGAGAAGACGGTCAAGAACTACGTCTCCAGCATCCTCGGCAAGCTCGGGCTCGAGCGGCGTACGCAGGCGGCCGTGCTGGCCTCGCGCCTGCTCGGGAAGGAGGGTCCGGGCAGGTAGGGACCTTTGGCGGGTCTGGGGTGACCATCAGCCCTGACCGGGCACCCCGCCCCACGCGACTGTGGAGGTGACAGAAGAACAACCGTCATCGACCAGGAGGTCGTCATCATGGCCGTCACCATCCACCACCGTCGGAACCACGGCGTCGCGAACGACGCCACCACGACCGACCCGGGCACCCACGACGTCCGCGACACCCTGGTCGACCGGGCGCTCGCGGTGCTGCGCATCGCGTTCGGCGTCACCTTCCTCTGGGCCTTCCTCGACAAGACGTTCGCCCTGGGCTTCCACACCGGCTACGACCAGGAGGGTGCGCTCGACCGGTTCGGCCCCGCCGCCTGGATCAACGGCGGCAGCCCCACCGACGGCTTCCTCAGCTTCGCCGTCCCGGCCGACAACCCGTTCAAGGGCTTCTTCGACGCCCTCGCCGGTCACGCCTGGGTCGACTGGCTCTTCATGCTGGGTCTGCTGGGCATCGGTGTCACCCTGCTGTTCGGCATCGCGATGCGGATCGGCACTGCCGCCGGCGCGCTGATGTACGCGTTCATGTACGCCGCGTCGCTCCCGCTGGAGAACAACCCGGTGGTCGACGACCACCTGATCGGCGTGATCGTGATGGCCGTGCTCGTCCTGGGCTCCGCCGGCACCACCTGGGGCCTGGGCCGGACCTGGCACCGCGCCCGCCTCGTGCGGCAGTACCCGGTCCTGCGCTGACTCCGGCGGCAGGAGCGGCTCAGCCGAGAGGGACCGTCCAGGTCAGGACGGTCCCTCTCGGCATGTTCGGGGAGAGGTCCAGCGTCCCGCCGAGGTCCTCGGCCCGGCGCCGCGCGTTGCGCAGCCCCGACTCGACCCGCCCCGGCGCCAGCCCCGTGCCGTCGTCGACGACGACGAGGCGCAGCTCCTGGCCGGCCACGCCGAGCTCGACCCGGGCGCTCCCGGCGAGGGCGTGGCGGGCGATGTTGGACACCGCCTCCCGCAGCACCGGGAGCACCTGCTCGCGCACCCCGTCGGGGACGACGGTGTCGACCGGGCCGGTGGTGCGGACGGTGGGGGTGAAACCGAGCACGGGCACGTACTCCCGCACCAGCGCGCGGATCTCGGCACGCAGGGAGGACTCCTGCTTGTTCTGGAGCTCGAAGATGGTGCCGCGGATGGCGGCGATGGTGGCGTCGAGGTCGCTGACGGCCGAGTCGAGGCGCTCGGCGACCTCGCCGTAGCCGGCCAGCATGGAGACGCCCTGCAGCTGCAGGCCGGTCGCGAAGAGCCGCTGGATCACCACGTCGTGCAGGTCGCGCGCGATCCGCTCCCGGTCGGAGATCACGGCGAGCTGCTCGCGATCGCCGATCGCCTGGGCACGGTCGAGCGCGAGCGCGGCCTGGTCGGCGAACGACGCCAGGAGCTCGCGCTCCTCCGCGTCCTGGGGACGACGGTCGAACAGCGCGATCAACCAGCCGGCAGGGGCCAGGTGGGCCCGGAGCGGGATCGCGACGACGTCCAGCCCGCCGGCCCGGGTGGTGAGCGGCTCCACCCCCGACCGGGCCGCGACGAGGAACTCCTCGACCTCCTCCAGGGCGCGGGCCACGAGCACCTCGTCGCCCGGGGGGCAGGACACGGTCGGCGCGTCGCGCCCGGTGAGGACCGCCGCCGCCCGGGCGCCGGCGACGCTCCGGGCTGCCTCGGTGATGTGCCGGATGCCGCGGTCGAGCCGGATCGGTGGCTGCAACGCCTCGGCCAGCTCCGAGGAGGCCTCCAGCCACTGTCGCCGCCGCTCGCTGAGGCCGTACGCCCGGGCGTTCTCGATCACGAAGCCCGCGGTCTGCGCGAGTGCCTCGACGAGCGCCTCGTCCTGCCCGGTGAAGTCGCCGCCGCCCTGCTTCTCGGTCAGGTAGAGGTTGCCGAAGACCGTGCCCCTGATCCGGACGGGCACCCCGAGGAAGGACGACATCGGTGGGTGGTGCGCCGGGAAGCCGACGGAGGAGGAGTGGGCCGACAGGTCGTGCAGGCGCAGCGGGTGCGGATCGGAGATCAGGAGGCCCAGGATCCCGTGGCCGTGGGGCAGCTCGCCGATCTGCTCGCGGGTCAGGTCGTCGAGCCCGGTCGTGACGAACTCGACCAGGGAGCCGACCGTCCCGACGGACCCGACGACCCCGAGCGCGCCGTACCGCGCCCCCGTCAGCTGGGTGGCCGCCTCGACGATCCGCGTCAGCACGCTGCGCAGGTCGAGGTCGGAGGAGATGGCGGTGACCGCCTCGAGCAGGGCCCGCGCCTCGGAGGGCAGGGCGTCCGGGAGCAGGGCGTCGCGGTCCTCGCCGGGGTTCACAGGGCCCAGTGTGCCCTCAGGCGGTCGGTCGGACGATGCGACGACTCGCCAGCTCCCGGATCGGGTCCCAGCCCGACCCCAGCTGGCGGCCGGTCAGCTCGGTCCAGCGCAGTCGCAGGAAGAGGCTCCGCGAGCCCGAGGCCCACGGTCGCGGCTCCCACTCGCGGCGGATCCTCTCGATCTCGTCGGGGTCGTGCACCGGCTCGGACCGGCCGCGGGCCACGACGCTCCAGCCGCGTTGCCGCTCGTGGTCGAGCTGGTCGACCTCGAAGGCGAGCATCCCGTCGCGGCCGTAGGTCCCCAGGACGCCGTACGGCGAGGTGCGGATGATCACCGCCCCGCCGACGACCGAGTAGTTGACCGGGACGATGTGGGGACCGCCGGGGCTGACCACGGCCACGCGACCGGCCACGCCGGCCCGCAGCAACGCCTCGCACTCGCTGGGGGTGAGCTCGCGGTTCTCGGCCATGGGGTCCTCCTCGTCGACGGTCGGTACCCCCGATCGTGCCGCCGCCGCCGCTCGATCAGCAGGGCCGAAGGTCCCGGATGTCGAGGCCCCTCGTCAGCGGCCCTTCCAGACGGGCGGGCGCTTCTCGGCGAAGGCCTTGAAGCCCTCGAGGCCGTCCTCGGAGGTGTACAGCGTGGCGACCGTGGGCAACGTGCTGGAGGTGACGAGGTCCAGCGCCTCCTGGAACCGCAACGACTCCGCCGCCCGGGCCGTCTCCTTGATCGCGGCGAAGACCAGCGGCGGCCCTGCGGCCAGCAGCCGGGCGGTCTCCCACGCTCGCGCCCGCACGGCCTCGTCGTCGGGCAGCACGTCGTTGACCACGCCCCAGCGCGCCGCCTCGGTGGCCGACATCCAGCGTCCGGTCAGGAGCAGCTCCATCGCGACGTGGTACGGCATCCGCTTGGGCAGCTTGATCGTCGCCGCGTCCGCCAGCGTGCCCGCGTTGATCTCGGGCAGCCCGAACTGGGTCGCCTCCGAGGCATAGATCAGGTCGCACGACAGGGCGAGCTCGAAGCCGCCGCCCATCGCGAGGCCGTGCACCGCGGCGATGACCGGCTTGTTGAGGCCGGGGAGCTCCTGGAGCCCGCCGAACCCACCGACGCCGTAGTCGCCGTCGACGGCATCTCCGCCGGCCGCGGCCTTGAGGTCCCAGCCGGCGCTGAAGAACTTCTCGCCCTCGGTGCGCAGGATCGCGACCCGGAGGTCGGGGTCGTCGCGGAAGGCGGCGAAGACCTGCCCCATCTCGCGGCTGGTGGCGAGGTCGATGGCGTTGGCCTTGGGCCGGTCGAGGGTGACCTCGAGGATCCCGTCCTCGACGTGGGTGCGTACTGCGTCGCTGGTCGGATCGGTCATGTCAGGCTCCCAGTGGCCGTAGCAGCGACCGGCTGATGATGTGGCGCTGGATCTCGGAGGTCCCGTCCCAGATCCGCTCGATCCGGGCGTCGCGCCAGATCCGCTCCAGGGGCAGCTCGTCCATCAGTCCCATCCCTCCGTGGATCTGGATCGCCTCGTCGGCGACCATCGCCAGCATCTCCGTGGCCTTCAGCTTCGCCATCGCGATGTCGGAGTCGGTGGCCGTGCCCTGGTCGTACTTCCACGCCGCGTGGAGGGTCATCAGCTCGGCGGCCCGCAGCTCGGTCGCCATGTCCGCGAGCTTGAAGCCGATGCCCTGGAAGCGACCGATCGGCTGGCCGAACTGCTCGCGGCTCGCGGCGTGCCGGACCGAGAGCTCGAGGGCCCGTTCGGCCCGGCCCAGGCAGGACGCGGCGACCTGGAGCCGCGTGGAACCGAGCCAGGTGCCGGCCAGCTCGAACCCCTTGCCCTCCTCGCCGAGCAGCGCGTCGTCGCCCACCCGGACGTCGTCGAAGTCGAGGATCGAGTTGGTGTAGCCCCGGTGGGAGACGTTGCGGTAGCCGTCGTGCACCGCCAGGCCGGGGGTGTCGAGGTCGACGAGGAACGTCGACATCGAGGCGCGTCCCGCGTCGTCGGTACCGGTGACCGCGACCAGGATCACGAAGTCCGCCTCGTCCGCGTGGCTGATGAAGTGCTTGGTGCCCCGGATCCTCCAGCCGTCACCGTCGCGGGTGGCGCGGGTCCGCATGCCGCGCATGTCCGAGCCGGCGCCGGGCTCGGTCATCGCGAGGCAGTCGACCTTCTCGCCGCGCACGCACGGGTAGAGGTACTTCTCGCGCTGGGCCTCGGTGCCGGCCAGCAGGATGTTCGAGGGCCGCCCGACGCCGTGGTACTGGAGGGCGTAGTTGGCCCGGCCGAGCTCCTTCTCGTAGAGCACCCACGTCACCGTGTCGAGGCCGGCGCCGCCGACCTCCTCGGGCATGTTGGCGGCGTACAGGCCCGCGGCGAGGGCCTTGGCGCGGATCCGGGAGACCAGCTCCTCCCGGAGCACGCCGGTGCGCTCGACCTCCTCCTCGTGGGGGTAGAGCTCGCGCTCGACGAAGGCGCGCGTGACCTCGACGATGCTGCGCTGCTCATCGGTCAGGCCGAAGTCCATGGGGTCCCACTTCCTGTCGTGGCGGCTGTCGTCGTCCCGGCGAGGGCGGCCGCGGCGGCGCCGCGGCCGGTCCGCACGGCACCCTCCATGTAGCCGGCGACCCACTGGTCGGAGCCGCAGACGTAGAACGGGGGTTCGTGCGTGCCGTGCAGCGGGCCGACCGCCTCCACGTCACCGGGCCGCCAGTTCGTGACGTAGCCCTGGGTCCAGGGGTCGGTGCCCCACAGCCGGGTCCAGGTCTCCAGCGGCGCGAGGGCGTCGGGACCGTAGAGCTCCGCGACCTGGGCGAGTGCCTCGCGGGTGCGGGTCGTCGGGTCGCTGGACACGAAGGCGGCGTAGCGCTCGGGCGGGACCAGCGCCGAGAGCACGCCGGGCTGCTGGGGCCAGGTCGAGCCGAGCACGCCCTCGCTCTCCGACAACGCGTTCTGCCCCCGCTCGCGCCAGAACGGCTCGTCGTACGCCGCCACGAACTTCGCCGCCCACGCGTGCCGCTGCCGTCGCAACGAGGTCAGCCGGGCCTCGCTGACGCCCTGGATGTCGAGGTCGCGGGCGGGGCCGGCCGGGACGGCGAGCACCACCGCGTCGGCCCGCAGCTCCTCGCCGGTCTGGGTGGTCACCGTGCTGCCGTTCGCACTGATCCGGATGCCGCGCGCGGGCGTGCCCAGGCGTACGTCGCGCAGGCCGGCGGCCATCGTGAGTGCCACCGTGGCGGAGCCCTCGGCGACCCGCAGGTTCTCCCACTGCGCGACGTCGTAGCTGCCGGTGGTGCCGCCCACCACGATCTTGCGGGCGTAGGCGAACAGGCTCTGCCGCTCGACCGAGGCGTCGGACAGGCTGAGGTGGACCAGCTCCCACAGGCGCATCACGCCCGGGCTCGCGCCGACCTCGCGCAGCCAGTCGCCGACGCTGAGCCGGTCGAGCCGGCGCAGGTCGGGGCACGACCACGGGTCGGCGGGGTCGATCGAGCCGAGCACCGTCGCGAGGGCCGTCTCCACCTCGTCGTACGACGCCCGGTCGGCGTCGGTGGTCCACGCCGGGCCACTCGCCGACGTCGACGGAGTCGGGCACCTGGCGGGTGATCTCGCCGGGCTCCGCGACGTACGACGCGGTCAGGGTCAGCCCGAGCTCCTCGACCAGTCCGAGGTAGCTGGTGTGGGCGTTGCCGACGACCTCGCCCCCGAGCTGGACGCGGCGACCGTCGGGGAGCTCGACCTGCTCGACCCGGCCGCCGACCCGGGACCGGGCCTCGAGCACGGTGACCTGCGCGCCCCCGGCCTCCAGGTCGCGGGCGGCGGCCAGGCCGGCCAGTCCTGCGCCGACGACGACGACGTCGGGGCGACTCATCGGGGAATGGTCACGGGGCACTCCCGCCCTCGAAGCGGGCCGGGTCCGGCAGCGGTCCGTCGTGCCCCACGAGGATCCCGACCGTGGTGGCGATGACGGCCCGGGCCTGGGCGATCCCGAGGTTGGGGTCCCGCGCGAGGACTCGTCCGCCGAGGCCGTCGGTGAGTGCGACCGCCGTCTCGGCGATTGCTCGCGGCTCGAGGGTGGTGTGGAAGACCCCGGCGTCGACACCGTCGCGGACGACGTCGGCGACGGTGGCGTAGAGGTCCTCGTAGAGGTCGGCCCCGACCTTGGCCAGGTGCGGGTCACGGATGCACAGCAGCGCCAGCTCCTGCCACAGCAGCCACTCGTCCGCGCGCTGGCCGTCGCTGGGCAGGCACCGGTCGAGGAAGGACGAGAGCCGTTCGGCGGGGCCGTCGCCGGCGCTGGACAGCGCACGCTGGTTGAGCTCGGCCGAGACCTCGTGGGAGTACCTCAGCACCTCGCCGAAGAGGAGCTCCTTGGTGTCGAAGTGGTAGTGCAGCAGTCCTGCCGACACCCCGGCGGTCCGAGCGATCGCCGCCATCCGGACCTTGGCCAGGCCGTCGCGGACGATGCACTCGGCGGCAGCGGCCAGGATCTTGGTGCGCGCCTCCCCGGCCGCCTGCTCACGCTGGCTGGGCCGGGGCGGGTCTGGCGCGGCCGGACCGTCGACCTCGGCCGAGGCACGTGATCCGTCCGCCATTCTCCGGGCCCCCTTGTTTGACTGTCCAGTCAGTCAGTGATGCTAGGATTTCACGTGTGAGGCGTCAAGGGCCGCCGCCGGATGCGGCGCTCCCCACTCCGGGGTCGGGGCGGCCGGACCGTCTCGAGTCCCTCTTCTCGCCCCGCACGGTCGCTGTGGTCGGTGCGAGTGACGATCCCACGAAGTGGGGTCACATCATCGCCCGTCAGGCGCTGCGGTCACCGCATGACCGTCGCGTGCTGCTCGTCGGCCGCCGCGGCGTCGAGGTCCTCGGCCGCCCGACGTACCCCTCCGCAGTGGCAGCGGCCGCCGCCCACGGGGTGCCGGTCGACCTGGCGGTGCTGTGCGTGCCGTCGTCCGGCTTCGTCGCCGCCGTGGCCGATGCGGTGGCGGCCGGGGCGCGGGCGATCGTGGCGGTCACGGCGGGGCTCTCCGAGGCGGGCGTCGACGGTGCCCGGCTGGAGGCCGAGGGCGTGTCCCTCGCCCAGGACGCCGGCGCCGTGCTGGTGGGACCCAACTGCCTCGGCGTGGTCGACACCACGACCGGCCTCCACCTCGCTCCCGTCGAGCTCCCGACCGGCGACGTGGCGCTGCTCAGCCAGAGCGGCAACCTCGCCCTCGACCTCGCCCGCCTGCTGGCGGACCGGGGCCTGGGCGTCTCCCGGTTCGTCTCGGTCGGCAACCAGGCCGACCTCGGCGTCGTCGACCTCATGCACGCGTGCGTCGCCCACGAGGGCACCCGGGCCGTCGCCGTCTACACCGAGGACGTCGTGGACGGCCGGGCCTTCCTCGACGCGGCCCGGGCGCTGCGGGACGCTGGCAAGCCACTCGTCCTGCTCGCACCCGGCCGCAGCGAGGCCGCGGTGCGCGGTGCCGCCTCCCACACCGGCTCGCTGACCAGCTCCACCATGGTGGTCGACGCAGCCTGCGAGGCGGTCGGTGCGCACCGGGTCGAGCACCCCACCCAGCTGGCCGACCTGCTGGTCGGGCTGCGCGCACCGCGGCGCATGCCCGGACGCCGGGCAGCGGTCCTGACCGACGGCGGTGGGCACGGAGCGGTGGCCGCGGATGCCCTCGCGGTGGCCGGTCTGGAGACGCCCGTCCTGACCGGGCCGGTCACCAGCGCGCTCGAGGCCGCGCTCTGGACGCAGGCGGCGGTGACCAACCCGGTCGACCTCGCCGGCGCGGGTGAGCGCGACCTCGCCAGCTATGCGCGGGGCGTCCGGGTCCTGCTGGACTGCGACCAGGTCGACGGCGTGCTGCTGACGGGCTACTTCGGTGGCTACGCGTCCTGGCAGGACGACCTCGCGGCCCCCGAGCTGGCCGCCGCCCGGCAGATGGCCCAGGTCGTCGCGGCCCAGGGCAAGCCACTCGTCGTCCAGTCGATCGACCCCGACAGCCCGGCCAGCAGGGCACTGCGCGCGGCGGGCATCCCCGTGCACCGCGATGTCGACCGTGGGTGCGCGGTGCTCGCGGGCCTCGTCGAGGTGGGGGCGACCGGCCTCGCCGAGGATCTTCCGGCGCCTGCTCCGGTGGTCGTCGACACGTCGTACGACGCTGCCCGGGCGCTGTTCGCCGGCGCCGGGATCGCGTTCCCGGTCGCACGGTCGGTGACCGAGCCCGCCGCGCTCGAGGAGGCCCTCGACTCGCCCGGACTGGGCTTCCCAGTCGTGCTCAAGGCGACGGGACGGCTGCACAAGTCGGACGGGGGAGGGGTGGTCGTGGGACTCGCGAACCGCGACGCGGTGCGGGCCGCGTACGCCGACCTGGTCGCACGGCTGGCCCCGCCGACCGTCTCGGTGGAGGCCATGGTCGACCTCGCCCACGGGGTGGAGGTGATCGTGGGCAGCATCCGCGACCCGAAGTTCGGCCCGGTGGTCATGGTCGGGCTCGGTGGCGTCCTCACCGAGGTGCTCTCCGACACCGCGTGCGCCCTCGCACCGGTGTCGGTGGTCGCTGCGCGGGAGCTCCTGCTGTCCCTGCAGGGAGCGCCCCTCCTCCTCGGCGCCCGGGGCCGCACGCCGGCCGACCTCGATGCGCTGGCCGAGGTGGTCGCCCGGGTCTCGCGGCTCGCGGCAGCCCACCCCGAGCTCGTCGAGCTGGAGCTCAACCCCGTGCTCGCCGGTCCCGACGGCGTCCTCGCGCTGGACGCGCGCGTCGTCCTCGGGTGAGCAGCGGCGACGGGTGGGGGCTCAGACGGACTCGACGTCGCGCAGGTAGCGTCGATCTCGCTGACCCTTCGCTGACTGTAGAGTCAGCGAGTCACGTCCGGTGCTCGTCGGACGTAGCTAACTGAGTGTTCAGTCACCCTGACAATCCGGCTTCTCGCTGTCTAGACTCCGACGCATGCCAGACCCTGGAGCCCAGCGTGCCGGCGGTGGTGCGATCTCGATCATCGGCCTGCGCAAGGAGTTCGACGGCGTGATCGCCGTCGACGGCGTCGACCTCGAGATCGCGGCCGGTGAGTTCTTCACCCTCCTGGGCCCGTCGGGGTGCGGCAAGACCACCACGTTGCGCATGCTGGGCGGCTTCGAGCAGCCGTCGAGCGGGCAGATCCTCCTCGACGGGGTCGACGTCGCGCAGAGCCCTCCCCACAAGCGCCCGGTCAACACGGTCTTCCAGAGCTACGCGCTCTTCCCGCACCTCGACGTCCACAAGAACGTCGCCTACGGACTGCGGTGGCGCAAGGACCTGGACAAGCAGACCCGGGACGCGCGCGTCGCGAGGGCCTTGGAGCTGGTCCGGCTCACCGAGTACGCCCACCGTCGCCCCCACCAGATGTCGGGCGGCCAGCAGCAGCGCGTCGCCCTGGCCCGCGCACTGGTCCTCGAACCGTCGGTGCTGCTCCTCGACGAGCCGTTGGGTGCGCTCGACGCCAGGCTGCGCCACTCGCTGCGTGCGGAGCTGAGCTCGCTGCAGCGCGAGGTCGGCATCACCTTCGTCTTCGTGACCCACGACCAGGAGGAGGCCCTGGAGATGTCGACCAGGCTCGCCGTCATGGACCGGGGCCGGGTCGTGCAGCTGGGCACACCGCAGGAGGTCTACCGGGAGCCGCTGACCGAGTTCGTGGCGGACTTCCTGGGCGTGGCCAACCTGTTGGACGTCGAGTGCCTTCCGGGAGGCGCCGGGACCCGCACCGTCCGGTACGGCGAGTACGCCCTCGAGGCCCAGGCTCCGGCCGGCGGCGACGCGACACCGCGCCGGGCGGTGATCCGGCCGGAGTGCGTGGAGGTGCAGGAACCCGGCCTCACCGGGGTCAACCGGATCCCGGCCACGGTCGACCGCCTCGTCTTCCTCGGGTCGACGACCCAGCTGGTGGTCCGGCTCCCGCACGGCGACGTGCTGCAGTCGCTGGTCACCAACGCCGGTCGAGTCGACAGTCCGGCCGCCGGGCAGCCGGTCACCGTCCACCTGCCACCTGAGTCGCTGCGGGTGCTGGCGCCGTCCGACCCGGCTCCCGTCGCCGTCGACGGCTGAACCCTCCGCGGCGGGCGTCAGCCGTAGTCGGCGAGGTCCTCCAGCGCCGAGCCCGTTCCGCGTCGCCTGGCCCGCAGGCCGATCCAGGCGAGGGCCAGCGACAGGAACGAGGCTGCCAGCAGCAGCGTGGCCAGCGCGTTGAGCGCAGGCGTGGGGGCCGACCGGACCGCGTTGTAGAGCTTGATGGGGACGGTCACGTTGGCGGCGTCCCCGAACAGGAACTGGCTGACCACGAAGTCGTCGAGGGACGTGGCGAACACCAGCATCGACGAGGCGAAGATCGACGGCATCAGGAGCGGGACCAGGATCGTGCGGATGGCGCCCAGCGGACTCGCGCCGAGGTCCTGGGCCGCCTGCTCGTAGTCCCCGCCGATGGCCAGCAGCCGGGCACGCACCACGACCAGCACGTAGGAGACCGAGAACGTCACGTGGCCCAGGATCATGGCCGGCAGGCCCAGCGGCACGAACTGGTAGAGGTTGACCATCACCAGGTACAGCGCGGAACCCACCACCAGCTCCGGTGTCACCAGGGGTACCAGGGCGATGCCGTTGGCCACCTTGCTGGTCCGTGAGCGCCACCGGGTGAGCCCCAGCGCGAGCGTCACGCCCAGCGGTGTGGCGACCAGAACTGTCGCCGCGCCCAGGACGAGACTGTTCTGCAGTGCCAGCAGCAGGCTGGGATCCTCGCCCACCGAGCCCTCGGCGCAGCAGTACCACTGCGTGGAGAACCCCTGCCAGGTGCTGCGGGACCGGCCGTCGTTGAAGGAGAACTGGACGGCGATCAGGACCGGTGCGAGCGACCACAGCACGTAGAGCCACGTGATGCCCGCGAGCACGTAGGGGCGGCGCCACGGGTTGCGCCACGGAGGTACCCGCCGCGCGGCGGGCCGGGGTGCGGTCCGGGCGCCGCGGTCCCGGCTCATCGGGACGCCTTGCTCGCGCGTTGGGTCAGGACGAGGTAGTAGGTCATGAAGAGCAGGAGGACGAGCGAGAGCAGCAGCACCAGCGCGGCCCCGAAGTTCTTCGAGGGGCCCTGGAGGAGGAACAGCTCGATCTGGTTGCCGATCATCGTGGTGCTCGGCGAGCTCGAGACGATCGTGTTGGTGTAGTAGTCACCGGCCATGGGGAGTGCCGTGATGACGAAGGCCGTGATCAAGCCCAGCTTCGACAGCGGCAGCGTCACGTGCAGGAACGTGCGGACGGCACCGACTCCGAGGTCACGCGAGGCCTCCAGCAGCCGTTGGTCGATCCTGTCCAACGACGCGAAGAGCGGGAGGATGAAGTAGGGCAGGTAGCCGTAGGCGAGTGCGATCACGACCGTGACGGGGTTGCCACCCAGCCACGCGACGGGCGCGACGCTGAAGATCCCGAGCACCTTGTTGACGTAGCCGTCGTCCTGGAGCAGGTTGACCCAGGCGAGCATCCGGGTGATGTAGTTGATCCACCAGGGGGCCAGGATCAGGGCCAGGAGCAGGCCCCGTCTCCTGCCGGCGAGCCGTGCCGTGTAGTAGGCCACCGGGTATCCGATGGCCGCGCAGATCAGCAGCGCGATGCCCGTGTAGGAGGCGGTGCGGATCCACACCGCCTGGTAGGGGCCGGAGACGGACTCGCGGACGACCTGGGTGAACGTGGCGAACTGCCAGTCCAGAGGGTTCCAGGCCGGGATCGGCTCGCCGAAGAGGTTGATGTTGCCGCTGAAGGCAACGGCCATGACGGCGTAGACGGGCACCAGGAACAGGGCGACCAGCCAGAACGTGCCGGGGAGCGCGAGCGCCGGCCACAGCCGTTGTGTCGCACGGCGGTGGTCGACCGAGGGTTTAGCCACCGGCCTTGAACTGCGACCAGGACTGGCGCCACAGGGCCTCGGTGGTCGGGGCGACCTCGTAGAAGGTGAGGCCCTCCTCGAAGTCCTGGGGCTCCACCACCGCGTTCATCAGGTTCTCCGGGATGTAGCCCTGGTCGACGAGGTACCGGCTGGACAGCGTGGTCAGCGGCGGCTGGTAGCCGTTCCACCCGAAGTTGCGCAGGCCGATCTTGTCGTCGAGGAGGTCGTTGATGAACAGGTGTGCCAGCACGGGTTTGGCGGCGCTCGCCGGGATGGCGATGTTGTCGTTGCCGATGACGCGCTCGGAGGGGTCGTCGGGGCGCCAGTAGGCCAGCACCTCGGGAGTCTCCCCCTGGGGCAGGTAGTACTGGCCGGCGATCGCGTCGCCGGACCAGGCCTGGTGGATCGTGGCGGTGCCCTCGGGGACCTCGGAGTAGGCGTTGATGTTGGCCTTGACCTTCACCCGGTCGATCAGCTCGATGAGCGAGTCGGTGGCCTGCCGGACGAGCTCGGGGTCGCTGGTGTTGATGTCCGTGCTGATCCCGTTGCGGAGCAACGACATGGCGATGGCTTCCTGCTGGTCGTCGAGCAGGGAGATCTTGCCCGAGTACTGCTCGTCCCACATCAGGTCGTAGCCGTTGTCCGGGACGCTGGACACCTGGTCGGCCCGGTAGAGGACGCCCGTGTCGTAGATCGTGTAGGGCACGGTGTAGCGAGCCCCCTGGTCGTACCAGGGGTCCTGGTACTCCGGCCAGACGTTCTCCACGTGAGGTACGTAGCTCTTGTTGAGCGGCTGCAGGAGGTCGGCGTAGACCATCTTGCTCAGCACGCTCGGACCGGGGAAGACCAGGTCGAAGGACTCACCGGGCGCGCGGATCTTCGCCAGCATCTCGTCATAGGTGGAGTACGGAGTGACCTGCACCGTGACGCCGTGCTCGGCCCCGAAGTCCTTCATCACCCCGGGCGCCATGTACTGGTCGTAGTTGAGGATCTTGAACGCGCCACCCGTCTCGGGCTCGAGGCCGTCGTCGATGCCGGGGTTGCTGTCCTTGATCGGCTGGGTGACGGGGCTGTCGGGCCGAGCCAGCTGGTAGGGGGCTCCGCCGCCGCCGGACTGCTGAGATCCGTCGCCACCGCAGCCGGAGAGCAGGGGTGCCGCCCCCAGTCCGACACCCAGCCACAGCCCACCGCGCAACACGTCGCGGCGAGCCAGCTGTGGTCGTCCTCGTCGACGTCGCCGGAACGGATCAGCTGGGTCGACGTTCACGCTCGCCCTCCTCCGCTCGATCCGCGCCACACCCTGCCGACCGCAGGGGAGCCGGTTAACTGACTGTTCAGCCAGTGGCGCCCATTGTGGCTCGCCCGTCGTCGTGTGTCGACCCTCGCCCGTGACCGGCGGCCCGCTGCGGGGAGCCGGACATGCGGCTCCGCGTCCCGTGCACGAGTCCGGTGCTGGCAGGCCCGGGTGGTGTCGTGGCCCTGGACGCCTGGCTGGTCCTCGGTCACGCGGACTCGACGTCTCGCAGGTAGCGCTGGTCGAACCCGTGGACCCACGCGTCCTTGGCCGGGAAGACCCCGTGGTCGAAGGTCCGCGACCGCACGCCCACCTGCACGCGTTCGCAGGCCTCGGCGTCCTGCAGGGTCACCCGCTCGTTGAACTCGATGATGGGTGAGGGGTCGAAGTCGGGGTCGTCGAGCGCCTCGGCGCTGAAGAGGTACTCCGTCACCAGGCGGCAGCTCCGCGGTCCGGTGGGGAACACCGCCGTGGCCAGGCAGCTCGAGCCGTCGACGTCGAGGAACATCGTCGGGTAGACCCCCGCGCCGTAGTAGGACTCCGGGTTGCCCTCGTGCTTGAAGCCGGGGAGCAACGGCAGCCGCAGTCGCGCGTCGTCGACGATCGCGGTGCGCCCGTCGGCCAGCGAGACGCCCCCGTCGGAGCGACCCTCCTCGAAGATGTCGCCCTTCTTGTACGCCGGCACGACGGCGACCAGCTCGGGGTGGATCGTGGGGCAGTGGAGGCACTCGTTGTAGTTCTCGATGACGATCTTCCAGTTGGCCTGCACCTCGTTGACCGTGACCTTCCCGATCCGCAGGTCGCCCAGCCCGAACTTCGCCAGCCCCAGTGGCTGGTCCTGCTGGTCGGCGAGGTCGTCGAGCAGGGGACGGGGCTCGTCACGGGACAGGTTCACGAACACGAACCCCTCCCAGACGTCGACGTGCACCGGCCACAGGGACGTCGACGGACGGTCGATCTCGTCCTTGTCGATCATCGGCGTGGTCACCAGCGTCCCGTCCAGCGCGTAGCCCCACGCGTGGTACGGACAGCGCAACCGTGAGCGCACCTCGCCCTGCTCGTCGTCGCAGATCCGCGAGCCGCGGTGGCGGCAGACGTTGTAGAACGCGCGGACCTGGTCGTCCTTGCCGCGCACGACCAGGATGCTCTCCCCGGCGATCTCGACCCGCAGCCACTGACCCGGCCGGGCCACCCGTTCCGCACGTCCGACGTAGATCCAGTTGCGGTAGAACACCCGCTCGGTGTCGAGGGCGTAGGTCTCGTCCGAGTGGTACGCGGCGCCGGGCAGGGTCTTGCGAACATCAGTGGGCATAGGCTGACTGTACGGTCAGTCAGTTGCATCTGTCACGGATCGAGGCCGACTACTCGTCGAACAGCCGGTCCTCGGTCTCGCTGGAGGTGACCTCCAGGCGCAGCCCAAGCACCGTCTCCGGAGCCAGGCCCAGGCGGGTGAGGATCGCCTGCACCTGCGGCAGCACCCAGCTGTAGGACTCCACCGCGACCCGACCCGCCTCGGACTGCACCCGGATCCAGACGACCGGGTCGTCGGAGCGGTCCGGCAGCCAGTGCGCCTCCAGCACCCCCGCCGGCGCCAGTGACGCCACGATCGGCAGCATCGCTGCATCCGCCGCGCGTCGGAGCCGGTCCTCGGTCATCCCGCCACGCTAGCGGGGCATGTCCAGCGTGATCGGGCCCGACGGACCCACCCCGGATGTGGTGCGCACGGTGAAGGTCACCGCGCCGGCCTGGCTCGGGACCGGCGTCGGGAACGTCAGGGTGGCGGACTGTTCCTCCTTGATGGTGAAGGGCAGACGGCCCAGACGGATCCGACCGCTCCTCGCCCGCACCGTTCCTTCGCAGCCACTGCTTCCGGTGCCGCACGACAGCTGGAGGGAGACCCGGCCCTGGGCATCGGGCAGCAGCGCCGTCGTGGTGGAGGAGAGCAGAGACGGGAAGGTCACCCCGGTCGCCGAGGTGTCACCGGAGAGGTCGAAGCAGCCGTCGAACTCCGAGACCGGGTTGGCGACCACGCGTCCGTGGGTGTCGGTGAGGGTGGCGAAACCGACCAGCTTGCTGGGTCCACCCGCGGTGTAGCAGCCGTTGCTGTGCACCGTCACCTCGAACTTGCCGTAGCCCTCCGGCGGCATCGGCACGTGCGCGTCGTCCCAGGAGACCAAGCAGATCCAGTTGCTGCCGGGGCCGGTGTCTGACTCGACCGCGCCCCCCTTGTCACACAGGGCGCGGGCGTCGAGCGAGTCGGCCGAGAAGTCGTCCTGCCCCAGGAGGTGGGCCCGGTCGACGTACAGGTTCGCGAAGGCCGCGGGGACGGCCCGCTCGAGCCGGGGTCGGGTGACGGCGCTGCCGCCCCCGGCGCCTGCGACCACGGCGGCGGCGAGCGCGAGGACCAGGACCAGCGTGGTCGATGCGGTGATCAGGAATCGGCGCACGGGGATCAGCCTCCGGTGATGTCGCGTCGGCGCAGGATGAGGTATCCGGCGGTGAGGCAGACCACGCTCCAGGTGGTGCACGTGATCACGGCCTCGCGGAGCGGGCCGGTGAACACGGGATCGGCGAGGAGCCCGTGCCAGGCCTCGAAAGGGGTGGTGAGCAGCCAGGGCCGCAGGACCTGGGCGCCGCCGAGCGCTCCGCCCAGCTCCATCAGCAGGCCGAGCACGACGGGCACCGCCATGCCGACGGCCGAGCTGCGCGACCAGATGGAGAACAGCACCGCCAGGCAGGCGAAGGCGACCACCGGCATCGCCGCCGTCGCCCAGCTCGCCGACAACCAGGCCAGGGCGTCACCGGCGGTCAACGCTTGCCCGGACAACCCGGTCAGGGTTCCGCGACCGACGAGGAGGACGCTGCTGACCACAGGACGCGCACGACGTCGGTCCCCGGAGCCGGGTCCGGCTCACGGCGCGCCCGGGCCGTGAGCAGCTGTCCGAGGGACGCCTCCTCGGACTGCGGGTCGGGCTGGGAGGCACGGACGGCGGTCAGGGCCGGGTCGATCTGCTGGTCGACGTAGGTCCAGGCCCGGCAGTCCGCCGGCCGGAGGCTGGCCTCGTCGCCGTCCCAGGCTGTCTCGAGATCGGTGACCCGCGCCTGGGCGCCTGCCTGGTCGCCGGCCCTGACCGACTCGAGGGTGTCGCGGGTGAGGGACCGGTACGCGTCCATCCTGGCGCTGGGGAAGTGGGCCACCGCGGCCTGCGTGGCCTGGGCATCGGTCAGCGCGGCCCCGGTCGAACACGTGGGCGCGGAACCCTCCTCCTCGGCCAGGGCGCTCTGGTGCGGCTGGGCGTCGGCCCACGTGAGCAGTGCGACGGTCGCGACGGCGACGACGGCGAGCGCGGCCAGCGCCCGCTTCTCGCGGGCCGGGTCCTGCTGCTCGGTGGGCTCGTGGTGCTTCTCGGTGACGTCGGTGCGTGACACGGTGAGGTAGATGACGGTGGACAGGATCGCGGCCAGGAAGACCAGGCTGGTCACGAACGTCCCCAGCCCCAGGCCCTGCTCGCTGCTCGGGCTCGCGAGCCAGTCGCCGATGTTGGCACCCAGGGGCCGGGTGAGGATGTAGGCGACCCAGAAGGCGAGCACGGGGTTGGCGCCGTACCGCCACAGGACGGTGACGATCGCGATCAGTCCGAGGGGGAGCAGGACGGACTTGCCGGGGCCCCACCCGGTGAGCTCGAGGGTCCAGTCGCCCGTCGCGGTGCCGAGGGCGAAGGTGACCAGGACGGCGAGCCAGTAGAAGGCCTCCCGCGGGCGGGTCACGATGCTGTGGATCGACAGGGTCCGCTCTCGCTGCCACCAGATCGCGAACACCCCCGCGAGCAGGATCGAGAACACGGTCGTGCTGATCCAGAGCGGGACACCGAGCTGGTCGGTGAGGAGGTCGGTGTAGAGGGTGCCGGTCACGCTCACGACGACGACCGTGAACCAGTACGCCGTCGGCACGTAGCGGTCCTGGCGCATCTGGGCGACGAGGGCCACGACGAACACCGCGGTGAAGATGAGCGCGGTGTCGGTGAGGCCGACGCCGAGCTGCATGTTGATCCAGTCGGCGAAGGACTCCCCGACGGTGGTGCAGAGGATCTTGATCACCCAGAACCAGACGGTGACCTCGGGGACCTTGTTGAGCAGGGTGCGGCTGGCGGATCTGCCGGCGGTGGTCTGAGTCATGCGGGGAGCCTGACCTGATCCGCCTGCCGGTTACCTGACTGCCGTGAGTCAGCCTCCGGGCGCCGGGAACCGGACGACGAACGCCGCTCCGCCGGTGTGCTGGGGGTCGTACCGGACCTCGCCCCCGACGCTGCGGGCCACCCGGCGCGCGAGGGCAAGGCCCAGGCCGGAGCTGCCGGTGGACACCCCGGGGGTGAAGAGGCCCTCCAGCACCTGGTCCGGGACACCCGGTCCGTCGTCGGCGACGTGGAACTCGGCGGTGCCGGACTCCACCTGACCGGTCACGGTGGTGTGGGCAGCGAGCCGCAGCGCGTTGTCGACGATGGGGACGAGGGCCCGGACCACCAGGCCGAGCGGAGCCCGGACGGTCACCGTCGGCAGGTGGACCGCGAGGTCGTCGCGCGACCCGTAGTGGGAGGTCAGGGAGGCCGCGATCTCCTCCCCGGTGCAGGTGTCGTCGGCACCGGGCTGGCTGCGGGCGACCTCGAGGAGGACCGTCATGGTCTCGGCCATCCTCACGCAGGCGCTCTGGATGTCGGCGACGTCCTCGCGCAGCTGGTCGTCCAGGTCGGGCCGCATCGCCACCAGGTCGGCGGTCCCGCGGATCGCGGTGAGGGGGGTGCGGAGCTCGTGCGCGAGCTCGGAGGTGAGCCGTTGTTCCGCCCTGATGGTGGCGGCGACCTTCTCGAGCAGGCCGTCGAGGGTGTGGGCGAGGGCCCGGATCTCGTCCGTGGGGGGACCGAGGTCGAAGCGACGCTCGAGGTCGTGCTCGCTCCACTCGGCGGCCGTGCGTGCCATCTGCTGCACGGGCGCGAGGGCACGCCGGCTGGTCCACGCGGCCATCGCCACGGCCAGCAGGACCATGAGGGCACCGGCGGAGATCGAGACGAGCAGCGCGGCGTGCTCGTCGTTCTCGTACGGCGCGAGCGGCTCGGCGAGCACCACCACCCCGTGCGCCCCCCCGGCCACCTCGAACGGTCGCGCCAGCACGGCGTAGGCCTCGCCGCTGGTCACCTGTTGCTCGGACCCGGTGGTGGACAGGCTCTCGAAAGACTCGCGCAGGGACGGGGGAACCGTGCCCGCGACCCGGAGCCCGGACTCGTCGTACACGGCCACGCCCGGGTCCAGGCGTTCGTCGGGGACGGCGATGCTCCCGTCGACCGAGGTGGCATCGGCGGCACCCACGAGCGCCGTGGCGCGGTCCTGGAGCACCCTCTGGACCGCGGTGGAGGAGGTTCCCTCCAGCACCACCTGGACGATCACGACCAGTGCGGCTGCCACGACGACGGCGACCGCGCCGGTGATCAGGACCAGCTGACGGCGGATGCCGGCCAGGTCCGCGTCCGGGGCCAGCCCCCTCATCCCCGCAGCGCCATCGTGTAGCCGACGCCGCGGACCGTCTCGATCACGGCCGGCGACCGGATCTCCTCGAGCTTGGTGCGCAGTCGGCGGACGAATGAGTCGATCGTGTTCTCCGAGACGATCGAGCCGTCCGGCCAGGCGGCGGCCACCACGCTGCGCCGCCGTACGACCTCTCCGGGACGGGAGGTGATGGCGGCCAGCATGCGGAACTCGGTGGGAGTCAGCAGCACCTGGCCGTGCTCGGTGCGGGCCGAGTGCGCGACCGGGTCGAGGACCAGGCCACCGGCCTCGAGGCGCCGCGCGGGGCCACGCCGGGCGAGCACCTCGACGCGGGCCAGGACCTCCTTCACCTCGAACGGCTTCACGACGTAGTCGTCGGCACCCGCGGCGAAGCCCGACAGCAGGTCCGCCGTCGCGCCGAGTGCGGTCAGGAAGAGCACCGGTGCGTGCTGGCCCGCGGACTTCAACGCCTGCACGACGTCCCGGCCGTCGGCATCGGGGAGGCCGATGTCCATGACCACGACGTCGAGCAGCTGGTCGGGGCCGAACCCGGCGAGTGCCTCGCGGCCGTCGTGCGCCGTGAGGGTGGTGTGGCCGGCCTGACGGAGGGCGCGCACCAGGATCTTGCGGATCGCCTCCTCGTCCTCGCACACCCCGACGGTCAGCACGCGCCCACTCTCTCGCCCCCGGAGGTCATGGTGCCACCCGTCAGCCGCGATCGCCCGGCGAGAGGTCGTGCCAGGCGGCTCGGGCTCCGGAGTCCCCCACACGGTAGACCTGCACCCCGGTGGCCAGCGCGGCCACCACGGCGACCGCGGTCACGACGACGGGGAGGAACGACGGTCCGGGCGCGGAGCGCCCCGCTCCCTGCCGCCGGTCGAGCCAGACCAGGGCGGCCGCCGCGAGGAGCAACGGGATGGCGAACCAGATGAGCTGGTCGCCCAGCGCAGCGTGGTGCTCGGGCTTGTCCACGTGCTGCTCGAGGGCCTCACCGCTCGCCGTCGCGACCGGGACCAGGAGTGTGGCCACGAGGGCCACGCCGACCACGAGGGGGCCGTAGGGACGACGCCACCCGGGCCGCGCCGCGATGGCGAGGGTGCCCAGCACGGCGAGCGGCAGCAGGACCACCACGGCGTGGACCACCAGCGGGTGGAGGGGAAGTCCGTTGACCTGGTCGAACATGGCTCGCTCCTGGGCCTCGTCGGCGATCCTGGTGCCGCCTGCGCCCAGCGTCGGTGGTGGAACCTGCAACCCACCTGACCGGGGAGACCCAGCTCCCCTGCTCGGCAATCCGCCCTCGGGGGTGTGTCCGCATCCTGCGCGCGGCGGGAGGATCGAGACGTCCGCTGAAACAGTCGCGCGGGCATCAACGAAGGGACTACCCCGTGGACATCGGTGACAGTTTCCAGAACACCACCGACGGCATCTTCGGCTTCCTGCCCAACCTGTTGGGCTTCCTGGTCATCCTGCTGGTCGGCTACATCGTGGCGAGGGTCGTCGCAGGCGTGGTGCGCAAGCTGCTGGAGAAGGTGCACATCGACCGCAAGCTGCACGAGAGCTCGGCACGCAAGTACGTCGACACCGTGCTCCCGGGGGCCTCACCGGCCAGCGGGATCGCCACGGTCGTCTTCTGGCTGGTCTTCATCTTCTTCCTGACCAGCGCCATCGGGGCCCTGGGCATCCCGGCCGCGACGGGCTTCATGAACACCGTGCTGGCCTACCTGCCCAACGTGATCGTCGCGATCCTGATCTTCGTCATCGCCGCCCTGCTCTCGGGCGCCATCGCCGGAGTGGTGGTGCGCTTCATGGGCGACACCCCGACCGGCAAGGTCGTGGCGACCGTCGCGCCCGCGGTGATCATGGTCATCGCGTTCTTCATGATCCTCGAGCAGCTCCAGATCGCTCCCGAGATCGTGCGCATCGCCTTCACCGCGATCATGTTCGCCCTCGCGCTCGGCCTCGCCCTGGCCTTCGGCCTCGGTGGTCGCGAGCTCGCCGCCGACGCCCTGCGCCAGGCCAAGGACAAGGGTGCCGACGCGACCAGCCGCGCCAAGCAGGACGCCCAGGTCGGCGCGGACCGCGCTCGCAGCGAGTACGACGACCGCACGAGCACCGGCTCGCCGACGACCCCCACGCCCGACCCGGCGGCCACGAGGGGGACCTATGACCCGCTGGCCACCCAGACCATGACGCCTCCGTCCGACCAGGGCGGATCCGGGTTCGGGACGCGCTGACGGACTCCTCGGGGTGCGCCAGAGGCACCCCACCCGCCACGACCCTCGTCACCCACGTGATGAGGGTCGTGGCGTCGGAGTGGCAGGACCACCACACCAGCCCATGTGAGATCGGAGTTCCCACATGCTCACCACGGTCATCTACGCCGCCGGCGCCTCGCTTCCGCTCGTGGCCGGCGCCGCCGTCGGAGTGCGGTGGGAGCCGCCCCGGCGCCTGATCGCCTCCGCCCTGGCCTTCGCTGCCGGAGCCCTGATCGTGTCCGCGTCGTTCGAGCTCTTCGAGCCGGCGTTCGAGCAGGGGGGAGCGTGGCGTGCGGGGACCGCCTTCGCCCTGGGTGCGCTCGTCTTCGTCGTCGCCGACACCTACCTGGACAAGAGGACGGCCGGTAGTGCCGCCGGCCTCGCGCTGCTGGCCGGGGTCACCCTCGACGGCATTCCCGAGAACACCGCGCTCGGCGTCTCCCTGAACCACTCGGCCAGCATTGCCCTGCTCGTCGCCGTGTTCGCCAGCAACTTCCCCGAGGCCCTTGCCGGGGCCCGCTCGATGCTCGAGCGAGATCGCAGTCCACGCTTCGTCGTCGCCGTGTGGTCGGCCGCCACCCTGCTCCTGGCGGCCGCCGTGTTCGCAGGCCGCTACCTCTTCGCCGGCGTCACCCCCGAGACGCTCTCCTACCCGCTGGCGTTCGCCGCCGGCGCGGTCCTTGCCTCGCTGATCGACACGCTGGCGCCCGAGGCCTTCGACGAGGGTGGACCGGTGATCGCCCTCGCCAGTGCGGCGGGCTTCGTCTCCGGCTACCTCCTCAGCCTCTGACCGGTCACCGCGCCGTCGCAGCAGATCGGGAGCCCGCGAGCCACCCTTCTTGGTGATACCCGAGTCGGCGGCGGATGCATAGCGTTCTCGCGTCGACGCGCGCTGACAGCCAGCGCCCGGACCCGAGCGACACCGAGGAAACCGTGATCAGCCGAAGCACCCCCCGCGGACCCGACCACGAGCCTGCTGGGCTCGTCGCCACCTCGATCGAGCACCACCCCGACATCCCTCGCATCGGCCCCCTCGCCGGGTCGTTCACCTGGGACCTTCCCGACGATCGGTGGTGGTGGTCGGAGGAGATGTTCGTGATCCATGGCTTCGCACCCGGCGAGGTCGTCCCCACGACCGACCTTCTCCTGCTCCCACAAGCACCCTGAGGACCGCGAGAAGACCGAGAGCGCTCGTCGCCCGGTTCCTCAGCACCGGCGAGAGCTTCGCGTGCTACCACCGCATCCTCGATGCCCAGTCCCAGGAGCGGCACGTGCTCGTCGTCGCCGAGGGCCGCACCGACGCCCGCGGCAGCGCTGAGCCGGATGTCGGGCTTCATGGTCGACCTCTCCCGCACCCGGCTCGATGACCTCCGTCCAGCGGTTCAGGAGGCCCTCGACGCCGCCTTCGTCCACCGGGGTGACATCGACATGGCCAAGGGGGCCCTGATGCTGGCGTACGGCGTCGACCCGGAGGGCGCCTTCGACATCCTCCGTACTCTGTCGAATCGCCACAACGTGAAGATCCGCGACGTCGCACGCCGCCTGGTCACCGAGCTCGGCGCCGGGGAAGCCGCCGAGGCCGTCAGCCAGGAACACCTGCAGGCGCTGCTCGTCCGCATCTCGCGGTCCGTGGTCACCTCCGTACCCGTCGCCGAGGGGGGCGTCGACGGAGGTGCCGGGAATCATCCCGACCGACTTCCGTGAACGTCGGGACGCCGGGGCAGACGAAGTGCGAGCATGAGGGAGCACCGACTTCCGATCCCCCCGGAACCGTGTGCGCGCGCCCTGTCGACCAGCCCCCCGGACGACGGGGCGCACCCCTTTCCCGGCGAGGAACGGGTCACCGTCGTCAGCCCCTCGGCTGGTAGGACGCGGCTGCGAACTTCGCGAGCGAGCGCGGCCCGGAGTACCTTCGACCTGCACCCCGGGCACGTTGAGACGTCAGCGCGACCGGAGGTCCTGACCCCCTAGGACATCGCCGTGAGCAGTCCCCACGACCCCCGACTCCCTGACTCGCCGCCCGCCACCTCGCCCGTCCCTGAGGCCGGCTGGCACCCCGACGTCCCGGTCATCGGCCCCCTCACGGGGAGCTGGACCTGGGACGTCGAGCTCGACCACCTGACCTGGTCCGACGAGATGTACGTCATCCACGGTGTCGCCCCGGGCGACGTGGCCCCCACGCGGGAGCTGATGCAGGCGCACAAGCACCTCGAGGACCTCGACCGGTGTCGCGGGGTCCTGGCTCACGCCCTCGAGCACGGGGGAGTCTTCGCCTGCCCCCACCGCATCATCGACGCGCACATGCGCACCCGCCACGTCCTCCAGGTCGGAAGCGCCCGCGCCGACGCGGCTGGCACGGTCATCGAGATGACCGGCTTCATGGTCGATCTCACCGAGACCCGCCGTGACGTCCTCCGCTCCCGTGCTCCCGAAGGAAACGGCGCCGTCCCTGAGCTCGTGGCCGACCGCGCGGTGGTGACGGCGGAGGTCCCGCAGCCGGCGTGGCGCGGCGAGGAGCACGGACTGTCCCAGCGCGAGTCGGAGATCCTCACCCTCGTGGTCCGCGGCCTGCGGAACGACGAGATCGCCGAGACGGCCTACCTGAGCATCAACACGGTCAAGACCTACGTCCGGACCCTGTACCGCAAGATCGAGGCGACCAGCCGCTCCCAGGCCGTGCGCTGGGGCATGCGGCACGGCTTCGACTCCGCGGAGGAGTCACAGCGCTGACTCGCGTGGCCGAGTCGGGGCGGGCCATCCGAAGACCACCCCCGGCACCCACTGCGCCGGGGGTGGTCCGAATCGGTCCACCGCTCAGGCTGTTCAACGACCTCCGCGGAGGGTCGTTACGGGGCTTCTGTTGCCACTGGGGTCTGTGCGACAGTGGTCGAGCCCCCGCGCCTGACCCACTGAGGCGCGCCGGGGCAGCTGCCCCGTCGACTGCTTTGCCCCCTTGTCGGCGGGGCGGTCTACGTGTCTCTCTCAGAAGGGTTCGCGGCTCAGGGACCCCGGCCCGGCCCACAGGCTGGCCGCCACCAGCTCGGGAACCAGGGTCTCGGTGAGGAGGCGGACGTCGTCGACGTCGTCGTGCGGGTAGCGCACGGTCGCCCGCGCACCCGGGAAGTCGCCGCCGACCGAGACGATCTTGGTCGCCCGCGGTTCGGTCCACTCCACGATGCCCTCGTCCCAGACGGAGCCGGCGAAGACCAGGAGCCGGTAGTCGGTGCTCCTGGTGAGGTAGACGTCGACGTGTGCCCAGTCGCCGGCCTCGCAGCCGACGGCTGCGCGGCGCGGGACCTCGCGCAGCATCAGCGCGCCCTGCTGGGCCGAGGAGAGCCGTCGCGCGGGCGCCGCGAGGTGCGAGCCGGCCGGACCGTCGACCAGGTCCGTCACGACGGGCAGCCAGTCAGGGGCGGTGGTGAGCAGGTGCTCACTCGCGTCGGCCGCCCGGTCGACGTCGTCGGCCAGGGGACCGAGGTCGTCCCCGGCGAGGTGACGCTCGAGCGCGAGCAGCTGCCCGAGGGTGTGCTGGAAGCTGCGGCACGCCACGCCGCTCGCCTCGGTGCCCGCCTGCAGGTCCACCGTGTGGTCGGCGGCGTCGCCGAGGACCGAGCCCGGCGTGTTGGTGAGGGCGACGACGCGGGCCTCGCCGGTCAGCCGGCCGAGCGCGTCGAGGGTCTCGCGGGAGCCCCCGGTGGCCGAGACCGCGACCACGAGCGTCCCCGTGCCCCAGGCCGGCAGCAGGTCGCTGCTGGCGAGCTCGGAGACGGCCAGCACGCCCCGGGCGCGGAGCCGCGCCGCGGCCACCCCGCCGGCGTACGCCGAGGAGCCCATGCCGAGCAGCACGACCCGCGCCGGAGCCGGGCCGAGGAACGCCCAGGGGTCCTCCTGCGCGCAACGAGGTGGCCAGCGACCGCAACGCCTCGGGCTTGCGCCGGAGATCGGCCAGGAACAGGTCGGGGTTCACGCGACGTCCTCTCGCAGGAGCATGGGTAGCGCGGCCTCGGGCACGTAGGACCACCGCGGGAGGTGGGTGGCGGCGTAGGTGAACTCGCGGCAGACCTGACGCAGCGCGAAGGTCCGGAGGAGGCTGGGGTCGATCGCGCCGTACGCCGCGAGGAACGACGCGCGGGCAGTGGCGGCGGCCGCGCCGATCGCTTCCGGGTCGAGGTCGCGATGGTGGCGCCGGGCGACGATCCCGGCGTGGGTGATCGACTGCGCCATCCCGGCGACGTCGAGCTCGACCGGCTGCTCGCGCGTGCGCTCGGGCGCGGGGACGACGGGGTTGCCGTCGAAGTCGGTCAGCACGTGTCCCGCGGCCCTCAGCACCTGTCCGACGTGGAGGTCGCCGTGCACGCGCTGCACCGTCACCGCGCCGGACGGGGTCGCGGAGAGCAACCGGCGTACGTCGGAGGCGTGGTCGGGAAGCACGGCGGGGGCAGTCGCCAGCGCGCGGTCGAGGTCGGCCAGGGCTCCGCTGCGCCACGAACCCACCTCGTCGGCGGTGGCGGACCGGGCCGTGGTCGAGAGCGCCCGGTGGAAGTCGCTGACCAGCGCGCCGAGGACCCGCCCGGCGGCCGCGACCCGGTCGAGGTCGAGCGAGGCGATGTCGTCCACCGCCCAGGTCCACCCGTCGACGGCACCCGGCACGAACCCGACCACCAGCGCGAGCAGCCGGCCCTCCCACTCCAGCGCGCCCCACGGGGTCGGCGTGCCGTGGAAGCCGCCAGCCTCGAGGACGCCGAGGAGCGACGGTGCGGGGTGGGGTCCCTCGTCGGCGAGGAAGGCCCACTTCACGACGGCGGCGTCGCCGACGACGACCGACTCGTTGGTCTGGTCGACCGCGACGGCGCGTTCGCCGTCGGCGGGCGCGTGGTGCCAGGACGTCACCCGGAACCCGTCGAGCGACCGGCTCCCGGCGGCCAGGAGCGCCACCAGCGCCTCGGAGGCCCCGTCCCCCGGGAGGGCACGACGGACGCCGTCCGTCGTGACGGCGAGGGGCGCGGGGTAGGTGCGGTCGCGGTCGTCCGCGAGGACGGCCAGCGCCAGCCCGTCGCCCAGCGGCAGGTCGGCGAGGCACCGCGGCTCGCCGACCGGCTGGTCGGCGCCGTCGGCCCGGTGGGCCGGCAGCATCCGGGACCAGCCGGCCCGACGGACGGCGGCGGGGAGGGTCACGCGTGCTCGCGCCGGTGCGCGAGCCCGACCCGTTCGATGACATCGGCGCCCCGGGTCAGCCCGTCGCGCTCGCGGATCCGGGCGCCGATCGCGTCGAGGCGCTCGCGCAGCCCGGTGTCGGCGAGGAGGGTGTCGATTGCGGAGTGCAGCTCGGCGTCGGTGAAGTCGTAGGTCGCGAGCCGGATGCCGAAGCCGAGCTCGTGCATCCGCTGCGCGTTGTCGTACTGGTCCCAGAACAGCGGGAGCAGGACCATCGGCTTGCCGAAGTGCAGGGCCTCGGTGGTGGTGTTGTTGCCCCCGTGGGTGATCACCAGGTCGACCTGGGGGACGACCCGAGTCTGGGGCAGCGTCTGCTCGCCGACCATGTTGGGGGCCAGCGCGATCCGGTCGGCCTGCGGGCCCTTGCTGACGATGATGCGATGAGGGCTGTCGGCGAGGACGTCGACCAGGCGCTGCATGAGCTCCACGTCGGCGCCGCCGAGCGAGCCGAGCGAGAGGTAGACCAGCGCCGACCCCTCGGGCCGGTCGGCGACCTCGGGCGGCAGCACGTACTCCTCGTCGGTCAGCCGGACGCTGGAGTCGATCCGGTGCCACGAGTCGCCCAGCGGGCGCTGGGCGACGTAGTCCGCCTCCTCGGGGAAGACGTAGATGTTCGCGGCGTTGTCGCGTGGCATGAACTCCAGGTCCGGCAGCGGCTCGGCACCCTGCTCGACCACCCAGGCGTTGAACGACTCCCACAGCTCGCGGTGGGTCCGCTCGAACTGCTCGCGGAAGGGGCCCCACGAGTCGGGCTCGGCCTGGGGGAGCCCGGACAGGCCGGGGGCGACGCCCTCGCCGGGCACCTCGAGCGGGTTGCACGAGACGATCCGGACGAAGGGCGCCCCACTGGTGGTCAGCGCCGGGAACAGCACCACGTTGTCCTCGACCAGGACGTCGGGGCGCACCTCCTCGATGATCCGCTTCAGCGCCGGTTCGCAGTACCTCGCCCCGTCGATGAGGGCCTGGTACGTCGGCTGGACGAACGTCTCGAGCTGCTCGGTCGTGCTCTTGCGGAACTCGGGGGCCGTCTCGGCGATGAAGTCGGTCCAGAACTGGCCGGCGTCGCCCTCGTCGGCCCCCGGATCCGGCTCAGCGAGGTCGACCAGCCGCTCGACGAAGCCGAGGGGCTCGAGCCGTCCCGCCCAGGAGGACTCGGAGGCGAAGACCACCGTGTGGCCGCGTCTGAGCAGCAGGTCCCCGAGGCCGATGCACTGGTTGGTCGGCCCGTAGGCGGACTCGGGGAGGAACAGGACGGTGAGCTGCTCGGGCATCGGTGGTCTCCTGGGTCAGGCCGTCACGGAGGACGTGGCGTCGAGCGGATGGGCGACGGCGAGTCGGGCGTAGGCGAGGATCAGGTCGGTGGCCACCGCGTGGTCGATGGTCCCGTGCCGTGCGGCCATCCGGTAGCCGTAGGCGTCCTCGAGCGCGACGATGTTGCGGCCGATGGTCTCCGAGGGGCTGTGCAGGTCGAAGTCACCCACGGCGGCGCCGGCCTCGAGGATCACCTGGTACATCGCGACCTGGCGGTCGAAGAGCGAGGTGAGCATCGCGGCGTACACGGGGTACCGGGACGCCGCCCCACCGAGCGCGCAGAGGAGCTTGACGTCCTCGTCGTCGGAGTCGACGGGCAGTCCGGAGGCGATGGTCGTGACCAGCTTGTCCGCGGGGGAGACCATGCCCTGCACGGCCCGGACCCGCATCTCGATGAAGCGCTCCATGACGGCCCGGTTCGCCTCGACCAGGAGGGACTGCACGTCGGGGAAGTGGTAGAGCACCGCACCCGAGGTCTGCCCGGCCATGTCGGCGATGTCCTTGAGGCGCACGTCGACGCCATGCTCCACGACGGCGCGCTGGGCGGCACGCAGGAGCTTCTCCCGTCGTTCCCGGCGCGCGGTGGTCATCGGTTCTCCGTCCCGGTGTCGTGGTCCTCGACCGTGGTCGAGGGGGTGCGCGTCACCCTGACAGAAACGGCCACGGATTTGAAGGACCATTCAGTAATTTCCGTCAAGCCCCGTCGTGGCGGCGATCTTGGGTATTGCGGTTCCTGAACGGGCATGCAATCTTCTACTGCACCGCGCCGCCGTTCGGCGGTGCCTCCTCACCGAGAGGCGCACGTCCCATGACATCCAGAACCCTGCACCGCACCGCGGCGGCAGCCGTGACCTCGGTCCTCGCCCTCACGCTCGCCGCGTGCGGCGGCGACGACGAGGCGCCGGCCGAGCCCACGGCGATCAACACCGAGGCCGACCTCAGCGACCAGACCATCGTCGTGTCGAACTGGGCCGACTACATGCCCGACGACATCGGCGACATCGTCAAGGAGGAGACCGGCGCGACCGTCGAGGTCACCAACCACGCCACCAACGAGGAGCTGGTCGCCAAGGTGACGGGTGGTGGCGGCGAGGGCCTCGACGTGGTCTTCGGTTCCCAGCCCTACCTGCAGGCCTTCGCCGAGGAGGGGCTGCTCGAGCCGCTCGACCCGGCGTACCTCTCGAACTGGGACAACCTCGACCCGCGCGCCCAGGAGCTCGCCGAGGTCGACGGCCAGGCGTTCTTCGCGCCGTACACGTGGGGGACCACGGGCATCTGCTACCGCGAGGACCTCGTGGACCAGGCACCCACCTCGTGGAAGGACCTGCTCGAGCCGGCGCCCGAGTACGCCGGCAAGGTGACCATGATGGGCACCGAGCGATGGGCCGTGCTGCCCGCGCAGAAGGCGCTCGGCTTCTCGGTGAACACCACCGACGAGGGCGAGATGGGGCAGGTCAAGGACATGATGGTCGCCGCCAAGGACGACCTCCTCGCCTACGACGACACCACGTTCTACGAGCGGCTGATCAGCGGCGAGGCCGTCATGGTCGAGGCGTGGGACGGCTGGTGCAACTACGGCACCGCCGAGGACCCGAACATCAAGTTCGCGGTCCCGGAGGAGGGCTCGGACCTGTGGGTCGACGGCATGGCGATCCTGGCGTCCTCGGAGAACAAGGACGCGGCGTACGCCTTCGTGAACGCGATCCTGGACGCCAAGAACCACGCCTGGGCGGCGGAGAACATCCTCTACAACGTGCCCAACGAGGCGGCGATGGACTCACTGCCGGCCAAGCTCACCGAGCAGTTCGACACCCTCGGGGCCCGCCGCGAGGAGATGCTCGAGGGCGAGAACATGACCGACATCGGTGAGTCGGCGTCCCTGTACAACCGGATCATCACCGAGGTCACGGCTTCCTGATGCCCGACCCGGTGGCGGGACGGCGGCCGCGACGACCTCGCGGACGCCGTCTCGCCCGGCTGGGCGAGCCGCTGGTCCTGCTCGGGCCGGGCTTCGCCTTCTACGCGGTGCTGGTGGCCGCGCCCGTGCTGCTGGTGCTCGCCTACATGTTCGCCACCCGCGGTCGCTTCGGCGGCGTCGAGTGGACGCTGACCCTGGAGAACTTCCGGCGCGCTGCCGACCCGCTCTACCTCGACGTGCTGTGGAGCTCGTTGGGCATCGCCGCCATGGCCACGGCGCTGGCGCTGCTGATCGGCTACCCGACGGCGTACGCGATCACCAAGCTGCCGGCCCGCTGGCGCACGGTCGCGCTGGTGCTGGTGGTGGTGCCGTTCTGGACCAACTTCCTGATCCGGATGTACGCCTGGATCGTCCTGCTCAACACCCAGGGCATCGTCAACGACGTGCTGGTCGGGCTCGGCCTGACCGACGAGCGGTTCACGCTGCTCTACACCGACGGCGCGGTGGTCGTGGGCCTCGTCTACGCCTACCTGCCGCTGATGGTGCTGCCGCTGTACGCCGCCATCGAGCGGGTCGACGCCGAGCAGCTGGAGGCCTCCACCGACCTCGGCGCCAGCCGGTTCCGCACCTTCTACAGCGTGCTGCTGCCGCTCACCCTCCCGGGCGCGATCGCCGGCTCCATCTTCGTGTTCGTCCCGAGCCTCGGGAACTTCGTGGTGCCCGAGCTCCTCGGAGGCGGCAAGACGGTGATGGTCGGCAACCTGATCCGCGACCAGTTCCTGAAGGTGCAGGACTGGCCCTTCGGTGCGGTCCTGGCCTTCGTCGTGGTGATCGCGCTGCTGCTCCTGTTCCTGGTGCAGGCGGTCGTCACCCGACGGATCGAGGGGGACTCCCGTGCCTAGGGCGGGCGTCGCGGCCCGGGCGGCCCGCAGCGGACCCGGCTGGCTCTGGGTACCGCTCGGGTTGTGCTTCGGCTTCCTGTACCTGCCGATCCTGGTGCTGGTCGCGATGTCGTTCAACGACGGCGGCTCGGCCTACTCCTGGGACGGTTTCAGCACCCGGTGGTACGTCGAGCTCGCCGGCGACGAGCGGCTGCGCTCGGCGCTGACCACCTCCCTGACCGTGGCCGTGGGTGCGACCGTGATCGCCACGGTCCTCGGGACCCTCCTCGCCGTCGGCCTCGCCCGGCACACCCGGTCGCGGCTGCTCGAGGCCTCGGCCATGGCGCCTGCGATCCTCCCCGACCTGCTGCTCGCGATCGGGCTGCTGTCCTTCTTCTACGCCGCGGGCATCCCGAAGTCCGCGACCACCATCCTGCTGGCGCACGCGGCGTTCGGCACGGCGTTCGTGGTCGCCGTGGTCAGGGCCCGGCTTGCCGGCATGGACCTGTCGGAGGAGGAGGCGTCGCGGGACCTGGGCGCCGGGGCGGTCACGACCTTCCTGCGGGTGACGCTCCCGGCGATCATGCCGGCCGTCGTCGCGGGCGCGCTGCTGGTCTTCACGCTGTCGCTCGACGAGTTCGTGATCGCCTTCTTCACCGCCGGCCCCACGACGCAGACCCTGCCGATCGCCGTCTACTCGATGGTCCGGGTCGGGGTCACGCCCGAGATCAACGCCCTGGCGACCGTGCTGGTCGTCGTCAGCATCGCCGTCGTGGTCGTCGCGGCGCGCGCCGTCCGGAGGAGTGAGGACGCATGACCGCCCTGCTGGAGATCCTGGAGGTCTCGCGCTCGTTCGGCGACGTGGTCGCCCTCGACGCGGTGTCGCTCTCGATCGCGGAGAACGAGTTCTTCGCCCTGCTCGGCCCCTCGGGGTGCGGCAAGACCACGCTGCTGCGCTCCGTCGCGGGTTTCGAGCACCCCGACGGCGGAGCGATCCTGCTCGGCGGCGACGACCTGCTCGGACTCCCGCCCAACAAGCGCCCGGTCAACCTCATGTTCCAGTCCTACGCCCTGTTCCCCCACCTCAGCGTCAAGCGCAACGTCGCCTACGGCCTGCAGCGGGAGAAGCTGTCGACGGCGGAGGTGCGCCGACGCACCGACGAGGTGCTCGAGACGGTCGGCCTGACCGCCCTGGCCGAGCGGCGCCCGAAGCAGCTGTCCGGTGGGCAGCGACAGCGGGTCGCCCTGGCCCGCGCGATCGTCAAGCGGCCACGGCTGCTGCTGCTCGACGAACCGCTCTCCGCGCTCGACCGCAAGGTCCGCTCGGAGATGCAGCTGGAGCTCAAGCGCCTGCAGCACGAGGTCGGCATCACCTTCGTCGTGGTCACCCACGACCAGGAGGAGGCGATGTCGATGGCCGACCGGATCGCGGTCATGGCCGAGGGCCGCGTGCAGCAGGTCGCGAGCCCGGTGGAGATGTACCGCCGCCCCGCCAACCTGTTCGTCGCCGACTTCATCGGGACCAGCAACCAGCTGCCGGGCGCCGAGGGCGTCGTCGTGGTGCGTCCCGAGGACGTGCGGCTGACGCCCGGCACCGGCGGCACCCTCGACGGCGTGGTCGTCGACGTGCAGTTCAAGGGCGGCACCAGCCACGTCGCCGTCGACGTAGCCGGTCTCGAGAAGCCGTTCCTGGTCGCGGTCCCTGGCGTCACCGGCGTGGAGCGGGGCAGTGCCGTCGCGCTGTCCTGGACCACCGAGGTCGTCGTCCGGGGCGAGCTCCGATGACCGAGGTGTCCTCGCTCCGGCCGCTGCCGGTGTGGTGGGAGGGTCGCGACCTCGACCCGGTCAGCGACCCGGTCGCCGGCGAGCTCCGGGCCGACCTGGTGGTCGTCGGCGCCGGCCTCACCGGGCTCTGGGCCGCGATCCACGCGGTGGAGGAGCAGCCGGGTCGCCGGGTGGTCCTCCTCGAGGCGCAGCACGTCGCCGCCGGCGCCTCGGGCCGCAACGGTGGATTCGTCTCCGCCTCGCTCACCCACGGTCTCGCCCACGGCGTCGCCACCTGGCCCGAGGAGCTCCCGCGCCTGCTGGCCCTGGGGCACCAGAACCTGGTCGACATCGAGGAGTACCTCGCCAAGGAGGAGGTCGACGCCGACCTCCGGCTCTGCGGCAAGACGATGGTGGCGACCCGTCCCCACGAGGTCGACGGTCTCCGCCACCTGCTCGACCTGCACCACCAGTGGGGCGAGCAGGCGACGTTCCTGGAGCGAGAGGAGGTACGCGCGGACGTCGACTCGCCCACCTACCTCGCCGGGCTGGTCATGCCCGCCGGTGGCCTGGTCGACCCGCTCGCCATGACGACCGGACTGCGCGACGTCGCGCTGCGCAAGGGCGTGGTGCTGCACGAGCGCAGCGCGGTGACCGACCTGCGCCGTGACGGCGACTCGGTGCTCTGCGTGACCAGCAGCGGCACCGTCCGCACCGACCGGGTGCTGCTGGCCAGCAACGCCTTCCCGCCGCTGCTGCGCCGGATCCGCTCCTACGTGCTGCCCGTCTGGGACCACGTGCTGGCCACGGCTCCACTGACTCGCGAGCAGCTCTCCCGGGTCGGCTGGGCGGCCAACCAGGGCATGACCGACTCCGGCAACCAGTTCCACTACTACCGGCGGACGGCGGACGACCGGATCGTCTGGGGCGGCTATGACGCCATCTACTACTTCGGCAACCGCACCGAGGCGGCGCGTGAGCAGCGCGCGTCCTCGCACTCCCTGCTGGCGCGCCAGTTCCGCGAGACGTTCCCGCAGCTCGAGGACGTCGAGCTGACCCACCGCTGGGCCGGGGTCATCGACACCACGTCGCGGTTCACCCCGGTCTTCGGCACCGCCCTGGACGGCCGGGTGGCCTACGCCGTCGGCTACACCGGCCTCGGTGTCGCGGCCTCGCGCTTCGGCGCCCGCGTCGGCCTCGACCTGTTGGCGGGCCGGGAGACCGAGCGCACCGAGCTGTCGATGGTGCGCCGCAAGCCCGTGCCGTTCCCGCCCGAGCCGGCGCGCTGGGCCGCGGTGCAGGCGACCCGGGCCGCACTGGCCCGCGAGGACCGGCGGGGCCGGCGCGGAGCGCTGCTGCGCACGATGGACAAGTTCGGTGTCGGGTTCAACAGCTGAGAGGACAGTCATGACCCACGGAGTGCACATCGGCGGGACGGCGCGCGACGGCGGTGGGGACGAGGTCGTCCTCGTCGACCCCGCCACCGGCCGCGCCGGCTCGACGTACCGCGCGGGCACGGTCGACGACGTCGCCGAGGCCGTGGCCGCGGCGAAGGCCGCCTTCCCGGCCTGGGCCGACCTGACCCCGGGGCAGCGGGCCCAGCACCTGCTCACCCTCGCCGACCGGATCGCCGCCGACGGCGAGGTGCTGACCGCGCTGGAGGTCGCCGAGACCGGGAAGCCGGTGCCGGTCTTCCGCGACGGCGAGCTGCCGTTCGGTGCCGACAACCTGCGCTTCTTCGCGGGCGCCGGGCGCTCGCTCGAGGGCTCCGGTGCCGGGGTGCTCAGCGAGGGCTACACCTCGATGCTGGTCCGCCGCCCGCTCGGCGTGGTCGCGGGCATCGCGCCGTGGAACTTCCCGCTGGTGATGGCGATCTGGAAGCTCGGTCCCGCCCTCGCGGCGGGCAACACCATCGTCCTCAAGCCCTCGCCCGAGACCCCCGGCACCACCCTGCGGCTCGCCGAGCTCGCGCTCGAGGCGGGCCTGCCGGCCGGCGTGCTCAACGTCGTGACCGGGGGCGCCGACGTCGGTCAGGCCCTGGTGCGGCACCCGGACGTCGCCATGGTGTCGATCACCGGCTCGCCGGGCGCGGGCCGGGCGGTGATGCGGACCGCCGCCGAGACCACCACCCGGGTGCACCTCGAGCTGGGCGGCAAGGCCCCGGCCGTCGTCTTCGCGGACGCCGACCTGCCGACGACCGCCGCCGCGCTGGCCATGGCCGCGACCTACAACTCCGGTCAGGACTGCACCGCCGCCACCCGCGTGTACGCCGAGGCCTCCGTCGCCGACGAGCTGGCGCGGCTGATCGCCGAGCAGATGCGGAAGGTCCGGGTGGGGGACCCGCACGACGACACCACCGACATCGGACCCCTGGTGTCGGTGACCCACCGCGACCGCGTGCACGCCGTGGTCGAGCGGGCGGTGGCCGCGGGGGCGACCGTCCTCACCGGCGGTGTCGTCCCGGACGTCGCCGGCGCCTACTACCCGCCCACGCTGGTCGTCGGTGCCGAGCAGGACTCCGAGATCGTCCAGCACGAGGTCTTCGGTCCGGTGCTCGTGCTGCGAGCGTTCGGGTCCGAGGACGACGCCGTCGCCCAGGCGAACGACAGCGCCTACGGCCTCGCGTCCTCGGTCTGGACCTCCGACGTCGCCCGGGCCCTGCGCGTGGTCCACCGGCTCGAGGCCGGCGTCACCTGGGTCAACGACCACCTCCCGATCGCCTCCGAGGCGCCGCACGGCGGTGTGAAGGGCAGCGGCTTCGGCAAGGACATGAGTCACGAGGCGGTCCTCGAGTACACGGTCACCCAGCACGTCATGGTGAAGCACGCCGCGCGCGTGGCCCACGACTCCTTCCGGCCGGCCTGAG